>CALKBV010000007.1 GCA_937775265.1 uncultured Pseudomonadales bacterium
GGCGAGCAAATTGTGCCACGGCAATGGATCAATGATACTCGGCACGCTGACGATCAGGCCAGGATCAACTTTGCAGAGAGTGATTATGGGGCAATGATGCCTGGTGGTCATTATCGCAATCAGGTCTGGGTTGAGGATGCTGAGAAAGGCATCCTGGTGGCCATAGGAATCCATGGCCAGGTCATCTATATGAACATGCAAACCCAAGTGGTGATTGTCAAACTTTCAACACATCCGAGAGCCTACAAGCGCACTATTCCAAGATAGCTTTGTCGCGATGAGAGCGATATCCGAGGCAGTTTGAAGCTGACCTGAGCCATACCGAGACTCTGACCCACTCTACCCGCCGCTCTGATTACCGGGTTATTTAAAACCCAGAGCGAGCTCAGTCGTCAAAGCCTAGAAAAGAAGTAGCTTCTTCAACGCTCTTGCGTTCTGAGACTACCGCGTTGGCCGGAAAACTCTCATCCGGCCAGCCCAACGCAACAGCCTTCATAATCACCTGGTCCTCAGCAATACCTGCATGCTCGCGAACCACTGGCGACTGCATGATGCCCTGACTGTTAATCACCGCACCCAAACCACGCGACCAGGCCGCGTTTACCAGTGCTGTTGTTACTGCGCCACAGTCAAAAGCAGTGTCATCGCTGTCTGCCAGCTCGCGGTCATAAGTAATAATCACACAAACAGGCGCATCAAACTGGCGGAAACCGCGCAGCACCCAATCCTGACGCCCCTCTTTATCTTCACGTGCGATACCCATGGCAGAGAATAATTGCTTGGCGACGCCAACCTGACGGTCGCGATGTTGCCCTGCAAACGCTTGTCCGATGCGAAACTCACGCGAATGCGGCACACCCGCTAAATTACGTTCAGTGTTACCGGCGCGAATACGATTCAAGGGTTCGCCGGAGACAACAGTAAAATTCCACGGCTGTGTGTTCATCGATGACGGAGAACGCATTGCCAATGCCAGGACTTCTTCAATCAGTGCTTTCGGCACTGGATCCGTTTTATAGCCGCGGATGCTACGGCGTCCAAGGAAGACTTCATCAAACTGCACTTTACATCTCTCTGTGTGAATTTGTGCGTAGTTTACGGTATTTGAGAGATTGGGACAGAAACTTGAAACTGGGGGCCAGGACCAGGTGCCAGAACCAACTGACGCAGCATCGAGGCCACCTCACGTAATCCTCATCTCACGCAACCAATAATTCATTAGTCCAGCGGCGATGACTCGGTCTCTCTGGTCCACGAAGTTCACGAGCACGCTCTGTTGACCCCTATTAATCCTAAAAAAGCGCACTAATGGGTTCGGTACGAACGACAACGTTGTTTAGTTCGATGACGACCTTCATATCGGGTGACAGCAGTTCCAGCGTCCAATTCCACGCGTGACACCCATGCGTGCCGCGCAGCGACACAGCGACACAGCGACACGAGGTCGCAGCATGTCGGTAGTCTCTGCCATACTAGCGCGAACCCTATGGTTACTCAGGTTGTTTCTAATTGAGACGACGTGCTATTTTGGTCTGAGGAAGCGACTCTCATCTCTTGCATCTCTTAGCAGTTCTTTGTTCAAACTCCTCTCGTGACTTGGAGTCAATTTAAATGACGTATAGCATCATCATGCATCGCATAGTTTTCATTTTTCTCTTTTCTTCATCGATTTTCGCGGACCCGGTACCCGACTTTATAGAAGCCCTTAATTCAGCACCCTTTGCTACTTCTACTCCGGCAAACGATCCCGACGGCTGGCTAATGGCGCATGTAGATGCAGAAACCACAGGGCTCGTCCCGGGGTATCATGAAATGATCGACGTTGGCATCGTAATGACAGACCTTGAGGGGAATGAACTCGATCGTCTGTTCTTGCGCATCATGCCTAACCATCCAGACCGCGCTCAGCCGGGTGCAGTCGCGGTCAACGGGTTCTCGGTAGGACGCTGGAATGAGCTCGGCTTCAACACTCCGCTGCAAGCCGTCCGCAAGATAGTTGATTTCCACCATCGCGTCGCCAGGAACAAGCATGTCCTTTTCGTCGGCTACAACGCCTGGTTTGATATCTCCTTTCTTGACCACCTATTTCGTGATCAAGGCAGTAGCTGGCGGGCCCTCTATCATTATTTTGTGCTTGATCTGCCGTCCATGGCCTGGTCGCTGGGGATTAAGGATCTCGCGGGCCAGGAAATGGCCGCAAAACTGGGGATAGAGCCGGAAACGACGAACCCTCTCGAACATACAGGTATAACTGGTGCGGAGTCCAACGTTAGCGCTTACCGAGCGTTGCTGCGCATAAAATACGAAAAGTCGGGTACTTCCCAATGACAGTTCAATATTGAACTCAGTCAAAGAACTCTATGATGCCACCAGGTCAGCCAATAAGCACAAACCCTGGCAGGGTTTAACCACTAATAGTCATACGGCTCCACTCTTTCATAAAACACGCAGGCAACCGAGCTGATTCGATACTCATACTTTCGCTCGGAAGCCCTGTTATAATTTCTATCCTCCGGCTGAATTAAAATGAACGCCAGAGGAAGGGAAAATTCAGTCACTATCAACAAGCCACCATAGGGGAACCATCGTGAGCTTTGCTATGGCCACGCCTGCTTCATTTTTCCGGGTTGCTATTCTTCTGGCAACTTTTCTGCTTACTTTGCCAGCGCCTGCTGTTTTCGCGGCTGAGTTTAGCGAAGAGGTATTGACGCGACAGGGGCTGATCAAGACGGCGCTTGCACAGGAACCCGCCGATCTATTAATTGAAGGCCCTACTGTCCTCAATGTATTCACTCAGGAATGGCTGCCTAATCAGGATATTGTTATTCGAGACAAACGAATCGCCTGGGTCGGAGACAGCGGTACCTGGCCCGGCACCGCAGAAACCAGGATTGATGCACGTAAGGAGTGGGCTGTACCCGGGTTCGGTGAGTCACACAAGCATATAGAAAGCAGCTACCTGACACCCGAGTACGAGGCCGCGCTGGTCATTCCACGGGGCAATACCTGGACGATGGAAGGCTCTCATGAACTGTCCAACGCGATTGGTCCCATGAACGCGGTCTTCTGGCTGATGGCAGAAAAAGCGGGCAGCCCGCTCAAGATTTTCCCATCGATAGGCTCAGCGACACCCCCTACCGCTTATGAACAGGGCGCGGGGTATTACGGCTACCAGGAAATGGAGGACTTTCTACGCTCCGACCTTCGAGTCACGGCCCTCGGCGAGGTCATGGACTGGCCCGCGGTCAGCAATCCGGATGCTCCTGCCAGTAAGCGCATCTGGGGCATGATACAGGCCACTTGGGATAATCGCGGCGTCGTTGAAGGTCACGGCAGCGGTCTGCGCACAGTGGATGAGATTAATGCCTTCTCTGCCTCCGGCCTGGCATCCGACCATGAGGTGAAGCTGGCTGAAGAAGGCCTTAGAAAAGTAAGACGCGGCATTTTCCTTGAACTCCGGCCCGACGCCACGCGCGCACTAATTCCCTTGTTGAACGAACTAGGTATTTCAGACTGGAGCAACCTGTCGGTCACCACCGATGATCGAGACGTTGCCGCCACGATCGAACTGGGTGCAATGGACCATAATATTCGCAACGCGATCGAAGCTGGGGCACCGATAGAAGCGGCCTATATGATGGGAAGCTACAATACCGCGAGGCATTTTCACGTCGAACACCTGGTCGGCTCTATCGCACCAGGTCGATACGCCGATGTTGTCCTGCTGAACGACCCAAAAACGGTGTCTATTACCCGTGTAATCGCCAACGGCAAACTCGTCTCCAAGGGCAATAAGTATCTTCCCGAAGTGGTATCTGTTGACTACCCGGACTGGGCCAGAAACACAATGAACGTCGGGCGGCAGATGATCGCAGAAGATTTTGTCATTGCTGCACCGCCGGGGCGTGACCAGGTGAACGTCGCCCTGATTCGGCCTTTCTACTTCGAACCTGATTTTATGAAGGATGTACTCTCCGTGACTGATGGTCGCGTGGAGGGAGATGCCACGAGGGCAATCTCAAAGGTCGCCGTCGTCGATCGTTATAGCGGTAAAGGCGCCGTATCCAAAATGTTCTGGCGCGATGTCGGACCGATAACGCCAGGTTCTGCTCTTGCCAGCTCCCAGATGCATGACATCCATAACATCTGGACCGTGGGCAATGATGATACTGCGATGGCACTGGCGGTAAATACGGTAGCCAATCAGCATGGTGGCTGGGCGCTGGTCAGTCAGGGCAAAGTTGTAGCGACTGTTGAACTGGACATCGCCGGCCTGATGACCGCCAGACCGGTTGACGAAGTAGCCGCTGAGGTAGAGTCAATGCTTGATGCTGCCGACGAGATGGAGTGGATTGGCGCTCCCGGCCTGCCGGAAAGAATGCGGTTCGCCTTTCTCACAGCGTCTCCCTGGAGATGGCAACTGGTAGCACCCTATGAAAGCAATCCCGTTGGCTTTGTCAATGTCACCAACGGCGAAACACATCCGGTCGTGTGGTAGCGATCACCCGGAGACCGAAGTCGGCAGCAGATGAATTCGGCTGGCTAGCCGTGTTGTGCCTGCTGGTCTGCTCGTCAGGTCAGGCGCACCTGCTGAACATGACCGAGGCGATCGCTGAAATCGATCAGAGCGGTCACATCAGCGTCACGATACAGCTGGATCTGCTCGCAGAACTTGGTTCAGCAGAAGCTTATTTCGCTGCCTCTTTGTCAGACTCTCAGCAGGCACCCGAGGCCGAGATGTTCAAGAAGCTGGCGGGCGCAATCGAGGCCTACCAGGAAGATTCACGCATCGACCTGCGAGTCACCAACGTGCAATGGCCTGCCGGTTATGACCTAGGAGATTATAAGAGCCAGATTGTCTGGCCCAAAACGACGGTGAAGCTCACGGGCCAGCTGAATTCCAACGCTCCTCTCGCTATTCGCTTCACGTCAGCCTTTATCTTTGAAGAACCTGTCGCGCTGACCATACGCTCGTCCGTCACCGGAAAAAGAAAGAGCCGGTGGTTGGTCGCGGGGCAGACGAGTCCTCGATTTGACCCTGGCAATCTTGAGATAGAAGCCACCAATATCTCCCTGGAAGGCGCAGTTCGACAAGGCGCAGATTTTGCCGCACATGGGTTCCGTCATATCGTTATCGGTGGCTGGGACCACCTGCTATTCCTTCTGGCACTGTGTCTTTCTGCCAGAAGCGCATGGCAACTGATCATACGGATCAGCCTGTTCACACTGGCGCACACTGTGACACTTGCAATGGCGTCATACCGGCTGATCGAGCTTAACGCTTACTGGGTTGAACTCGCGATTATCGGATCTATCGTTTTTGTGGCGTTCAATAGCCTGTGGCAAATTTACAGTCCCTGGAATACTTTGCGCCATAGTGATACTGAGCTCTCCCCGGGGTTGTTTGACGCCGCCGCAGTCTGGATATTCTTATTTGGACTGCTGCACGGCCTCGGTTTTGCTTCCAGCCTGCAGGCTCTCGAGATACCCACCGACCGCTTCCTGATCAGCCTGCTGGGATTCAACCTGGGTGTTGAGATCGCGCAAATCGGGTTTGTTCTGGTCGTCGTGGGTATCTTCGCAGTGCTGGATCGACAGCGCGCTGCTCAAGCGATCAGGCGGGTGTTGACCTGGCTCACTGCACTGGTCGCCTGCAGCTGGCTCGTCATGCTAGCGGTGTAGTTCCGACCACTGCGCAGAGCATCACAGATTCAATAGCCCAGCCTCAAATTCTCCGATGGTGTCACTGGCATCCTCACAACCGACGGAGACACGAATCAAATTATCCCGCCATGGCTGCGGGTAAACTAAAGTAAACACGTCGCCAAGACTCACGCCAATTCCAAACAACTTGTTACTATTTGCGAACTGACTCATCTTGTCGGCTCCCCCTTTTATCCTGAAGCTCACAAAGCCTCCTGATCAATGTCACGAACATCGATACCTCAATCCTCATAGCAGGGTAATCCTGTTCGAAAAATAACCTCCTTATGACGAGCAGGTCATTGGTCACAATGACGTGTTCGCCCGATTTCGCCGAAATCATGATCGCGATCGCTACGGCAGACATTCCTGATTATGATCTGGAATCGACCTTTCCCAACGATCTTGGTGAGGCATTACCGGTAGTGGAACTAAATGACGAGCTGAATGAATCGCTCGGCCGTGATTTTGTCGATGTATTTGTTTCCGTTAAGCGCGCGAAACTTCGCGACTACATGAAGATGATGACACAATGGGAAGTTGGTTACCTTGGAAGTGCATTATGAGCGAAAGAAGAGGAGGCGGAAATCCGAAAACCGGATTTGATGAATCCTGGTACTACGACACGGCGCATGGTGGCCACGACTATCCTGCCCTGGATGGTTCAACGGATGCAGATGTTTGTGTTGTTGGCGGCGGCTACACTGGCCTGTCCGCAGCCATAGAACTCGCACGTAAGGGATATTCCGTTGTTCTGCTTGAGGGTTATAAAATAGGATCCGGAGCATCCGGTCGCAACGGCGGCGTGTTCGGTACAGGTCAGCGCAAGGATCAGGACGAGCTGGAGTCCTGGCTCGGCATGGATGACGCGCGCAAGATGTGGCAGATCGCCTGTGATGCCAATCAGCTGGTCCGGGACAGGGTCGCCGAATTCAATATCGACTGTGATCTGAAAGATGGCGAACTCACGCTCGCGCACCGGGAGCGACATGAGGGCCCGCTCTGGGATTATGCCGAACACCTGGAAAAGAACTACGGCTACACAGCCAAACGCATCGTCAGCCGTGATGAAGCAGCCGAGATGCTCGGTGTCGAAACCCTTTACGGTGGTTACCTCGACACTTGCGCCGGACATATCCATCCCTTGAATCTGACCCTTGGCCTGGCCCGGGCAGCCTCAGAACTTGGCGTGAAAATTTTCGAAGAAACGCTGGCAGGCGGGATTCAGAAACGCAATGACGGCGTTACTGTCAAGACAGCAACGGGTAACGTGCAGGCTAAGTATCTGGTGATCGCCTGCAACGGATATCTGAATGGATTTCACAAAACACCGGACAATTACCAGATGCCGATCAACAACTTTATCCTGGCAACCGAACCACTCGGAGAAGAACGCGGTCGCCAGATTAATCGTGATGATGTGTCCGTGGTCGACACTCGCTTTGTCGTTAACTTCTTTCACAATACGCCGGACCATCGGCTGATTTTTGGTGGCGGTGAGAATTACAGCTCAAATTTCCCCCGTGACATCAAACAGTTTGTCCGCAAAAACATGCTGAAGATTTATCCGAATCTCGCCGACGTCAAAATAGACTATGGCTGGGGCGGCACACTCGCCATTACCATGCGGCGCATGCCGCACTTTGGACGAGATGGCAACCACATCTACTGGGCGCAGGGATACTCAGGTCACGGCATCGCCATGGCTAATATGGGTGGCAAGATGGTTGCCGATGCCATCATGGGTCAGGACGAGCGCTTTGACCTGTTCGCAAATCTGACGCACTTCCCATTCCCTGGCGGTCGCTTGCTCAGGTGGCCAGCGCTTGTCGCTGGGATGATGTATTATTCAATGCTGGATCGATTCTAGTGATGGTAGCCCTCTGTTAGGAGGGGGTGTCTATATCTTCTAACCGCGCTAATCTAACCTTAAGTCTCAAGAGGATTGAGATGAATGTTTTTGAAGGTATGCCCGAATGGTAACGCCCAGTTACCGTTTGCGTTCTCTAATTCATTGACCTGTAAACAGTGTGGTTCAGAGATCGAGGTGGAGCTAGAGGTGTTTCCGGGAGCGCGCTTAGTCTTCCCCATAGTGCTCTTTACCATGCTGTTCACCAACATTCACCGCGATAGAGGGGTTGGGTGCTGCCAAATAAACTAACAAAAATTGATTGGCCATCAGCAACTAGCACGTTTGGAGGTTGTTCAACCTAGTAGTTTAGAATGTTCTTCCCCCGAGTAGGAACCAGCAGATGAAAACAAGCGACGGTTCAAAACATACTGGCCTTAGTAATTTGTCGAGAAAAAGCATTGATGTCGCTAAATACTACGATGATTGGGCTTCTGACTATGATAAATCCCTTGCTGACTGGCGGTACGATGCACCCGATAAAATAGCGTCAATAGTTCGCGCAAATCTCACGCAGGAGTCCAGGATTCTGGATGCAGGATGTGGCACCGGCCTATGTGGGAAAGCCCTGGTTACTAGCGGTTTCACTTCCATCGATGGGATTGATGTATCTCAACGTTCCCTTGAAGTAGCAAGAGGAACCAATGCGTACGAGAACTTGCGTGCCATCGATATGCAAGCACTACCCTTGCCTATTTCAGATGATCAGTACGATGGACTTGCCTGTGTCGGCGTGCTGACATACCTCACCGATAGCGTTGGTACACTTCGAGAATTCAGTCGAGTTGTCAAACCCGGTGGAATTGTCGCAATAACCCAGCGCAATGACTTGTTCGCAGAGCGAGGTTTCCCAGACATACTTAGCGAACTGGTCAATGAAGGGGTGATTGCAAGAGTACATACCTCTGAACCACTCTCCTATCTACCAGAAAACGAAGAGTTTACTGACCAGATTCTTGTTCGCTACATTGACTATACGGTTGTCTAATCTGCGCGTTAAAACAAACGGTCTGGCAGGACTGTAGACAAGTCAGTCTCCTGTTATGGAGATCCACCCAAACTGGGCTCACCAACCTCGTGGGGCGCCTGCCCTTCTTCCCTCTCAGGATAATACAGGCCAAAATAGGCGCACGCGTAACCGCGGGGAATCCTGCTGACGGTGATAGCGCGTATATCTGACTCATGATTACAACCGTACTGACGAAGCATTCCTTGAATGCTGATCACGGATCTCTTTTTCATATTGCTAGAAGGATGTCGAATAGGTTTGTGCCAACCCAGGCGAAGTAGATCCCGCCTTGTGATCTCAATTGCCATTTTTCTCGACGCATGGTTGAGATGTCATGTGACACGCTTTGCCACGTCACATGACATCTCAACCGTCCGGATCCGTTTTTCAATCAATGACTGACCGTAAACAACAAATACTGCAGACTGCCATCGAGATGATCGCTGATGAAGGTTACGGGAGCTTAACCATGCGCGCATTGGCACGTGCCAGCGGTATGACACTGGGTGCTCTGCAATATCACTTCCGAACGTCTGAAGAAATGTTGCGAGCACTTGTTCGCTATATCGCCGAATCCTAGAGCCTGTCTTTTGATTCCTTTTTTGATTCTCTGAATAATGAGGATGAGCCAACAGGTATGCATGGGATCGTGAAGTTCATTCTTGCCGACGAAGCCGGTGAAGCATTGATTGGCGACCGACTTTGGCCACAGCTCTGAGCTATGCAGCAGGTTGAGCTACTGGTGTCAGATCTAGTGGAAGATATCTACGAAAACCACATCACAACCCTAGAGGCAGCATTAAAAGCAGCCGGAAACTCAGCGCCCCGTGCAGAGGCACTTTCATCATTGGCAGGATCAACCAGATCGCCGCAATGCTCAGTTTATCTGGCATCTTTTTTGGTATCACGTGGCAAATAGCAAAAAAGCCAACTACGCGCAACTATCGCAGCGATGGTTGTTCTTGTTTCTGTTGTGGCTTTTATCATTCCTAAGTTCATAGCAGTCTGGACCATACCGCTCTACCTGTACCAGACACGTACCGCTGCTGGGACCTTGTGCCAAACTTGAAGTACCAATATCTTTAGTTAACACGTTGGGGTTGCCGGCCAACTCCAATGATCCGACATCATCTGGTACGCTAGGTTTGAACCAAGCGCCGGTCGGCAGCGCGACCACATCCACTCTCATTTCCGAATCAAACTTCACGCCGGCTAAACAAGCACCACGGCTATTGAAAACACGTACCGTGCTGCCGGCTTCGATACCTCTTTGTTGAGCTGCATCAGGATGCATAGTGAGCACTTCACGCCCATCAATTTTGCCGTCAGTGCTGTGCTTGCTGTGATCTAACTGGCTGTGCAGGCGACGCTCCGGTTGCGGCGATAACAACGCCAAAGGAAACTCATCGCTACCTGCACCGCCAAGGCGCTCAAATGGCTCTAGCCACGCAGCATGCCCAAGACAATCGTCATAGTTGAATCCGTTAACAACCTCAGAGAATAGCTCCAGCTTACCGGATGGTGTTCTGAGCTTGTTTTTCACGGGGTCATCTCGAAAGCTACCTAACCACGTTGGTCGAGGACCTGGGTCGGGAATACGGTGTTGTTTGTTCAGCCAAAACTCGTCAAAAGCCGGTAGCTCAAAGCCTTGTTTTGCAGCAGCACTCTGAGAACGTTGCCACATATCAGCAAGCCACTCTCGGTCATTTTTCCCCTCGGTGAAGCGATCGAAAAAACCCAGTTTGTCTGCAAGACCTTTGAATATTTCATGATCTGAACGCGCATTATGTTGCGGAGGGATGGCGGCTTCCATCACATGCGCATAGGGATCGTGTGAACTTGCGCAAATGTCTTCTCGTTCAAGCTGAGTGGTTGCCGGAAAAACAATATCTGCCCACTGTGCTACCGGAGTCCACCATGGCTCATTGACGATGACGGTGTCCGGTTTACGCCACGCCCTGCAAAGCCGATTTAAATCCTGGTGATGATGAAATGGATTGCCGCCGGCCCAATAGATAAGTCGTATATCCGGGTATTCGATCTCATCACCATCGTACGAAACTGACTCGCCGGGATGTAGCAGCATGTCAGCGATGCGAGCGACAGGAATGGCAAAACCAGTCGGGTTTCGCCCTTTACTTAACGTCGCCCAATTGAATCTTCGCCAGGAACTACCGATAAAGCCTTCAGCGCCGTAGCCAAAGCCAAATCCTTGCCCGGGCAGGCCGACACCTCCCAACATTGCACCTAAAGTCACAATCATCCAATAGGGTTGTTCACCATGGTGTGCTCGTTGTAGTGACCACGCTGCAGATACAAAGGTTCGTTTTTTAGCCGCAAGATGTGCGAGTGCCGCAATTTCTGCTGCAGGCACGTCACAGATAACGCTCGCCCACTCCGGCGTTTTCGGTTGGCCATCGTCCAGACCTAACAGATATCGCCTGAAGCGTTCATAACCCACGCAGTGGCTTGCGAGAAACTCGAGATCTGCCAAATCGTTGGTTTCGAGTTCGAACGCCATACCCAGCATCATGGCAACATCAGTACCTGGGCGTGGCGCTAACCAGTCTTGTGCGTTTATGGCATCACTTTTTAAAGGTGAGATGTTAATTAGGCGCACTCCAGCCTTCATTGCCGCTTGAAGGCCAGGTGTTGATTGATGTTCGGTGATACCACCGTAGGCTACCTGAGTATTGCGCAAGGGCACGCCTCCAAAGACAATCATCAGCTCTGTGTTAGCCGCGATTTCATCCCATGTGGTTTGCTCCAGTTCCATTTGTCCCCACGGCGCTACTACATGCGGCAAGATAACCTGCGCGGCAGCAGTGCTATAGCTGTTCATCGCTCGCGTGCAACCGCCGGCCATATTGATAAAGCGGTGGAGCTGGGATTGCGCATGGTTAAAACGACCGGCACTGGCCCAACCGTAGGAGCCACCAAAGATCGAGGTGTTACCAAAATCGTCAGCTACGCGTTTGAGCTCATCTGAGGCAAGCTCTAGTGCTTCATCCCAGGGCACATTCACAAACTCATCAGCGCCCCTCTTTTTTGTGTCGCGATTTTCGAGCCACCCTTTACGAATCGCCGGTTCTCTAATTCTTAGAGGGTGCTGGATGCCATCAACCAAACCTTGCCCCAGAGGTGAAGGGGCTGGATCTTCAGGTATGTCTTGCACGCCCACAATTTTCCCCTCTTGCACCAGAACATCGTAGATGCCCCATTGGGTTGCCGTTCGAAATTTTTCTGAAATGGTCTTGTCCCTCAAATTCAGTTTTCGTGATCAAAGCACCGTACCGAGGTACAGCCCCGGTGTAAACTCATAGAATCATCTAGATGCTTTTTTTGCACTGAGATAAGCAGTGCTGTTAACAAATTATGCAAAGAGTCCACAATCCTGACCCAAGCACGCACAATCAACGGTGGTTTAAGAATCCACCGTTGTAGATAAATTCTGCAGCTCGATTAAATCGCGTGCAAATCACCTTTGCCACAGGTGGTTGACACATTTACCAATGGCATCAATGACAATGACTCCGCAGATATGTCACTGACCACTGCGTGACTTCTTCGACGCGATGAATGTGTTTACAATCAGCAAGTCAAAACCAGATTCCCCTGCAGGTTACCCTTTTGGAGCATAAGAACATCATTGGTGCCACGAGGACCTGGGTGGAAACAGTGGTTGTGGGTCTAAATCTGTGCCCCTTTGCCAAACGAGAATTATCGGCCAACAGAGTTCGGTTCTCCGTCACCCAGGCGGCCACAGAAGAACAGCTGTTGGTTGAGTTACACGTTGAATTAGAATTGCTTAGCCAAGATGAGTCAATTGAAACCAGCTTACTCATTCATCCTGAAGCATTGCAGGATTTCTATGACTACAACCAGTTCCTAGACGATGTCGATGGCCTCTTGCGAAGGACAAAGTTAGAAGGTGTGTTTCAGATAGCCAGCTTTCACCCGGATTACCAGTTCGGTGGGACCGAGCCTGATGACGCGGCGAACTATACCAACCGATCTCCCTACCCCCTACTGCACCTGATTCGTGAGGCGAGCCTGGAGCAAGCTGTTGCCAACTACCCTCACGCAGAACGCATTCCCGAGCGCAACATAGCGTTGGCCAACAGTATGGGTGCAGGCAAAATGAAGGCATTGCTGAACGCTTGCTCCCACGACGCTGGGAAATAGCGCCCTTGCTGATTCGATAATCAGGCTTTTGCTCGAAAGGCCCTGTTATAATTCCTATTCTCGAGGCTCCTGAGTAGGTAATTTCAATGTCTGTCCCCGCCAGGTGTACCTAACCCCGCAGTTGATCCAACATACCCGTCTCGGCATTGACCCACCATTGGTTCCCATCGGCATCAGTCGTAGTGAAACTGTAGGCAACCCGACTTTCTTCAGGGCCTTGCGTAATATCTGCACCTGCGTTCAGAGCGCCCCGGTAGAGTGCGTCAACCCGGTTTCGATCATCTACTCTGAGCGAGATTCCACTGGGCCCCATTTGCCTTCCATTGGAAATGTTGATGGAAACCTTACCGCTAAACCAATGAAGCTCAGCATGTTCAACCTCTCCGCTCTCACCGGGCGCCCGCCATGACTCTGTTAGTCCGAGCACAGCCACAGCCCAGTCGGACAATGCGGCAACATCCTGCGTCCATATCAAAGGAAATACTTCAGTTGTCACGGTATCTTTCGAATTCATCTCATCTCTGCACGAATCGCGTGCTTTTCCTTAGTGGGTCATGGGTTCAACATCAGCCCATACTGCCTCACCGTTTTTCCTGAACATTTCCACCAGAGGGGGCGCTAATCGCGCTGTTACTGCCGTCTCAAAGCAGTTAAGCGCCTGCACACGTTGATACCAGACCATTAGGTGTGGGCGAGCCTCCAATACCGATGTCATAGCCAGATGGTCCAGGCGCAATACATAGGGCAACGCGGCGGCATCTGCAAGGCCAAAGCTCTCTCCTGACAGCCAAATCTTTTCTTCGAGCGACTCATTCATGGTATCCATAAACGCCAACATCACACTAATAGCATTCGCAAACTCAGGGGCTTTGACACCATGTTCGATCACACTTCGCCTGGCAGCTCGACGAACCGGGTCGGGGATAGCATTAATATTGGCTTCACGTGCTGCTTTGGGTTGCTGTAACAATAATGACCGTGGACCAATTGCAAAGGTAATGATGCCGGTAACCGGGTGAACCTTCTCATCCAGCCGTTTGGTAACCATGCGAACGCTATACCGGATCGCCGGGTCAACAGGCATCATTGGCACCTGCGGGTATGCATCCTCCAGATACTCATTGATCAGTGTCGATTCAATGAGCACCTCACCATGGTGAACGAGGGTGGGTACAACATGGTTGGGGTTCAGCTTCACATATTCCGGTTCGTGTTGGCCACCTTCGAACAGGTCGACATCCTGAGAATCAAATTCAAGCCCTTTGTGCGCAATCACTAGTCGCACTTTCTGGGAACAAGTTGAGATTGCATTGTGATAGAGCTTGAGCATGAATATTCCTTACCAGGATGAAGTGGTATTTGATTGTCTAGAAGTCTGTCGCGAATCGCAATTACTGACGAACCGACAATACAGACGTCCACTTAAACCTCTGTCGATCAAACACTGCCAAGCACGCTACTAAGTTGGGCAAAGCGGCTTAAGCCTGTATTTGATATAGATATTTCTGTCTGTCCGCTGTGCGGCGGCAAAGGCCGGGCAAGGGCCGCAAAACGACCTCTTTGCCGCCAGCTGATGGTTGAAACCACGGCAGCGCATTTATCCCCGCGCCAGCAGAAAATTACGTTGGCTAATCGTCCATCACCAGGTCAGCCAATAACCAAAAACAACAAAAAACTTGGTAGGGTTTAACCACTGCTAGTCATACGGCGCCACTCTTTCATAAAACAAACAGGCAACCAATCTGATTTGATACTCAGACTTTAGCGAGGTCTAGTGGTGAAAAGACTTGCATACCTAGCTTGCTATCAGGCTCGACCTGGCAGGCAGGTGGGTAGGGTTATTTGGAGATGTAAGCAAAGGATTAAAGGCGTGTGAGTTATCTGCTCTGAGCCGTAACGAGTGACGCGATGCGATGTGATGATCAGAACCATTAAAAACCAATCGGGATACTTTTGAAATCCCGGAAAACACTATCTAAACTAACGGTTCACTTTTTAGTGCTTATTCTTGAAAGGTAAGGTGGCTCGTATTCGGGGGAATCCTCAGGGGGACAAAAATATTCGACTAACATACTCAGGCTGGGTCAGATATCGTCAATAAAATAAAGACACAAGGTTCAATAGTCACCGCGGAGCCATTCTTTTTTTATATGGGTGTTCTGCTAACCAGCATCGTTCTACTTGGCTTTCTTCCACCCGTTCTAACAAAACCAAATGGCGCCTTTTCACTGCCGCTGCTTTACCATGTACATGGCGTGATATTCGTATCTTGGTTTGGTTTTTATACTTTACAAGCCAGTTTGGTTCAAGGTGGGCAACTACAACAACATCGCCAACGGGGTCGATGGAGTGCGACCCTTGCCATATTCATGCTTGTGACAGGGTACCTCATGATGCGAACGGCTTTCGCTCTTCCGGAGTTCGCTATCGGCAAGAATAGCCACATAGCTTCCATGATGTTTCCCACCACCGATTTGATTAATTTTAGTATCGCGTTTGTCTTGGGACTGGTAAACCGTGCTAACGGTGCTGCCCACAAACGGTTCATGTTACTGGCAGGAATACTCATCCTGGACCCGGCTGTTGCCCGCCTAATTGAGACCATTGAAGCGCCGTTCCTGTTTATTCCTGTCATGGAGCTTGGGTTGTTTGGATTGTTAATCGGCTACGATATGGTCAGATTGAGAAGGCCACACTGGGCCAGTTTATTAGGCCTGGGGCTATTCTTTGCAGCACTGGTTGCCAAAATGAGCATAGCGAAAATGCCTGTCTGGTCTGATATTGCTACATTACTCTTTGCTTAAATCCGAAGCTTGATGTTCAGGGCCGATTTGCCGCTCTCTGATGGTTGACACCACCGAAGCGCATTTCTCCCTAGGTCAACAGAAAAGCACCTTGGCTAATCGCTCATCACTGGGTCAACCAATAACCACAAACAACAAACAACTTGGTAGCGTTTAACCACTACTCGTCATACCACTCCACTCTTTCATCAAACAAGCACGCAACCGATCTGATTCGATACTAAGGTTTTCGCTCGAAAAGCCCCGCTATAATTCCTATCTTCGGGTGGAGTCGCCCTTCCTCTTGCCCTGTTCTTAACGAGCAATTGACCATGCCGGTTTCTCATATCCTTAGAGACAGAGATTGCCATTGCACCAGAGTCGTGAAGACCCTTATTAGAGGGTAAGTCCCTCAAGAAAGCTGACAACGTCTGCTGCCGACCGCGCGGGTATCTCCTCCATAGGGACATGACCAACGTTTTCGTAGATGACAAGCGTGGTGTCCTTTAACGCCGCGGCGAACTGATTAGCCACACTGACAGGTATTACAGCGTCTTCTTCGCCCCACATAATGAGGGAGGGCAAACCTAATGCAGTTAGGTCTGCAGGTTCTTGGCTGCGCGAGCCAAACCGGCTGAACCGACTAATAATTGCTTCGCGTGTTCCATCTCGTAAACTCAATTCATAGTAGCGATCAATGAGTGCGTCGGTGACGACCGGTGAGTTGTTATAGGACGACTTGGCCCCTTGAACCGCGAGATAGTAGGGGTCTATATAGCGTGCGATATACCTAAACCACGGCTTAGACATTAACGTGAAAATCAGAGGTGTCGCATTTTTCTGCGTTTGCTCCTGCCCTCTTGAGGGTGCTTCTTCGTCGATCAATTGGCGTCTGAACTGAGGCAAACCACTCGAGTTAACCAACAACATGGCCATAACGTCATTGGGGTGTTGCAGCGTGTATCTCCAGGTGACACCGCCGCCCATTGAGTTACCCCCTAATACAAAGGAATCAATACCAAGGTGAGACACGATGGCATGGACCGTATTGATTTGTGCTTGAGATGAATAGTCGTGATCTGGGGTCGCACCAGTCAACCCATGAGCCGGAAGGTCCAAACTGACGACGCGATAGTTTGTGCTTAACCGTTCAACCCAGGGTTCCCAAGTATGAAGAGACGCATTGGAACCGTGCACTAAAACGATGGCCGGGTTTGTCTTTGCGCCCTGGTCGCGGTAATGAACCCTTGCGCCATTTTCCATGGTGAGAAACGCTGACGCAGCATTGCTATATTTGTTATCGACGTATTCGGTAGAAAGGTCTCCTTTGTAGAGCAAAACACTGGCGGCAATCAAACCAACCAACAGGGTCGCGAGAGAGAGCTTGAATATTTTCATTGGTAGCACGTAATAATGGAATTAGTCGCTAGGATAACCGATTCAATGCCGCCATGAAGACAGGAAGTATAAACCACATTTTTCGAAGAAGGATCATGTGTGGTGAATGCTGATAATCGCCAGGTTGTTGCCGAGGCAGGACAAACTTGACAGCGAGGTGCTGTGCGCGTCGAGATTGATGCGCAGCATGGTTTCCCAGGTTTTGATTTCCTGTCCCCAGATGACAACCTCATGAGCAGACCCGAGGCCATGATTACAAACCAGGATATCAACCAATCCGACGTTACTCTCCGCATTCTGCGCGGCCTTCTCGCAGCAAACACTGGTAGCGTTTAACCACTACTAGTCATTCGGCGCCACGCTTTCATAAAACAAGCAGGCAACCGAGCCGATTCAATACTCAGAACTCAGACTTTCGATCGAAAAGCCCTGCTATAATTTCTATCAACAGGTACCTTGAGAGATATAGAACATACTGTGCTTGGCAACGTCACGTTGATGAACTCAGCTATAAATGTTGCCACGAGTTCACGCATCGAACCGAGGTTACCTGCACAATTAGGCGAGCAGAACGGACTTGTGCTCAGCGCGCTTCTTGGTAGGGATAAAACTCAAATTCAGCAGTTACGTTCGACGAGTGTGATAAGCAAGTAGCCGATAAGCGATCTGCAGCAATATATTCTAAGATAATTTCATCACACTCGCATGCTACTAACATACGGTGAGTCTAAGCCTGATGCGTAACGGCCATTTAAAGGAGTCAGTTAAACCATGTGCAACCCGATATGAGGTCTTTCAAAAGTCTCGCTTTGCTGATCAGCGTTTGCTCGTTGTTGGCTAGCTGTGAGCTGGGTATTGACCAAAGTACACTTGTAAAACCGAACTATGAGGTGCTCGCGCCTTGCGCGCGACCTGATCGAGCTGAAGCGACGAGTATTGTTCTGGAAAGTCTCTGCGGCACACTGTCAGTGTATGAAGACAGGGTGTCAAACAGCGGTCGAAAAATAGACCTTAATATTATGTTGATACCGGCGACGTCGTCGGTTGTAAAACCCGATCCTATATTTTTTCTTGCTGGTGGACCTGGGCAGGCAGCTGTGGAAATGGGACCGTTGTTATTCTCACGGTTGTCGAAATTAAGGCGTGAGCGAGATGTGGTATTGGTCGATCAGCGCGGTACTGGCTTGTCTAATTCTCTCGCCTGCGAACCCGAAGAAAATACGCCTATGTTAGATGATTTGAGCTACGAAGAAATTTTATCGGTTCAACAGTTAATGATGAGAAAGTGTTTAGGCCAATATGATGCTAATCCAGCCCTCTACGCGACGCCCATAGCGATGGATGATCTAAACGAAGTGCGAACTAGTCTGGGATATCGTGACATAAACCTTTACGGTATTTCATACGGCACCCGCGCAGCACTTGTTTATCTGCGTCGGCATGAGTCATCAGTGCGCAGTGTCATTCTAGATAGCGTTGTGCCCATGTCTATGAAAGTCGGTGAAATGGTTGCCGTTGATGCCCAAGCCTCGTTCGAGATGTTGCTGGCGGACTGTCAGGCACAAGTTCACTGTGCCGAGGCGTTCCCGCAATTCGAACAACACTTTAATACACTCATGGATCGTCTCAAGGATAGCCCAGAGGCTGTCACCATTGTTCACCCGCGCACCGGTGAGCTTATAGAAGGCAAGTTGTCCGACAAAAATATTGCGCAAATGTTACGCGGTATTCTCTATGACCGAGACCTATCTACCCTGATACCGCTGGCAATTGAAGAAGCTTATAAAGGGAATTATCAACCCTTGGTAACGTCCAATTTTGTTTTCTCTGGCGGTGATGACAACGAAAGTTCGGGTATGAGCATTGGCATGATGGCGTCAGTACTGTGTTCTGAAGATTTGAGTTTGGTGAGTACGCCGGGTGAAGCGAAGAATTTTGATAATCCTATTTATCAATCATTGAAACCTGTTTGTGAATTTTGGCCCAAGGGTACTTTACCTGATGGCTATTTCGAACCTGTCTCGTCTGATAAACCAGTACTGCTTCTATCAGGGGAGTTCGATCCAATTACACCGCCTAAGTACGGGTGGGAAGCATCAGCGACCCTGTCGAACTCAGAACATGTCGTTGTGCCTGGCGTAGGTCATGCGACGTCACTGAGAGGATGTGTGCCTGAGATTATGCGGGATTTTGTTGAGACTATTGAGCCCAAGCAGCTCTCAACAAGTTGTGTTATGAATCTTGATCGGCCGCCTTTCTTTACAAGCTTTGCTGGTGCAGTAACTTCTGTTAACCCAGGTGAACAAGTTGCGAATGAGCACTCTTCAAACAGCGCTGCTGAAGAAATGACAGAGGACACATTGTGATTGAGGTCAACAGCCTGGCAAAAGGTTTTGGTGATGTTCAGGCCCTGTCTGACGTCACGTTTAAAGCAGAGAATGGTCAAATCACAGGGCTGTTAGGACCTAACGGTGCAGGAAAATCAACAAGCCTTCGGGTGCTTTACGGTTTGGTAAAACCCGACACAGGCACTGCAGTTATTGACGGTGTCGACGTGATAGCTGACCCTCGCGCCGCTCAAAGTAAGATAGGTGTGTTACCTGACAATCAAGGTTTGTATGTTCGCTTAACCGCGCGGGACCATATCAACTACTTTGGTCGTTTGCATGGTATCGATGAGAACCTTCTTGAAAATAAAGCTAACGAATTAATTAAACTTCTTGATATGGCATCTATCGCCGACCGTCGAGTTGACGGTTTCTCACAAGGTGAGAAGACCAAAGTTTGCCTAGCTCGTGCTCTGATTCATGATCCGCCTAATATCATGCTTGACGAGCCAACGAACGGTCTTGATGTTATGACGGCAAGAGCTGTAAGAGAATTGATATCTGAGCTTAAGCGGCGTGATATTACAGTATTGTTTTCCAGTCATCTGATGCATGAAGTGGCAAGGCTTTGTGATCAGATTGTCATCATTTCTGATGGTAGGGTCGTTGCCCAAGGCACAACGGATGAGATTCGGAACCAAGCCTCCGAGGACAACTTGGAAGAAGCGTTTATCAAATTGGTGGAGGCTATCTGATGCATCCTATACGTGTTGTACTTGGAAAAGAATTACTCGATGGCCGCCGCGATCGACGCGCCCTCATGTCAGCTTTCATTTTCCCTTTGATGGCGCCGATTTTGGTATACGCCATGATGAGCGCGATGATCAATCTGCGCGCCCAAGCAGAAGAAACTATTATCCCCGTTATAGGCATTGAACATGCGCCACATTTGATTGCGTGGTTGAAGGAGAAGAATGTCAGTGTCGAGGCCTTCGAAGGTGATGCCCAGGCAGCGGTCAGGGATAAGAAAAGGGATCTCGTTGTCATCATCCCGCAAGACTATGAACAGAGAATGGCTAAGGCCAAGCCTGTTGCGATTGAGCTAGTGAGTGATGGTTCTAGAACGGATGCTCTACCTACGGTTAGGCGATTTGAAGGCTTGATTCGACGTTACAATAACAACCTTGCATCACTTCGCCTCATTGCACGGGGTGTCGCACCAGAGGTGATGAGAATTGTCGTTGTCGAAGATATTGATGTTGCCAGCAAGCAGCAGAGGGCCGCAGCCGCACTGAATTTCATTCCGTTGTACATCATCCTTGCTGCATTTATATCGGGCATGGGTATCGCGGTCGATAGCACGGCGGGTGAGCGCGAAAGAAAGACGATTGAACCTTTACTAATAAACCCGATAGAGAGACACGATATTGTAATTGGTAAATGGCTTGCTGCCTCGATGTTCTCATGCCTTGGTATGGTACTGACGTTGATACTTTGTGTCCTCGCGATGTCACAAGTCTCCCTAGAGGAAATAGGGCTGAACTTTCATGTGACGGGTGACCAGATTGTGTTGATGATTATCGCAACACTGCCATTGGGTTTTCTTGCTAGCAGTATGCAGATGCTGTTGGGGATATTTGCCAAGTCATTTAAAGATGCGCAGAGTTATATCGGCATTCTAACAATGCTGCCAATGTTACCCTTCCTCTATCTGACCTTTTCGCCAATCGCGTCCCAAGATTGGATGTATCTTGTACCCCTGTTAAGCCAACAAATCCTATTGTCAGAAGTCCTTGGGGCAAAAGCAGTACCGTTGATAGCCTATTTCTACTCTACCGCATCTGGGCTTATTGCCGGGTTGGGTTTAGTCATGATTACGGCAAGACTGTTTCAAAAAGAAACAATCATTCGCGGATAGAGGACTCAGCTAAAAAAGCTTTGGTTCTACCGATGTGGTCATGAAGACAACCTTGGTCCCTTCTAACGATAAACAAGCGTCTATCAGAAATAAATATATCGAAAAATTGGAGGGAAACGGCGCTAGCTTAATGCTAGCTAGCGTTAAGCTTTGAGCGCATAGATTAAAAGCGGAAGCAGGTGACCCGTCAAGATTCACGATCTTACCTGGCTTCACTTCTAGCGCTAGTGTGAACCGACTTGGGCTTAATCTAATCTTGAAATTTAGCCAGCCTCATCACTTCCTTCAGCAAAAGAAAATACTCGCAAGGCTGAATTTTTCAGCACACCAAAAGATGGGAAAGTGTCATAACGTCCACCCGCGGAACTGTTATTCTTCACCTCCCAAAGAAAGAAGTATCCCATGAGTATGCAAAGCGCCCAGGATCAACAAGCCTCTACTGATGCAATCGAAGGCGCTATTGTTCCTACGTTTTTTAAATACCTAGTCCCGTCTTTGGTCGGATTAATCGCTATGACCTCTGCTTCTTTGGTCGATGGATTTTTCATAGGTAACTACGTTGGCATCACAGCGCTTGCGGCAGTCAATCTCATCATTCCCATTATGACGATCCTATTTGGTGTTGGCATGATGTTGTCTATCGGTGGATCTGTGCGGGGCGGTAAATATCTAGGCGAAGGTGATATAGAAGCTGCGTCAGCAATTTTCAGCAAGACACTCACTACGCTTGCCATTTATGGGTTTATAGTCATTTCCCTGGGCCTGGTTTTTGAAGAACAAATATTCGCAGGGCTAGGCGCTACGCAAGAGCTTTTTCCCATCATGGGTGAATACTATCGAATCATCATGCCGTTCTTTTTCGCTCAGTTTGCGATGATAGCCTTGTACTTTTTTATTCGTTTGGACGGCCTTCCTAACCTAGCTGCCGCATCGTTAGCTGTCGGTGCAGTAATCAACGTCGTGCTAGATTATCTGTTTATTGCAGTCTATGAGTGGGGTTTGACTGGCGCCGCATTCGCGACTGGCATTTCTCAAACCATACCTTTACTGGTAATGCTGTATTACTTTCTTTGGCCAAAACGAAGATTGAAATTCAGTTTCGGGCAAAAAAACTGGAAAGAAATTTTTCAGGCTGCCTATAACGGCATCTCAGAATTCATTAACGAAATCTCTGGCGGAATTATCGCCTTCATCTTCAACTGGATGATGATTCAGCGTGGCGGCATCGATGGGGTTGCTGCTATTACCGTAGTCAACTATCTTCTGATGGTGGGCTTTATGGTCTTCTTCTCTATTTCCGATACCATTCAGGTCATGCTGTCACAAAATTTTGGAGCCAGGCAAACAAAGCGTATAGAAGACTTCTTGAAAACCGCATCCTGGTTCATTTTATTGGTGAGTGGGTTTTTTATCGTTGCATTGCTCACGTTAAGCGAGCCGCTCATTTTGCTATTCGTGGATGAGCAGAGCGGTGGGGAAATGGTGGCAATGGCAACGGAGTTAATGGCGTACGTTTGGCCGTTGTTTCTTTTTGCTGGCGCGAACATGCTGATATCGGGTTATCTCACCGCCATACATCTGCCGTTTCAATCAGGTGTGGTAGCCCTGTGCCGCAGTTTGATTCTGCCGGGTGGCTTTTTGTTCCTGCTATACATTTTGCTAAGCGACTATCGTTTCGTCGCAGCACTCGCCGTGGCGGAAGGTGTGACCTTCGTGATCGCTTTTATAATATTTCTCAGACACACACCTTATAAAGCAGTTGCAGCCGGGGATAAGTAAAAGCCTCACAAAACGATCTCTTTGCCGATATCTGACGGTTGAAACCACAGCAGCGCATTTATCCCTACGCCGACTGAAAAGCACCTTGGCTAATCGTCTACCACCAGGTCAGCCAATAACCACAAACAACAAAAACTTGGTAGCGTTTAACCACTACTCGTCATACGGCGCCACTCTTTCATAAAACAAGCAGGCAACCGAGCTGATTCGATACACAGACTTGCGTTCGAAAAGCCAGTTGTAATTCTTATCCTCCATGTATTCCTAACTTCACCTGACTTCCTTAAACTAGCGGCTGGAAAAACATTACAAGAGAACTTATGTCGGATCTACCGTTCTGGTTAGAACGCGCCCTCGCTGTACCATCAGAAACTGGCAGTATCGAAGTCGCGGGTGCCAATATTGTCTATGAAACCTGGGGAGAAATTGGTAATCCCGGGATCGTGCTCATCCATGGCAGCAATGCCCATTTAGAGTGGTGGCGTTTCACCGCACCCTTCCTCGCGGACAACTTTCGAGTCGCCGCCTTAGACTTATCGGGCAACGGCGACAGTGACTGGCGCGAGCGCTACACCAGCGAACTGCTTGCAGAAGAAGTTTGGCAGGTCTGTCAGGCGGCAGAGTTGGGAGACAAGCCATTCGTAGTCGGCCACAGCTTTGGCGGTTGGGTGGCGCTGGAAACAGGTAAACACCACGATGCAGAATTAGGCGGCATCTTATTCATGGATTTCACTACCGCGCCCCCAGAGGAGTACTTAGAGTGGGGGCTACGGGCAGAACGCGAGGGCGTCGATCCGGGTCGAAAACTGCGGGTTTATGAAGAAAAAGAAGCTGCGTTGAAGCGATTTCGATTTATTCCAGAACAACCCGGCGTACACCCCGCTGTTTTGAATCACTTAGCAGAATACGGTCTTAAAGAGGTAGACGGTGGATGGACCTGGAAGTTTGACCCAGCACTGTTTGACCACATGGAGATGGGGCCGGCACAACGGGACACGTTCACTCAACTCACGACGAACAGAGCGTTGATGCTGGGAGAAAAGTCGGAAGATGAAGGTGCTTTTTACGCAGAACACATGCTGGCGATAACCGACGGCCTACTGCCAACCATAACAGTGCCTGGGACCTACCATCATCTAATGTTCGACCAACCAGTGGCGGTAGCTATGTCTATGAAGATGTTATTGCTCGAGTGGCATCGCCAAAACAATAACGCGGCCTACGAGGCTGCGCTTTCGGCAGTTTCTCAGGCTGGCAATTGAACCCTCGCATCTGATCACTTGATGTGATCCGAGCGCCTGACTGTAAACCAGGTGGACGTGGCCAAGTCTTTAACAAGCTGGTCGTGAGCCGACTTGTCCAAGGGATAGATTTTTGTCAGTACGACAAGAATCACCATTATACCGATAGGAACCAAGGTAAGGACGCCATGAATGGCGTCCAAGGCTTGCGCCGACTGTACTTGATTCGCCTGGTAACCCGCTAAACCAAGAACTAGCGCTGCACCCGCACCACCAATCGTCTTGGCAAGTTTCTGAAAGAAGCTGGCGGTTGAAAATATGGCGCCGTCTGCGCGCACGCCTAGCTTGTGTTCTGCATATTCCACTGTATCGGGGATCATCGCCCAACCGAGCACCGCAACCGGAGTGCCACCGAGTGCGACCACACACCCCCAGAAAAAAAGTTGTTCGATACTGGTCCAGGCAGTGAAATAGAAACCAATACAACCCACTATGGTGAGATAAGCACCCAATCGAGTGGCCCCCGCTTTACCAAACTTCTCAGCTAGCATCGGTACCGCCCAAATGCCGACTAACATAGACCCCAGTGTCACGGAGAAGAACCAGGCGATGAGGCTCGGATCACCGACGTTGTATATAAAGAAGTAGGCTGTCGTCGACTGGCGAACCGTGAAAGACAGCATGCCGCAGCTGAAAATGCCGATGACCACCATAAGCGGTGGGTTTTTGAGAATTGCTTGAACGCTCTCAGCAAGGGATATTTTTTTGTCACGGTTCGGTTGCACCACTTCCTCGGTCGTTTTGAACGTAACAAATAACAGTACAGTCGCCACGATAGAAAACAATACCATCAATACCTGAAAACCTTGTGCCTCACTTTCAAACATGGAAACAAACGGCATGGTAAACACAGAAACAGCAAAGCCACCGGTAAATGCACAAGCGATTCGATAGGTCGAGAGCCTAGTGCGGCCGTCATAGTCGGGGGTAATAGAAGCGGTTAGCGTTGCGTAGGGAATAGTGACCACAGTGTAGACGATGCCGAACAGAATATAGGTGGTATAGGCCCACACTAGTTTTCCATTACCATCGAGATCGGGCACGGTAAAAGTCAGTGTTGAGATCAACCCCAATGGCAACGCGCCAAACAAGAGGTAGGGGCGCATACGACCATAGCGGGTGCGGGTGCGTTCGGCGATCGCACCCATCAACGGGTCGGTGACCGCATCGATGATACGAGCGACAAAAAACACGCCACTCGCAGCAACTGCGCTGATGCCCAGCACGTCGGTATAGAAATAAAGGAGATACGTCATCACGGAGATGAAGTAGAGGTTAATGCCGAAATCGCCTACCGCGTAACCGGCCGCGGTTTTCAAATTCATGTTGTGATTACACCTCGAGCGAGCAGTTGTTCGTCGGATCTCCTCCTGCCACCAGTCGCTGAGCGACCACTACCGGTCCGCGGCGGTTCGACCTTGATAACGTTGGCACCCCGGCTGGCGGCGGTAGGTCCGGCACACGCGATGGTGAGATCAAGCACCGTCAGGTGTTGCAGCGGTCCGTTCATGCTCCTTAGCCTTTAGGCCGGATCAATCGTCCCGGTAACGCATCAGTAGGCTCGGCATTCTCGTAGGTCACCTGACCATTTACGACAGTGGCGAGATAACCATCTGCACGCTGTTGCAATCGCGCACCGCCAGCGGGTAAGTCATGCACAATTTCCGGTGAGCGTACCCTCAGATTGTCAAAATCGATGACGTTGACATCTGCTTTCATGCCGACTTCCAGTGTTCCTCGATCGCTCAGCTCAACTGCTCGAGCGGTATCGTGGGTTTGACTCTTGATGAGTGTGGGCAAATCAATTTGCTCACCGCGAGTTCGATCTCGTCCCCAATGGGTAACCAGCGTCGTAATAAAACTCGCATCACAGATGGTGCCCACATGAGCACCGCCATCACCTAAACCCATAACGGTGTTGTCGTGAAGAATCATTTCCCGGCAGCAATCTAAGTTGTCATCCGCGTAATTTGCAAACGGCATATACAAAATCGCTTTACCTTCATCGCCGAGCATTGCGTCATAAACCATGGACCAGGCATCCTGCCCATTGGTTTGCGCCATACCTGCGAAACTGTCTTCTGGTGCAGGTTCGTAGTTGGGTGGGTCAGTCATCAGCCACACTTTGGCGCCACCTTGCATCATTTTGTAGAGGCGTTGGAATCCGGGTCCGGTTTCCTCTGCCAAAATTCTCGCTTTCCGCTCTGGATGGCGCAACGCCACAATGCGTTCGGCTATCGGCAGTTTCGATACCTCCATGTAGGAAGGTCGAGTGGTGAAAGGCGTCAAAGTTGTGGTGAGACCCATGAGGACACCAATAGGCCGGGGTGCCACTTGACCACGCATCACCAGACCTGAAGATACGGCCCCTTCGATTCTCGACAAAATTTCACGCCACCCGTTCGGACTCAAGCCTTGCGCCAACGAGATAGACATGGGGCGACCTGAACGGGTCACCACCTCCTGCAGAAGGTTAAATTCATCATCTAGATCGACGAAATCAGAAATCATTTCAATAACACCACGACCGCTCGCTCTTAGCCCATCTGCGACGCCAAGCAATTCATCAATTTCCGCTTGCAGTGAAGGGGTTGGCGCACCGGTCGATGAGCGGTGATTCAATGTTCTCGAGCTGGTAAAACCCAGAGCGCCCGCCTGCATCGCCTGCTCTGTTAAATCACGCATGCTGACAATGTCTTCTGGGGTGGCAGGCTCACGATCAGCACCACGCTGCCCCATAACATAGACGCGCAATGCGGCATGTGGAATTTGCGCGCCAATGTCCATATCAAACTGGCGTGTCGAGAGGTAATCCATGTAGTCCGGAAATGACTCCCAGGACCACGGTAAACCCTCGTGCAAAGCAACACCCGGAATATCTTCGACACCCTCCATGAGTTCGATCAGTAATTCATGGTCACTAGGTCGAACCGGAGCAAAACCCACCCCACAATTACCCATAACCACCGTCGTCACACCGTGATGACTCGAAGGTGACATGCGGTTAGACCAAGTCGCTTGGCCATCATAGTGCGTATGAATATCAACAAAGCCTGGGGTTACCAGCGCCCCATTTGCAATTATTTCCTGATGCCCGCGACCGCTAACAACGCCAACCTCAGCAACACGACCGTCATGCAATGCAACGTCAGCACTGCGTGCAGCTGTCCCGGTTCCATCAATGACCGTGCCGCCACGCACTACCAAATCAAACTGACTCATTCCACCGCTCCCACTGATTTCATCCCTACCATTTCTACCACAGAACCCCGGCCAATACGACAACCCCCCAGCCCTTAAGAAAAGAGGGTCAGACCCTGGGGTCAAAGTAAGGCGTCAGGAGGATAGGAATTATAGATCGAAAGTCTGAGTATCGAATCGGGTTGGTTGCCTGCTTTTTTATGAAAGAGTGTAGCCGTATGACTCGTATGACTAGTAGTCGTTAAACGCTACCAAGTTTTTTGTTGTTTGTGGTTATTGGCTGACCTGGTGATGGACGATTAGCCAACGTGACTTTCTGTTGGCCTAGGGATAAATGCGCTGCCGTGATTTCAACCATCAGATCGCGGCAAAGAGATCGTTTTGCGGCCCTTGACTCGGCCTTTGCCGCCGCACAGCGGACAGCCAGAAATATCTATATCAAGCGGATCATCAAAAAAGATCACGAAGCGGCGCGGGCTTTAGCAACCCCACAGTAGACGTGTCAGCTCAGCGAGTGGTTTCAAATACATAGGTTGCCAGCGCATCCAGCTCCTGACTGTTCAGCTGGTCGCCATACGCGGGCATTATGCCCACGCCCTGACTCACGGACTGTCTTACACTCGACAGGCTCGGTTGAAGTTGATTGAGGTTGGGCCCGACCGCACCCTGCGCCCCAGCGTCGTTTAAAGTATGGCAAACACCGCAACCGGGCTGGGCTTTTGTGAGAAATAGTTCGCGACCACGCTGTGCTGTGGCAGATAGAGAGATTGGCTTGTCACTTACCGGCGTGGCTTTAGCAGTTTCATTCGTCTTGACCGTTGCGCTAGCAGCAGCGACCGGAGTTACAGGCAACAGAGACACCACGTTTATGCTCAGCCCATGGTCCTTCCAGCCGTTGTGGCCATAGCCCCGCTCGTTCTCCTTTCGCTCTCGGGGCTGCCAGTCACCCAGACCATCCTGTGCTCTACAAACAGCACGGTGTTTTCCAACGCCTAAGTCGAGTGGGAATTTAAAGGCTCGCCAGGCGTTAATACCCAAATCCGGTCCAACGAACTCAGCCTGCTGCCAGTGCTGACCGTTATCAACGGAGACTTCGACTTGCTTAATACCCCGTTCTCCTGAAAAAGCCACACCGTAAAGCGCATGATTCCCGGCCAAAATCGGTGCGTCGTCTGCACCGGGGCCGTTGAGCCAGGATTTAACCGGCATCCGAAACATAGAGGGATGCTGTGGCCCACCGCTTTCACCGATATCTCGCAGACGATAGCCCGATTGTTGTATCTTCGCCGAGGACTGCCCTTCGGTGGCGGCCAATCGTTTCACCCATTTAACGTTATTCACACCAAAATAGCCTGGAACGATAAGACGCAGGGGCCCACCGTGTGCCAGAGACAGTGGCGCTCCGTTCATTTCCCATACCAAGAGGCAGTCCTTAAGAGCTTTTTCTATTGGTACCGAGCGCTCAACCGCAACCTGGTCGGCGTCAATGCCTTCAGGAATGCTCTCAGCGCCAGTTGTCGTGAGAAATTCTAGCCCCTCTTTGGCTCCCCCAAAGCGTGCCAAAACATCGGCCACTCGCACGCCAGTCCATAGAGCACAACCGGCCGCCCCTACCACCCACTCCGAACCCGATGGGTGGTGTGGAAAAAAGGCCCGTCCGTTACCAGAGCACTGAATTACTGTTGCTATGGTTATCGGGTTCATTGCCTTCAGTTCAGCGAGTGTCAGACTTCCTGAGCGCTCGGCCGCCTCAACTTCAAATAGCCAGCTATCTCGCTGCGCGAGAATATCGGGCGATGGCATGGGCAGGTTATTGCGTACAAAGAAGTGGGATTCGGGAGTTAGCGGACCAAAGCCAAAACTTGATCGACGCACCTCCAGTGCCCAGGGAATATCGTTGTGGCGTAAAAAATCTCCCTCAGTTTTCCCACTGGGCATGGCGCGCATCGACACGGCACTGCGCGCCAAGTTACCCAAAGGAGAAAACAGTAGCCCGACCCCCGCTGCCGATTTAAGGAAAAAGCGACGACTATTATCCTCAATGCTCATGCTTATTCTTTTAGAGTGACTCGCTAAGTTTTTCTACGCAATACCACCGACCATAGCACACAAACCGAGTCCAAAAATGGCGTTAGTAGCCGAGTATTTCTAACTTGGTCTTATATTCCTTTCTCAGATGCGCCAGTGTGGTCTGGATCGCGTCCGGGTCGGTGACATCTGCGATCACCTGCAGCGTGCCGCCGCACAGCGGACAGCAACCTGACTTTCTGTTCTTCGACTCCGCAATCAACCCAGCCTCTCTAACCTGGCGCATCACCAGCCGGATCACTTACTCCTAGTAAGGCTTGTCCAGCTCAAGGTATCGATTGGCTATACACCACTGTCCGTTTTCTTTTATCACCTGGTCGCGATAAACCCCCGAGGACAGGAGCAGAATATCGTCGTTCTCCGTAGCCATTAAAGTCAGGTTGGAAATGACGACAGTCTTGTCGTCCGCGACTTCGAAGAAAATGTTCGAAATGACGTGGCGGCGCACATCGGTCTGTTCCGCCATGGATCCTGTCATCAAGTCCATGATGCCGCTTTTGCTTTCAAATGGCCCTATCAGATCGCCACCGGCAATTCGCATACTAAAGTTGGCTTGTTCAGCGAAACACGCTTCGAGCATACCAATCTCCCGCTCATCGTAGGCATACGCAGCCCGGCTCAATAACTCATGAATTTCTAGTTTTTCTTCAATATTTATACTCATGCCTCTACCTCCATACCTAAAACATTCAGTGCCCTGGAAACAACAAGGCCAACTAAAAATAACAATTGTACTTTCCTTGTCATTGAGAGTAGGAATTATAACAGGTCTGATTCGATACTCAGACTTTCGCTAGAAAAGCCCTGTTATAATTCCGATCCTAGGCGAGGTCGAGTTGATTACGGCGAACGGTGGCTACCTGACGAAATCTGCTTTTGGATATTATTCCTCTGAGCCACCTGCGGTGGATTTCCAGCATGAGAATATACTAGCGGAGGTTGAGGTTACACCGAAAAGGGAATGGCTTGTGAACCATGACGAATAGGTAAGGATCGAATTCCATACCGTAATGTATCAGGCTGGGAGCCTGCAACCGGACACGCGGCCTGTCTTACTGCAGATGGCAAACGGACATGGGCAAACACCAAGGTCCGGTAGCTCGCCGTCGAAATGACGCAATCAGCATTTTTTGGCCACAGGGCCAGCATCAACGGAGAAGGTGTGCTAAGCATACCGTAAGACTATGAATACATATCTGGAAAAGATGGGCTATGCGGAGCAAGACAGGGTTCTCATTACTCACATCGATGACATGGGGTTCTGCCACGCCGCGAATGCCGCGTCTTTGATGTGTCTGCTTAGCGGCGCCGCTAGTTGTGGTTCCGTGATCGTTAACTCGCCCTGGTTTTTGGAAGCGGCGAAAATATGTAAAGAAAATCCGCAATTTGATGTCGGTGTGCACCTGACCCTGACTTGTGAATATCCCACTTTTCGCTGGCCTGCGCTCAGCTCCAGGGATCCATCGAGTGGTTTGATAGATGCAGAAGGTTACATGTGGCACACCCGTGAAGATGCTGTTCGCAATGTAAAAGAAGATGCCGCTGAAGCTGAAATGAGAGAGCAAATCGACAGGGCGCTAGCTGCAGGGATTGATGTCACGCATATTGATACTCACATGGGGTCGGTGGTTCACCCAAAATTTCTTCGAATATATCTTAACCTCGCCAGAGAATATTGTATCCCTGCGTTCCTGCCAAACATTACCCTGGACAGGCTGATGGCCCTAGGTGAAAACGAGATGGCCAACGGTTATCTGGAGGCGCTTGAAGGAGTTGATCTGGATAGCGTGCCTACGCTCGACGAAATTATTATCGATACGCTAGTTGATCTTGACGACAAAAAATCTTTTTATCGTGAATTAATTGACGGCATCAAACCCGGGCTCACCCACCTCCTGTTTCACCCGGCAAAGGATGGCGAAGAGTTAAAGGCAATTGCAGACACTTTCGCTTCCCGTAATGCAGATTATGAAGCGTTCAGTGACCCTGACCTCAAAGCGTATATAGAGGCGGCTGGTATCAAACATATCGGATACCGGGAGTTAAGGGCACATCTTTGAAGCGCTTGATTGAAACACTTGTTTGAAGCCCGGGAGTGTTAATATGATATCAAGTAAGCCTTCGGTAAATCTTACCGCATTGATCAGCATCCTACTTATTGGCTGTTCGCAATCGGAATCCCTGGAGGACATAAAAATCACTTATCCAGAAACAAGAATGGGCGATGTTGTTGATACTTATTTTGGAGTCGAAGTCCCTGATCCATATCGTTGGCTGGAGGACGATCTAAGCAATGAGACAGGAGATTGGGTCAAGGCGCAGAATGAAGTTACAGCCGGATACCTCACTCAGATTCCCTATCGAGCAGAACTGAAGGAAAGGCTGGAGAACCTGTGGGATTACGAGAAGGAAACCGAACCGTTTCGCGAAGGCAATTTCACCTATTTTTATCGTAACAATGGACTGCAGGATCAGTATGTTATTTACCGAAGAAATAGTAACGGGAAGGAAGAATTATTCCTGAACCCAAATAACTTTTCAGAAGACGGGACGACATCTTTGTCGGCTCTGTCATTTTCCAGGTCAGGGGGCATTGCTGCCTATTCGATTTCTGAGGGTGGCAGCGACTGGCGGAAAATTATCGTACTGGATGCCATCACAAAAGAACAAATAGAAGCACCGCTGGTTAACATTAAGTTTTCTGGCCTTTCATGGCGCGGTGACGAGGGATTCTATTACTCAGGTTATGACAAACCTGAAGGCAGTGAGCTTTCTGCAAGGGTTGACCAGCATAAACTCTATTTCCACAAGCTGGGGCAACCTCAATCCAGTGATGAATTGATATTCGGCGGATCTGCGCAGCAGAAACGTCGATACGTTGGTGCCGCAGTGACGGAAGATGATCGTTATCTTTTAATCGAGGGTGCGCAGTCGACTACAGGTAATGACTTGTATCTCATGGACTTGGCAAGTCATGATAGAGAACTGGTCACGATTCTCGATCATATGGACTCGGATACCTACCTGCTCGACAACCGCGGCAGTAAACTTTTTTTCATGACCAACCTCGACGCCCCGAACCAACGGGTCGTGACAGTTGATGCCAGTGAACCCACCCAGGATAAGTGGCTGGACTTTATCCCGGAATCGACCGATGTTCTGAGTGCCTCGGTAGGCGGCGGATCTTTTTTTGCGCACTATATGATCGAGGCGATCTCCCATGTTTACCAATATGACGTCGAGGGGAACAGGCTTCGGGAAGTTCCCCTGCCTGGTATTGGTACGGCGACAGCAATTGAAGGAAAGCGAAACGAAAAAGAACTCTATTATAGCTTTACTAACTACATGACACCTTCAAGCCTTTACAAATTTGATGTTCTGGAAGGTGACTCTGTCGTCTATCGAAAATCATCTGCTCAGTTCGATGCAGGAGACTACGAGTCGAAACAGGTGTTCTTCAACTCCCTCGACGGTACGAAAATACCCATGATCATCACTCACAAAAAAGGAGTGATTCTTGATGGCAAGAATCCCACGATACTTTATGGTTATGGTGGTTTCGATATCAGCCTGACTCCGGCATTCAGTATTACTAATGCTGTTTGGATGGAGCTCGGTGGTATTTATGCAGTGCCGAATATCCGGGGCGGGGGCGAATACGGGAAGGCCTGGCACGATGCCGGAACGCAATTGAAGAAGCAGAATGTATTCGATGATTTTATCGCTGCCGCGGAATACCTGATTGAGAAGAAATACACATCTGCCGACTACCTTGCCCTTCGGGGTGGATCCAACGGCGGATTGCTGGTTGGCGCGGTTATGACGCAAAGGCCAGATCTGATGAAGGTTGCACTACCCGCTGTGGGGGTCATGGATATGCTTCGGTATCACACTTTTACTGCTGGCGCCGGTTGGGCATACGATTATGGAACTTCCGGGCAGAGCAAAGAGATGTTTGAGTATTTGAGAGCTTATTCGCCAGTTCACAATATCAGGCAGGGAGTGGTTTACCCAGCGACGCTGGTGACCACTGGTGATCACGATGATCGCGTGGTACCGGCACATTCCTTCAAGTTTGCCGCCGGCCTGCAGGCGAAACAAACCGGTAATAATCCCACGGTGATCAGAATTGAAACCAAAGCCGGGCACGGAGCAGGAACCCCGGTTTCAAAGATCATAGACCAGTATGCGGATATATTCGGTTTCACCTTGTTCAGCATGGGGATTGAGCAGTTGCCCCATCGTGAGCTCCAGCGAGAATTAGAATTGCGCGTTCGTCAGACGGCGACTAGAAGGGTTTGTCCCTGGTAAGGCTCATTCGATGCATTAATCTTCTCTGTCCTGCATACTCATTAGCCGCACAAAAAAGAAAAACCGTCACCCACCACATCGACACACAGAGTTAGACACAACACGAGCTATGAAGACTGCAGAATACGGAATCCAACTTCGACAGGGTGGCACGGCGAGCCAAACCCTTTACCAATGCTTAGACGCCGCGGTTCAGGCTTATCCTTCTGTATTCGCCGAGATCAAATTCCCCGAGAACGCGCGGGATTTTAAGGCGAGCTACGTTACGGTATTGCCTCGGTTTGAAGCCGCAAGAATTAACGACCCCGCGCGTGCAGACATCGCCCAACTGCTGGCTAAAACCTTTCAAACGCAGCTAATTTACCAAGATGATCAAGGCTTCCGTGAGCTACACGAGCACCTGGCACGTCCCGCAAAACCGTTGTTACTCGAACGTTTGCTGCCAAACTGTGACCCAGGATGGCAACCCACTCTGCATTTCCTAAAACAAGACTGGCCGGACCTTTCAAGCCTCGGCCGAGCACTGTTGGCAGAAAACATCGTCTCAGCAGGCGCCGAGGATGCGCTACAGTGGCTTACCCAGCACCTGGGTCAGGATCACCGGGTCGACCTATCAGGACGAAAGGTCGTGATCTTTGGCGCCAGCGCTGAGATGGCACCCACCGCGCAGTTCAACGCAGCTGGTGCTGAAATTCTTTGGCTAGATCTTACGCCACCAACAGAACTGACGGCATCTCAATTTCGGGGTGGCGGCTTACAATTCCCTACCGATGGGGTCAATTTACTGACCCAGCCCGCAGAAACCTTGGCTACCATCCTGGCCTTTGCGGACACCGAGCCACTCGACCTTTGCCTATACGCATACGCCCCCGGGCAAGCGCGGGAAATGCGATTAACCGCTGGAATGAACGCCATCGTCAATGCCTTACCCAACGCACTCGTCAGAAGCATAACGCTGCTTTTATCGCCAACAACGGCAACCCCTTTAGATCCAACCGATCTTTTAGCACTGACCCATCGAAAAAATACCCGCCCAGTTTGGGAAGCGGTATTCGATGGGCTGGGTTTACTCGGCAGTGGTGGTGGCGCCGAGCTACAGGGACCCTCTGGCGCGAGCCGCTCGGTGGTTGGGATTCAAGGCGCAAGCTATCAGGCCGCCCAGTATCTGGCCAAACTGATGACTGCCGAAACCTGGGTGCAAAGCGGAACATCTTCCAGTGAGCAACGTGAGCCGCTGCGCGTGTCCGCCAACACTGCGCCCATCACCCAAACACGATCGATCGCCCATCCGGTATTTGACGCTGCGTTCGGCGGCGCCGCCGCACTCGGCGTACAAACCTTTACCCCCGCCCAATCGCAGACCCTGAACGGGCTTCTAGCGGTGCACGATTGGTTGCACCCGACGGCACCCCAGCCCGGAAAAATCCGCGTTCACGGCGGCATCCATACCTTGCCCTACCCGATGGATACTGCACTTCGAGTAGCGGCCGCGATTGGCTTCACTCAGTCACCAAAATTACTCGGTAGCTTACTAAAACGATAATGCAGCAATACCTACAAACCCTGGTAGCGTTTAACCACTACTCGTCATACCGCTCGACTCTTTCATAAAACAAGCAGGCAACCGAGCTGATTCGATACTCAGACTTTCGATCGAAAAGCCCTGTTATAATTCCTATCCTCTGATATGTGGTGTAGATATCACTCATTGAGATTCTCGCGACGGCCAAGAGCCTGTCACCTTCACAAGCCTTTGTGCTAAGTATCTAACTGGTTAGAATTTCTAATCGCATGACCGTACAACCAAAGCGCAGGTAGCAATAACAATCCTGCCGCACTGATTGCAACTCTCACGCCAAAATCGCGTCCGATTAAACCGACGCCGGGTCCACCTGCCATTTGCCCTAGAGCGTCCGACTGGCTATGCAAGGAAATCACCGTCGCACGCGAACTCGAAGGAATGTTTCGGTTAAACCAAGCCATGGTTAACGGATGCGTAACGCTGCGCATTGGATGGATCAATATATACATCGCGAGTGCTAGCCAAACATAACCTGTCAACGCAAACATGATCACCGAAACAATAATCAATGAAGTCGCAAGCGAAAGTGCAATAGCGAGTTGTCTCGCACTATTGGTATCGACCGTTCGCTCTGCGAGCGAAACCGCTCCAATAGATAAAAGGATACCCATTGCCGCGAGTGTGCCGAACAACACTACTGTCGACATGCCCGTATATTCAACAAGGGGAAACTCCCTGATGAGATGAGCAACGGCTAGTCTGTCATAACCTTCGCTGAAGGTACCAAACACAACGCCGACTACCATTAATAGTAACAAGGTCGATGAACCTCTAATGACACTTACACCTTCCTTCAACGTTGTAAGCATGGTGCCGTAACTTGCTGTTTCTCGGCCTTTGAACCCCGTCTCAGGCATCGCAAAAAACAACGCAATACTGAACAAACAAAAAAGCGCGCCGGAAACTACAATGGGATAACCTGTTTCTACTGAACCAACAAAGACTGCGAACAGTATCCCCAGAAATGCACCATAGTTGCCTATCCGCGCACCAACGAGATAGGTCGCAGCAGCTTCAGCCTCGCCAATTTCATCCGCGAGCCACGCTTGATGTGCACCAGACACAAACGTCCAACCGATCCCCCACAAAAATGATGCTGCAACCAGGGCAAGGAAAGTAGGCACCAACCCCATCAATAAAAACCCAAGACCCGTTATGAAATAACCAACAACGACAGATAAACGCCTCGAATAAGTATCGGCTACGATGCCTGTTGGTACTTCGAAGATAAATGCACTGACTTCCAGCGCGGTACCCACCAAAACGAGTTGCAACGGATCCAGTCGAACCACTTCGACCTGATACACCATGAACACAGTGACCATCATCCAAAACAAGAGACCCCAGATAAAACTGGTTGCCAGATAAACTGATCGAGCTGGAAACATGCGTCATCCTCATGAATTCCGATGAAGTGTGGCCCACTGCTGACGGGCCGTCAATGAGTCAGACAGATGCATGGAGATAGGATGTATAAAGAGTATAAGGGGAACAAACCACATTTCTGCTCTATCAGCCAAGTACATGTTCCCCTAGAAAAATGGATTTGGCGTCAGTTTCAAACGAACATCAGTTGGTTTTTGGCGATCCGACGGGCCCCGCGACATTGGACAACCCACATACATTTCCGATGTCGGGCGGCCAGGTCTAGTTGGAGGTCAACACCGTTGGCTGATGTCGGAATAGTTTAGCCGGATGATCGAATAGAGCTGATGCCTGGAACCGGTTTCTCGCCTGCGATGTGTCATCCAGGCCGAGATGACACGCGCACTCATTCGATCGTTGGTCTGCCTACAATTTTTACTTTGTGTATCCGTTTTCAGGTCAAGTGAACTGGCAGCGCCGTGTAACGATGCCACCCGGGCACTGCCGCTACCTGTAAATCACTACTAGGCACGGCTAGGCGCAAGTTAGCACTGCGTTCCAACAGCACCTGCAAGGCCACCTTAGCCTCCATGCGCGCAAGAAACGCGCCCAGGCAGAAATGATTACCTTGAGAGAAGCTCAAGTGCTTGCTCGAATCGCGAGTGATGTCAAAGACATCTGGTTCGGGAAACATCGCTGGATCTCTATTTGCGCTACCCAATAACGGCATAACTGGTTCACCTTGGCGAATCATGACGCCCGCTATTTCAATATCCTGCCGGGCAAAATTCATTTTTGTACCCTGCACCGGCGGCAGATAACGTAAGATTTCTTCCACAGCACTGCCTGCAAGCTCCGGGTTTGCGCGCAAACGCGCTAATTCATGGGGATGCTCAAGCAAGGTAATGACGCCGTTGCTAATCAAATGTACGGTCGTTTCGTAGCCCGCAACAATCAGCAGAAACAACATACTTAACAGTTCATTTTCGCTGAGCTGATCACCATTTTCTTCAGCTTCAATCAACCTGGATAAAATATCGTCGCCCGGGTCGCGTCGCTTACGCGCAATCAGCTCACGCAAGAAACCAACCGTTTTGCGCAAGTCCCAAAACATCGTGCGCAAAATACTCCAGCCAGATAAACCACTACTGAGTACTCGCATGCTGTTTTGGAAGCGCGGCATTTCTTCGTACTCAATGCCAATCATGCGCGCGATCACCGCTGAGGGAATATGCAAGGCATACTCCTTTTGTAAATCAACGCTGCCTTTGGCCAACGCCGCGTCCATTAACGTGTGCGCCATGTTTTCCATGTCGCCTTGCATTGCAGCGAGAGATTTTGGTGCAAAGGCTTTCTGCACTAAGTTGCGCAGCCGCCGATGCTCAGGATCATCCTCCACAATCATCGACAGCGCCAACATCTCAATTGATTTCGGCACGGGAAAAGGAATTCTACGGCCACCGTTAATCTGGGTGAGATTGCGGGCGAAGCGCGGGTCTTTGACCAAATCCATGCAATCTGCGTAGCGTGAGACCAGATGAACCTTCAGCATCGCAACCCGCCCCTTGGCTACGGGCAGGTGCTCCCGCAAATACGTGTAGTACTCATACTTATGTTGAGCAAAGTCTTGGCTACCAAGATTGAGGGCTTTCTGTCGGTTAAACGCGCGGCCTAGGCTTACCTGGCTGGCAGAGCAGCTTGAAGTCTCGTTCATAAACTTTATCCCCTACTTTATGGCCTACACAACTGGCGACCTCATTGTAACCCCGGCACCACCGTCCAAGGCAAACCCAATCTTAAACGCCATATGACTCTACTAATCAATGAACGCCTCGCATTTAACAGCGATGGTCACCCTGTTCAATCCGCATTCGCTGCTTTACGTACCCCGACTTTCGTCGAGGCTTGCGTTCATCGAAGGCAGCGCAGGCACCATTGCACGCAGACGACAACCACCACCAGATAATTTGTTCCTTTTCCAATCTGTCATCGGTCGGCGTTACAATACCGACTAAACACGAAAAGGTTGTAACAAATGCTGGAAAATATTTTCCTGATTGCTACCGCAATCATATTTCTTCCCTACGGCGTCATGTGTTTTCTAAAGCCGGGTATGTTGTCTGAAGCTGCAGGCGTTAGCGCGGTATCAGTGACGGGGACCACTGAGCTACGCGCCATGTACGGCGGATTGCAAGGCGCTATCGGCATGCTCGCGATCGCGGCCTTCTTCAACCCAACACTGGTTAATCCTTTTCTCGTGGCTCTTATCACTATTTCTGCCGGGCTGCTGCTTGGCAGAATTGCTGGACTGATCATGGATGGTGGATATACAAGGTACACCGGAATGGCACTTGGATTCGAAATCGTACTTCTGATCTGCGCGCTCTACCTATATCTCATCTATTGATATATTCGGGTCGTCGTAAAGTTCCAGGGTAAACCTTCAGCCTGAGTGTGGATGAAACCTTCCCGCATCTGATTCGATACTCAAACTTTCGATCGAAAAGCCCTGCTATAATTCCTATCCTCAGTAAGGCTAAGCTAATTACACTAAGAGTGACGAGAGATAATGAAATTAATGAAAAGAGCAGGGAAGATTGGTCTCTGGATACTGTTGGTATTGACCACTGCAATTGCTACTGCAGCAATTAAACAACGCTTTGCTGATGGCCCCAATCGTGTGTTCACTGGCGGCGCATTAGTGACAGGCGAACTGCATACAGGTGCAGAGCCAGACTGGCATTTTGTAAACACAATAGACACCATAGAGCTGCAACTGCTTGAGCCAGAGTATTCTCGACGAATTTGGACTGCATCCGTAGATGGTAAAATTTATGTTTGGTCAGGTTATATGAACAGCATGGTTGGCAAGCTTTGGAAGAGTTGGCCAGCTCAGGCCGAGCGCGATGGCCGTGCCGTATTGCGGATTGATGGCGTGCGCTATGAACGCCAGTTAGTTCGTATTAATAGCGGAGCAGGACTTGAGAAGTTGACTGAGCTGCTAAGCGCAAAGTATTCGTCGACAGCCACAGCTGCTGCCATAGACTCGGGCGATCTTTGGATGTTTGAAGCCGCACCAAGAACTATAGCAGGAGCGCCATAATGAAAAACGTATATGCACGAATAGCTATTGTCGTCGCAGTTACTGCTCTCAGCGTCTTGCTTGTACCGGGCGTTGATGATGGCGTTGAATTTTTTTTCCAAATTGTGGTGCTTGTAGCCTCAAGCTGATGCTGCTGGTAACCAGAGAGTAAGTTCAAAAAAGAAACTCGGGAAAAGAAATTCAGGGCACCCATCATCCGGTTAATCGACTAGGTTTTTGCTAGTGTTGAACGCATGCATCTTATATGCGGAGCCTTGTTTACCCATTTTCCAGGTTCGGTTGTTTGCAAGCCACTAGACTCATTACATGTGAGCCATAACGAATTGATGGCTGCGCTGAACTTTTTTTGCCATTATTTACTAAAATCATTGCTCGGAAAATATTATGGAATATCGCCCACTAGGCCGAACGGGTATTCAAGTCAGCCAGCTCTGCCTTGGAACCATGATGTTTGGCGGTAAAACCGAAGAGCCCGAGTCTGCTCGCATGATCGATCACGCGATTGAGCGAGGTGTGAATTTTATAGATACCGCTGATGTTTACGCTGGAAACGAAAGTGAACGGATAGTTGGTAAGGCGCTTGCAAAAGAAAATAAAAGAGAAAACATCATACTCGCCACCAAATTCAACTTTGCTCACCCCGCTGACATCAATGCAAAAGGGCTGAGCCGTCGGCATGTGATCAGTGCGTGCGATGCATCGTTAAAAAGACTAAAAACAGATTGGATCGATTTATACCAGATGCATCGGTGTAATTCCGCTGTTCCGATTGACGAGACACTTCGTGCACTTGATGATCTTGTTTGCGCGGGGAAAATCAGGTACATCGGTGGCAGCATGTTTCCGAGTTGGAAAATGGTTGAGTCTCTTTGGGTTGCAAAAGAATTAGGACTTAACCGGCTTATCTGTGAGCAACCCGCATATCACCTCTTAGACCGAACGGCAGAACGTGAGGTGATTCCTGCAGCTCAATCGTTTGGATTGGCCGTTATTCCTTGGGGTCCACTATGTGGCGGCTTGCTTTCGGGAAAATACGCTAGAAATAGTAGCGTGAAAGGTGCTCGCTGGCAGGACGGCAAGGATAACGCGAATCGACGGACTACTGAACAAACGTGGGCAGTACTTGATCTACTACAAGAAATGGCACACAACAAGAATTGCTCAATGTCGCAACTTGCCTTGGCTTGGAATATGGCGCAACCCGGAGTAACCGCACCAATTATAGGCCCACGAACCTTCGTGCAGGCCGAAGACAATCTTGGCGCAGTGAACGTTGTAATGACCGCAGAAGATTTCCGCAGAATAGATGAACTTGTGCCACCTAAGGGCTACATCGTTCGCTATTACGATGAAGCGAATGCCATTGATTTCAGGCCGAGCATACAACGCAGCATAGTTTAAGTCATTGATTATAATGCAATAACTCTGATTTTAGAGTCGGGGATTTTGACTAACTGCTTACCAGGTCAGGTGTTTTCGGTGCACCACCAGACGAGCGGCTTATATCCAGCGATGAGCCTTCTCGCTATTAAATGAGTTGGAGAATAATCAAGTATGGGGAATAAAAGCCCTGGCAGTCATCGACCATCAAAAAGAATCGAACACGTTAGCGGCGCATCCATAGGATATCGAATCGCTATAGGCACGCATTCGGGTAGCCGTACCCTTACGTTACACGACCCATCATTCTGGGCAGGCAATCGCTTCACGGATATTTTGTCGTTTTCAGGAACACCGTTGCCATTACTGTACACCAATCCACGGTTCATCTGCGCACTGCCGTGTAATGATTCGAGTTAGCAAACTTATACGTCAGGCTCTGCAACAAGCTCGTATCTCCCTGCTTAGCTGTTCGGGGCCAATCTCTGCGCTGGAAATTCCTGCAAAGGCAATCATGATGGCAAGTAGCGCTGTATTCAGTATGTTTTTCATTGTCTCGGCTTCGCAAGTGGGTGGAGAGCATATTGGTTTGATGAAAAAAGAGTCTACTGATGCCTTGTAACCAGCAGTTAAAGCGGGTGTTCATTTATGTAACTCCTCATGGCTGACTTGAATGCAGACTATTTGTCGCCAATGGAGACATGATTTACGCAGATGGTCGTTACGATGATGTGATTGAGAACTTACCTGCTGAAACTGAAGACTCGAAGGTCTTTCACGCAGGCACACAATTGGTGGCGGGTGAAGTCCTGACTAATGGTGGCAGAGTACCTGGTAGCAAAGCCCTAGGTGACAGTGTTGCTAATGCAAAATCTCGCGCTTACGATATAGCCAAAGGTATAGGTTATCGTCAAGGCCAATATCGTACAGACATTGGTTACAGGGCAATTGCTAGAGAAACCTTTTAATTTTGGAGAATGATAGAAGTATGAATATCGAAGTAAAAAAGACAGCTTTAGATTTCTCAGAAATACATGAGCGAATGCAATGGTATGTTGATCAAGAGATCATTCCTTGTTGCAATACATTGATATTGCAAGGCACCGATGTCGTGGATGTGAAGACCTATGGGCCAATCGACCATGAAACCAATCGCCCTCTTGCTGAAGATTCAATCTTTAGAATGCATTCCAGTACAAAGATCGCGACATCAATAGCAGCAATGAGCCTATTCGAAGAGGGCAAGTTCAAACTCGATGATCCCTTGGAAAAATACCTACCCGAATTTGCTGATATGAAGGTTCTAAAAGCTTCTTCAACATCTATTGATGATGTTGAGGAAGCTGCAGGTCCAATAAAGATTAACCAAATTCTCAGTCACTCAGCCGGGCTTTCCTACGGCTTTGTCGAGCCAGACTCAATTATTGATCAGGCCTATAATGCTAAAAGTGTTAATCCGATGGCGCCGGGCTCGCAGATGACACTAGAAAGCTTGTGTAAAGATCTAGGTGAGCTACCACTGGCTTACCAACCGGGCACCTTCTGGCGGTATAGCTTTGGGACAGACGTCACTGCACGTTTGATCGAAGTTTTGTCCGGGCAGCGGTTTGATGATTTTTTAAAGGAGCGTATTTTTCAACCCCTGAATATGGTTGATACAGACTTCTACGTGCCGAAAGATAAGCAAGACCGCTTCACAACGATGTATATGCCAACGAATCCTCTTGATCCTATGGCAAGTGGGTATGTTAAAGCCGATGATCCTTATGAGGGCGCCAATTCACAACCAACAACCTTTCTTTCCGGCGGTGGTGGATTAATGTCGACCTTGTCTGACTATCTATCATTTGTTCAGATGATTTTAAATGGTGGCGAATGGAAGGGCGAACGCATCATAAAACCTGAAACGCTAGACCTGATGCGGACTAACCAGTTACCCGCTGGGGTTGGTGTTAATTTTCCATTTTGGAAAATTCCCGGTACGACGTTTGGACTAGGATTTGCTCTTAAGCAACAACCAGCGGAAGGCGAGCCTGAGTCCGCTCTAGGTGAATACCATTGGGGTGGAATGGCAGGAACACATTTGTGGATGTCTCCAGAATCGAACCTTGCAGGAATTTGCATGACACAAAGAATGCCGGGTTTTTGGCATCCATTTAGTCACGATTTCAAGCGGTTGGCCTATAAGATTGCCTGTAGCTAGTAGTCGGCAAGGTCTCCTATAGGACGTAGCGTTCGAAGACTGTATCAGGTGATCGCGTTGATCTGGGCTTGTTTGATGACAAGCCCAAGTTCCGACCCTTTGTATTTTTGAACCAAATCTTTTTTTGAAACATGACTCGCTCGTTCACAGGTGTCTCGCCAATAACTCACAAACCCTGATGGCGTTTAACCACTACTCGTCATACGGCGCCACTCTTTCACAAAACAAGCAGGCAACCGAGTTGATTCGATACTCAGACTTTCGATCGAAAAGCCCTGATATAATTTCTATCCTCGGCGCGCTTTTCACCAGATCATGATCTAAATGAATTCTAACGAAGATTCGTAGCTGCGGTACTGACAAATGAACAGTAGGCAGTTCCCAAAAATGATGTTGTCTGCAACCCCGATGCTCTTAATCTGGCAGCCAGTTACCGTGAAATCCATAGGGAACTCTGGGCACATGAATACTCGCCAAAGCAGGTCTCGTAAGATCGCGTGCATCGGCGATCAACAGTTCGCTGGCAGCTGATTTTTCGTCATAAACGAATGTCATCAGGAAACCATCATCTTCTGCCTCGGCACCATCTCTCGGCACAAAAATTGGCTCGGCGCCATGTCTGCCTGCACCGAATTCAAATGAGGTGGACTCTCCTGTTTTCAGATCGTGTTTCAGTATCGAGGGAAAGCTCTTACCTTCCGCCCTAAGTGCATAACCGAATTGGTACGGTTTACTGTTGAGGTCCGGATGGCAGCGGGGGAATTCCTGGTTTCGCTCATCAATGACTTCTTCACTTAATTTCGCAAGCGTTGGATTAATAGTCCACCGATCAAGCCGCGGCAAACTATCACCGAACGGACCGTTAATATCCTGCAGGAACATGTTGTCGTAACGACATATATCGATCACAACGTTGCCTGCTTCATCCTCATAAGCATTCATCGGATGATAGGCATAACAAGGTTCAATAGAACTCCAGATAATTTCTTCGGGCGTGCCGTTTCGGGGCATCAATCCAACACGGGGCTCATGTTCATTGTCCCAACGAAACGGAAAGCCATAACCCATCGCCAACGCTTTAAAGCTGATGGTTACTGGTAGGTCATAAATCACCACATAATTTTGGGTCAGACTCATGTCATGAATCATGGACATACCCTGCATGGGAATGTCTACAGACTTTCTGACATTAGCTGCCGAATCAATCACCAGATATTTCACATGGTCTAAGAGACTAGCCCAGTCATAAGTAATGGCGTGCATCTCTCCAGTATCGGGATCAAGTTTTGGATGGGCCGTGTAGCCACCCCAGGTAGCCGCGCCGATTGTGTCCAATTCGTAACTAAGTTCAGTGGGTGCACCACCGGATTCAACGATCGCGAAGGTTCTTTCTGCATGACCAATCACGTTTGTGTTGGGCGAATCACCTTGCACCCAACGGTTTCGGTACCAGTCAGCATGGCCGTCTTCAAGTCGAACCCCATGGACCATCCCCTTGCCAGTAAACCAATGATGCTTGGCAACATCCACATGTTCGGATGGATTCGGTCCGTTTCGCAAGAAACGACCAACAAGTTCTTCCGGGATTGTTCCAGTGACCTGAAGTTCTGTCAGCGTCTGCTCTTCCATGACTGGCGCATAGTTTTCGGCAAGGTACATACCCTCCTCATATTCTGCACTCATGGAGTCCAAATTCTTATCCGGCGCACAGCCTAGAATCGATGCGCCGACGGGTAATGTGAGACCAGCTTTAACTAGTGTTCGTCTTTTCATATCCAGGTTACTCCCACGTGTATTTAAAATGCGAATTAGAATAGAGTGAAAAATCAAAGGCAGGCTAATCGGCCGGCCTCACTATTGGATTCAACATTCGGCGATCAAAGGTTCCGGATTCAGATTGTACGCCTTTATCATCTCGTCGGCATAAGTGATCTTGCCTGTGATTTTTTTAGCATCCCCGTGCACAAGTCGAAGACACGCTTCGGCCATATCTTCAACAGGCGTGACCCTGCTTTTTGACTCCTCTGTAATGAGATTGTGAAAAACTGCGCCAGGTGTTGCTATCAAACCTGGCGAGATGACATTAACACCAATGTTTTGATCATAAACCTCTGCTGCAAGCCCTGTCGTGAACCGTTCCAGTGCAGCCTTACACATGCCATAGACAATCCCGCCTTTCGAACCCGCATCAATCGGCGGGTGTATTGCCGCGTGAGATGAGACATTCACAATCCATCCGGACTGCCGTTGGATCATGCCCGGCAAGATCATCTGAGAAAAATGAAACGGAGCAACAACCTGCACTTCCATCATCAGATCGTATCGCTTCTTAGAAAATTCAGGCGTCGACGCGTAATAAGTTACCGCAGCATTGTTCACGAAAATATCGATGGATCCAAACGCTTTTTCTGTTTCGCGAACCAGGTTCTCACGATGTTCGCTAAGCGCCAGGTCCGATCTGACCGCCAGAGCCTCACCACCTGCCTCGTGAATATTACTAACAACAGAATTGATGCCGCCACTTAATTTGTGATCACCGTCTTCGAGCGTGCGGGCTGAAACGACCACCTTTGCGCCTTCTTGTGCATACCGATAGGCAATGGCTTCACCTATACCGCGGCTTGCACCTGTAACAACGGCCACTTTGCCAGCCAGCAAACCATCTTTTCTAACGATTGACGAACTCATTCCATTGATCTCTTTTGGATTCAGCCTCTAGTTTACCCAATACGGGCGTTGCTTAATCGGATATTGCAATGAATGTGATCTGTACTTGGAAGACTATCAGTCAATTATCGACATCATCTCCTTAACGATGGGCGCCTCCTGGGCGAGCGGCATCAATCTATATGCCGCACTCCTAATGCTAGGCATCGGTGGCGCAACCGGCACTCTGGATTTACCTGCCGGGCTTGAAACACTCGAGAACCCACTTGTCATCATGGCTGCCGGGGTCATGTAAATCTCGGAGTTTATCGTCGACAAGATTCCAGGCGTGGATACCACCTGGGATGCTGTTTAGCCTGAAATTGGCGAAGGGCCAGACCTTCTGACCCTTTTTCAGCTAATAAGTCCGTTTATGTGTAAGGCTCATATAGGCACGGTTAATAAATCCAATGTTATCCCCCATCTTCTCGTCGAAATCAGCTGTTGGTTTCGCCGCATAAACTTCTTTCAGTGACTTCCCTTCATCTATCAAGGCTATCATTCGATCCCGAATGATAGATAGCATTTCGATGTAGTCCGAGAGCGCCTTGTAGTCAGTAACCGGACCATGCCCCGGAATAACCACTGTATCTTCGTCGATGTTCAGAAGAGTCTGTTTGCAGAATTCAATAAGCCCTTCCAGTCCGCCGCCATTGCCTGCGTCGATAAACGGATAACCAGTATTGTTAAAGACATCCCCCAGGTGCACCGCATTTGAACCCTGGAAAATCACAGCGGTATCACCTGTCGTATGGGCGGGACCGAAGTGCATCAGATCAATAGTCTGTCCGTTCAAGTGAAACTGCATATCGTCATCAAATGTAATGTCTGGCCAAGCACTCTCAGGATAAGCTTTCTGCTCATAGGCCGTAATGACCAGATTGATCACATGATCTGTTTTCATCATTTCACGTGAATTCTCATGGGCGATCAGCCAGGTACCTGCTGGACCGAGCGCCAAGTTGCCTTCTGCGTGATCGAAGTGCCAATGGGTGGTTACCGCAAAGTCAATGCCATCGCCCCCCAGTTCACCTATGGCTTTTCTAATCCGCGGCATCACAACAGGGAGCTGGTCGTCAACAATGAACACACCATCTGCGCCAATGTTGACCGCAATATTCCCACCCAGGCCAAACAACACATAAAGATCATCGGTAATCTTCTGGGTTTCGATCTCCACGTTCACGTCCCAGCTAAACTCCGACATAAGCGTATCAAGGTCCCTGATCTCCGGCAGGGGAGGACCATCATGAGCCCAGCAACTCAGCGAAAAAAATAGTGTAACGAACGCAATAAAAGATACAGCGGGTATGTTTCTCATAGCATTACTCCAGACGTTTTTATTTTTACTGTATAGCTTCATATAAATATGGCAACGAAATATCCATTCGATAGTCCACCGTCGAATGGTTATCCGGGAATTCTTCATACCGATGGTTAATGCCTAGCAACTGGAGCTTCCTGTTAAGTTGCCTAGCGCCATACACCAGGTTGTACTGATCTTTCGAGCCACAGTCTATAAATAACGCTTTCAGGCTTTTTAGATTCTGTTGGGCCTCCGCATGATCAACCATCCTGACAGGGTCCCAGGCAAGCCAGTTACTCCAACGTTCCTCAATCATTTCGCAAGTATCAGTCGTCACCGGCAGTCGAACGCCATAGGGCGAGTCAGGGTCGGGGTCATAACTCGCAGCCATGGCAAGCATCATCAGGTGATGAAACTCTGAGCCCTGGACCTTCTTGGCACTGTGAATTTTCTCAATGTAGGCGCGAATGTTATGACCATAGTTCGAGAGTGCGCGAAGGACCCCGGGGAAATCACCCCGGTAACACAGTTCAAAATCCAAGTCTCCCGAATGACAGGCAATGGCAGCCCAGGTGTCTGCCCGACGCAGTCCATGAACCAACGCCCCATAGCCCCCGGAGGATTTTCCGAAGATAGCCCGGTGGTCACGGCCCCGCCTGATTCTAAATCGGTTCTCTAGTACCGGAACCATTTCATCGCACAGGAAATCCTCCCAGTTACCCATTGCTGCTGAGTTAATGTACTGATTGCCGCCAAGGGTCGTAAAACAGTCGGGGAACGCCAAGATAACCGGGCCCATAGCACCACTGGCAATCAGCCTGTCCACTTGTTGTGGCACGTTTTCCTGAAACGCTTTCCATCCCACATGGCCAAAGCCGCTACCAGTGAACCCGACAATATCGACCATCATCGGGTAGTCGTCTGTCGTTTGGTCATAACCTTCCGGCAGATATACCGCCACGCTGCGGTCTGTTGGGTCTCCCAACAGGTTGTTTTTCAGCGCTTCAGAATGAACCTCAATGACCTCAATTCTGCCCCTGGGTCTGGCAAAGGGATGCGTTGGCAATCTTTACTCCTTAATCGAATCGTTGGTGTAGTGCATCGTGTACATCGGCAACCTGCTCAACAAGTTCTTCTACGGAACGCGCCCCAGCCTGAAAGATAGCAGTCATGTTGATGGCCATCCATTCAAAACCAAAGCCCTGGATTCGTTCTGCTGCGGCGAAGATCCTTTCCTTGTCTGCATAAAAACCCTTACCCGCATCATCACGTGGCGGTGTGTCCAGCATCATCTGGAATCCAATGCTACTAGCGTCACGACCGGCTGCTTCCGCGTACTCCAGAATCTTTGATTTTGACGCAACAACCTGTTCATCACGCATCTGGGAGATCGCCAGCCAGCCATCACCCAGTTCACCCGTCCTTTTCATCGCGGCCTCTGCAGACCCGCCAATCCAGATGGGTAAAGCCCCACCCTGGGGCGGTTTCGGTTCCATCGCAATCGCCTCAAACTGGTAGAAGTCACTGCTCGCACTAACACTTTCTTCAGACCAGTATCGTCGAAGCAAATTGATTGCTTCATCCATACGTCGACCGCGATTTCCGAACGCCTCCCCAAGGGCTTCGTATTCGGATTCCTGCCAGCCAACTCCGACACCGAGCCTGACCCGGCCACCTGACAACGTGTCCAGCGTGCTGACCTGTTTTGCCGTTAGTGTGGGATTGCGCTGAGGCAATACCAGAACCTCGGTACCAAGACCGATACGATCAGTTGCCGCGGCAATAAACGACAACATAACGATCGCTTCCATTATTGGCATCTGCGGTGGGTACATGGGCGCTGCACGTGTGTCAGTGGGATGACCCATGACCACATGATCAAACATATCCAGTTGATCAAAGCCTATTTGCTCAACTGCCTGAGCCAACTTGATGATGCCCTCCGGACCCCATCTGTAGCTTACCGAGGGAAACTCTACCGACAACTTCATTTAAACAATCCAGTCTGACTTAATGCTCTAGCATACCAAACTCCCGATTTGATGATATTGTGACTTTCCATCCTCATAAAAACCTCTAAAAAGGACATCATTATGCTGAGCCTATCCATCCCCGAACACGTAGAACCCATCCGCCAAAAAGTCCTGAACTTTATTGAACAAGAGATTTATCCGGTCGAAGCAGAACTCCTTGCGGACAAGGTCAGCAGTCGACGCGGAGAGCTCATGAAAGGCCTCATGCAAAAGGCCAAAGACCAGGGTTTATGGGCCCTGGGTCACCCAGAGGAAATCGGCGGCGGCGGCCTGCCTTTCATGGACTACGTTTTCGTCAATGAGGTCGTCGGCCGCTCAGAAATCGCCACCGTTGCCCTTGGCACGCATTCGCTACAGGACTCGATCATGTTGCACCGCTACGCTAATGATAAGTGGCGCAACAAATACCTGGAACCCCTGGTTGCCGGTGAAGTATTTCCAAGTTTTGGCATGACCGAGCCTGCCGTTGCAAGTTCAGACCCGACACAACTGCAGACCAAGGCAGAACTTGAGGGTGATGAATGGGTGATCAACGGCCGCAAGTGGTTCACCTCTGGTGCTGGAAACGCTGCCTATACTACCGCTATGGTTCGAACAGAGTTTGATGTCCCTGACCACTCCGCTTTCTCGATGATAGTCGTGCCGACCGACACCCCGGGATATAACATTATTCGAGATGTGAAGGTCATGGGCCAGGCAGATGGTCACTACGAGGTCGCCTATGACAACGTGCGTGTGCCCAAGGAGAACTTGCTTGGTCCACGCGGCCAGGGATTCAAGATAGCCCAGGACAGACTGGGCCCGGGAAGAATCTTCCACTGCATGCGGTGGCTCGGCCAGGCACAGCGGGCATTCGATCTCATGTGCGACCGGGCAAACAACCGTGTTGCCTTTGGCAAAAACCTTGGTGAACACCAGCAGATACAAAAGTTTATTTTCGACACCGCCGCTGAAATTCAGGCATCAAGGCTCCTCACCCTGCATGCAGCACAAAAAATAGATCAGGGCGACGAGGCCAGAATCGAGATTGGTTTGATCAAGGTATTCGGTGCAAAAATGCTACACAACTCCATTGACCGCGCGATACAGGTTCACGGCGCACTGGGCGTAACCGAAGATACACCACTAGAACGCATGTATCGGCACGCCCGATATGCACGGATTTACGACGGCGCCGATGAGGTCCATGTAATGACCACGGCCAAACGTATTCTCCGGGTCTATAACGACGGTGCAAAATTCGACTTTGGCCTGCGGTAGGAATGCACATGCAAGAGGCATTAGCGGTCAGGTTTTAATTCTCTTTCCGCTCGCCTTTTGCAGCCATTGCATTCTACTGGCTGCGACGTTCACCGCTATTCAAGGACGTGAAGTTAGAACTTAGGCCTCTATGGCCAGAGAATATCTTTGGCAGACGGAGGAAGCTGGCCTCCCCTCTGAACAATTTAAAGCAAGCGCTGAACAATTTAAGCTAGCCGCAGGACTGGATTACAGCAAAGAGAAAGTCGGACTGAAGATGCCGGAAGAGCCGTGGGAGATTTCCAACTCAGAAGTGCTCTCCGTGATTACGGAGAGCAGGTTGCGGGAAGTTCAGACCTAGCGGTGTTAACGACAATAACTTGCGCGGCACTAACACCGCTGAATCTTGATCCACCATCGACTTCGGCTAGAGATCCAATGGACGGTAATACTCGCGGCCCTGGCTAACGTAATCCCCCATTAACTGCATAAAGGTTTCACCGGCAGAGCCTTCCTCTGTCAGAGTCAGGTTCTGGCGAATAAAGTTAACGCTGTCGGGATTCAACTCTCGAGCCATTTGCCAATAGACTTCGGCCTTTTCTTTTCGTCCGTGTACGCGAAACAGGTTCGCAAGTCGAAAAGCAGCGTCTGCTTTCAGCTGATCAAAACTGTGTCCTCGAATATTACCGGTCACCTCCTCTGCAGACTGAACAAACTCGCTATCGGCGCCTTTCGTTACCCAGTCCTTCAAAGCGGGCGTGTAAACATCATTACCAAAAGTAATAGCCTGCTCGCCTTCTCCGATTGCATGGGTCTTGGAATAGGTGCCCTCGTCAATCCGAACGATCCTGCCCTGTTCATCGACCCAGGCAGATGAGGGAACGTTCACAAAGTTAAACGCACTACTGATAATGTGGTCTACATCCACGACCTGGATATAGGTTGGATTGGCCGCATCAAAAATTGGCCCGGCGACCGCTTCACCACCGACGTCCTCGGCCGCACAGATAATAACAAAATCGGGATCGTTGATTTCTTCATAGACTTGTTGCCACACGGGCACATCAAGAAAGCATCCTCACCACGATGACCACGTCACGATCAACGCTTTTTTACCTTTAAGGTCTGCCATCCTGACCACATTGCCTTTCCGATCAGTGACTTCGAACTCCGGTGCCATGGCATCGACCATCATGTTTCGTCGTTTCGCCGGTATCTCGGCAAAACTCCACACACCGGCTTCACGATCAACCACACAGGGCTGCTCGAGCAGGCCGGCAAACGCCGTCAAATCAAACCATTGTTCACCCTCAACCGTCGGTAACAGCTCGTCATTCAGCGGAATGCACATGTCTGCGTAACAGGCGCCCTCTGGTTTCAGCTCAAATCCGTTGATACGACCAAGGTCTTCCGGCTTAATCAATAAATTGTCGCCGTCGCCTGTTTCAGAAAGGGTAATGGTCCTGCCCTGATACAGTACAGTGGCACTGCCGTTTGGATGTATCGGTGTTTCTTGAAACGGGTGTCGAAGCTCCGGGTATGCCATAAAGGCTTCAGCCATGTGTGTTCTCCTTATCCAGAATTAAGGGGTGTTGAATTAAACGTATGAACCCCATATAACGTTACTTTGAAAATTTTCACTCAAACTCAACCATAAAAACACAGGTAGGCAGTATCAACAGGAACCTGTAGCTGGAACTTACTATCACCTGGCACATGAAACTCAGCGCCCTCTTTAAATGATTGCCAATCGCTGTTCCCAGGCAACTTGACGTTCAATTCACCCACCACCACTTGCATCAGTTCCGGCGCATCTGCGCCAAATTCATATTCGCCCTTTGCCATAACGCCTATAGTGACTGGCTTGTCATGGCCCTGCAATGCCAAAGACTGAACATTACCGTTGAAGTATTCGTTGTGTGTGATCATGGGTTGAACTCCTGTTAGGTTTGATTGCCACCAAACTCAGGTCGCGAGTTGGCCAATATCCTTATTAGAGGATTTTCTCACGCCCAACAAGCCAACACCAATCATCAATATTATACCGAGGTTGCTTGCTGACAAAAAAAAGCGAGCTCATCTGACCTCGCTTTTTGTTAGCTCGATTTCTTTTCGAATTCAGGACAGCAGCTTCTTCACTCCGACACTGATTTTCCGCACACCAACTGCTGCACCCTGAATAATCATTAAAAAAGTCAACTGAAGTTGCTCGACCACCGTCGCTGCACCTACCTGATCCATGCGAGTCTGGAAGCTGCGCAACGTCGGGTTTTCATCGACCAGTTGCTTTACCCGGGATGAACCGCGGCCCAACATATAAAGAGCCCCCGCTAAAAAGAGGACACCCGGAAGAATTGGTACTATCAAACCCACAACACCCATCACCAGGCATATAATACCCAGCGTCAGGTAAAAAAGTTTTTCTGCGCCACTAACCATTGTTTCTATCTCATCTGATTACTTGGACGTTAGAGTGCAGAATCCGTGCCAAACGCCCAGAGGCCTCATATGTCATTGATAATTATAGCATTATTTTTGACTTTCACGAGAACTGTGAAAGCCTGATAATTAAAAGCGCGACAATGTGGTGAGAAATACCACCACTCGACACAAACCCCGATCCGGAAACCGGGATCTGCAATCCAATTAATCACATGCCAAAATTAGCCATCCAGAGACGCAAAGTTCTTACCTTCGCTCACCAACTTCTTAAGCAGGTCAGAAGGTTTCCAGACTTCGTCACCGGTTTCCTCGAAAAACCGTTCCATATCTGCCAACACATTATGCAGCCCCTGTGTATCGGCGAACCACATCGGACCACCCACATAAGTCGGAAATCCATATCCGTTGACGTAGACAGTATCGATGTCGCCTGCCCGCAGGGCATGGCCCTCTTCCAGTAACTTTGCTCCTATGTTCACCAGAGGATACATACAGCGCTTCATAATCTCGTCGTCAGAAAAGTCTCGACGGGTATACCCTAGATCTTCTGATACTTTTGCGATGACTGCATCCGCTTCAGGATCGGGGCGCGGTGTTCGGTCGCCTTCTGCATACTGGTAGTAGCCTTTGCCGTTCTTCTGGCCGTAGCGATCTAATTCGCATAGCTCATCCGGAATTCTGGCGGTTACTTCGTTGGTGCCCCCCATCATTTTTCGGGCGCGCCATCCCAGGTCCAGGCCAACCATATCGTTCATAGTAAATGGGCCCATGGCCAGGCCAAAATCAAAGATCACCTTGTCCACCTGTGCCGGAGTTGCACCTTCCAGGATCATCAAAGCTGCCTGGCGTGTGTATCCACCCAGCATCCTGTTACCGATGAAGCCAGGGCAGTTTCCTGCCATCACTGAGACTTTTCCTAACCGCTTTCCTAGTGCCATGGCCGTACCAAGCACTACCGGCGATGAATCCTTTCCACGAACAACTTCCAGGAGTCGCATGACGTTTGCGGGGCTAAAGAAATGCATTCCGCACACAAATTCGGGTCTGTCCGTCATCCCTGCAATTGCGTCCACATCAAGCCCTGAAGTATTTGTTGCAAGCAGAGCGCCCTGCTTCATCACTTTGTCTAGCCGGGCGAATATTTCCTTTTTCAAATCGAGGTTTTCATAAACAGCCTCAACAACGATATCTCCGTCACCCAGGTCATCAAAATTTTCAGTAGGAATAATCAGCGACATCCGCTTATCCATTTCTTCCTGGGTCAGCCTTCCCTTGGAGACAGTCCGCGCATAGTTGCCCTCGATCACCTTTATTCCACGGGCAAGATTCTCAGGATCGTTGTCATGAACCCGCACGGGTATACCAGCGTTGGCAAAACACATGGCAATACCACCACCCATTGTGCCGGCACCAATGACAGAGCCTTTGTTAATATCCAGTAACGGAACATCCTTAGACAGGCCCGGGATCTTGTTCGCCGCCCGTTCAGCAAAGAAAATATGGATCAGTGCTTCACGCTGCGGATCAGACATACATTCCGCAAACCTTGCGCGCTCCACAGCCATACCCTCGTCAAAGCTTTCAGCATTCACCGCAGCTTCAACACATTGAAGAATCTGCGCTGGCGCAAACTGTCCGCGGTGAGTCTTATCCAGGTTGGCAGCGAATTTTTCGAACAGTGCCGTATTGCCCCGATCATCTGAGACCTTGTCTTCGAGGTCGCGAACCTTTCGTGTCGCGGCACCATCAGCAATGATTTCCTGGGCATAGGCAATTGCGTCATCAACGATGTCACCGCTGGCAACCCGATCGACGATACCCATGGTTAACGCATCAGGCGCCATTATTGGGTTGCCGGAAACAATAGCCTGGACAGCCGCTTCTGCGCCAATAAGTCTCGGTAATCGCTGAGTACCACCAGCACCAGGGAGTAGCCCCAGTTTCACTTCCGGCAAACCAACAGGAGCAGTCGCTGCAGCAATTCTGTAATCACAGCAAAGCGCAACTTCGAGCCCACCGCCAAATGCCGTCCCGTTGATGGCGGCTATGATCGGCTTGGTGCTGCCTTCCATCTTGTCCAGAGCCTCACCCAGTCCCACGCCCTCGGTTGCAGCAGCGCCAAACTCGCTGATATCAGCGCCGGCAATAAACGCTCTGTGCATTCCCGTTAAAACAATAGCCTCGATGGCATCATCAGCCAGGGCGCTGCTTACGCCGTCAAAGAGCCCCTGCCGGACACCAGATGACAAGGGGTTTACGGGTGGATTATCGATACTGAGGAGTGCGATGTTGCCACGAGCTTCGTAATGGACAGTGCCTTTCATTGGGTCTTCTCTCATTCAAATCGCGCGAGTATATCCCAGTTGGCTAGAGAGTACTTAGTCCGGATTTATACCGCCTGTATATCGATGATAAAAGACTTTGGTCAATTTGGTACTATTGGCCTCCCGAAAGTCCTCAGTAACTCAAGTGGCCGATAAAACTCCAGACCTAGCACCTCCAGAAAAGATACTTCCGGCGCTAATTCACCACTATTCGCTGGAAAACCCGGCTGGCTCTGTTTCAGATACCACCCGCTTGATTGATCTGTTGCAGAAACTCCCTTCACTTTCAGCCGAAGATCACCTTGATACACTCGCAGCTCAACTGAAGACCCATCAGCTACGAAGAGCTGACCGTTGATTCATCGTAGAGTTATTATCATTTAAGAATCCCCTAACCACATCACCAATCTACAGGCATCTTCTTGATTACCGACAATATTACGTTCGATAAACTTCTGTCTGATATAGACCTGCAGATCGAAGTGTTAAACGCTATCGCTGCAGACAATCCGATTCTCAATGAACAACTGCGTTTATTGCTCGAATCTCGCGAGATGCTGCTCTTCCAGGAGATGGAAATGCACAGACTAGAGGATTTGATAGACCAGGATGAACTAGGCGACCATACCGCCGTAATCGATCAGCAAGCTGATGAAGTCTGAGTTTTAAACTTTTGAAAGGAATGACATTGAGGCTGTCACCACCCTTCTTGGGGCAATCCTGCCTGATGAACAGCCCCACAATGGGGGTCCCTATATCAACTCGACCGATCACCCGCGCAAGCCAGGTGGAGAGAAACTGAACCTGCAGGTTCGAGATGGCAATGCCTCTGCCGAGTCCTTCTACGAATCGCCTGGGTTCATACTTGGGTTCATCAAGGAACCACGGACCAGTATGGGGAAGCTGGTCGTCTAACGATTCTATTCAAGAGAGACAGGGTTCCCAACATTAAAAACGCCAGCGTCATACTGGGCACCTTCGCGTCGTTCCACATCCGGCGGAAAAACCCGTCTTTTCTCTGCAAAGTACCGCGCCCGGAAATCGCCGTCAGTTGCCTTATTGTAAGTCGCGTACAATACCCTGCGGGACGCATTACTGAGGTTGGCCGCTGAGCGGTGCGGCACATAGGAATCGAAAAGTACAAGATCACCCGGAGCGGTTTCTATGGGTTCCCATTGGAACTGTCCAACCACTTCATCAGACAGCGTCAGGTCTTCTTTCATTTCAAGCGAGGCATCATGCCGTGATGTTCTTGCAATTTCCAGGCAACCATTATCTGTTGTTCCCGGGTCAATGCTCAACATCATGGTGACATGGAATCGTTGCCCGAAGGTGGTAAACGCTGGTGCATCCTGGTGGGCAGAAAAACCCTGCCCCCCCGGGAGCTTGAAGTTTATTTTCTCCTTGAACAACGCGGCACGTTCGTTAATCAGCAGAGAGAACAGATTCAGGTTTGCATTCCCCAGCAACAGTTCTGCGTAAACGGGTTCATATTGCAGAAAATTTTCGATTCGACACAGGGTACGGGTGTCGCCTCCAGCCCCTTCAAAGTATTTCATCCATTTGCCAGCCACTTCCGGCCTTGTCTGTAAGTCATCGGTAGCTGATGTGATCGAAACCATTTCGTCTTCACTGTACCAGCCCTTTATGTGAAGCCAACCAAAGCGGTCCCAGTGATCCAGTTGTGCCTCAGAAATTGACTGCTGGCAATGACGCGCCAACATCGCGCGATAATATTCGAGGTTCGGCCTGTCTGCTTGCGGCTCCTTTGCGGCCTCATCCCATGCACGCAGGCGCAATGCATCCCTGAAGCCCGGACGCGCTTTGAAGGCGGATAACTCTTCATCGCTCATTGGACCACCCTGGTAATCCAGCGTCCTGCGGCTTGCCGGAGACAACCTCGCAACGTATTCCAGGGTAGTCACTGCCAGGTAGCGTTTCGCATCTACATGGGCACCTACAAGCGCGGAGATTTCTGGCTGCAAACCGATGGCGACCAAATACTCTGCACCCAACCTGTCGTGGTCCCGGGCACCCAGGCCTTCCATCTGCAACGCCTCTGGATTGCACCAATGACCAACGTCATGAAGCAGCGCCGCAAGTACCATGTGTTCACTAGCACCCGCCTTAATTGCGAGACCCGCAGCCTGTAACCCGTGTTCGAGCTGGCTTACAGGCTCGCCCACATAAGCCAATTCTGAAAGGTTCTCAAGGGACTTCAACAGCTTAGTAATACTCATGCAGGTATTTTACACATCCCGCAGCCATCAACGATGAGTTCCGACGTTAACGCTGGATCACTCCCCTTTTCGGTCACACTGGAACGGAAGTATCCTGCCGTTCGCCTTAAAAAAAACCTGCCCGAAAGCAGGTTATGGCCTTAGGCCGAAAGCTGAAAAACTGACTTCTATCTGTTATACCAGCCCGGCTAAAGGCGTACCTGTACGTTTCCGCAAGTTACCGGCATCGACAATTGGGAGCTGGGTTTCCATATTCACTCGGCCCCGGATGAAGCTATGAGAAGCCCCGGCAGCTAAAGCTGATGCGATCCGCTTAACACCTATTTGCGGGGTGACCCGTTCAGGCAGGTCGAGAGTAGAGTATTGTGTGTTGACACAACCCCTTCCCTTCTAAGATCAGGCCTGTGTGAACACGCTGCGCGGATTGGAACGCAGCTTCTATGGATTTGTCAGCTAGCGCAGGTGCTCGACCCAGAAACGTGTACCACCGGCCACACCTATCGGCATTAATATCAGGTTCACGACAGGCACCGTTAATAGCAGATAGGCAGGTAATCCGAACATCAAGGCATCAAACCGCCTTGCTCTCATACGTGATTGCAACTCTCCAAAAGAAACATCGTTGTTGTCGGCAGCGTAGTCTGCGTACTGGATAGACATCATCCAAGCCCCGAACAAAACCCAAAGAAACGGCGCGACCGTATTGATAACCGGAATAATGGTGATCAACAGCAAACCCAGCAACCTGGGTAATATATAGCGTAATTTTCCCAGTTCCCTTGCAACCGAGCGCGGCAGGATTAACCAGGGGGATACTGTCGATACCGGCGCAGCGCCCGTCAGTACCTGTTCCACTTTGATCGACAGAATTGCATTAAAAGGCGAGGCAATGATGTTCGCCACAAACGTAAAAACAAAAAGAATCAGTACCAGCAGTACGATCAGCGAAATCCCCCAGACCAGCCAATAAAGAGCGGACATCCAGTCAGGAAACCAGGCAACAATGATGGCAACCCAGTCGCCGAAATGGGAATAGGACAACGCCACCAACAACGTCAGCACCACAGCATTAATAAGACACGGAACAATGAAATATCGCCGCAGCCCGGGGCGGCGAATTAGTTGGAAACCATCAAGGAAACATTCAAGACCGGTCATCGTATTTGTAGGTAATAATCCCTGGTGGGCAGACGGTAAGGGTGATCACGAAGCCCCTCAACCGAGGCTTCAGCGATACCCCTAAAAATTTTGTCCTGGTCGTACCGGATGGAGTGAATCACTGAATGATTGCTTAACGAGACATCTTGCTTGTTAACGTTCAAACAAACCATACCCAAACCCCGGATTCAGCAGCTATCGGATGCCTTCCCAGGCGTTAAGCCTTGGCAACTCTCCGTTATCCACAAGGGATGAGGTGTCATCAAAATGCTTTACGGTTCTTTTCTCCAGATCGTATTTAGGCCAACCGGGTTCATCACCCTGAATGAAGCTGGTCCAGACACTATGCATCTCATCCGAAACAGCCTGGGGCAACTCACCCTCCCCGATAAAGGAGTCAACGCCGGAGGACGTGAGCGTATTGAAAACAAAGGGTATTTCCAGCGCATGAGTCGCTTTTAGATGACCGTTCCTGGACTCCCAGTCAAACTGGTACATCCAGGTGTCTGCACCATGCGCTAGCCTATCTTCCACATGTCGAATCGCCGGAATCTTGAAGGTAAAATCGGTGCCTAGCTCAATCGCGAGTTCAGTTTCTGTAGCGCCGGGCAGCATCTCTCGGTACGCCTCGACCAGTGATTCACTCCCGTAGGCTTTGGCCTGGTAACGCAGTTTTTCCGGTGATATTTTCTCCACCACAAAAAGAGTATTTTCATCCTTGTTGGTTCCGGTCAGCACGGGAACACTAGCACCTACACCCGCCCGGATGGATTCGCGAAGTGGAATTGGCAGCACTTCATTTAGCTCAACTGGATAAAATGCCTGCACACCATTGCCAATGTTCATATGGTTATAGCGCACATCCACCCGAGATTGTGCCTTCAGGATGTCCAGCACACTTGCCGACTTAAGCTCATCAATAGATTCGACACCAAGCTCGTCTATCAACAAATCTGCAACCACTTTCCCGACGTCATCCGTCAAGGTGTGGTGCGTCGCTCCGCTTTGCGGGATCGCGCGACGAAACAGGCCCTGCGCCTGCTCGCAGCCGAGTAACGTTGCAACCGAAAACCCCCCTGCGGATTCGCCCGCAATGGTGACCTTCGATGGATCACCCCCGAAACCTGAAATGTTGTCCCTCACCCATTCCAGTGCTTTGATCTGGTCACAGATGCCATTAACACCAGAGGTGGCATAATCATCGCCAAACCTGGACAAGTCAGTGAACCCCAGCGCTCCTAACCGGTAGTTAATCGAAACTACAACGATATCTCCGTTCAGTGCAAAACTGGTCCCGTTGTACCATGGCACTGCTCCCTGGCCTGACCTGTAAGCCCCCCCATGAATCCAAACCAGCACAGGCCTCTTTTTTTGATCGATTGCCGGTGTGCAAACATTCAGGAAGAGGCAATCTTCATTCCAGTTCACTGGCACTGAGTCAGTCATGCCACCGGAAGGTAGCTGTGGGGCGGCTGGTCCGAACCTGGTTGCGTCACGAATATCATCCCAAGATACCGGCGATACCGGGCGCTTAAATCGTCGGTCCCCAACCGGCGGTTCGGCATAAGGAATACCATTAAACAACAGGACCCCATTTTTCTCGCGCCCAAGAACAAGACCGTGTTGTGTTGAAGTAATTGGAGATTGCTGTTCTTTTATCGACATAAGCGTTACTTTTGTCACCTGTGAATTTATGCAAACGACCTCGATTGTATGGCCTCTGACCCAATGAAACAAATTCCAAGCATCAGTCTTCGTGAGCTAAAGACAAATAACCGTGAAACGATCCAAAATCTTGCGAATGCCTGCCGGTACTGGGGCTTTTTTCGGCTGGTTGATCTAGACCTTAAGAAGGGAACAACGGACCAGTTACTGGCCGCAATGAAGGTTTTTTTTGATCTGCCACACGAAGAGAAGAAACAACTATCGCGAACAGAGAAAAACCCGTGGGGCTATTTCGATCAGGAACTCACGAAGAACAAGCAGGACTGGAAAGAGATCTTTGACCTTAGTCTGGATCAGGCTGACCCACATAATCAACGTCAAACGCCCTGGCCCTCGAGTCTATCGGGGTTTCGCGAAACGATGCTTCACTGGCACCACTTGTGCGAAACAATCAGCCTGACACTGCTTGAATCCATTATGCAGTCTCTCCGACTACATCGATCTTCATTAGCGCAGCATTTCACCCACGGTAATTCCAGCTTCCTTCGACTGAACCACTACCCGGTTTGCAAAGAGCCAGCAGATCCAGAAGAAGATTTTCCTACCGAAGGTCACCTGGGGATTTACCATCACACGGACGCAGGTGCTGTAACGGTGTTACTGCAGGGTGAAGTCGCTGGCTTGCAGGTACGTCATAACGACACCTGGACAACCATTGCCAGCGAGAATGACAGCCTGATTATCAATGTCGGCGATCTGGTCCAGGTATGGTCCAACGATCGCTACAAGGCGCCGCTGCACCGTGTTCTGGCCAACAGTAAGCAAGGCCGCTTTAGCGCCGCTTTTTTTATGAACCCTGATTTTTCTACTAACTGCATTCCACAGACTGGAGATAAGCCGCTCTATCGATCCGTCAACTGGGGTGAGTTCCGATCCGCAAGAGCCGCGGGTGACTACGCGAACATCGGGGACGAAGTACAGATTAGCGATTATCGCATCTGACGTTAAGCGTCGGGCCGTTCGCCTGCGATAATAGAAACCCGCTCACCGTAACGCTCATGGGGATAATAATCCCATATCGCATGATGCTGCGTGCAACGATTGTCCCAGAACGTCAGAGTGCCAGGCTCCCAGCTCACTCGACACGTTAACCTTGGCACTGTCGCAATATGATCGAACAGAAAACCTAGCATCGCTTTCGACTCACCCGGGTTTAAGCCCTTAATGTGCGAGGTAAAACCGGAATTTACGTACAGCACCTTCCTGCCTGTCTCCGGGTGGGTAACAACCACAGGGTGCTCATTTTTCGAGTAGCCGCCTTCAGGTGGTGTACTTTTATAGGCACCGACATAGGGAAGCGCGCCGTCATGCACCGCAACCAGGCCACCCAGAAGTTCTTTCATTGTTTCCGAGAGCATTTCATAGGCCAGGTACATGTCGGCATACATCGTATCGCCGCCCCCATAATCGGGGACCTGCTTCATGTAGAGCATGGAACCCATAGGCGGATACTCATCGCAGGTAACATCTGTGTGCCAGCCATTACCGGCGGTATAAGCGGAATCTTTTGTGGTCTTCACCACTAACATTTCAGGATCGCCAGTTCCTTCATAGTTCATCGGGTGGGTATGCAGCTTGCCGAACCTGCGTGCAAAATCCTTGTGCTGATCTCTGGTCAGTTGCTGATCGCGAAAAACCAGCACCCCCCAATCAAGAAACGCTTGGTGAATACCAGCGAAGGCTTCGTTACCAAGAGGCTTGGATAAATCTACATCTCTGATTTCTGCCCCAATATGAGGGGTAATAGGCGTCACATTCATAACAACACCCTGACATACTTCGCGCCCTAAAGCATGTTTCTCAGCATTAACTCTGGCGGATGGGGTTCCAGGTATGTTTGGCCATCGATATAGGCGCTCGGATGGCGTTTTCTAAAGTAATTAACTAGCGTTATCGGCACGATCACCGGAACAAGGCCTTCACGGTGCGCATCGATTAGACGCAGAAGCTCAGCCTTGTCCTCTGCTGCCAGCGATTCCTTGAAAAAACCCATGATATGCATCAGCACATTGGCGTGTTTTTTTGGCGTAGTCAGGACTTTCATGGCACGCATCAACAGCGAAATATATTCCATACAGCGGGCTTCAATGTCGCTGGTACTCACCCCCGCCACTATCCTGCCAAGCTCCCGGTAAGCTGGCTCGTCATGAGCAAGTATCGCGAATTTCTGAACTGTATGGAATTTCACCAAAGCATTGCTATCGACACCACCTTCCATCAACTGCAGCCAGCGGTGATAGAGAAATACTCGTTCCAGAAAATTTTCGCGCAACCTCGTATCGTTCAACCTGCCTTCTTCTTCTATAGGCAAGTTGGGATGCGCGCTCATTATTTCGTTGGCGTAGATGCCAACGCCGGTCCTGTCAGGTGGACCGTCATTGTTCTGATAGACCTTTACCCTGGCCATTCCACAGCTGGGGGAATCTTTCTTGAGAATATATCCGGACACCTCATGCAGCGCTGGCGCCGTTTTTCTACCATAGGCACTGAGCGCTTCTGTGTAACGAATTGATCGGTCTGCGTTACTTACGGCTTCTGTGGTGTCATTTTCGCCTTTAATCAGACGAATCGTCGGGCGAGGAATCCCAAGACCAATGGCAACTTCAGGGCACAGAGGCACAAAATCAAAATAAGTGGCAAGTGATTCAGTCGCATACCGGAAGTGCTTGTGTCCACCGTCAAACCGGACTTCCTGCCCGACTAGGCAACTGGATATCGCTATTTTTGGTTTAGCTTCCATCAACGTTTCCTAAATCAAGGGCCCGACCATCCAGGTTCACGGGCAAATCAAGACCAAGCTCTTCCCCAAGCGTTGGCGCGATATCGATACTATGGACCGCTTCGACTATCACCCCCGGCTCCACTCCCACCCCGTAGAAAATGACAGGCACCCGCCGATCATAATCATAGACACTCCCATGACTCGTCCCCTCTGCAAAATAGATGAGACATGTTTCACTCAGTTGAATAAAGAAATGAGGCGATTTGCCAGGAACAAAAGAATTACGATACAAGCGGCTAACCGGATCATTAGAAGCCTCTAGTTCCGCCGGCGTCCAAACCGCTTCAATGTAAGCCTGTTCTTCGAGGTAGCGCTCCATTGCGGCAACTACCTGCTCCACAGTTGTACCCAGCTGCTGTGCATAGGTGGCACTCACCGTACCGCCGGCACCTGAAAAACCGACCAAGTCTCTTGGGTCACCAAAAGGGGCAGTAAAATCGACATACAATCGCCAGTAGAGTTGCAGTATGGCTTTCTCAATAGAAATTCGACCATCATCGACCGGACAATGCATCTCACCGGTTTCTACCAACCATTCAGGTAACGGCAAAACCCCATGGTCGGAAGACAGGGCAAAAACATAGTCCTCCCCTAGACGCTCATCAAGAAACGCTAGTAATTCACCTATCGTCGTATCTATACGGGCCAGCGTATCTTCTGATTCACCGCTGTAAGGGCCATAGCGATGGCCAACGACATCCAAAGACGAATAGGATATCGCCAGCAAATCAGTCACCCCTTGCTGGCCAAGCCTCTCTTCATCGACCACCCGTTTCGCCAACTCAGTCGTCGCCAGGTCCAGAAACGGAGACGCGTAAAAACGCGCTGCGCGTTCCCCCAGTTCACCTGTATTCACCGGATGTCCGGAATGCCGAAGGTCCTCCCCGGATTCGCCGGCATAATCGTCGACCCTGAGTGAGCCAGCCTTATGTTCCCATGTCTTTGGGTAACGCGCGGCAAACCCGTCGACAAAAAAATTATCCCCATTGAATGCTTGCACATAATCAGGCAGCGGACCGTAGTATCCCGAGCTGGTGAATTTTGCCACGCTCCTTTCATACCAATATACCCCGTCCGGAGTTTTACCGGCCATTGTGATCGCCGACCTGTCCTTCCCCCCGACAGAAAAAACTCTTGATACGGGTGAGTTCGCTTTAAGCCAGTCACCCAGCGCGGTGGCGGTCATTGAATTGGGCGACCGATTGAGTTCTGTACCAAACACCCGATGGGCATCATCAAGGTCATCGACACAGTAACGCTGTTGCCCAGTGACATGATCGATATAACTGTTGCCAGGGATTCCGGCCTTCCCAGGATTGACGCCGGTCGAGATTGCGACATGACCGGGACAGGTATTCGTTAAGCCATGATCCAGTCTGGCATTGGTGTATACGCGGCCTTGGCGCATCAGGCGACCAAGTCCTCCCTTCATATCTGCGCTGAGCCGGCCGGGGCTGAGTTGGTCAACCGAGACCAACAACACCAGTTTCGGTGAACCAATTGCACTTGGGCTGTGTGCAAGCAACAACAGTGTAGCAACAATAGCGCAGCAACGACAGGGCAAAAATAACGAAGGGTCTAAAAAAGAGGAACATAGTCAAAGATCATAATTGCTGGCAGGGCTTCATGTAAGAACAACCTATTTCAATCAACACTCAATCGAACAACACACTATCAGGCACTGCTTTTTCAGTCACCATACGGTCAATGGAAAGAATGACAATGGGTGTTACCGGCACATCATCATATTCACCAACGGTACTGGTCTCGGTGATTTCGATCATGTCCATCACATCCATTCCAGAGGTGACTTTCCCAAACACGGCATAACCGAATGACTTACAGGTAGTGGGCTTATAACTGCCTCGCGCCCGGGCTGCTGCGACGGTTGCTTCGTCTTTGCGGGTGCAGCTTTTTCTACCATGATTCAGACGCTTATTGGCGACCACATTAATAAAAAACTGGCGGCTGGCAGAATCAATCTCGTTCATCCTGGCCATGGCAATGGTCCCTCGAACGTTCGAAAGGCCATTGTCAGCTTCATTGATGATCATTTCGCTCTCCTCGGCTTCCGCCATGTCCAGGTAATAGCCACCCCCCTGAACCATGAAACCCGGTATCACCCGATGGAATATTGTGTCTTTGTAAGCACCCGAGTCTACAAGGCCAAGAAAATGGGCAACGGTGACCGGCGCTTTTTCCTCATCCAGCTCGATCATTATCTCACCCAGACTGGTACTGATCAGGACTTCTTCAGCTGGCGCTGAAATGGCGCAGCCCGAACAAAAAAATGCGATGAGCAGCCTCTTCATATTAAATGCACTGACTTTTCGACCAGACCGTAAATTCACCGGCATTGTAAAACTTCCCTTGTTCGGCACATTTTTCGTACTTTAATTGATTTACGGAGACATCAAAAAAGCGGCTCAAGATCTTGCTGCCTCTCGGACAGTTGACCCTAGAGGCATTCTACATTCTACATTCTACATTTCACGTCCAACAGCCAACACGCTACACCCTACTGCCGACTTCAGGATCGCTGGTCTCTATAAACACAGCAATCCGGTTTTCTCACAGCGCCGCGGCTTCTCCTCTGATCAAGCCAAAACCCCTTACGAGTATAAAATCGATCAAAGGTGACATTTTCAAGCATTGAGCGATTAATGGGCATGCTACTGGTGATGATGGCTGTACAGATGATGCTTAATGCCTACCAACCTCTGAACTTACCAGCCTGAATTTACCAGCATGAGCTAACCCGGACACCCGAAACGCTGGCTTTAACCAGCAGGCTTAAGCATCATGTAACTTTCTCTAAAAGGTAAAAGACATGGGTTCGATGGATAACCAAAATGTAGTCGTCATCGGAGGTACTTCAGGAATCGGCCTTGCCACCGCAGTCATCGCTGCAAGCAAAGGAGCCAATGTCTGGGCTGTCAGCCGATCAGAAGACAAGGTTAAGACGTGTTCCGATTCTTATCCCGAAATCACCTTCAGTTCACTGGACACCCACAATGTGGAAGGGTTGAAATCACTCTTTGAATCGGTAGGAGCAATCGACCACATTGTCGCAGCAGCCACGGGCGCAGAAAGGACAATGGCACCGTTCATGGACCAAACCGACGAACAGTTTCGCGCCGCGTTCGGCAAGTTCTGGGGTTACACCCATGTTGCCCGTCAGGGTATTCCTCATTTAAACGAAACCGGGTCACTCACTTTTATCAGCGGAACTCCTGCCAGAAAATGTAACCCTGGAATGTCTTCCGTATCCTGCACCGGCAACGCAGTCGAAGGGTTAACCCGGGCTTTGGCCCTGGAGGTGGCACCAAAGCGTGTAAATGCTGTCGCGCCCGGCCTTATCAGTACAGGAATGTTCGATAGCCTGGGTGACAAAAAAAATGCTGCACTGGCAAATATGGGTAAAAACATTCCGCTTGGGGCGTGTCGGTGAAGCTGACGAGGTCGCGAAGGCGATCGTCATGATCATGGAAAACAGTTACATAACAGGCACTACCATCGATGTCGACGGTGGCGTGTTATTACCTTGACAGCCTAGCCATCAATGGACTCCAGCAGATTCGGCCCTTCGTCACGCATGTGGGTGATGAGGAATTATAACAGGGCTTTTCGAGCGAAAGTCTGAGTATGAATATCAACCGCAGCCTGCTGGCGCCGGGTTCGCGCACTGGGAGATAAATGCCTGATTACCGGCTACGCGGCGATACTCGATAGAACCAAAGTCAACCTCAATCTCTGCGCCTTCGTGCATATCACCCTGGCAAGGCACTTCAATGATTTTGGCGAGATACTTCTTACCCTCGTAGTAAATACGCTATCGAGGAAAGCGGTTCGATAACCCTGCAATAACGCCCCTCAGCCAATCAGGGACTGGGCAAGTATTGCCAGGATAATCAGCGGGCACAGGAATTTCACATACCAGGGCCAGATCTTCCAGAACAGGCCCTGCTCTACTTCTGGATAGCCTTTACGCAACTCTTCAAGAATCGAGTGGCGACTCCACACCCAGCCGGCGTAGACACAGAACATGAAGCCCAGCAAGGGTTGGCTGTAGCGTGTAGTAAAGGCGATAACGAAACCAAAGAGATTGTCGAAGTTCAGCAGGATAAGCGTACTGACAATGGCGATGGCTCCACCGATTGCGCGCGCTGCAGTTTTCCGCGAGAAGCCGTGTTCCTCAATGGTATAGGCCACCGGCACCTCCAGCATGGAGATGGAAGAGGTCAGTGCGGCGATGCTCATCAGAAAGAAGAAGGTGAAGCTGACTACCTTACCGACAAGCCCCATGGTCGCAAACAGTTCGGGCAAAACGGTGAAAATCAGGGTGTCCTCTGAGATCAGGGCGCCTGCCTCAGTGAATATTTGTACGCCGTTATGAAGGGCCACATACATGGCTGGCAGCACCAGGACGCCTGCGAGTACCGCAATAGAGATATCGACAACGGTCACCAGACCACCCAGCACGGGCAGATTCTCCTTGTCACTGATATAGGAGCCATAAATCAACATGGTACCGACTCCCAGCGACAATGAGAAAAAGGCAGAGCCAAGGGCAGCGATGATTAACTTTGGTGACAGGGCGCGCTCGAAATCGGGCAACAGATAGACTTTCAGGCCTTCCATTGCACCGTCCAGAGTCAGGACATAGAGGACCAGAAGTACTAACAACACCAGCAGGGCAGGCATTAGTCGCGCCGACCAGCGCTCGATGCCTTGCTTCACTCCAGCGGTAATGATGGTAATGGTTAGTCCGCTAAAGAGCAGCATGAAGAGCATATTGCGGGGCAGGCTGAAGGAGGTGAGCCACCTGCTAAGGGACTCCATGCCCGCCAGAGAAGCGAGGGAGGACAAGCAGAATGCGATCATCCAGCTTGCCACGATAGCGTAGAAACTGAGAATCAAGCTAGCGACGATAAAGCCAAACACACCGGTAGATACACCGATACGCTTAAGCAGAGTGTTGGGCGAGATCAATCGCAGAGCACTTACTGCATTGGCGTGGGCGTGCCGGCCAATAATCAGTTCCGCCATCAGGGCGGGGTAGGCGAGAGTAAATGTCAGGAATAGGTACACCAGCAGGAAGGCCGCGCCGCCGTTGCTGGCAGCTTGTGTGGGAAAACCCCAGATATTGCCCAGACCTACAGCGCTGCCGGCGGCAGCCATTACAAACCCAAAACGGGAGGAAAACTCACCTCGTGAAGATGCCATGTATCACCTTGATCATTTTTTTAAACCTTTTCCAGCGCCTGCTCAAGGTCGTCAACACATACCACGATGTCGACGGTGGCGTGTTATTACCTTGACAGCCTAGCCATAAAGCCTGGATTTGTGACTTTCAGAGTAATCGTCGATTCCGATTTGCTGACGCAGACTCGCTGTGACTTCTTCGGTCCTGGTATCAAGAGGAATTCCCGTCGCGTTCGCCACTTTGGTAATGCCATTGAACCCACTGGCAATACCAATGGCATCGACAAATTTTTCAGCCCCAATGCTGCGGACGGCCTCTGCACGTATATGCGCAAGATCAATCGGATCTCCAGCAAACACCGCCTCTGCGATCGCAACCAGAAGACCTTCATCTTCAACGCCAACGTCATCATCACCCAGTACACCCGACAGGTTATAGGACTCTTCACTTATCTCGCCGCTTCGACGAAGCAACATGGTATGTGAAGTCGTTCAGTAAAAGCACTGGTTCAGCGAAGAGACTCGGGAAGCCAGCAGCTCGATCTGGGATCGCCCCAGGGTAATTTCATATTCAGTTAACGAGTACTGGGATCGCATCACACTGAAAAAGTGCGAAATGGCACCTGGGACAAGACCCATCGCCCGAAAAATGTTCGGTGCAGTTGGAATTTCGAGATCGGTTTCTTCCTGCACGAGATCGAGCATTGGCACCCAGGCACCAGCATCAATCACCGCAGGATTACTTTCCCTGCCCGGTTCGCCACTTTTCGCAGCCGGTGGCTCGGCAGGCTCACACCCCAGTGCAGCCCCAAAGCTGTCGACGATAATTGATGTCGCAACAAGCCCTACGATCTCGACATAGGTTTCCGGTGAAATACCGGCATCAGTAATCCCCTGATACCAGGACCGGGTCAAGCGGCCGGAGTCCGTGGTGATTCGGTGCACTACCTCGACAAGATCATTGGCAAGATCAGTCCGAGTCTCGTGACTACCCTTTACCGCATAGGGTGACAGGGCGTCCTTTCGCTCCAGGCACAAGCGGCATGAGGGCGCATGCCTGGCTTCAGCCAATATGGCCAATCGCGAATGACTATCGAGCCAGGTCCCTGGATCAGCAAATGTATCTATCGCCGCCTCATGAGCATCCCTGATCCTCTGGCGAACCGGTAAATCCTGACTGACATACATATTCATTCTTGCATCCTCATCCGTTGATCCCCATTGTGACGCTCGATTCTTTGCATCTTGATCTGGTAGCCCGCATCATGAGGGAGATTACCTGAATATCCAGACTAGCTGCAAATGCCAGAATTCCGCTGTGTATCACCAAAAGAATTTGATTCGATCATCGATGAACAGTTCTTCAGGGATGAGCATGAATTGCTCGAATCAAGGTTTTTCGATCGACAAGATCGAATTATCGCCAGGGTCGTCCGGTATCTGGATGAGGAAGGGGAACTGGTGCCTGAAGCTGACCTGATGCTGGCCGTTTACACGGGAGAAGATTAAAGACCACCTTAGCCACATCCCGGCACATAAATTCATCGCTACCGTTGCTCCCTTCCGGGCCTGGCGGAGTTCACCACTCTTTATTGCGGGAGGACCAAGGTGGAATATTCATTATACGGATGCGGAGAAGAAAATCCTACCGCGATGAAAGCGAATTTACCCCGTGACGTTCTGATATGATTTTCAGGCCCTTTCCCTGCCAACACTTCTGATTTATCGACCAATAGCTTGCCTGTCTACCAGCGTGTCACAAAATGTTCAGGGTCGTGTTCCGGCAGCGCCTTCTGGTTTCCTTCAATTTGTCCTACGTAAAGAAACCCAACCATTTTTTCATTAGGTTCCAGACCAAGCCCTTGCGCGACAATCTGGTCATATGTCATCGACCCTGTTCTCCACATGGATCCATATCCAAGAGCATGCGCCGCGAGCATCAAGTTTTGGGCCATAGCCCCTGCCGAAAGAATCTGCTCTACCTCCGGCACCTTTGGATGCTCAACCAGCCGCGCAGCAACCACGAGTATGAGAGGCGCGCGAAGTGGTTTCTTTTTAACTTTTGTGAGGGCTTCAGTTGAAAGACTAGGGTCATGGGTAAGTTTTGCCTGGGCGAACAAAGCGCCTAATCGATCGCGCGCCTCACCTTCGATCACAAGAATTCGCCACGGCCTGAGCAACGCATGATCAGGTGCACGAAATCCTGCCTTCAGGATTTGTTCCAGATGTCCGGGTTCAACAGAGCCCCTCAGGCGGGCCGCAGAATTCCGAGTTTGAATGGCTTCCAATGCGTCCAATATTTTATGATCACTATCAAAATTGAGGTGAAAAGATACTCTAATTGACCGTGCGGTGAAACAGTATTTCGGTAGGACAAAGGGCATTTGTTACACTCAACCCCATTCGAGCGGCTAAGCCTACTGACTTATGATTAATGATCACCGACCATTGTGGGTAAAACACCTGATTAGAATTTTCGAGCGATGGCATATCCGCCATTTCATCGCACCGCATTTTGAATCCTTCGGTAGCAACCCCATGGTAATGAAGCCATGGAACGTCAATGTACATGGTCGTCACATCAACGTAGGCAACAACGTTCATATGGTGACCGACGGTCACAGGAAGATATCATTTTCTACCTGGACCTTCGGCGATCACCAGGGACATATCTCCCTGGGAGACAATGTACTGGTCTGCCCAGGTTGCCGGTTTGACTCTGCCAGCAACATTTCAATCGGCGACAACTGCATGTTTGCAGCCGGCGCATACATCACCGACGCAGACTGGCACGACGTTTACGACAGGACAGCGGTAGTAGGTATGACTCGCCCAGTGACGCTGGAAGAAAATGTCTGGATTGGTGACGGTGCTACGGTCTGTAAGGGTGTCACGATTGGAAAAAACAGCGTGATTGGCGCGGGCAGTGTCGTTGCCTCAGACATTCCTGAGAATGTAATCGCTGCCGGTAACCCTGCAACAGTCATTAAACCTCTGGACCCAGATCGTGACCTGGTGACAAGAAGCGAAATCTTCAAAGATCCAGGCCAGTTGGAAAGAAATACGCGGGCAATCGAGCACTACATGTTAAAGAAAAACACCTTCGCTGGCTGGATTCGTTCGAAGTTTTTGCCGAGACGCGGGGACTAAGCCCCCTATCTCTGACCGCCCTACTGTTTTACTCTGGCACCTTACCCTGACTCAAGGAGCTATTACGCAAAATGACGAGGCCTTCGGCGCTGGATGTTAAAAACATCAGCAAGCACTACCAGGATGGTAGTCGTCAGATAGACGTCATTCGTGACCTTTCCTTCAGCGTTGCTGCGGGAGAGTCCCTTTCGGTGACCGGCCCCAGCGGCTCTGGAAAGTCTACGCTGTTAAACCTGCTTGCTGGTCTGCTGGAACTTGATGGCGGCGACATGACCCTTGCGCTGAAAGACAAAACGTTTTCATACCGCACTGCAGATGAGCGAAGCCGGACGGCACTTCGCAGGCAGCACATTGGCTATGTCTACCAATTCTTTAACCTGGTTCCCACGTTAACGGTGTTAGAGAACGTCAGACTTCCCGCGCGTTTAAATCAACAACGTGAACTTGAACGTCATGCTGCGACCCTCCTTGGCGAATTCGGTTTGTCGGACCGACTCCACGATTTTCCTGAAACACTTTCAGGTGGCGAGCAACAACGTGTGGCGGTTGCCAGAGCATTGCTACTCAAACCGCCACTTTTGCTGGCAGATGAACCCACCGGCAATCTGGATGCGGAAAACTCCAACCACGTTGCAGACCTGTTGTTTTCCAGTTGTCGCGAGCAAAATATCTCTCTGGTGTTAGCCACGCACAGCACCGAAGTGGCTGGAATGGCAGATACACGGCTGCACTTGGATACACAGTTGCCCCTGGACACCCGGTCGCAAGATAGACAGTCGCCTTGATGATTGCACTCGCACTGCTGCGTTTTCTGGCGCGAACACCCTGGTCTACCGCAATGGCCTTAATAGGTATGGCGCTGGGCGTAACGTCGATCGTCAGCGTTCATCTGGTCAGCGCGAGCATTTCCAGCCGCCTGGATGGTTTGGTTCCTGGCGCACTCTCTGAGTACAGCCACTACCTGCATCGCGACAAGCTGGACACCGCAGACTACCTCGCGCTGCGCAAACAGTGGCGAGCTGGCGCCTTGCCTGCCATAACGCAGCTCTCTCCACTGGTTGATGAAACCACGACACTTGAAGGGCAAAGTGTACGAGTGCTGGGCGCTGACTTACTGGCACGGCCGCCATCTGCTGGCGCCAAGGCTATCGCTGAACAGTTTTCGTGGAACGGTGCCTGGGTGGATCAAAGCCTTAAAGATCAACTGTCGATACCGATCAACGGCATCATAGAGGCGCCAAAAGGCACGTTGCTAGCTGATATCGCAACAGCCCACGACCTGTTGGGTTGGCGACCCAATCAACTATCTTACGTGGGCTTAGTCCTGAGTGACGCCTTTGCCGGCTCCATCGAAACGGCTGAGAAACTCCTTCCGGGCTTTGGAGCAGGATTTCCGTCCGCCAAGCCTAGTCTCGATCTAGCACCCGGCTGGCAGCTGGTGAGTACGGCGGAACAGTATCCGGCTCGAGAGTTTGGAAAATCGATACTCTTTAATATCTCTGCCTTGGGCATGCTCGCTCTGCTGGTCGCCTGGCTACTCATCTATCAGGTCGCCGTCTCATGGTTGCGGCGCCTTTGGCCTGTCTTTGATCGCCTGCACGTACTGGGGGTTGAATGGCAGCAGCTGCGCGCCTACTTCCTTTTCTCGATCGGACTGATTGCTACTCTGGCAGCTGCACTCGGCCTTGTCACAGGGTGGTGGCTCGCCAGTTGGCTGCTGGGAATGGCCGTTCCTGGACAAGAGATCAATTTGAATCTGGACAGCTGGGTCATTTTCAAAGCGGTAGGATCTGCCGTCGCAGTTTGTCTGCTTGGTGGTGCCTGGGCTTTTCACCGATCACAGCAAGAGGTTAGCCATTCCTCCCTACCTGCTATTTTGACGCTATTATTGTTAATCGCAGCAACCTGGTGCGTTTTTCAACCCCAAACAGGCCTGGCGGGAGGGTTCTTCGCCATCGCGGTATTGAGCCTGGCCGCCTCACAAACGATAGCGCCGCTGCTGACTCGGCTGAAGCGATGGGCATCGATGATACGCGGCTCCTACCTGCTGCGCGTCGGTGTCAGAGAGGCTCTCTGGCACCCAGCGGAACTTAGCGTTGCACTCGCCGGCCTGTCGCTCGCGATCGCAACCGCGATAGGCGTGGCGTTAATGGTTGACAGTTTCCGAGTCGATTTCAGTCAGATGCTCGATCACCGGCTAAAGTACGATTTGATCGCACAGGGCGACAAAACTGCCCTAAAAACGTTCGCTAACATCAACAAGACAGCAACGCTCGCTGACAGAATACAGGTCTACCGGAACACCGATATTCGCGTCAACGGACTATCGATGGAACTGGACATCAGCCGCATGGATGCTTTTGAGTCTTCACGCTACGGTTACAGCAGAAGTCTTGCGAGCAACGGCATTTTGCTCAGTGAACAGGCCGCCAGATCATTACAGCTATCTGTCGGCGATGCGCTGACCGTGGCCGGTGAAAAAATGACAATCTCAGGGATGTTCTCAGCCTTTGGGGATTTAAAGCCCAAACTCATTGTTAATGATCGCAGTCCACTGGCCGATGCTTTAGCTGCCCAACTTCAGGTAGATTCGGTCGCGTTTAAGAGTGATCGACCAGAGATCTTGGTCGCCGCCCTGCGAAAACAATTCCCTGCACTTGAACTGAGACTCCAGTCTGATATCCGGCGCGTTGCGCTCAAAACCTTCGACCAGACCTTCGCCATTACCACTGTACTGATCACTATAGCGTTGCTGGTCGCCGCCATCAGCGTCTATATCGCGGTAACCACCATGCGTCTCAATCGACAAACCGGCAGGCAGTTGCTCAATACACTCGGTGTTAATCGCACCGAGCAACTGATGATGAACATTGCCTTGGGCACCGGACTTGGCCTCGTCGCCATCATCATCGCCCTGCCGCTGGGGGTAATGTTCGGTTGGATACTCTGCAACGTCATCAATCCAAGAGCTTTCGGCTGGACCATCGAATTGCAGTTGTCCGCAGAAGCACTGTTGCGCTCCTGCACCTGGGGCATGCTTGCTGCTATCGCGGCCGGGATACTGCAGGGCGGAGATCACGAAGAAGGAGCCTTCGGTGGACGCTAGAGCTATCGTGTTTTTATTAATGGTATTGATGTTACTGATGGCTGGATGCCAGCCGGATGCCCAACCTACTTCATCCGTCATCACCGGGTTGCGATTGAACAACTTACTGGGCGAACCCGACGCCCGGGGATTCTCCCGCGCAGAACAGAAAAGAGACTTCGTTTTCCCGTTGGACCATGGCCCACACAACCGATACAGAAGCGAGTGGTGGTACCTGACCGCCGTTCTTGAGGATGAAAATGGCAACGAATATGGCGTGCATTTCACGCTGTTCCGGCAGGCGCTTTCACCGGATCCCACAGGAGAAGGTCCATGGCACACTGCCCAGGCATACCTGGGTCACCTGGCCGTCACTGACATTTCTACCGGCACCCACCTTAAAACCGAGCGATTCGCTCGCGGCCATCCTGAGCTGGCGGGAGTTTCGACTGGGCCGCATTTTCGCGCAATGATCGAGGACTGGACACTCGAAGGCGCCGCAGACGGTCAATTGAACCTGACACTATCTGCTAGCGAGCCTGGTCAGTTTGGCGTTGATTTGCAGGTTCGGCAAATGGGACCGATCGTGTTACAGGGGAAACGCGGCTTGTCCGAGAAAGGTCCGGATGCGGCGAGTTACTACTATTCTATACCGCGCATGCAGCTCGGCGGCATACTCAAACTCAACGATCGCACCGTGAAAGTCAAAGGGCTCGGCTGGCTAGATCGTGAATGGAGCACGTCAGTACTCGGTGCATCACTTTCCGGCTGGGATTGGTTTTCTCTACAACTGAAGGATCAGCGGAGCATCATGGCGTTCCGTCTACGCAGGCATGATGGAGAGCGAGACAACTATGATCACGGTTTACTCGTGGATCACCAACAGCTGGAGAATCTATTTGTCGTGGGTGAAGGCGATCTGGGTATCGAATTACTGGATCGGGATGGCTTCTCCCTGATACCCAACCGGTTTTACCAGGACTCTCGCGGAATCAATTGGCCCGTTAGCTGGACCCTGAACATGGCTGATGAACAATTTACGATCAACGCACTACTGGATCAACAAACCGTTGATCTTTCGATTCTCTACTGGGAGGGCCTAGTGGAAGTTCTTGACCTCGAAGGTAGCAGAGCAGGCCTTGGCTACATGGAACTGACGGGCTACGAGCGCGACAGATAACGATAAAAATTGGGATTTTTATACTCTAAGATTAATTCCTGTATATTTTGAATTCGATTTTCAAATTAAAGAAAACCACCCAGGAGAGTAATAATGGAACAGGACGCAATTCTCATTACAACCCACGGTGCAGTTAAAGTGATCTCGATCAATGACGCGCCAATCAACCGCATGTCACTGGCATTCATGGATATGCTCGAGCAGGAGGTTGCCGCGATTGGGCAGGACGATAGTATCGGGGCAGTAGTACTGACGGCAGAAGGCGAGAAGAATTTCTCGGTCGGTATGGACCTCAAGCAATTGCCCCTAGGCATCGAACAAATGGGCAGTCCAGAGGCAGTTTTCGAGCAGCGCCTTAGTGTCATCCGGGCAATTGAAACCATGGGAAAACCCTGGGTAGCTACATTGTTTGGTTATTGTCTTGGTGGGGGACTCGAGCTACCCCTTGGCTGTCATTTTCGCCTTGCGGCGGAAGATGGCGCCCAGATCGGTTTGCCCGAGCTGGATTTGGGCGCAATGCCAGCCTGGGGTGGCAGTGCGCGACTAACAAAACGTGTCGGTGAACAACATGCCCTGGATATGATTTTACGAGCGAAAAAAATATCCGGGCCGGAAGCGCTTAGAATTGGTTTAGTAAATGAGGTGTGGCCGCTCGCAGAACTAAAGAAAAGAGCAATTGACCTTGCGCAAGAGTTGGCAGCCATGCCGCGAGACGCAGTTCGAGCGATGATGAATGTTATTATCGATGGTGAGGAAAAGCCTCTTACGTCACTGATTGCCGAAGAACAGGCAGCCTGCACCGCGAACCGCGGAAACGCTGATTCCCAGGAGGGTATGCGAGCCTTCTTGGAGAAAAGAAAACCTGTGTTCAATCAACAATAGCGAAACATTTTGTGATCTTATTTTTGAAATAATTTGTTTATGACCTAAACACCCGAAAAATAAAATTGGCCATACGTACACCTCGGCTCATAATGCAGAGAAAAATAAAATACGTCGAAATAGGGGATAGGATGGATCCGCTCGAAAACTTTCGCCAGGAAACCCGGAGCTGGCTTAGCGAGAATTGTCCTGAGAGCATGAGCGAACCCGCCAGCGAAGATCAGATCGTTGGTGGCGGATCGAAGCAACAGTACGACAACCCAGACAAGAAGCTGTGGCTCGATCGCATGGCTGTTAGAGGCTGGACCGCGCCCACCTGGCCTAAAGAATACGGCGGCGGAGGACTTACAAAGCAAGAGTTCATGATCCTGCAGGATGAGATGCAGCTGATCAACGCCCGAGCCCCTATTGGCGGAATGGGTTTTTCCATGATTGGCCCTACTCTTCTGGATTTTGGTACCGAAGAGCAGAAAGCCGAACATCTGCCTAAGATTGCAACCGGAGAACTTCGCTGGTGTCAGGGCTACAGTGAACCTGGAGCCGGGTCTGATCTCGCCAGTCTACAGACAAAATGTGACGATGAGGGCGACTACTTCCGGGTCAATGGCCAGAAAGTCTGGACCTCCGGCGCACAGTATGCCGACTGGATATTCGCGCTGGTTCGCACCGATCCACAGGTGCCCAAACATGACGGTATCAGCTTTGTCCTGATCGACATGAATCAACCGGGTGTGACGGTAAATCCGATCAAACTCATCAGTGGCAATTCTCCTTTTTGTGAAACCTTTTTCGAAGACGCGCGGTGTGAAAAGTACAACCTGGTTGGTCAGCTGAACCGGGGCTGGACGGTCGGCAAGCGCCTGTTACAGCATGAACGCAGTTCTATTTCCGGTTTAAGTGGTGGCGGCAGGCGAGGTCGCTACGACACGCTTGGCTCATTACCCGAGGTGGCTAAACAGTACCTTGGTGAAATGGATGGCAAGGTTGCCGACGTTGCTGCGCGCGAAGCGGTGCTGAAGAATCAGATGAATAATCGCGCCTTTGGGCTGACTCAAAGAAGAGCGATGCAAGAAAGTGATACAGGAGGAACGCCAACATTCCTCACCTCTTTGTTCAAATACTATGGTTCGGAAAACCAGACAGAACGACTGGAGATTCAGCTTGAAGCGATGGGCAGTCAGGCATTGGGCTGGGAAGGCGACGCTTTTTCAGATCTTGAACACAAACTGACGCGTACCTGGTTGCGTTCCAAGGCGAGTACCATCGCAGGTGGCAGCTCCGAGGTTCAGCTCAACATAATTGCCAAACGGGTTTTGGGATTGCCTGATTAACTTGGAAAAATGGCGCTGCACGCCAGGAGAATGATGGTGAGTGAATTCGAAGGAAAGGTTGTGGTGATTACCGGCGCCGGGGGCGGTCTTGGTAAAGCTCACGCACTGGAGTTTGCGCGACGCGGTGCGAAGGTCGTGGTCAATGATCTGGGTGGTAGCGTGGCTGGAGGCGGAGATAGCGATGCTGCAGACCTGGTCGTTGCAGAAATCCGGGATTCAGGCGGAGATGCGATAGCCAACAAGGCATCTGTCTCAGACCGCGACGGCGCGAGCAGTATTATCAAAGACGCAGTGGACACCTTCGGTACTGTCGACATACTGGTAAACAATGCAGGCATTCTTCGCGACAGGTCGTTCAGGAAAATGACGCTGGATGACTGGGACATCGTCATGAATGTCCACATGAACGGCACGGCGTATGTGACTCATGCTGCCTGGCAGGTCATGTATGAGAAAAACTACGGGCGTATTGTCTGCACATCATCCGGGTCCGGTATCTGGGGTAATTTTGGGCAGGCCAACTATGGCGCAGCAAAAACAGCGATGGTGGGTTTCATGAACGTATTGGCACTGGAAGGCGCGTCGCACAATATTCGCATTAATTGTCTTGCGCCTGGGGCCGCGACGCGAATGACTGCAACGGTGCCGGGAAGACCGCCAATTGATGTTGACGCTCCCCCGCCCGAGCGTGCGCCATCGCTGGTAACACCTGCGGTTCTATATATGTGCTCAGAGGATGCGCCCACTGGCAGGATTTTCCAGGCGATGGGCGGCAGGTTCTCTCAAGCCGCAATGTATACAAATCCCGGCGTAGAACTTGGTACAGAGGCCAGTTTCGAAACCTTTTGCGATAACCTGGACACCATTACCGACATGAGCGCCGCTGAAGATGGGGTAGCCAAAAGAGCCAGGCAACGGTCCGGTGGTTAGTTTCTCCCGGTCAGAATAATGGTCAGAACAATAGGTCAGAATTATTCCACTATGCTCCGCTTGCGTAGATCAGCAATCGCATTCTCATCCAGGTTAAGGTTGTCGGCCAGCACCGCATCGGTGTGTTCCCCAGGCGCCGGCGAGTGTGGCGTTGTGGCGTTGTCCACAGATGCGAACTGAAACGGCAGGTTCTGTACGAAATACTCGCCCTCGTCATCATTGAATACAGTAAACGCGCCGCGATGTTGCAGCTGAGGTTCATCGAACAAATCTGCAGGCGTGTTGTAGCGTGAGCAAGGCACACCATGTCGGTCGAACTGTGCCTCACACTCTTCCACCGTTCGTGTAGCGGACCACCGCTCGACCTCGGTGACAAGGTCGCGCACATTTCGGATACGGGCGATGCGGACAAACCTGGGATCGGTCTGTAAATCCGGTCGTTCTATCGCCGCACATAGCCCGACGAAGTTTTTGTCGGACACGATACAAAGCATGACGAAGCCGCTGGTAGTCGCAACTGGCAGGAACCCGCCAAAACTAGGCGAATTGGCGATCTGTGCGGCTTGCTGCTGCCCGGGAATCAACATCATCATGGATTCAAGCATCGTGATATCAATATGGTCGCCCAAACCTGAACTGACGCGCCCCAGCAGCGCCGTTTGTATCGCTCCAAATGCGTAAGCACCCGTCAACATATCAGCAATCATAATCCCTGATGCAGGCGGCCGGTCGTTTTCGCCAACCTGCGTATCCGTATGGATCTGCGCGCGCATATGCGCGATGTCGTATCCGCTGGCAGCGTGGGCGACCGGCGCATACGCTGCACGCTGCGCCGCCGGTCCGGACTGTCCAAAGCCTGAGATCGAGCAGTACACTAGATCCGGCCGTCGTCCCTTGACCGACGCGTAATCAAGGCCAAAGCGCTGCATGACACCAGGGCGATAGTTCTCGATAACCACGTCGGCTTCGTCGATCAGTCTATGCGCAAGCTCTTGCCCCTCGGTGCTGCCCAGATCAATTTGCACACTGCTTTTACCGGCATTGAAGTGAGCAAAGATACGCGCATTGCCACGCACCGTATCGCCCAGGCCCAAGGGTTCAATCTTGGTGACAGAGGCACCGCAGTCACTCAACATACGTGCACATATCGGACCGGCGTAAACCATTGAAAAGTCGGCCACCTTGAGTCCGACGAGGGGTTTTGCAACAGGCATAAATTCAGCTTCCAGTATAAGTCGGTTTACGTTTACCCGCGGACGCAGCGCAGTAGTCTTCTGCAGCGTGCGCGAATACCCGACCAGGCCCAACAATCAGCGACAAGTCGTTACACTTCATTCTAACCACAACTTTTCATCGTCAGGTAATTTTTTCGCGGCAATAAATACTTCATCACGAGCAAGACTCACACTGAGAATATCAAGGCAGCGCCATAATAGCGGCCAAACTTCATTCAATGGCCTTTCGCGGCTCCCTGAAGCCCGCCAGACCACCCATTTTTTTAACGATGGCTGACTAACAATTGCTATCATCATAGGAACGCTTTCGCAGACAACCCAGGTGACCTCCGTCAATGGAAATTCTAAAAGGTATTCGTGTACTTGATTTTGGGCGCTACATTGCAGGACCTTTCGCGGGTGCCCTGCTGGCGGACTTGGGCGCAGACGTCATCCGGATCGAGAAGGTAGATGGTAGCGAAGATCGCTACACGACACCGGTAAACCCTGGCACAGAAGACGGCGAGGTAGGCTCGATGTTTCTTCATCTGAATCGCAACAAACGCGGCATCACGCTTAACCCCAAGAAACCGGGGTCTGATGTCCTCAAGCGCAGACTCATTGAATCCGCCGATGTTGTTCTAGCCAATATGCCGCAATCCGGGCTTAAGGATATCGGTATTGACTATGCTTCGCTCGTTGCCATCAAACCCGACATTATTCTTGCAAGCAGTTCTGCATTCGGTGCCAGCGGGCCATTTGGCGACCGAGTTGGCTTTGACGGTGTCGCTCAGGCGATGTCCGGTAATCTACATCTTACCGGTGAGGAAAATCAGCCCACACGTAACTTCCATCCCTACGTTGACTTCACTACCGGCGCCCTCAATACCGTTGCCATATTGTCAGCGATCATGCATCGCCAACAAACCGGTGAAGGACAGGAAGTTCAAGGTGCTCTGCTCGCATCGGCACTGACAGTAGCCGGTGGTACGCTGGTCGAACAGGCACTTACCAACGCTAATCGGGTAGCGTCAGGCAATCGCGGTCAGACAGCCGCCCCATCCGATACTTTCAAGACAAAGGATGGCTGGGTTCTCGTCAGCGCTGTCGGCCAACCACTTTTTGAGCGATGGGCAAGACTCATGGAAGAAGACTTCTGGCTCACCGATTCACGTTTTTCTGATGATGCCACCCGCGGCATACACAGTGAAATGATCAGTGACCGTATGCAAGAGTGGACCAAAACACGGACCACCGTTGAGGTCGTCGAAGCACTGGATACCGCACGCATTCCCTGCGGTGAGGTTCTGACACCACAGGAAGCATTGAATCACCCGCAGGTACAGGCAATGGACTACCTCGAAGAGCTGACATACCCCGGTGTTGAAGGCACCTACCCACTTCCCAGAATTCCAATCGAGTTCAGCAAGATCGAGCGCAGTAAGACAAGGCGCCCCCCGCTTTTGAGCGAACACACCGCTGATATTCTTCTCGATCTGGGATTCTCGAACGATGAAATCGCAAGCTTTCGAGCGCAGCGCATGATCTAGGGAACCTCTGATTAAGAGGATATTTTTGTCAGGGCAAGGAAGAGGCGCACGGAGGGAATTTGTTAACTTGTTGTAAGTTAGGTAATTTCTAACTACGCATCTGACGCCGTACTGGCGAAAATAGACCTTAATCAGAGGTTTCCCAGGCTGACGCGGAACATCCTCGTTCGGCTTTCGATTGTCGAATGCTGAGGGCCCGTTGCCTGACAGAATTTAATCGGCGGATCTGGAAGGTATCATTCACGAGGTCGGCATCGTCGAGCAAGTGACAATCCCTGGGTCAGAGTTGGGAGCCACTCACGACGGGCCTGGTAAGATACCGAGATGATCAATCAAACGTCATATAAAGCGTATTTCGAGCCGATCAGCCCTGCCAATAAGCTATTGCCAAACTCCGGGAGGGCAGCAAATGAACGGTGCCTACCACAGAATAGCCGGTTGCCCGGGTGCTGAAAATAGACCGACTCATGAAAAACTCAACACCCCATTGGAATTAGCCGACGCAACATCATATGGCCCGGATTCCGCCGCCGACCAACCAGGTCATAGTTTAAAGGTTCCGACCACGTGAATTTCAAGTCACTCGGCTTATCGATAGAAGTTCAGCAGGCACTGACGGTCGCCGGCTATCAGGCGCCAACGCCAATTCAATCGAAAACAATTCCGGCTATTCTAAAGGGCTACGACGTACTTGTTGCCGCTCAAACCGGCACAGGGAAAACAGCCAGTTTCACTGCACCAATGCTCGATATTTTGAACAAGGCCTCCCCGCCTTCATCCAATCGTGTCAAGGGGCTGATCCTTTCCCCAACGAGAGAGCTTGCAGTCCAACTACATCAGGCAATCATCGATTATGGTCGCTATAGCGGACTGCGGTCTGCCGTCGTTTTTGGTGGTGTGAAAATCAACCCCCAAATGATGAGTCTTCGCAAAGGTGTGCATTTACTTGTCGCGACGCCGGGCCGACTGTTAGATCTGCAACGCCAGAACGCTATTGCATTCGATCAACTAGAAATATTCGTCCTTGATGAAGCAGACAAAATGATGAACCTTGGATTTCGAGCAGAGATAAATAAGCTGCTCGATATTTTGCCGCGAATCCGCCAAACGTTGATGTTCTCAGCGACCTTGTCACCGGAAATCAAAAAGTTATCAAAAACCATGCTCCAAGAGCCTGTGGAAATAGCGATAACTCCAACCGAGATAGCGCCATCAAAAGTAAAACAATGGTTAGTTGCCGTAGACAAGAAACGTAAAACAGAACTTTTAGTCGAGTTAATCAAAGAAAAAAAATGGTACAAGACACTGGTCTTTACCAATACAAAACAAGGTGCCGATCGGCTCGTGAAAGACTTATCTACCGCGGGTAATGAAGCCTGCGCCATTCACGGAGATAAAAGTCAGGCAGTCCGACTGCGAAACCTTCAGCTATTCAAAACACGGGAAATGAAAATACTTATCGCTACAGACGTTGCCTCCAGAGGCCTGGACATTGATGAGTTGCCGGTAGTCATTAATTTTGATCTACCCAAAGTTGCAGAGGACTACGTACATCGTATTGGCAGAACGGGTCGCGCAGGTGAAAGTGGTGAAGCTATCTCACTGGTCAGTGCGGATGAATTCGAATACCTACGGAAAATTGAACAACTTCTGCGCGAAATCGTACCCAGAGAATATGTCGATAATTTTGACCCTGATCAAAATTTGCCTGAATCAAAGGGTGTCCCTGCGCCGAGTCGGCCAAAAAAACCAAAGAAGCCAAAGAAGCCAAAAACATGACGTGGCGGGCTGGCCACTAAATCTGCCACGTCCCAGACGTCATCGGAACCCGATAGGCTTTTTGCAACGCGAAACTCTGCCACAGCGACAAGGGCAACGTGACTAGCGTCTGTTTTCAGCACACCTCTATACCCGTCACATTGACCATCAATGGGTTCATTTCCACATCAATCGCCTTTTTTATACTAATAGGACCGATGGGATAGTAATCAAGACTGATGCGATCAAGTACGATCAGATAAAGTACAAGTACCGATCAAGTACCGGCTAATTACTGCCCCGAAAGCCGAAAAACAGACATACTTTCAGCGGCATCTTTCTGAGAGGGAAACCCGTCAACAATTTCAGGATAATCCGGCCGGTATTTGACGAGATAGGCTTCCATCGCCAGTTCCCAGCCAGTTTCAAGCCACGTCGCGTTCAGGGAGTAGGTATTGTCTTCCATCCGCATCCTGACCGGACCACCCTCTCCCAGCATGGACACCCAGCCGCTACCCCTGGAACCGACAATGTATAGATCACCCTCTGACTGAACGAACCAGATAATGACGACACGCGGCAAGGGGCCAGGGACTTCGAGTGTGATCTCATGAATAGCTGACGATTCACCCCAACTGTCTGGAACCTCTGATGGGGTTCCACCAATCAAAATACCCGGCAAAGGCCCAATAGGCGCGACGAAGACAAATGCAACCAGAACAAAGAGGCACAGCGGCCCCAGGGGTTTTAGGATTTTCACAAGTTTGCGCCTTCTTCGGATAAATGCGGAACGGCAGTGTAGCTCAGATACGAACTGGTTACTGACGCCAGAGCCTAACCTCAGCGGGTAATCCTTCATCCTGGGTTCGGTGGGCGTTAATATCGATTCCGCCTCGGCGGGTGTAACGGGCACTCACCGCAAGCCTTTCGGGCGCGCAACGGTTCATAATATCGACGAAGATTCGCTCGGTAACCTGCTCGGCGAACTCTGCATGCTCACGAAATGACACCAGATAACGCAATAAGCCTTCGTGGTTGATGCTGTTGCCATTGTATTGGACCAAGATACTGGCAAAATCCGGCTGCCCCGTCATGGGACACAGGGACTTAAAAAGGTGCGTGTAAACAGATTCCCGGCGGGTCACAGAGCTTTCCAACACAAGCAGCTCAGGGTTCCACTGGTATTCATTGATCTCAATATCCTGAAGATCAAGGTTAGTACCGGTAAACTGCCCGATACCTTCTAGCTGCACCTGCTCCGGAGTGCGCAACACAACGCCTACCGATGCCTGGGTTGCAAGCGTCAGGTCAGATTCCAGTGCACGAATGATTTCAGCCCGATTAGCAAATGGTGTATTGCTAAAAGAGCCAAGGTACAACTTCAGGGATTTAGATTCGATGAGGTGCGATGACTTCCCCGGGACCTGCAATTGTAATACTGCCACCTCTGGCTTTCCCGTCTGGTTCAACCACGTAAACTCATAAGCGTTCCAGGTGTCCAGGCCTTTGAACGGCAAAGTACCTTCAGCAATACCCAGCGTTTGGCGCTGTTTTTGCCGCGGAATAGATTCGAGCAGCGACGGTGTATACATCGTCACGTACTCCTGTTCGTCCTTAGAACTCGCCATGGATTGACCTAAAGTGCCATGCTAGGGTGTACTGCGCGTGCCAGTTCACTGTACCTTCAAGAGTTTGTCAATCTTTTGTGATGTCTTGTTTGCATAGCAGGGCAGTCGTTATGCCTACCAACAAATACCTGAGAATCTAACAGGGGCTTAAAAAGTCTTCGTTTTTTCTGTAGAGTCTCGCCCTTTGGATAATAAATCACTTCTATGTCATTTCACTTTCGAACATTCCTCACAGGTCTAATAGCCATACCTCTCCACTGTTACGGCGCAGGGACGGTACTCGATGAAATTGTCGTCACCGCGACTAAAGGCGAGACCCTACTGGGCAATACTGCAGCAAGTATCGGGATTATCGATGAATCCGTATTACGACGGGTGCATCACACACATATCAATGAGGTCCTGCAAAGGGTTCCCGGCGTCTGGATCAGCCGCGGCAATGGACAGGAACATCTCACCGCGATCAGATCCCCTGTATTGACCGGTGCAGGTAGCTGCGGCGCGTTTGTTATGGCACAGGACGGGATTTCACTTCGATCGCCCGGATTCTGCAACGTCAATGAACTCTTCGAAGCCGCCACAGAACTGGCAAGCAGAATCGAGGTCGCACGAGGACCTGACTCACCTAATTATGGGTCAAACGCCATGCATGGAGTCGTTAATATCCTGACGCCTGAACCAGTAGCCGGTCATCGAGAAGTCGAAATGGAGTCGGGTCCAAACGACTATTACCGCGCGCGCCTTGCACTCTCTTCTGACACTCTTCGCCTGGACGTATCTGGCACGACCGATGGTGGATACAAAGACGAATCAGGCTTCGATCAGCAGAAGATGTTACTAAAGCATCGAGCGGTAACCAGTGAACGGGAAATCACCACCACCTTTTCGTATACCAATCTCAACCAGGAGACAGCGGGATTCATCCAGGGGCACGACAGCTACAAGGACAGCGGCCAGAAGCGAGACAACCCTAACCCTGAAGCATATCGAGACGCACGCTCTTTCAGACTGGTTTCCGAAATCGACCAACAGCTAGGCAACGGCTCGCTTGTTCTAAAACCGTATCTAAGACATGTCGAAATGAAATTCCTGCAACACTACCTGCCAGGACAGGCTATTGAGGAGAATGGGCACGACAGCGTCGGGGTTTCCATGCTCTGGAATCCGGATAGCTGGTGGCAGGCCGGCGTAGATCTGGAATACACCAACGCCTTCCTGAAGGAAACACAACCAGGTCCGACCCAAGGGGGCGCGTTCCTGATGGCGACCATCCCGCAAGGCAAACATTACGATTATGACGTCAACGCGTCGCTCGCAGGTCTGTTTTTTTCCGCCAGTAAGTCTCTAAACGATGTCCTGCGGCTAACCGGGAGCATCCGCTATCAATATACCGAGTACGACTATGACAACCGCATGATCGACGGGCGTACCCGTGCTGACGGAACCGCCTGCGGGTTTGGTGGCTGCAGATTTTCCAGGCCAGCGGACCGAGAAGATTCTTTCAATAACTGGTCCCCCAGGGTTGGCTTGATTTACTCATGGTCAGACGCACACCAGGTATTCGTTTCCCTGTCGCAGGGCTTCCGTGCGCCACAGGCGACCGAGCTTTACCGGTTGCAAAACAGTCAAAACGTTGCCGATATCGATCCTGTAGAAATGGATTCACTGGAACTGGGGTTCAGGGGCAGCACCGAAAAAGTTAGTTATAACATCGCACTTTTTTCAATGAATAAGGACAATTTCATTTTCCGGGACACCTCTCGACAGAATGTCGACAACGGTAAAACTGAACATCACGGAATTGAACTCGATATGAAAATGGATCTTCACGAGGCCGTTACCGCCAGTGTTGCATTCACCTGGGCTGAGCATCAGTACGACAACAATCCCGCGTTATCAGCCACGCCACTGAAAGGTAATACCATCGACACAGCCCCGGAAACCCTGGGAAGCATGAGTATCAAATGGCAGGTCACGCCACGACAAACCCATGAACTTGAATGGGTTCATATTGGTAAGTACTACGAAGACCCGGAAAACCGGAATGAATACGAAGGACATGACCTGCTGCACCTGAGAGGCAGCTTGAGCATGAATAACCGCGCCCGGATTTTTTACAAAGTGATGAACATTACAGATGAGGACTACGCAGAACGCGCCGATTTCTCTTTCGGATCTGACCGATATTTCGTCGGCACACCTCGATCTGTCTACCTGGGTTTGACCCTGACACTCTGAGCATGCTTGCTCGCCGCCCCAATCTACGATACGTTTCTTCTCGCATAGACGAACAGGACCCTTTATGAAATCAAAAGCTGCAGTAGCCTGGGAAGCGGGAAAACCGCTGGAAATTGAAGAAATCGAAGTTGCTGCACCCCGGTCCGGCGAAGTCCTGATTAAAATGGTCGCTACAGGCGTTTGCCATACAGACGCATTTACACTTTCCGGTGCTGACCCTGAAGGTATTTTCCCTGCGGTCCTGGGCCATGAAGGCGGCGCTATCGTTGAAGAGGTCGGCCCCGGTGTCACATCAGTTGCTCCCGGGGATCACGTTATTCCGTTGTACACCGCTGAATGTGGGAAGTGTAAGTTCTGCACCTCGGGCAAAACCAATCTCTGCTCCTCCGTCAGGGAAACCCAGGGTAGAGGCGTGATGCCCGATGGATCAACCAGATTCACCTGTAATGGCAAAGATATATTCCACTACATGGGGACCTCTACCTTTTCCGAGTATTCCATTGTTGCAGACGTTTCATTGGCCAAAATTAGTCCGGATGCACCACTGGACAAGGTCTGCTTGCTTGGCTGTGGCGTTACAACGGGAATCGGCGCCGTGACTAAAACTGCAAAAGTGGAGCCCGGTTCAACGATCGCTGTTTTTGGGTTGGGAGGCATCGGATTAAGCGTCGTTCAGGGCGGCGTCATTGCCAAAGCCGGAAGGATAATTGCCATCGATACCAATCCGGACAAGTTCGACATGGCTAAGCTTCTTGGCGCAACCGACTGCGTGAACCCAAAAGACTTTGACGCGCCTATTGCCGAGGTTATTGCGGACATGACCGATGGCGGCGTTGATTACTCGTTTGAGTGCGTCGGTAACGTTGATTTAATGCGAGCTGCCCTCGAGTGCTGCCACAAAGGCTGGGGTGAATCCATCATCATCGGCGTCGCAGGCGCCGGTCAGGAAATCAGCACACGTCCGTTTCAACTGGTCACCGGCCGAGTATGGCGTGGCACTGCGTTTGGCGGGGTAAAAGGCAGGTCAGAGCTCCCCGGAATGGTCAATCAGTACATGGATGGTGATATCAAACTGGATGAGTTCATTACTTATACCATGGGATTAGAGGACATCAACAAGGCATTCGACTATATGCATGAAGGTAAATCGATTCGCTCCGTCATACTTTACTAATCCGGAAAACCAGCGAGTCGACCCGTCAGTCGCCACATCCACGCATCTAATAACGCAATTTTTTGGACAAAGATTGCTTTACGCTTGACGAATCACCGACAGCCCCCTAGAATTCGCGCCTTCCATTGCAGTGTCCCCTTCGTCTAGTGGCCTAGGACACCTGGTTTTCATCCAGGCAACAGGGGTTCGACTCCCCTAGGGGACGCCACAATGGGCTAGCCATCACGTATAGTATGGCTATAAACTTCAGGATTGAAGCGCGGGTATAGCTCAGCTGGTAGAGCGCGACCTTGCCAAGGTCGAGGCCACGAGTTCGAATCTCGTTACCCGCTCCAATTTCTAAGGATTCCAGCTAATCTCCGCGCACCACCTAAGTGCCTTGTGCTGTGCTTTTCAGAATCAGTGCCTACTTCCGGAAACCGACAGTATCGTCAATAACGCTGGGGCCCGGAACGATAACCAACCTTCCAGCCTTGTTCAAAGAATCCGACCGATCGTGACGGTTTTCCAGAAAACGAAATATTTACAGGTGGGAGCAACGGATTTTCTTCGCCGCCTCGTATATCATTGTAAGGAATATAAGCATTCAAGCAGCTACAAAAGAAGGGATATCCATGAAAACATTAACATTGTGCGGTTTTTTGATTTTACTGATGCCCGCCATCTCCGTCGCGGAAACCCACTCAAAAGTGCAGGCCGCACTCGACTATGCAGTTACCGGAGAATACTTGCGGCACCAAACCAAAATCATTTGAATCGTCCGGTGAAGCCATTGGCAAACCTGTTCAGGAATCCAGGCGGGACTTACTGTATTTTGAGGGCTCCGGCGCAGACGAAATGTCAGATGTCGACAGTTATACGCGTAAACGCCAAGAGAGAAAGATGGCACGTTGGAAGAGTTGCACCAAGGAATACAAGAGCGGCCTGCTAGAAGATATGGAAGAATTAAAAGCTAGTGCACAGCACGGTTTGACTCAGCCGCAGGCGAATATCATTCTTGCAAACCTGGCTAATATTCAGCAAGCGTATATGGCACCAGAGTGAGCGCTAAAAAAGGAATGCAGCAGAACGACCGGATAGGCTAGCTACCCGACACTCTGCGGTCATGGCCCTCCCAGTAGGGCTCACGCAGGGTCTTCCGCATGATTTTGCCAACCGGGCTTTTCGGAAGCGGTTCGGTCGTGAACTTTACAATGCCCGGTTTCTTGTAGGACCCGAGCTTTTCAGCGCAAAGTTCAATGACACCCTGTTCAGTCAGCGAGTGTTCACCGGCAACAACGCAAACCGCCGCAGGCGATTCTCCCCATTTTTCGTGGGGCACACCAAACACCGCGACCTCAATCACCTCGGGGTGATCGGCAATGACATTCTCCAGTTCCATAGGCCAGATGTTGTACCCACCCGAGATGATCATGTCGTCAGCGCGATCAACTACATAAAGATAACCGTTCTGGTCCATACGCCCCATATCGCCGGTCTTCACCCAGCCATCAATGATTCGTTCTGCCGTCGCCTGCTCGTTTTCCCAGAACCCCACCATCTGGCCATCAGATTTCGCGACGATCTCTCCCACCTCGCCCCTTGCTACCTCGTTGTTGTCACTATCCCAGATCTGTATCTGGGCAAACGGTAGCGGCATTCCACAGGCCCTTAGCGGTTCGGAACCCGGCACATCCGCAAACCATTGGGACGGCCCCATCATCGCCACGGGCAGCACTTCTGTCTGGCCATAGCCCTGGTATAGCACGTCACCAAACACCTCCCTGGCGGCAAGGGTCGTTGCATCAGCAATCGGCGCCGCAGCAATCAGCAAACACTTCAATTTTGGGAAACTACGTCCGCGAGCCGTGTTGTCCCGAACAATTGCGTTAGCCATGGTTGGCACCATAAACATAAACCCGATGCCTTCCGATTCCATGATGTCCAGCGTCTCCTGGGCATCAAAGTGGTCCATCATCACGTTGCAACCACCAGCCAACAGTGTTGGCAAATACTGATATCCGGACCCATGGGAAATTGGGCCAAGGTGCAGACACTTGTCGCCCGGCTCTACCGCCGGAAAGGTATAGAACCAGTCACGACCGGCGTGTAGCCAGGCCCGATGGGTATACGCCACGCCCTTTGAAAGCCCGGTTGTGCCACCAGTGTGGCGGATAATGAAGTTGTCATCGGGATCGACCGAGATCGCGGGCAATTCATCTGACTGCGCAGCAAGCCACGCCTCGTACGAATCGTCTCGAACGATGATTCTCTCCAGCGACTCGACCTGCTGGTCAATGTCCTTAACTTCGTGCAGATAATTCTGGCTCACCATTAACGCTTTGCAGCCGGTATGAGACAGCATATGTTTGTGCGCTTGCAGGCCATTTCTGGGGTACAAGGGCACCCTGACAAGATTCGCAATCGCCATTCCGTGAAAAAAATCCGCCGCTTGAATCGAATTATCCTCAAGCACACCGACCCGGTCGCCAGGTTGCAGCCCCATGGCCAACAGCGCATTGGCGAGCCAAATTCCGCGTTGCCAGGCTTCACTGAATGTTAAACGTCGTTCACCATGGGACACACATTCTCTGTCGCCGTGATTTATCACGGCTTGATGCATTAATGTTCGAACGTCCATCTCGGCTTCCCTTTAAATAGCCTGTAATCACCATAGCCAAGGCGCTGCCTTTAGTCAAGCTAATCACAGCAGGTTTTGACCCCAAGAACTTGCTCTACAACGTTACCTTCGCTATAAACAACCAGCCGCTATCATGATCAGGAAAGACAAAATGGCTCAAAAAACCGACGAAGCAATCGCTGACGAACTCATTCGTAAAGGGCACATGGCCTTCACCTGGGACGATTTGGATAAACTTGAGCTTCCCAGCGGCATCATTACCAGCATGTACAAGGTAGGCGACCCACGGGATGAAACCTCTCCCACCGTATTCAAAGTCTTCTACCCACCAGAATGTTATGTCGAGGCACATACGCACGACTGTGACTACACCGAAATTATTATTGAAGGATCCCAGAGAGTCGGGGCTACCTGGCACAAAGCCGGGGATATACGGATTGGCATGGCTAACAGGGGTTACGGACCGCTCGTCGCCGGGCCCGAGGGCACAACTGTATTGTTCATGTTCAAAGACGGCCGCTGGCCTGCTATCACACTTGGTAACAACGACGGGGCGACATTAGGTAGCGATGTCATTTCGGATCATTTTGAGAAAATAAATTCAGCCTGATTCGCTAATTATCCTCAAGTTCGACGTATGACTGTCGTCCCTGATTCAGCAGATATACTGCAATAGGTCCAACAAACACTGCGACAAGCGCCAGTGACTTGGCAACTGCCATCGTGTCTTGAAAGATATAATCAGTTGAAGCGGCGACCAGTGTTGGGCCCAGTGCCAGCCCAAGCACATTGGTCGTGACAACGTACATGCCATTGACCACACCTCGCATATTGTTCGGCGTTACCTCCTGCATGACGGTTGTAATTAATGCCAGGGGCAATGTTACAAAGAAGCTGGCACAGCCAATGCTCACCAATGCCATTTCACCACTTGATTGAAATGGGAGTGTCGCCAGGGAAAGCGTCGCCATACTCGCCCCCAATACAGCCACCCGTAGCGGTGCATCCAGGACACCACGCCCAAGAAGATAACGGGATAAGACCGGACCACTAAGAACCCCGGCAGAGCCTGTAACCAAGGCCAAGGTGCCGTAGATTCGGCCAGCATCTGCCAGGTCCCAGCCATAGACCCGTAACAAAATAGTCGGAGTCCAGCCCTGAAGGCCGTATAGCATCACCACAATAAAAGGTACGCCCAGGTGCAGCGCAGCGTAAACTTTCTTGCGCTGCCACATGTAACGAAGCACAGCGCGCCAGCCGGGCACATCCGTTAGGGCGCCCTGCCTGCCTTTACGTTTCGGTTCCCGGATAGTGGCCAGCAACCCTGCAATCAAGACTCCGGGCAACCCCACGGCAATAAACGTCGCCTGCCATGGTGCGACCACACCAACTATCGGCAGCGAAACCTCCTGGACTTCCCTGCTCCAATCCAGAACCTCTGCACCCGCAATCATCGCAATGCCCGCTCCAAGATATGGCCCCATCAGGTAAACGCTAATCGGCAGCGCGAGCTTTGTCGGTCGAAAATAATCTGCCAATACTGACCAGGCGGCCGGCGTAAGCGCTGCTTCCCCTGCACCAACACCAAACCTTGCAAATAGTAGCTGCGAATAGCTTCGCGAGAGCCCGCAGGCAATTGTCGTCGCACTCCACACAAGTACGCCGCCGATCATAATGCCAACACGGTTATATTTATCGACCATTCGCCCCAGCGGCACGCTCATCAGGATGTAGGTGACGGCAAAGGCGAGCCCCTGCAGAAAACTGATCTGGGTATCGGAAACCTGCAGATCAAGACGAATAGGCTCGACCAGAAGGTTCAACACCTGTCGGTCAACAAACGAAAAAGTAAACGCAACGAGCAGTAATAACGTTACAACCCATCCCTCGATGGCGCTCGGCCAATTATCCTCTTCGGATTCACTCAAGTTGCTTCACCCATCTGACGATGTTCAACACTGGTGTACTCGAGTGTCATGTCATAGATCTGCCAGCCTTTTCCTGGACTGAACCTGACCTTGTCGTGGTAAGTACCGAGGACAATTCGCGCGCTCCTGTCAGGCCAGGCGTGCCAGGCCTGCAGGTAACTGGACATTTCAGCCTGGCCACCTGATATCTCACCATTTTCAAACCGCACGTCCGTGAACTCCACCACCTGTGTGCCGATCAGGTGCTGCGTGCTTTCATAACCCTTCAGGGCGTTTATAACCACTTTCGCCCAGCTATCTGGCCCAGAACCTGTTAACGCCGTCGGCCCTCCAGTTACTCTTATTAGAACATCCGGTGTGAATATTCGATGGAACGTGGATGCACCGAATTCGGTTGCTTGCTCATCCCCGACCTTGCCGAGTGCATCAGTTGCCTTACCATAGAGTCTGCGCAGGTACTCAACTTCTTCGCGAGCCAGTGACAACAGGTAACGCTCTTCTAAATTTCGGTTAGAACTCAAAGACATTCAATTCACCTTCGCTATATAGCATGTTAGATTCACGGTTACTGTCATCAAGGTCAACCCCAAAAGTGTTTAAGGTCTTTGCCTTCCTGAAACGAAACACCTCGCTTCTCACTCACGACGAGTATCGCGCCGGCCACGTTGGCTATCACTGCGGCCAAAGCAGGCGGCTAAAAAACATACGTGGTTACCTGGTCAATGTCTGGAGTAATACGTCTTTTGCCGATCGAGTCGGCACTGACTTGTATGAACAGATAACCCGTAACGAGCCCCGGGACTTCCTGGATTGGTGGGACGGATTCCCTGAAGTCTTTTTTGATAATCATGAAGCCTGGTTGAATGCCATGAGCGTTGAACCCAATCGCGCGACTGCCGACGGCCTTGTCGTTGACCCCGACTGGTCTTTGGCTGACGGACCGGTCCTATTTGACCCTGTTCCGGACCGTCCTGGGGAGTTCAAGCCATGCCACTTGTCAATGCATGAACACATCCTTGTACCCGTCGAGAGACAAGAACGTAAGTCTTTCAAATTGATGCAGTTTTTCAAGAACAACCCGAATATCAACAATGAGCAGGTACTGGCGGAATATGCCACTGAAGTTTCTAAACTGCCGGGCTTAAACGGTTGCATTCTAAATTTTCGTGATTCAGACCAGGCCGCCGCCATGCGCGGTTTTTATGGCGACGATACCTGGGGGCTCAGCGACGAAGGGATTGCTCATCGCGCCCGTTTTTGCGCCATGTGGGATGGCGCCATTGAATTTCATTTCACCCATAGCAACGATTTCGTGTCCGCTCGAGGAACGCTAAATGACAAATTGACGACGCTCGAATCAGCATTTTTTGATTCGGTCTGGTACGTCGAAGTCGATGAAAATCTTGTTGTCATGCCCAATAGAACCCCCCCACCCAATTACTACTTTCGATAATCGCCATGTTAAAAATTTTCGGATTCGTAAAAAGAAACTCGCGCCTCACCCATGACGAGTATCGTGCCGGCCATGTCGGCTACCATAATTCTTTTGGACGACGACTCAATAACATTCGCGGCTACCTGCTTAACGTCGCGTCGAACCGAAGCATTTCAGATAGTCTGGGTACCAATGTTGCAGATCAGCTAACCGTCAATGAACCCCCAGGCTTCGATGAACAATGGGATGGTTGGGGGCAACTCATGTTCGATCGCATGGAAGACTATGTTGGTGCACGAAGTCCCGCGAGAGATCGAGCGGGACCGAACGGACTTGAAACCGACACAATGGTCGCAAAGGTCGGTGATGACTTCGAGCAACTATACGCCGGCTCGCCCTTTCAGTTTCAGGTCGACGAACACATCGCCATGCCTGTGAGACGGCCAGAAAGAAAACTGTTCAAGCTGGCTCAATTTATCAAAAAACCAGTGTCACTGGCGCCCGAGCTGTTCAGGACTTACCTGGCAGGACGATACGCTACTCTCGCAGCAACAATGCCTGGACTACGAGGCATGATCGTTAACTTTCGAACCAACCTGGACGTGATGAGTGAATTTTTTGCCGCAGATGCTGAAGGGTTTACTTCGGAAGGTATTGCACGAAGGGAGACGTTCTATGAAGGCTGGGATGTCCTCGTTGAATACTGGTTTGATGAACCAACACAGTTTTCGTCCGCTCGACTGTCTACAGATTTCTCGCCATTGTTTGAATTTGAATCAGCGTTTTGCTCGGCTATTTTTTACAGAGAAGTCGACGAGACTGTCGCTGTTCTCCCTAAAAGGAATACGCCCCCGCCGTTTTACCACCGATAGATAGATATTGAACTGCCTGGGCAATCTTGCCTAAGGCAATTCGCCAGAAGCTGATTTTTCTGGCCTGCGGCGAAGACAGGACCCTGCCCTGCCTTCCAGTCCTAAAGGAAGTCCAAGCTGTCATGGTGCCAGCCCTAAAGTCTATTACCGTGAAACCAGCTCATACCAACGCTCACTTCTATTAGTTAATTTGTGTTAGTCAGCACAGAACAATTCAATTTCCCAACTGCACCTCATATCGGCAATATAGCGTCATTGACCTAAAGATAACCATAAAGGACACCAAATGCCTGCCGATACCGTTTACACCTTGATTAATGCCTCGGTTCTTCCATTCTGGCTTCTGCTGCTGGTTGCTCCCCACACTCGGGTGACAAACCTCGCCGTCCATTCCGGGCTGGTTCCCATACTGCTCGGCGCCGTCTATGTCTTCTACTTGCTGACTTCTATCATCGGCGGGGGCGCTGAGGGTGCCAGCATGAACAGTCTGCAGGGTTTACTGATCGCATTTTCGGATCCTGACACATTGGTCGGCGCCTGGAGCCACTACTTGATATTCGATCTTTTCGTCGGCGCCTGGCTGGTACGCGATGCAAAACGGCAAAACATCCACCACTTGGCGATCGTCATACCGCTCACCCTTACGCTGATGGCCGGGCCGCTCGGTCTGGCACTCTATCTGGCCATCCGCGGAATCTGGCGCCGTCGGTTTACCCTGATCGAAGCCGGGTAGCTTTAACTGAAACCACCCACGCAGTACGGACTTTATTACCCGTTAATTGAGGCACGAGCGACTTCAGTCAGAGGCATCAAAAGCTTCATAAAAGTGCTTACGGCACATTGAGACGTATCGGTCGTTTCCTCCGATCTCAACGCTTTCCCCGGAAGTAATAATATTCCCGTCCGGGTCCTGGCGAATCACCATTGTTGCTTTACTACCGCAATGACAAATCGCCTTAATCTCTTTCAGGTTGTCTGCAATCGCCAAGAGATACTTACTTCCCTCAAAGGGTTCCCCCTGGAAATCAGTTCGTAATCCATAAGCAAGTACAGGAACGTCCAGATGATCGCTGATCCGGCCAATCTGCAAAACCTGCTGTTTAGAAAGGAACTGGGCCTCATCGATCAATACACAATGAAGTGGTTTTTCACTCATCAGCGAACTTACCCTCGCAAACAAATCCTCATCGGGTCGTATCGAGACTGCTTCAGACTGTAAACCGATCCGGGATGTGACCATACCCTGGCCGTATCGATCGTCAAGAGATGGCGCCAGCACGATGGTGTTCATACCACGCTCTCGATAGTTGTAGCTGGCTTGCAACAACGCAGTGGATTTGCCTGCATTCATCGAAGAGTAATAAAAGTAAAGTTTGGCCATAGCAAGCTATAATGCTGAACGAATATTAACGGGATTAGGTTTTATGACGACGACAATTTATGGGGTATCGGGCTCAAGGGCCATTCGTTCACTTTGGGCCATCGAAGAAGTCGGGCTTGAGTATACACACGTTGCGACTCACTTTTTTAAAGACTCCAAAACTGACGACTACCTATCCGTCAATCCCAACGGACGGATTCCGGCCCTGGTGGATGGGGACGTCACCCTGTTCGAATCCATGGCGATTAACCTGTACCTGACCAAAAAGTATGCACCGGCGCTCTACCCGGAGTCTGAAGGCGAACAGGCTAAAGCAATTCAATGGAGCGTTTGGGCGATCAGTGAAATCGAGCCACAACAGATGCAGATCGTGATTCAAAAGTTCTTCAACCGGGATAACATTGACCAGTCCACAATCGACAGCGCGACCGGGAACCTGCAGCGTCCTATGGCCGTTCTCAACGAACACCTCGCTGACCGGGAATATCTGCTGGGCGACTCTTTTACCGTCGCCGATCTGAACGTTTCTGGCGTGATGCTGCTGATGCAGATGATCGAGTTTGATCTATCAGCCTACCCGAACATCAAAAACTGGACGGAACGCTGTTACAGCCGGGATGCACTGAAACGGGCCCAGAGCCTTGACTAGGCTTTAGTCCCTGGCAAACCTCGTCGCGGCAAACGCGCCATTGCGCCTATCTTTCTGATGAGTGACCTTGCATTGCTCATTGCCGATCGACACGCTCACCCATTTCTATGAGGTGCCGCTATAATGACGATTAAGCTAACTTAGTGAGCCCTGAATGGCTGACATCAACATTGAAAATTTCTATAAGCACATCGCCAGGATACTGAGTATCTTGTACGCGGCATTCCCGTCGAAATCGCCTCTGTACGTGGATGATGTCGCCGGAGTGGATGATCCGGACGAATATGGTCTGCACAGCCCAGACTACACTGCCGGTTTTTTCGCGATGCTGTGGCTCGCGGACGAGCAATACATCCGGTACATGGACACGATCAGGCAGGACGGCGTCGATCAGGCAGTGCTAACGCACAAGGCATTCCTGAAGCTAACGCTGGTATCTGAACCTATCTATCAAGCAACGGTTTACCAGACGCTAGAAGCTGATTTGGTCAGCATTGCTCAAACGACGGAAGACGCTGGTTCAGCGCCCTCTGTTATTGAAGACCATATGCTGGTGATCAACCAACTACGACACGCACTTCGAAGTGGCGATTCAATTGCGATCGCCAAAGTAGTCAGGCATATCTTGCATAGTTAGGGGGCTGCACTTTTCTCTATCAGGATTACTGCGTATCGCCGGTATCCAAGATATGCGTGATACAAACTACAGCCATCTAAGATGGCTCTGCTCATCACATGCCATCTTCAATGGAAGCGCGGACAATCAACAGGCGCTCGCTGGTCTTTCCGGATCGGCTGCCGCGCTTTTCCAATTCAGTAATCGTCTCTTTACCCGAGACAATTTCGCCAAAGATAGTGTGTTTACCGTCAAGCCAGGGAGTGGGAACGAAGGTAATAAAAAACTGGCTGCCATCAGTTCCGGGACCACGGTTGGCCATACTCAGCAGACCGGGTCGGTCATGACGGACTTCTGGCGAAAATTCACCGTCGTATTGGTATCCAGGGCCACCCTGACCAATACCCAGCGGGTCGCCACCCTGCGCCATAAAGCCACTAATAACGCGATGGAAGACCACGTCATCGTAAAACCCAAGTTCCGTTAGGTAAACGGTGCTCGTCACATGCATCGGCGCGATGTCAGAGAAGAGCTTGAACCTCATGTCACCCACATTGGTTTCAAGCTTCCAGATGATTTCCTGGCCGGGTTCGAAGCTCATGAGTTCGGGCGACTGCAGGTTTGATTTCCAATCGGGATCGGACTCATCGATGTTTATTCCAGCAGTGTCATCCATTGATGCATCATTAGCGCTTTCCATCGCAGCAGGCGCACTCTGCTCGACCCCGATTGACACGGGTTCATCAGGCTGTTTTTGTTCTTTGGACGCTTCGGGCGCACACGCCGTTGATATCATTAACATGCTAACCAGGAGTAATCGCTTCATGTTTGTTCCTTAATTTCTTTTGTTAACTGCTACGGCTGATCCTGACCGAATTGTGGCGCAAGCCTAATCTTCCTTCCCAATTACGCGACCTGATACAACACCCAGTCATCATAACCCACGAGAACAGATTTCATTCCAGCCAATGCCTCATCCAGATCAACGTCTCCGGTATCTACCAGCAGCGGACGACGTTCAAGCCTCAAGAGTTTGGACTTGGTCGCGACAATCTCCAGGTTGCGAACCCCAACTCCTCGAATGACTCTAGCGCTAAGCTGCTGATTTCCCCTACCGAAGACATGACCTTGTCTATCAATCGCCGTGACGACAATTTTTGCCAAAGGCGCATCTTCTATCCATTCCATAATTTGATTCTCCGAGACATCGGCTGCGAGGAGTTCACCATTGCTGACTACATCGATGCCCAACAGGGTAGATTCAAGACCCAGGGAGTCCATCAGTGTCGCAACGGTAGATCCAGAGCCCATAAGGTAAAGCGCCTCTGAATCCATGTTTTCAGCGAAGTAAGCTGCAATATCCTGAACGACCAGCGCATCAACTTCCTTACCTCCCACTTTGGTCTGCTGGACGTACCGAAGATCATCGGGCACCGGTAACTCACCATAGAACCGGGTTTTTACAATGCCTTCACGGAACGAACTTTCGTCAATATCCCGCACTTCCGATTTCACGACTGAAAGGATTTCCCCCGCGAGCATTTTATTGACGAGTGTTGCCGCCGTAACGGGCGTGGTCGCAAAGACGCCGGAGTGCATCTTCACGCCACAGGGAATTCCCAGCACCGCCGCTACATTCGCAATGCTGTCGGCAACATCCCTTGCTGTACCGTCACCGCCCGCAAATAGCAGCAGGTCAACGCCTTGTTCACATAACAAACGAACACCCTGACGTGTGTCTTCAGCCGATGTGTCGGCGGCTATCAAACCACCAACCAGATGACAGGTGATACCCAGATGGCCAAGGCTGTCCCCACCCATCTCACCAGGCACGGTGAACCATTCGATGCCATCATGAACAATACGCTCAAGGCAAGCCTCTGCCCGGTCAGCGACTTTACTTTGTCCACCAAGCAACATTGCTTCGCCATAAACACCATCACTGCCCTTCAGGCCTACCGGCCCACCCACACCCGCTTTGGGATTTAGTAGCAGACCAACCTTCATCTTCCGGTCAGTCATGAGTTCTGCGATAACGACGTTTGTCCAATGGCTGCCAATCTTTCGCGGACACGTTCACCGAAATTCATCGCGTCACAAAAAGATCCAAGTTCGTTCGCGCTTGCCGGAGACGGTACAAGGTCCTCCAGCGACACCTCCATATCAATGTCACACTTAATCCTGGTAATTTCCTGGAACATTCGAACCCTGTGTTCACATTCCAGCAAAGTCTGTTTCGCTTTGCTGGCACCGCGAAGCCCGATGTTTTCTATTTCATCAATGGCAAGGTACAAAGAATCAATATCCCCGAAGTGAGCCAAAATCTTTGCCGCTGATTTAGCGCCAATACCCGGCGCGCCGGGTATGTTATCGACAGAATCTCCGGCCAGCGCAAGATAATCGGCTATCTGATGAGCATGCACACCGAATTTTTCCTTCACCTCAGCAGGGCCAGCGCGCAGGTCTGCTGCGAAGTCCCAGAGTATGTCATCGGCCCGAAGTAACTGGCCCAGATCCTTGTCTCGAGTGACAATGATGACTGGCCTGTCTGCAGCAAACTTCGTATGCAACGTACCGATGATGTCATCCGCCTCGTAGCGCTTGAGACTCAGATGATGCACGCCGAGCAAACGGGTAATTTCCTGGCACTTCTCGATCTGGAATTTCAGGTTCTCGTCGGGAAGATCGCGATTGGCCTTGTACTCCGGATAGATATCATTGCGATAGCAGGTGTTCAGGCTTTCATCGAACGCAAAGGATATATATTGCGGCTGCTTCTCTAGCAGCTCGAGCATAAAATTGGTGTAGCCATACACGGCATTAACCGGCTCGCCCCTGTTATCAACGAAGGTATCGGGAATAGAAAAGTACGCCCTGAAAATATAGATAGAAGCATCGACCAGGTATAAGGGTTCTGTCATCGCTCACGTAACCTTTTTACTACCGCGCTAAAGGTCATCACTACGTCACCATTACTTTCTAGCTCACCACTAACGAACACCAGCGAACCTGTCTTTCTGATAACTTTTGGTAAGCAGCGAATCAACTCTCCCCTGGATGCGGCTGATACAAATTCTGAACTAAAGCTGATAGTAGAACAGCTCTCTTCTCTGTAATGATTGGTTGCAGCCATACACAGCGAAAAATCCGCAAATGTCATCAGCACGCCACCGTGGACCAGCCCGTTGACGTTACAGTTCTTTGCCTTGGGTATGAACAGGCAGTCGAAACCTTCAGAAGTCTCGAAGTAGTAAAAGGGGCCCGTATGATCCTCTGCCGGATCAAACCCCGGATCTGTACTGTAGCTATCGGGGATAGCATTGGTACTGGCGTCATTCATTTTGGCGGCTCCCTGTAGGTGTCACTTGTCAGCGCTTGTTGATTGCCTGTTTGCGCAACAAGTGCGTGAATAAATCGCTCTGCTCTGGGCGGCAAACCATCCAGCCAGGCAATGACCGCGGCATGCACCTCGGCGCTGAAACCACTCATATCGAGTGTACTTTCATCAAAATTATCGCAGCTCACCCTAAAATCTATACCCGCCGCCACACTAAAAATCCACTCTAGCGCCTGCGGTTTTACTTCGACAGTTTCAAAGGTGCGTTGCTGCTTTACGTCTCGCGTGTCGCGGTACCAATAACCATAATCAGGTTGCTGGCGACGGTCGGCGCCCGCAATACACCAGTGAGCTATTTCGTGCAGCGCGCTTGACGCGTAATCCTCACGAAAATAAACACGGGCTTCCTGCCTACCAGGTTCATAAAGGGGCTCGGACGCACCACCTACCAGTTTCGTGTGAGACTGTACGAAGCATCGGTTAAAAGTTTCACAAATCTGCTCAGCAAGCATCAAACAGGCTCGATATCTGAATCATGCAAACATTTTGTTTGGCTAAGAGACTCGAAATACGGCACTGAAAGATAATCCCTGCCCGCCAGCAAGTGATTTAAATACCACCGTGCAGGAGCCAGTCCTTCAGTGACATGATCTTTATTGGCAATGTATACCCACGCATCAACAACACCCGCCCTGGTTACAATCGGTAGCGCGATTCGGGTATACCGGACAGGATAACCTTCGTAGGGATCCATCATTTCGATCTGCATTGGGTCAACCAGCCGATAAACCACTCCCTCCGTGACCCCATTGGACACTGCCATTACATTGGCTGCGGCGGCGCCAGGATACTTCAGAGAACGCTTATTGAACCTGAGCGAATAGTCAAACAGGTGGCCCGAATCTGCGGACTCGAACGACATTTTACGCTGCCGGACCCTGTCAGGATTCATGTTGCTGCCATAGGCGAAATAGTGGTGAACAGTTAATGACATGGCCTGGTGGTCTACCCCTTCTTTATCCAGTAAAGGTAGATATCACCCTCGTTTTCCTGATGAACCATTTCATGGCTGAGGAACTTGCAGAAATTCGGAAAATCCCAGGAGGTTGAAGGGTCGGTTGCAGTGATCTTAATGATCTGGCCCGACGACATATCCATCAGCTTATTACGCACCACCATAAGCGGTTCCGGGCAGCGAAGGCCAGTGGCGTCAATGTCTACGTCAGCTTCGAGTGTCATTAGATCTCTGCATTAGGTTAAATTGCAGTATTACCTGCAAATATTTTCAATTGGACCAATTATATATCGATTTTGACCGTAAATACTGACCTATACTTGCAGGGTCAGGTGAGTATAGTTCCCCGCCCAACTTACTGCGACTTATGCGGCCATGATCAGGGTTCTTATAGGATGCTTACACGTTTCTCGGTCAACATCATATGCACGCGCCCTTTGGTAACTGATAACTGCCTTATCCCGCCGGTTTAAAGTTTCAAAATAAGCATCTCCCGCCAAGAATAAAAACTGACGCGCTGCATCTTGCGGGGTATCAGCCTCAAGCTGCTGCTCACCTTCCACTACAAGGTTGGCCAACTGCTCGTGATCGATCGATGACTCTTGTGTATTCACGAGATGATACAGCGTCCAGATTTTTGCCTGAAACGTCTTGGTGACAGGCGCTAAGCGAATCAGTTGATCCTTCGAAAGGCCTTCAGCGATCAGGGCGTCACCCACCACAGCACGGACGTATTGAGACAAAACGGTGTTCAGATACCCCTTGATACCCCTTAATGAACGGTTCGCGCACGATGTCTTCCTTTAGCGCTAACATCAGATCACGCATAAAAGCATCAAGGCCCGGGTTAAAACCGAAACCCTGCTCACCCAGCTTGAAGTACATTTCGTAATCACGAGCCGACCGCGTCACTGCCTGGCCTGTTTGTGAAGGAATCCTCATAGGTACTACGTGATAAATAAAGCCATAGATTGGAAAAAGAGTTCACGTCACCGATCGTGGTCATGGGATTGCCGGACTTGGTAAACATCAACAGGTAAGGCGACAAACCCAATGCAAGTAACAATACACATCCACCCAATAACATCGGGCTCTTCAGCACCTTTAAACAGCGGGTGAATTTTCCAGAGAAGGAAAGGAAGCAGACAAAGCGAAGAAGCAACAATCAGCGGCCAATGATTCGAGAGCCCAAGGCCCAGAAATAGAGAACCCGAAACCAGCCAGCGACCATCACCCGCACGGGAAAAACAAAAACAGCAAATCATCATGCAGATAAACAGGAAGCTATTTAGGGTATAGACCTCCAGCACAATAGATTGGGACCAAAAAGCAGTGGACACCGCCATCACCCCGACCGCCAATGCCGACTCCAGTTCTGACAGGTCAATCAACCGGCAAAGAAAGTACAGGGCACACAGCGTCAGGATAGAAAACAGCGTACTGAACAAATTCCCGGGAATCGCACCATCAAAAGGAAGCGACATTCGCGGTGACAAATCAGCGTAGCAAGCGGGAATCCGGGTGGATGCGCAATACCGTTCGCATCGCAAACCATCATAAACAGCCCGGTATCAACCACCGAGATAGAATAAGAGACAGTCGCAAGGTAAACCCCAGCACACACCAGCAGCGTGGGCACCAGATACATCAGGTCAACAAGACGAAAGAGCAACGATTAGTCTCATTATTTGCCTAGCGGATGATACCCGTTAACTGGCGAATGGGAAGCGATGCCAACTAAATTAAAGCCCGCTGTAGTCACTGCGCCAGCTTTTCACTATAATCGCCGCTCCTTGAGCCGCCCATAGCTCAGCTGGATAGAGCACCAGGCTTCGAACCTGGGTGTCGGGAGTTCGAATCTCTCTGGGCGGGCCATTTCCTTTAGCCTTCACCGCTTCGATCCTCAAGGCACTGCCACAAAATAGACCACTGCCACATTCGCGCTGATTTCGTTCCAAACCGGTTGGTCGTGGTGTTTCTGTTTCGTATAATCCACGCTTCCGTATGTTGAGTAATGCGCAGTGCCTATACCCGTAATACTTGATACCGATATCGGCTTCGATGTTGATGATGTTTGGGCGCTTGCCTTCCTTCTGCGCTGCCCCGAGCTTGACGTTAAGCTCATCGTCACCGATACAGGGGATACCCATTATTCTGCAAGTCTTGTTGCAAAACTGCTTGAGGTCGCGGGCCGAACGGACATACCTGTCGGCGTTGGCATTCCGCTTGACGAGTCAGCGCGAACCCACTCGAAATGGCTTGGCGACTACCGGCTAGAGCATTATCCGGGAACGGTATTCATGGATGGTGTTGGTGCGATTTGTAATACAGTGATGAGTTCCCCGGCTAAAGTCAGCATCATTAGTATTGGCCCTGTTCCTAATATTGCCGCGGCATTGGCTCGTGAGCCTTCGATAGTAAACAACTCAAAATTTGTTGGTATGCACGGGAGTATTCGACGTGGCTATCTGGGTGCTGACAAGCCAATGCGAGAATACAATGTTAAAAAGCACTCGATGGCCTGCCAACGGGTCTTTGCAACGCCCTGGGATCTGACGATTACGCCGCTCGACACCTGCGGCAATGTTTTTTTACAAGGCAATAATTTCGAACGTCTGAAAGATTCTTCCGACCTACTTGTCCAGGCTGTTATCCAAAACCACTTCGCCTGGTGCGAAAAAGTGAAAGACTGGCCGATTCTTTCACACATGAATCCCAATGCTCAGTCTTCACTGCTTTACGATACTGTGGCAGTGTATCTAGCCTTCAGCGAATCGCTTCTTGAAATGGAACAACTACCCATTATTGTCACTGATGATGGCAGGACTTTGGTGGACAACGGCGGACAGCTAGTGAACTGCGCAATGCAATGGAAGGATCAAACCGCCTTTGAGGCCTTGCTGACTAAACGTTTGTTAAACGAAGACCAGGGGTGAACATCATTGAATGAGCAGCCAAATGTCGTCTTCCTTTTTCCTGATCAGTTACGAGCGCAAACGCTAAGTTTGTATGGCAACAGTGCCTATGTTGAAACACAGATCGAAACACCCAACATAAACCGGCTTGCGGATCGGGGAGTCACACTAGATAACGCTATTTCTAATTGTCCTGTCTGCACACCGGCACGCGCGATGTTGGTGACCGGCAGATATCCCCAGAGCACCGGGCACCTGATCAATTCAACCCGTACCCGACATTCTGAGATCTCTATAGCAGATGCTTTCTCTCATAAGGGCTATCGGACCGCCTGGATTGGCAAGTGGCACTTGCATACCGGACACTGGCCCGCCTTGGACCGGATGCCGATGCAGCCCGACTGGGTTCCCAAGGGCCGTGATCGACTGGGTTTTGAATATTGGCGCGCCTACAACCAGCACATGGTGTACTTCAATGGCTTTGTCCACAAAGATGACTGGAACTACGAGCGCTGGGAAGGTTACGAAACAGAAGGCTTACTAAACTACGCTTTTGAATTCATGAACGAGTCGAAAAACGACCCTTTCCTGATGTTCTTGTCCCCGCATCAGCCGCACTACACGCCCGAACAATTTGCACCCGATCGCTACTATGAAATGTTGCCCGATGAACTCGTGCTGCCAGATAACGTGCCGACCTCAATGTTGAAAGCCGCAAAGGAAATGTATCGCCACTACTTGGCAATGATTTTGGCCATCGATGAGATGCTAGGCAAATTAATGGACTATCTGGAAGAAGAAGGCTTAATCGATAACACTATTTTGGTGTTCGCTTCGGATCACGGTACCCAGGGTGGCTCACAGGGGGTTAGCCCCTGGTCAAAAAAAAATCCGTATGATGCATCTATTCACGTTCCCGGCATCATTTCATATCCCGATAAAATTACAGCTGGCACGCGCAATGATACGCTCTTGTCGATGGTCGATTTTTTTCCCACACTGTGTGGTTTGGCCGGAGTGCCTGTCCCCAAAACAGTAGAAGGTACAAATTTAGCATCCAACATAGCAATGGGGGAACAGCCAGAGACGGCGGCACCTGATAGCGTTTTCTTGATGAATTTCTCAAAATACTTTGACTGGTTTCAAAACGGTGCGGAATGGCGAGGTGTACGCACCCGGTCGCATATGTATTGCAAGCGATTGTCAGGAGAGGAAGAATTGTATGACCTGCGCGCTGATCCATTGCAACGCAATAACACAGCGTTAACTGACCACGATCAACTTGAAAAAATGCGAGTGCTGCTGGAAATGCATCAGCGTACCAGGGCGGATGAGCTGGTACCCTGCACTGATTGGCAAGGCTGGCTGGATGAGCAAAGACGAGTGATTAGAAACGCAAAAGGCGAGCTCAGTCATCCCGAAACTCCTCCCGACTGGTCGCTGCTATAATGGCGCCAGCGGTCTGCTTTTCTAACGGCAGAGAAATAACTCGAAAGCGCTATTGGAGCAAACCTGAAAAAAATTGAGGAATGATGACGGCAGAATCAACTTATCCCCTGGTATTAACGCCCGAAACGATACAAACCTTTCGGGACAAAGGTTACGTGCTTACAGAGAACGTGTTTGAGAATTTAGAACTCGCACGTCATGCCACCGGGGTCGACAGAGAAGTGGCAAACAGGACCTCAACGGATAAACGTAGTATCCATGAGAAGTCTGCTTACGAGCAATCTTTTATACAGTGCATGCGTCTCTGGGAGACCTCCTCTGACGTTCGTCCTCTGACCTTTCATGCGGGGCTTGCAGGGATTGCGGCTCAATTGTTGGGCGTTTCTTCCGTTCGGCTTTGGCAGGATCAAGCGCTCTATAAGGAACCAGGCGGCCGTGAAACCGATGCCCATCAAGACCAGACTTTCTGGCCAATCGGCGAGGTACCGCTGGTCAGCGCCTGGATACCCTTTGATGCCATTCAAAGATCAAATGGTGCGATGTCCTACGTGCCTGGCTCCCATAAGGCTGGCGCCTTGCGTCCTGTTGATATTACCCATTCAACAGAGCCCTATAATATACTCGCTGATCCTGCGTTGAACGGACTGTCGCCCGAATGGGTCAGTGTTGACCCAGGTTCGGTTGTCTGGCATTCAGGATTCACTGTGCATCAGGCAGCTGCTAACGAGTCAGATGGGGCTCGCCGAGTTTTCACCGTCATTTACTTCGCTGATGGTTTCAGACGGACGAAGAACTGGCCCGCATTCCCGCTTGACCGGGCACGGGTTAGTGTTGGTGAATTGATGCAAGGAGAAGGATTACCGGTGGTTTGGCCGGTGCCTGATCAGTTGCCGGAGCCGCCTTCTGTGCTGGGCCAAACGACTGGTCCGCAGCATGGGGCAGGCTAGCTTGTTGGGTAACCGAAAGAGTTCTGACCAGGGTTCAGACATTAAGAAAAGTACCGCTTTCCTCTTGCTAAAAAAGTATCGCTACCCGGTTCCGGTATAGCGACACTTATTCAGCGACCCTGCAGGCCCTCTAAAGAAACTGCCACGCCGCCCGCCTTGAACGGAAAAGCGCACCTACAGTGTTTATGCTGGTCGATGGATACCGCAAATTTTGTGTCCATCTGGGTCTAGAAAATAACACAGATGCATCACGCCCATCGTGCCGTCCCGAGCACCCGGAGGATCTTCCACGCTGATACCTCCATTGGCGATAGCGGCATCGTGCAACGCTTTCACCTGCTCGGGTGAATTGCATACAAAGCCGATGGTAGAGCCGTTAGCAATACTGACGGGTTCCCCATTAATCGGTTCGCTAATACTAAAAGTAGAGCCATCATGAATATAGAAAAGACGGGTCTGCCCCGTTTCATTCACATGCTCCATTGGGGCGCCTGCCCCTAGGACCGCTAATACAGCGTTATAAAAATTTTTTGTTCTGTCGATATCGTTTGAACCGATCATGACGTGATTCAGCATGTCATCGTTTCCTTTTTAGTGATGTAGTGATTGGATCGGGTAGCCTATCTGTTTTCTTCGATCATAGGCAACTGCCTGTCGAAGGTGGTATCAAGGGTCCTGGATTGTACGTGCGACTTCAGCGGTAAGTTGTCCATGCCCTCTGCACTCAACCCAACGCGCAAGAAACACTGTTTCTAACAATTATGTCGAATCGAGCCTTTCTTAAGTGACGCCTTCGACGCTGTTTGCCAGCACCAACCAGCTATCTAGGCAAAGTTTCGCAACACTAGAAGAGTTGATGTCTTTCCAGATTTGCGTTGGCTTACGATTTTTACAAACCCAAGGGAATTCCATAATGACCGCTGCAACTCACCCCCTGGCCCGACATCGGCTACCATCTTTTATCGGCGGAGCAGATGGCAGCGGTTAATGCTGCCCGGAGCCAGGTCGAACAGGTGGAATCTGTCTTTGTACAGGTCGAAAGCCAACTTGAGGCGAGCTCGAAGGGCTACGACAGGCCCAAGGGGTGCAGGTATTCGCCGGACACTAAGTCCACTGGCAGGGTTATACCCGCTTAGTTTAGTCCAGGCCTGTTTGCTGGAATATGCGAAAAAGCCCCCCCCCAAAAAACAGGGGGGTTGATTGGCAAAAGCAGTGAACGCTTACCAGGTATAACCCAGCTTAAAGTTGTAGGTCTGGTCCAGCTTATCGACGCTACCCACCGCACCACCGTCGTATTCTAGCTTGATTTCAAAGGCGGTCTGCAGCCCGGAGATCAGAGGGAAACGCACTCCGATGATGGTATCCACCAGAACACCATCAATCTGATCAAAGTTAACAATGCCAATTTGACTCGCATAGAGCTCTGTTTTCGGGAGAATATCGCTGGTCATGCTGACTTCCCAGTTACCGCCGACGAAGTCACTATCTTCAGCAACCTCAAACTGTTCATCAACGTAGACTGCGCCAATCTCCCCTGATAGCGACAGTCGGCTACTCTCAAAAAAATTTCGACCGATATAAGGTCCCACAGTGGTCCGCAAATCCAGATCCGCAAACTCATCCTGGTAAAAGACTAACTGCCCACCAAAGTAGTTATCAGTGTCTTGATTGGAAAAACGATCGTACTTACCCCCGATCCGCCACTGGCTCTTGTCCCTAACACCGTTACTCTCATCCCGCTCGTACATGCCCTTTAAAATGTAGCGATCATCAAGGCTGCGCCAGCTAGATTTAAAATCGACATCATACTCGTCGCTGTCAGTATTACCCTGCTCCATGGACAATGCGGCGTTCACCTGACCGAACCATTTATAACCTTCGCCAAGCAGCCAAGGCTCTGGGTTCACAAGGGCGACATCACTGGTCTTGAAATAAACCGGAGCCTCTCCCTCGCTGCGCACCGCAGTGCCCTGCTCAGAAGAGACAATCAATTTTTTTCTGTAAATGGTGCCATCAGCCATCTTTAACGTCACCGGTTCTTTGGTTCTAACCTCAAGCACGTTTTCGCTCGCGATCTTAATCTCACCTGCAAACGGAGTCTTGAAAACAAAGTAGCCACTTTCCGAGCTGACGACTTTACCCACCAAGAGAGAGCCATTTTTCATCTTTAGCTCGTCGGCCTGGACGCCACCCGCGGTCAAAGCCGCTACCAAAAGTAGCGCCATGTAATCCCTTGTCATCAAATCTGTCCCTTGTACGATATCGGTCTGGCCGGCGATTATACGTGTTTGACATCGTGGTTAAGCCACTATTTTACAAACAGCAGATTTGATGTGCGCGCATACACGCTATGCGTTGCGCGTTATGACAAAACGAAGATGGCTGGTTAGTGATGGTTAAATCCACTGTATCGGCGAAAGTCAGCTAAGACCACGGTTTCATCGAGTACCGTTCGACCATTTGGCCTAGCGCCCTAATTCGTCGCAACCCGGGTACAATAAGGAAACCCTGTCTACTGGCAGATGGGATTACAACCACCTCCACGCTTTGAAAAAGCGCTCTTTTGCGCTCCCATTCTCGATCATTAGGTCTCGAAATCAAGACGTATGCATGACTCAAGCGATGGGCTGCTTATCCTCCACGGAGTAGTGATGGATATCTCGGTGTGGGAACGGAATCGTTATACCCTCTGCACTCAGGCGACGTTTCACCTCACGTTGAATGTAACGGAACGTGACCTAAGGGCTTACCGTATGATCTATTTATAAGCTATCGTCCCTGAACAGCTGACAAAGGAGTGTTACATGGCATACCTACCTATCGTAATAGCATTTGGCGTCGGGATTGCGCTTGGCATCGTCATTCACATTTCCATAATGAAACGCAGAAAACCCGTTTATCTGGTTGTGAGTGCCGAAGTTAGAAACGAAGAAGCACTCGAACCATACCGGAAACAAGCCGTGCCGCTGGCAGAAGCCGCTGGATTAGAAATACTCGGCAGCGGTGAAATAGAGTTGATGGAAGGCGACTGGGATCACTTTCCGGCCCTGACTTTAGAAAAATTTGAGTCCAAAGCCGCCTTACATAAGTTCTGGTATTCCCCCGAATATCAGCAAGCAAAGAAACTTCGTGAAGGGCATCTCGACGTTCAGTTTATCGTCGCCGTCGAAGGCGTATAAAGGCTTTACAGCATCTCGTAGATCAGTTGACCGAGCACCTGGTCGACATGCTACGTTTGCACCCGGTCCGCAAGACTAAGCATCCATGCCTGACAATCGCAGACACACATACTCCAACTATTGGCGATATTACTGTTACTAACTTGAAGGCAGGCGCTAATGACCCTTCTTTGCCTAGAATCTACGACCACCTCTATCCGCTGATCTAAATCCCTCGTTCCCGTACACGCAACTGCGGGGTATCATCAGTGGGGTAATTAAACTTGGAACCGTTTCCAAGCCTTTACACCTTACCTGAACCTCTACATAGGTTGTTATGAAAAATAGGGATGCCATGAAGCCGACGCCAACAGAATATATTCGCCAGACTCGGGAAAGCTACGAAAAACTGGGATTTGAACCCTATCAATGGTTCCACGCTGAAGATGAACCTAAACTTTCGCCGCTGGCAAAACCACTATCAGAATCAAAGCTGGGGCTAATCTCTAGCGCGGGCACGTATGTTCACGGACAGGTTGCCTACTACTACAAAGATGACACGAGCATCCGCGCGATCCCAAGTGATACCGCCGTCAAAGACATTCGATTCTCGCATATCATGGAAAACTACCTTGAAGAGGCCCGCCAGGACCCTTGCACAGTCTTTCCCCTGGAGGCTCTCAACCAGCTCGAATCAGAAGGTATTATTGGCGAACTGGCCGGGAACTACTTCTCCTGTATGGGCGGAATCTATTCAAAGAATCGGGTAATCAACGAGCTGCTACCCAACCTCGAGAAAGCCGTCTCTAAAGAACAGTTAGATCTTCTTCTGTTAATCCCTTTGTGACCTGTTTGCCACCAGACCGTGTGTCTGATCGCTCGCCATTTCGAATCACTCGGATTGCCAACACTGATCCTGGGAAGTGCACTTGATATCATGAGCGCGGGGAAACCACCTCGAGCCAGGTTTGTGAATTATCCGCTGGGATTTGAATCAGGCCGATTCAAGGATAAGACTAATCAGCTTGCCGTTGTTCGCGAGGCACTGAAAGGGTTTGCAGACATTACCTCTCCGGGCATCGTACCGCTGGACTTCGAGTGGCAGGCAGGCTGGGACATACTGAACGAAAGGGAAAAAGGGAAGCTGGACCATCGAAGCCCACGTACCACAGAACCGCAATACCAGACTGAAGATGATCGACGCGCAGCCAGCGGGCAGTAAGGTTAATCAAACACGTTCTACAACGCCCAGGAGCACCACCGGAAAATCTTCAGCGTGAGGATATGATCGTGGTTAGGGTCTGACGAAAGAACGGCATAAACAGGGCAGGCTCAACAAAATACTGCTTGAGCAAGCCATTGATCCTATCACCCTGATCGCCAATGAAAGTGCAGACCTGAACCTTGTTACGCAACCAAACCCGCAGGTCATACTAATGCCCCGCGCTTCAGCATCGTGTGCAGCTTCGTCAAACAATCCGGTGGATATATCAAAATCGCGTCTGATCCTGACGCTAGCCTCTGGAGGTTAGCGCCTGATTTTCCCGCCGCATCAGGTAAGGCGTCTTACCCAGGTTGTCTCGATAACCACGGGCAGGATTCTCGCCAGGGTCCATTACGATATATCGACACAGGTCCTGCCCATGTGGTGACAACGTATCGAAGACCTCTCTCGGCATACTGATGTGGTGAGGTTCACGATACCAGGGCGCCCAATACTCAACATTCGGCAGCGCCCGAACATCATTTGACAAGTTTGGTGTCCCACCATGCCACGCCCGGATATCCCGAATGAGTACACTGCCTGCCGAAGCAGGACAGACTGTCGACAATTTCATCCATTCCGGTTCATCCATCAAGCGCGGGATCGGATCATGATTGTGCTGGGTACCTGGAATCTGGCGCGTGGGACCATTAATTGCTGTGAAATCTATCATCAGGAAGTTGCAAACCACGCTGGGCACCGGAAGATCCCTATAGGTAAGAAGGCCACGGTGATCATGAAAGGACCCCGCCACATAATCACCATGAGTTCGACGATCTCCCATGTCCGAATGCAGCCGCTGATACTCGACAGCGCCAGGAAGACAAAAGTCTCCGGCTGCACCACGGCACATATAGGTAGGCGCACCGAATATTGACGTGATGATCGGTGTTACCAACGGCAGATCAACCAGCATAGCCCATTCCAGATGGTGCATTAGCTGGCCCGTTACACTCGCGCTGCCAAAGGAGTATCGATGTGAGCCTCGGTTTCCCTGCCGGTTCCCATCCATTGACATGATTTCACGTATTTCGCGATCGCAACCCTGCTGAATGTAAGTCAGCTGTTCCGGTGTCAGAACATCTCGCACCACCACAAAACCGTCCCTGTGGAATATCTCTGTGGCCCGCTCGACTTCATCGGGTGAGACAACCTCTAGACCCCGGATGCCATTATTTTCAGACAAGTTCTCCCTTAATTCGACAACCTCTTCACTCATTGGGTCGACTCCCACCCAACCCAGATCGTCAAAGGGCACTTTCAGTGCATTATTATCCGGTTCTAGTTTTTGTTCCGGCACAGTCATTTCACCTATTTTTTGAACACGTATTGAAACAGCCAAAAATTCTTGAGGTCAATATAGCTATGGAACTCACCAAAGGGTTCAGTGGTTTGCTTCAGTTCTTCCAGGGTCGGAGAATTTTTCAATATCTGATGGCTGGAACCCGATTCCAGCACCCCACACCCATCAAACACCTCCTGTAGATGGGCCTCAAGAAAACGCAGATCAGCCTGGCGCTCCGGGTAGCCATAAACGAGATCGTAAACCGGCGCACGCTCTTTATAGTAGTTAGATATTTCATCCATTGGGCCAAGTTTAGCGGATAACGATCCAGAGTCAGATTAGTTTGTCTTATCAAAGCAGGTTCATTTCGCTATGCTGCACGACTTCTTTGACCATTATTGGGCCAACCCTATATATGTACCCAGGAAATTTTGACCCCGATCGCCCAGCTTATATCATGGCAGACGCTGGCCTGACCGTCAGCTACGGCGAACTAGAAGCTGTTTCTAACCAGATCGCCCATCTGTTCAGGGATTTAGGCCTGAAACGTGGCGATAGTATCGCGCTCTGCCTGGAAAACCATCGCTCCTTCTTTCAGATCTGTTGGGCGGCTCATCGTTCCGGCATCTACTTTACGGCGATCAGCTACCGCCTGCAGGCAAACGAAGTCGAATATATTGTCAACGACTGCGGCGCGAAAATTTTGATCACGTCCGCCCAGCTCGAAGACACATTCAATGGTTTTAAAGACAAGCTGGTTAACAAGCCTGCGTGTTACATGCTCGATGGCACTGCGCAGGGAGCCAGTTCATTCGAAGACGCAATCAAGCCCTACCCGACAGAGCCAATAGCTGATCAGTCCTATGGCCAGAGTCTGCTTTATTCCTCTGGAACCACCGGCATGCCGAAAGGCATAAAAAAACCCATGGTTGATGTTCCCTGGGCCGAGCCAGACCCGGTTTTTGAAGCCCGACGAATTCGATACGAATTCGATGAAGACTCTATCTATTTGTCCCCGGCGCCGCTTTACCATGCCGCCCCTTTAGGGTTCACGATGAATGTTCTACGATACGGTGGCACCTGTGTTGTGATGGAACATTACGAGTCAGAACGCGCGCTTGAGCTTATTGAGCAGTTCAAGGTCACTCACAGCCAATGGGTACCAACTATGTTTGTTCGTATGCTGAAGTTACCCGAGGGCGATCGACGCAGGCACGACCTGAGCAGCCACCGGGTGGCCATTCACGCAGCGGCGCCTTGCCCTATTAGTGTGAAGGAACAAATGATTGATTGGTGGGGACCCATTGTTCACGAGTACTATGCGGGAACCGAAGGTAACGGTTCAACAACCATTACCTCCAGAGAATGGCTGAGTCACAAAGGTTCCGTCGGAAAGCCCGCCGGTGAGTGCAAAGTGCACATCATGGATGACGAGGGCGTCGTATTGCCAACAGGCCAAGCCGGCGGCGTTTATTTCGAAGGCGGTGGGCAGTTCGAATATCTCCACGACGAAGAAAAAACCAATGCCAGCCGAACCTCCAATGGCTGGTCGACCCTGGGAGATATCGGACACCTTGATGAAGAAGGTTACCTGTACCTTACTGACCGAAAGTCTTTTATGATCATCTCGGGTGGCGTCAACATCTACCCGCAGGAAGCAGAAAACGCGCTAATTACCCACCCTGAAGTGATAGACGTTGCAGTTTTCGGTGTCCCTAATGAAGAATTCGGGGAAGAAGTGAAAGCCGTGGTGCAACTAGCTGATTTTGGATCCGCTGGACCAGCACTGGCAGCCGAGTTGATGAATTACGCCAGGCAGAAGATATCGCACATCAAATGTCCCCGTTCCATCGATTTTATAGCCGAGCTGCCACGGCATCCAACAGGTAAACTCTACAAACGACTCCTCAAAGATAAGTACTGGGAAACAACAAGCAAATGATAAATAAACTGTTCGATCTCTCTGGCCGCGTTGCACTGATCACCGGTGGTAATGGTGGCATTGGCCTGGGCATGGCAGAGGGGCTGGCCTCTCAGGGTTGCGAAGTCAGTATCTGGGGCACCAACCCTGATAAAAATGCCAAAGCGCTCGAAACGCTGCAGCAGTATGGCCCTAAAGTTTCAGCCCTGAAATGCGATGTCGCAGACCAGCAGGCAGTAGAAGCCTGCTTCAAGCAAACACTTGCAACTCACGGCCGGGTAGACGGATGTTTTGCAAATGCCGGTATCGGTGGTCGGCCAACGCAATTCGACCAGATGGAAAAGGAAGAATGGACACGCATCATGGAGGTTAACCTTGATGGTGTCTTCCATACTTTTCGTTGCGCGGCGGAACATATGCGCCTGCGCTCTGTAGCAGGCGATCCCTTTGGCCGCCTTATCTCAACCGCCAGCTTAGCGGCGATATCCGGGCAGGCACGCGGCGAACATTATGCGGCAACCAAAGGTGGCTTGATCTCGATGAACAAGGCGCTCGCTGTCGAATACGCCAGGCATAATGTCACTGCCCACACTATCCTTCCCGGGTGGATCGAAACTGAAATGACGCAACAGACCTTCAGCTCAGAAAAATTTGTGGGCAACGTTATGCCACGCGTTCCGATGCGCCGCTGGGGACAACCCGAAGATTTCGCTGGCATTGCCGTTTACATTATGAGCAGCGCCAGCAGCTATCACACGTCAGAAACCTTTTTGATTGATGGCGGATACGCAAATTTCTAGCGCTCCTTATTTACGGAGACCCTAAAAGGTTAGTCGTTTATGACCACGGCATTTGATGGCGTCAGAATTCTTGATTTTACGCAGGTACTTGCTGGCCCTTTCGCCGTCATGCAACTGGCGCTACTCGGCGCGGATGTTATCAAGGTAGAACAACCTATTACCGGCGATCAGACTCGCGGCCTGATGAACGCAGGTGAAGACCTAAAAATGTCTCCGTCTTTTATCGGTATGAATCTTAACAAGCGAAGCCTTACCCTGAATTTGAAAGATGAAAATGCGGCTGGAATTATTAAGAAACTTTTGCCCACGGTTGACGTGATCGTTGAGAACTTTAAAACGGGCACCATGCAACGCCGCGGTCTTGACTATGAGACTCTCAGGCAACTGAAACCCGACCTCATTTACTGTTCCATCACCGGCTACGGCCAGACTGGACCCAAAGCCGGAGAAGCCGCTTATGACGGCGCGATTCAGGCATCCAGCGGAATGATGTCCCAGAACGGACACCTGGAAACAGGCCCAACCCGAACAGGCTATATGCCCGTAGATATGTCCACTGGACTTAATTCAGCATTTGCCATTTCAGCGGCCCTTTACCGCAAAGCTACTACGGGCGAAGGCCAGTACATCGATGTTGCTATGCTAGATACCGCGATCATTATGCAAGCATCCCAGTTCAGCAACTACCTTAACCAGGGCACCCTCATTGGGCTTCGTGGAAATGCTTCCCCCACGGGCCAGCCCACTGCCAACGTGTTCCCTACCATGGACGGACACATCCAGATAACCGCGCTCCGACAACCACAGGTAGAAAAACTGTTTACCGAACTCGGTCTCGAGCAAATGCTGGAAGATAAAAAATTCGCTACCCCTGATTCACGTATCAATCATCCAGAGGCAATTTTTGACGCCATGTCCCTGGCGCTTAACCGGCAGACCACCGCGGCGTGGATGAAACAGCTTGCACCAGCAGGCATTCCCGTCGCCGAAGTGCGTGAACTTCCAGAGGTTGCCAGCGACCCGGATATCACACATAGAAACGCCCTGGTCACCCTCCCTTCGCCGTTGGACCCAGATGCAACTGTGACTGTGGCAAAGGCAGGCTATGTCACCAACGTGGATGGGCCCGAGGTGCGCAGCGGACCACCAATGCTTGGCGCCGATACTGACGACATTCTGGCCGAGCTGGGTTACGAACCCAAAGAAATAGAACGCTTACGAAATACAGGTATTATTTGATGACCGGCTCACGCTAATGGCAGACAAACCCCTCAATTTTCACCAAAGCACAGAACAAATCGCGACATCAGGGCAACCCGATCGCCGCCAGTTTCACTGGATCGCTGATGAAGGTTACGAGGCCGTGATTAACCTTGCGATGCATGATTCGAACAACGCCATCCCCGAGGAAGGTAGCCTTGTCGCATCACTTGGCATGCAGTACATTAACATTCCGGTTCCATTTGACGAACCAACCGCCCAGCATCTGCAGGATTTCATCGGTATTCTCAAGGTTCTCGAAAAGAGAAGAATCTGGGTGCACTGTGAGGTCAACGCACGTGTTTCTGCATTCATGTACCACTATTTAACCAAGGTTAAGGGGCTACCCGTTGATTCCGCCAGCTCCCCTGTAATGGTCAAGTGGCGACCAAAAATGGATGATATCTGGCAGGATTTTATGGAGATAACCGATGACGAAGTGGGTCTTTAGCGCCACCCTGTTTCTGCTATCAGCGGTAGCACTGGCTGATGTCATCAGTAAAGCAGACACCGGTTTTACGTTGGTCATTACCGGGGAAGTTAAGACAACACCAGTAGAATCCTATGACCAATTTATTCGAATCGAAGAGTGGTGGCTCAAAGGTCATACCTGGTACGGAAAGAGTGAAAATCTTTCAATAGAACCCAAAGCCGGCGGCTGTTTTTGTGAAATATCCGGCGATAACCAGGTTCTGCACATGCTTGTCTCTTACGTCCAGCCCGGCGTTGAACTAAAAATGGTGGGCGGACTTGGTTCGCTCCAGATGATGGGGGTTCATGGCGGCATGAGCTGGCGGTTTGAGCCGATGGCCGATGGCACTCGAATTATCCAGACCTACAATGTGACAGGTTACGCACCGGGCGGCCTGAAAGACGTCGCAGACATCGTCGACTCGATACAGACCAGCCAACTGAATGCGTTGGTGAACAAACTATCGAGCGATAATAACTAACAGAAGACAGCTGCCTTACCATGGCTAAAAAACTGCAGGCCATTGCGCCTTTGAGCATGTTCTTCGGGAAACCCAGGCTCAACAACAATCTTCGATCAACGACTGTTTTTGACTAGGCGTCTTGCAAGGAAGCTGTGTTCAATTGTTCAAATGCAGAAGTCAGGACTCTGATTGCTGATCGCGAAAACATGACAAGCAACACGATGGCAACCAAAAGATCAGGCCACGCAGATTGGGTAAACCAGACCAGCCCTACTGTCGCGATAACTGCCACGCCTTCATTGACATCATTTCTTGAACATTCCCACACAGACATCATATTCACATCATCATGCCGGTGATCATTCAGCAAATAGAGACAAACGCCGTTGGCCAGCAGGTTCAGGACGGCGGCGATGCCCATTGTTGCCACGACAGGCACATCCAAATGGTAAATACGCCAGACAATTTGGGCCGCGACAGCAATCGCAGCCAACGCTATCAACACGCCCTTAAAAACGGCGACGCGGGCTTTTGCGGTAACGCTAGCACCAACGACAAAAAGACTGAGTGAGTAAGTCAGCGCATCCCCCAGGTTATCGAGGGTCCCTGACAAGAGGGCGGAGGAATGACTTAACCACGATGCGAATACCATCCCGACAAAGGTCACCAGATTGATGACCAGGACGATAATCAGCACCCGCCGCTGTGACGCCTCGAGCCCCGAGACTTCCAATTCTGATTCGCAACAATCAGCCATTCATCTGATCCGATATAGAATAAGCCCTATTCTAACCGCAAACCGGCAAGGGGCTCGACCGGAACCACCTTTACGACCCTCAGACCCCGTTGACGCCGCTAAGGTGATTGAGCTTTGCTGCCACCTGAAACTGGATGCAGAACAGGTTGCTCGAAGAGTCCTGCCTGCTGCATTTTTTAGCGCCACTGCCAGCGACGAAGCGCTTGCAACTACCGATGCTGACCTGGGCAAAGGTCTGCGGGTGGGCCATCCGCAGATATCAACACTGATGGGCGAGTTGGCTTCGCGTCCGAGCATCAGCCAGGTGGAAGCAGACAAAGCTGCCGGATCACCAGACCGGGTGCCGCAAGGCATCCCGTGTCTACCTGGCAGCCACAACTTTCGCCGGGACGGCGATGTGTTCTAAAGAAGCGTTCCGTATAAGCACTAGCTCGAAGGAAACGAAAAGCTCGAAGACTCCCTTACCGTTGATGACGGCCAACGCTGGGTAATCGTTTTCCGCCGTGTGTAGAAACGCACACCATCAGGACCATAGGCACTCAAGTCACCAAACAGCGAACGCTTCCAGCCGCCAAAACTGTGATAGGAAACAGGCACGGGTAATGGCACATTGATGCCCACCATTCCCGCCTTAATGTTGTCTGAAAAGTATCTTGCTGCCTCGCCGTCTCTTGTAAAAAGACAGGTGCCGTTGCCGTATTCATGATCATCAACCAGTTGCATGGCCTCATCCAGATTATCAACATGGACTACACAGAGCACTGGACCAAATATTTCCTGGCGATAACAGCTCATCGACGATTGCACCTGGTCAATCAGGGTTCCACCGACGAAGAAGCCAGTATCCTCGTCGGCCAATTTCGGTGACCGGCCATCTACCGCAATCACCGCACCTTCGCGTTCGGCGCTGGTGATCAACCCAACCACCTTGTCGCGATGTTCAGCAGTAATAAGCGGCCCAAAATCATTGTTATTATCCTGCGCGCTACCAACCTTCAGACTGGACATTTCCGCCTTAAGTTTTTCAACCAGGCTTGTCGCGGTCTGCTCACCTACCGCGACCGCAACCGAAATCGCCATACAGCGTTCGCCGGAAGACCCAAAGGCAGCGCCCATTAAAGCCTGAACCGCGTTATCAAGGTCCGCGTCGGGCATAACAATCGCATGATTCTTGGCTCCGCCCAACGCCTGGCAACGCTTCCCACCATTGGTCGCCGTCACATACACGGACTCGGCGACTGGCGTTGAACCAACGAAACTGACCGCCTGGATTGCCGGGTCGTTAAGCAAAACTTCTACGACTTCTCTGTCACCGTTCACCACATTCAGCACACCCGGTGGCAGACCGGCTTCATGAGCCAGTTGTGCTACGTAGAGAGTCGCCGATGGGTCTCTTTCCGAGGGTTTAAGTACAAATGTATTGCCGCAGGCGATTGCAAGTGGATACATCCACAACGGCACCATGACAGGGAAGTTAAACGGTGTAATGCCCGCGACGACGCCCAAGGGCTGGAACTCGCTCCAGGAGTCGATACCCGGGCCAACATTTTTGGAGAACTCACCTTTCAATAGCTCAGGTACAAAGCAGGCAAACTCCACGTTTTCAATACCACGCTGAACCTCGCCCGCGGCATCATGCGGAATCTTTCCATGCTCCCGACTGACCAGTGCGCAAATCTCATCAACATGGGCTTCAAGTAGCGCTTTAAAGCGAAACATGACCTGAGCCCTCTTTGCCGGCGGGGTTGCTCGCCAGGCAGGGTAGGCTTCTGTTGCTGCCTTGATGGCGAGCATTGTTTGATCTGCCGATGCCATCGCCAGCTCGGCTTCCTGACGACCCGTTGCCGGGTTGTTAAGCGGTAACGTTTTTACGTTTTCGGTGACACGTTCGCCACCAATCAAATGTCCTACAATTTCCATATCTATCCTTATCGGCTAAGGCAATCAGCCAACGCATTCACCAGGTTATCAATCTCGGTTTCTTCAACTGTAAACGCCGGCGCAAGCTGAATCGTGTCTGCACCATATCGCACATAGAATCCCTTCTCCCACATCTTCATCGCAACCTCATATGGCCTGCGGGCAGGTTCACCAGGATAGTGTTCAAGAGTGATGCCTCCTGCCAAACCATAATTCCTTATGTCTGTAACGTGTGGGCAATTCTGAAGACCATGCAACAGACTTTCGAAGTATGGTGAGATGTTTCGTACCCGCCCCAACATGTCTTCGTCTTCAATTACATCCAGTGTCGCCAGCCCAGCCGCACAGGCAACCGGGTGCGCCGAGTAGGTATAGCCATGGGGAAATTCGAGCATGTACTCGGGCGCATCCGTATCCATAAAGGCATCATAGATTTCTTGTCTGACAATAGCGGCGCCCATCGGGATCACTCCATTGGTCACCTGTTTGGCAATCGTCATAATGTCAGGAGTAACACCAAACGCATCAGCGCCGGACTTTGCACCCAGGCGTCCGAACCCGCAGATGACTTCATCAAAAATCAGCAAAATGTTGTGCTGGGTGCAGATTTCCCGCAACCGGTTCAGGTACCCAACGGGCGGCGGAATGACCCCGGCAGAGCCCGGCATTGGTTCTACAATCACCGCGGCAATGTTTGAAGCATCATGAAGACCAATCAGTTCGAGAAGCTCTTCAGCAAGGTCTGCACCTTCTTCAGGTTGGCCCCTTGTAAAGACATTACTCTCCAACATGGTATGGCGGAGATGATCTACCGTTAAAGTTTCCCCGAATATGGCCCGGTTTGCCCCTATACCACCAACAGAGATGCCGCCAAAATTTACGCCGTGATAGCCCTTTACGCGACCAATCAGCTTTGATTTTGATGGCATGTTTTTCTTGCGCCAGTAGGCTCGCGCTATTTTGAGTGCAGTTTCTACCGCCTCGGAGCCTGAACACGTAAAGAACACACGGTTTAATTCTTCAGGCGAAAAATCGGTGATACGTTCCGCCAGCTGGAAAGACTTCGGGTGTCCAAACTGGAAGCTGGGGCTCATATCCAACGTTGAAAGCTGGGACGTTATCGCCTCATTTATTTTTGATACGTTGTGCCCAAGGCCACAGGTCCATAACCCGGACAATCCATCGAACACCTTTCGCCCATCAGCGTCTTTGTAATATCGACCGTCTGCCTCGTGAATCATCCTAGGGTCTTTCTTGAACTGCCGGTTAGCCGTAAAAGGCATCCAGTGCGCATCTAACTGGGCTTGTGTCACTTCCATCGTCTGTAATCTCTGTATGCAGGGTCTGAGGTTACCGCGGAACCCGACACCGCTCAATTATTAACGCAACTGAACCTGTAGCAATAGCCCCAGGTAAGAACCCCATGAAAATTAAATCTGCTCATTGTGCTGGCATACCTCTGGAATAGCGCTGGCATGGCTCTGGTCTGCACAACGCGCGAACAAGTCGGTCTGCGAAGCAACAAAGAGGCTTACAGGCGCTTAGCCCTAAAGTAACCCAACAATCTTTCAGTTTGCAGCGCGCAACGTTATGCTCTGAGCTTGAGATAAAATCAGCTAAAAAGGACGAACCATGACAATTATCATTTCCGGATACTTTGAATTTGAACATCCCGAACAAATACCAGAAATTTTGAAGGGTGCACGGGCGCATATCGAAGGCGCGCTTGCAGAAGATGGATGCATAGCCTATTCCTGGACGGAAGATCACCTGACACCCGGAAGAGTATGGGTTTACGAGGAGTGGACTTCAGAGGATACGCTTGATGCGCATTTAAATACTCACTGGTATCGTGATATGGGTGGGTACCTCGGCTCTTTCGATCGCAAACCGATGACCAATGTCATCAAAAAATACCGGGTCGATCTGGAAGAGCCAGTGTATGACGACACCGGTGTCGCACGAGGGCACTTCTTCACCGCTTGATGAATCAGTAGCTAACGCCCATGCCTGCCCTTACGTCGTTGTTAACTCCGTAGGGGGGTATGGGATAGCGCAGCCCATTGCTCGATAGCGCATGCAGACCCGCGATGGTCTTCGGCAGGAAAGATGGAGGGATTGCGATAAGTAATTCATCATCCTGCACCCCTCCGTAACGTCGTTCCGCAAAACAGGGAATAGAAAGACTTGGCTCTTTCGTTTGAAGCGCCCTGCCCCAGGAATCTGCACAGGCTGACTCCCCTACGCAGCTAAACTCGAGCTTCTTATAACCTGTCCACTGTAATCCATTGATAAACAGAATCATCTGGGCAGGTGTTGCATAAATGAGACAGATATCCGGCGGGTCAAGACGACCAGATGCCAACGGACTCACTGCCATGGCTTCATATTGGCCATACTCCAATACGTCCATAGCCGCCTGATGACGAGCTGCTTCTTCCTGATCTGCATACCATACGCCGGCCATTCGATCCCCGGAAAGCCATTCATCACTACGTGGGTGTAAACCAATCACGGTGCCACACTGCGCACCCACCAGGTCTTCCATGGTAATGCCCACTGTCCAACCATTCCTGGCGGCCTGGCCGACAATCTGGTCTGTCGTATGGATGTCTTTCGGTCGCCGGATTCTGGGCACCTGCTCCATCTCTTCACGGGTTTTGAACATCTTCATACCAATGGGTGTCGTTCGGAGTCTTAGCAGCTTGTTAAGTTCATCTACGCAGGTTGCACCATCGAACTGCTGGTCAGAAGTGATCATGGAATCTGACATCTGTTGTCGCCTCACATTATTCAAGATAACGTAAAGTACCACGAAGACAATCTCCCTGGAGATAAAGATTACAGTGTTTTAGATGAGCGTATTGGGCGAGTATGCAGGGGCAATACTACTGTTCTGGCCTACTTATTGTGTGGCTGTTGGGCTGAAAAAAAACATCAATATAAAACGGATGCTGCCAGCCCGGTAAACCTCAACCCTTTGTTCGTATGACCACGCCTCAAAGATGAAACAGATCGAATTGATTCGTTGAAACACTGAGTCATTGAGTCATTGAAACTTATAAAAGGACGATTAGCCGTATGAAGACTAGAAAACCGGGATGAGACCCCGGTTAAGTAGCGCGCTTACCCTATTTTATGCCGCCTGTAGGAATGGCTGCATTGTTTTGAAGGCTTTCGCCTCGACCTGCCGTATCCGCTCGAGGGATACGCCATACTTTCCAGCCAGTTCCTTCAAACTGGTTTTTTCTCCCTGCAACCAACGAGACTCAACAATATCCCGGGATCTTTCATCAAGGGATTTGAGCGCCTCGACCATGCCACCCGCAATGATGGCGGCTTGCTCTTCTTCTGATACCACAAAAGAAGGGTCTTCGGCTTCACCATGAGACAAATAACCTGACGGGCTATAGTTGAATTCGCCATCGTCATTAGCGGTGACCGGCTCAAAACTCTCATCGAAGTTAGCGAGCCTCGATTCCATTTCCAGAACTTCTTCCGGCTTAACACCAAGATCGCTCGCAACCTGGTTCACTTCATCAGAGTTAAACCATCCCAGTCTTTCCTTTGCCTTGCGCAGGTTAAAAAAGAGCTTTCGCTGGGCCTTGGTTGTTGCGACCTTCACGATCTTCCAGTTTTTAAGGACATACTCGTGAATTTCCGCTTTGATCCAGTGCACCGCGAAGGACACGAGTCGTACGCCATGGCTAAGATCGAATTTTTTGACAGATTTCATCAGGCCAACATTACCCTGCTGAATCAGGTCTTCCAGCGGTAAACCATAGCCACTGTATCCCCGCGCAATGTATGCCACATATCGCAGGTGAGACATGACCAATTCGCGAGCCGCATCAAGATCCTCGTCCACCTGAAAGCGCTGGAAGAGTTCAGTTTCTTCCTCTGCCGTAAGCACAGAAATCTGCTGAATTGAATCCAGGTAGCGCTGCAAAGTTCCGGAACTTAATACTGGAAACCGCGATGTTTGACCTAATGCTGTCATTTAATATTTCTCCATAATCTCTTCCGAGTCAGTAACTTAGAGGGCAATCACGCCTACTAGTTCCATAGATGTGGGCAAATTCCCGCTTTTCAAGCCCTATATCGTCCCAGATCACTTTTAGGTCAATAAAATAACATTTTCGAATAGTACAACCCCTATACATCACGCATAACTATGGACATTCGCCCGCCTAAACTTAAAGGGGACGGAGGCAAGTGACCTGAAGGGATGAGCAGCAGGCATAGTAATTCCTTCCTTCCCCTTTAACGCTTTAACGATTCCCTCTGCCCCCTTTAACGTCATAGAATGCGGCAATGTCCGCTAACCAGCATCACGCCGAAACCTTCAATCCGAATGCACTCAACATGGTTCAGGTAGCCACCTATGACCGGCTCATTCTGGCTCCTCTTGTGAGGGTCTGGGAGAACGTCCTGGATTGGGAGCATTTACCTTACCTGCACGACACTTCATTCAACTATGTTGAGCTGGATACGGGTGGACAGTGGGGCTGGCGTACCTGGTCAAACGCCGATCACACAGACCATGTGGAGTTAACCCTCGCGTCTGCAGACAGCTACGTCGCCAGAAGTTACCAGGCGGGGCATCAGGTCTCGGAGATATGGACAACACTGACCGATGTAGACGACGCCACCCAGGTGCAAGTTAGATTTTTCATGCCCAATATTGAAGAAAACAAAATAGAAAATCTCGGCCAGGTGATGACCAGTCTCTACACACGGCTGTGGGATGAAGATGAAGCCATGATGCAGCAACGTCATAAACGGCTGCACGAGAATAGAGACGATCGCCCGGAACGTATCCTTGGGGAGGAGGCAAGCATTCGTTCAAACCTTGCTGGCGGAGATGCCGTCACTTTTCAGATAAAGCGTCGTGAATACCAGATCGCGGAAGTCGATGGCCGATTGGTTGCCATTTCCACCATTTGCCCGCACCGGATGGGACCACTCCTTGCAATCGATACCCACGCAGGGTTTGTTAGGTGTCCGTGGCATGGTTACCAGTTTGATATTAACTCAGGTAAATGTGTTTTCCCCGAACACGCAGATTGCACGCTGCCAGCGGCGCCCGAACTAAATCTCAGTAACGGGAACATCATCGCCCGCATGTCCTGATCTTGCCCGGACTCCCTGGGAGGTCCCCCTATATCGATTCAGTAAAGGCTCGCATCATTGGCGAACCCAGCACCGGCATCAAGTTTTTAAGCCCGTTTGTGTTGCGATTAGTAGATACAACCGCGGATAAGATTACCGGGAAACCAATACAGCGTATTCGATACTCAAACGACGAACGTCACTAACGCGCATACTGCCAGAGTCAGGGAAATCTGCTTGTCAATAGCTTGCCAATAGAAGTCTGTCTCGCCTATTGAAGAAGGTCTGGCGGGAAACGCTTTAAGAACACCAGAACATTGCGAGGCTGGGTTAAAGCCGTTAGTCTGCATCGATTCAAATGAATGTTTTCACGATGAGCACAGATCTAGACGGCCTTGGCCTTCTCCTTGATTCCAAGGCTCCTATTCCAGGCATCGAATCTTCCAGGGAACCTGGGGTCCTGGAAATGATTACCCAAGGGTTGAATCGTCTGGGATTTAATAAAGAGCCAGAATCCATGGATTCTCTGGATGCCGCGAAGGCACTCCAGGCCATCAAGACTGCGGGTCAGTCCGGACTGCATGTTCTGTGTGATTTCCCTCCCTGCCTTAAAGATGAGCCGATCAATATCCGATGGCCGCGCTCAAATCGAGCCATTCACGAGACCAACCCATGGTTAGTCGTCATGGAAGGAAAATTCGCCCGCTCAGGCAGTGGGCAATCGATAGGTGTATATGCCAATGAATGATATTTCGATGCCAGTCAACGACATTGATTGGGACACCTGGCAACCCGAAGAAGTCGCTACTCTCATGTTTATCATCCAGGGTGACTCGGTACTTCTTATCAGAAAGAAACGAGGATTAGGCGCCGGCAAGATCAACGGGCCCGGTGGCCGACTGGAAGATGGTGAGACTCCCGAAGCGTGTGCGATAAGGGAAACGAATGAAGAGCTTGTCGTTAACCCCCTGAATGTTCGCGCCGCAGGAGAACTATTTTTCCACGCAGAGGACATGCCCCGCATTCACGGGTACGTATTTATTGCTACCGACTACGAAGGCACGCCCACGGAGACTGACGAAGCGATCCCCCTCTGGTTCAAGCTCGACGAATTACCATTTGACGAAATGTGGGATGACGATCGACTCTGGCTGCCTCAGATTCTCTCCGGACAGAGTGTTCGTGGATACTTCACCTTTGTGGAAGAAACAATGCTCGACCACAAGGTCGAATTTACCGTGGGGTAGCTTTTATCGAAAAGCTTTTATTAACTCGCCATCAGGGATCCACTAACGCAACATTGAATCAATCGAGGCTTCGTGTTTCTATTTACGCCTCAAGTTTGTTAATCGTGAGCTTCATCGGCCAGGCAGTGTTATATGTACGAAAACCTAAAGATCGATGCCCCCTACCAAACGTGCGGAAAGTCATCGTGAAAAAAAATCCTATCATCTACGTCAACGCAAACTAACGGTAAAGACCATGGCTACTCTGGAAGTCCATCAAATCCCCTGTTTATCCGATAATTACGGCTACCTGATCCACGACCCGGAAACTGGTGTTACTGCGACTATCGATACACCCGAAGTAGCGCCTGTTAACGCGGCGCTGGCACAAAAAGGATGGAAGCTGACTCACATCCTAAATACCCATCACCACTTCGATCATGCCGGTGGCAACCTGGAATTAAAGAAGCAGTGGAACTGTGTGATCGTCGGTTCAAGAGACGACGCAGACCGTATTCCTGGCATTGACATCAAGGTCGGCGACAGAGACACCTATCAATTCGGTGGACACGAGGCGCAGGTTTTTGACGTATCCGGTCACACCATCGGTCACATAGCCTACTACTTCCCAGACGCTGAAAAGCTGTTTTGTGGAGATGCTCTATTTGCACTCGGGTGTGGCCGGCTGTTCGAAGGCTCACCTGCCCAGATGTGGACTAGCCTGCAGAAGCTGGCCGCATTACCGGACGCAACGGGCGTTTACTGCGCTCATGAGTACACCCAGGCGAATGCGGCTTTCGCACTTTCAGTAGAACCTCAGAACAACGACCTGCAGCAGCGCTCGAGGGAAATAGATGACCTTCGTGCCAGGGGTTTGCCTACCGTGCCTTCTTCAATTGGGCTTGAGAAAGCAACCAACCCATTCCTGCGGCCGATGAGTAAAGACCTGCAAGCCAATCTCAACTTACAGGGCGCTGATCTTGTTGAGGTGTTTGCCGAAACGCGGCGGCGTAAAGACAGCTTTTAAAGTCTCGGCTGGATACCATGGTCGGGCACTCGTTCCAGACGCAAACAGCACCATAAACTCGCAGCATGTCGTGGGCGTCACATTACTGCTGCATTTCACTATTCATGCAACCCGTCTGCGCTCCTGAAACTCCAGCACAAAGCTGTAAATAACAGGGAGCACCAACAGGTTTAGTATCATTACGGTAACCATACCACCCAACATAGGTGCTGCGATTCGATGGGTAACATCAGAGCCGGCACCACTACTTAATAGGATGGGAATCAGACCGGCTATCGTGGACATTGCTGTCATCACAACCGCTCTAACCCGTTTTGAGGTTGCAGTCAGTACCACATCCCTTACTTCCTCTATCGTGAGTAAACGATCGACTGCTGAGCGGCGCGCTTTCATTTCCTGATCGATGAAGCTCAATACTAGCACTCCGATCTCCGCCGCCATCCCTGCAAGCGCTATGAATCCGACCGCAATGGCTACAGACAGGTTGTAGTCGTTCGCATATATCAACCAAATACCACCTAACAACCCAAAGGGAATAGACAACATCACGACCAATGGCTCCACAACATTTCTGAAGTTTAGATACAGCAGCAGGAAAATAAGCAACAAGGTTAATGGCGTGACAAGCTGTAGGCGTTTCGCTGCACGCTCCATGTACTCAAACTGACCGGACCACGACACGGTGTATCCTGCGGGAATCGTTACCTCTTTATCTAAAAGCTGTTTCGCACTATCGACAAAACCACCGATATCCGAAGAGGATATGTCAACGTATATCCAGGCATTTGGCCGCGAGTCCTCGCTCTTGATAACGGGTGGACCTCTACTCAGGCTCAAATCAGCAACCAGACCAAGTGGTATCTGATGTCCTGCGGGGGTTGGAATTAACACCCTATTCAACGATTCAATATCGCCCCTTAGTGCTCTCGGGTAGCGAATGTTTAAGGGATAACGCTCCAAACCTTCGATGACCTCGGTCACATTCACACCACCGACGGCACTTTGCAGCACATCCTGAATGGCACCTACAGTCAATCCATAGCGGCTTGCCTGCTCTCTATTGATATCAATATCCAGATAATAACCACCCACTGCTTTATCGCCGAAAGCCGACAATGTTTCCGGCAGTTTCTTCATGGTAATTTCAACGTCTTGAGCGACCTCCTGCAGCACAACGAGGTCCGGCCCAGATATTTTTATACCAACGGGTGTTTTTATGCCCGTTGATAGCATATCCAATCGAGTCTTGATCGGCATAGTCCAGCTATTGGTAAGTCCTGGCAGCTTTATGGCCTGGTCCATTTTTAGCGTCAGCTCCTTGGTGGACAATGTTGGGTCCGGCCAGTCTTCCTTGGGCTTGAGCCGAATGGTTGTTTCAATCATTGAAAGCGGTGCGGAATCCGTCGCACTTTCTACCCGGCCTACTTTCCCAAATACGTGGCGGACCTCATCGAAACTGGCAATAATCTTGTCAGTTTGCTGAAGTAGCTCTTTAGCTTTGGTGATGGATATTCCAGGAAAGGTGGTTGGCATATATAGGATATCTCCTTCATCCAAGGGCGGCATGAACTCGCTCCCCAATCTTGAATACGGATAGTAAGTCACCGCCAGCAGAGCAACCGCGATCATCACTGTTATGCCCCTGAACCGAATCGCGAATCTCAACGCTGGCGTATGCACGGCATGTAACATTCTGCTCAACGGGTTAACCGCTTCGGGGACTATTTTCCCCCTTACAAGATAGCCCATTAAGACAGGCACAAGCGTCACAGTAAGGATGGCAGCAGCAGCCATGGAGTAAGTTGCAGTAAACGCCAGCGGGCTAAATAGACGGCCTTCCTGCGCCTGCATCGTAAAGATGGGAATAAACGAAACAGTGATAACCAACAATGAGAAGAACAAAGCGGGCCCGACTTCACGGCAGCTTTCTCCGATCGTCGCCCAACGTTCATCAGAGGAAAGCTCACCACCTTTCCTCAACGTAGCCGCTGCCAGACGACTATGAGCATTCTCGATCATTACAATGGCACCATCGACCATCGCGCCAATGGTGATCGCTATACCGCCCAACGACATAATATTTGCATTAAGACCCTGAAAACGCATAACAATAAATGCAATTAGAATGCCCAGTGGTACTGTCACCATGGCGACGAACGCAGATCGAACGTGAAGAAGAAATATCAGGACCACTATGCTGACAACGACCAATTCCTGCCGCAGCGAGGTCGTCAGACTGGCGACTGCTCGCTCTATCAGGTCACCACGGTCATAAACCGGCACAATCTCGACGCCCTACCGGCAGGCCTTTTTTGAGCACCTCTATTTTGGCACGCACACCCTGAATTGTTGCCAGCGCATTTTCGCCAAACCTCATCACAACAACGCCACCTGCTACTTCACCCTCACCGTCAAGATCAACCAGACCCCGGCGTAATTCAGGGCCAAACTGGACTCGCGCAACGTCGCGAACTCTGACCGGCGTTCCATTAGAGCCAGCACCGACAGGTATTTCTTCAACGTCCTGCAGAGATTGTATATAACCCGTGCCACGCACCATGTATTCTGTTTCGGCAAGCTCAATCAGACGCCCACCAACATCGTTATTGGATTTTTTTACTGCCGTTTTAAGTTGCTCCAGCGTAATATTGAATCGGGTAAGCGCATTAGGATCGACTTCAATCTGGTATTGCTTAACGTATCCACCGATCGACGCCACTTCCGCGACGCCGTCTACAGTCTGTAGTGGGTACCTAAGGTACCAATCCTGAATAGAGCGCAACTCAGAGAGATCATGCTTACCGGTTCGATCAACAAGCGCGTATTCGTATATCCAGCCAACCCCGGTGGCATCAGGCCCCAGGGTAGGTGACACATTGGATGGCAACCTATCACTAACGTAGTTCAGCGATTCAAGAATCCGTGATCTGGCCCAATACATGTCAGTATCGTCATCAAAAATAATGTACACAAAAGACAGACCAAAAAATGAGTAACCACGAACGACTTTAGTTTTCGGTACCGCCAACATTGACGTCGTCAACGGATAGGTGACCTGATCTTCAACAACTTGTGGGGATTGACCAGGATACTCCGTAAAAACAATCACCTGCACATCTGATAAGTCAGGAATCGCATCCAGCGGTGTTGTTCTGTATGCCATCAGACCGGCGATGGCCAACAGTACTGCCGCCAATAGAACCATCACCCTGTCATTCAGAGAAAGGTTAATGATTCGGTTAATCATGATGGTGACTTCCTGTTTCTGCGTGATCAGTCGCAGTACCGTTTGACTCTTCGGCTTCCTCTTCAGCCAACATTTTCGAGATCGCTTCGTTCAACTTGGATTCGGAATCAATCAAAAACTGGGCAGACGTTACTACCTTTTCCGCCTGTCCCAGCCCTGACAGCACAACAACTTGATTGCCGGAAGACACACCCAGCCGCACCGTTCGTGGCTCGTACTTTCCTTCACCCCGGTCAACAAACACTTGTGTTTCGTCGCTGGACCTTACGACTGCTTCAGTAGGTATCACCAGAACATCGTGCTGCACATCTGCGTGAATCTTAATGTCAGCAAGCATTTCCGGCCGTAACTTGAAATTAGTATTCTCAAATACAACCCGTACTTTTGTGGTTCGTGTTTTCGCTTCAGCATAAGGGTAGATATAGGATAGGACGCCGCCAAAAACTTCTCCCGGCAAACTGGCCAGGGCCATCTCGACTTCATCACCCACCTTTATCCACGGCAACTCATAGTCATACACCTGCGCGTACACCCACACATCACTCAAATCGGTAATCTGGTACAACTCAGTCTTAGGCGTCACATACTGCCCCCTTCGAACACCCACGTTGATCACGGTTCCGGCAGCCGGTGAGTGAATATGCAAACTCTTCTTCACTTTCCTGGTTTCTTCCAATTCGTGAACCTGATGATCTGGCACATCGAAGAACTCCAACCGGATCCTGGAACTTTCAACTAACTGTTCTGCCCCCTTTCTGACTTCTGGTATTGTGAATTCAGTCAGCGCTTCTTCTCCCGCAAGCGCGAGTAAATATTCCTCCTGAGTCGCAACGAGCTTTGGAGAATATATTCCAAGCAGAATGTCGTCCTCTGCCACCATCTCTCCCGATTTATCGATGAATATTTCTTCAACCCATCCTTCTACTTTTGGGTGGAGCCGCAGTATCCGTTCTTCATTAACATCGATGCGTCCCAGGGCACGAACAGTTCTGGCAAAGCTTTTTCTCTCCGCGGCGCTGGTACGAACGCCCATGTTTTGAACAACGACCGGGTCGATCCTTACAGTACCGGCCGGTTCAACCGTCAGCTGTCTATCTGCATAGACCGGGACGTAATCCATGCCCATTGAACCTTTAGCCGGGATTGGCGAAGTAATCTCCGGATTCATAGGGCTGCGGTAGAACAACACTTCCCTTTCAACCCGGTTTTCTTGTTCTGTATACACCGGGATGTAGTCCATCCCCATGGTGTCTTTCGCAGGCATCGCCGAAGTGACAGTAGGGTCCATCGGGCTTCGATAAAAAATCGGTTCTGGCTCAGCCACCTTTATTCGATCATCCTGGTTTGAATTCGACAGCCAAAATCCGACGCCTAGACCAAGTACAAAAATAAACAGTGTGAAAGTGATCAACGACTTATTCATAGATATTTACCTCTCCCACGGCCGCTTCAAGACGCGCCAAGGATTGCTTGGCTTCGACAAATGCGCGCCAGTACTGTAGTTCATAGTTCAACAACGTACTTTGCGCGCGGACCAAATTGAGAAAATCAACCTGACTCACACGATAGCCGGAAAGCATAGACTGAACAGTCTGATTTGATTGTGGCAGGATACTCGATTCAAAAAGCTCAAATTGTTTCCGAGCCCTGGAGTAATCAGTTAAAGACCTTGATATCGCGCCCCTTACCCGACCCCGCACATCTTGTGATGCGTAAACAGCACCTTGAACTTCAGCCGTACGCTGGGCGATTGCTTTGTCCTGTCTACGGCTGGCATAAATCGGCACCTTGACACCTAACATCACTGACAAAAAGTCATCACGAGAACTACCATTTGGATTGTCGCCTTGCCTGTCTCCGTAGTTAACACCAAGGATGAAATCTGGCAGGCGATCTTTTTCAGCACTGTTAAGTCGTTTGTTCGCAGCCTCCAGTTGCACCATCTTCTGCTTCAGGAGTGGACGGGTTTCAGCTCTCTGAAAGTAATATTCCCGGGGTTGAACCTCTTCAAGGTTTCGCTTCATTTCGCTGACCAAACCAAGCTCACCCTGTTTCGGAAGGTCCATCAAAATATTCAGCGTTATTCCTTGATGGTCACGCATTGATTCGAGGCTGATTTCCTGGTCAATGAGCTTTGACAACTCTAATTGCGCCAACAACACATCCTGTTGCAGCCCAGTTCCGGTCTCGTATTTCTTTCTGGCAATCTGAATGAATTCTCTAAACAGCTTTCGATTACTGCGGACAGTTTCCAGTGCGCGATCAAGATAAAAGGCCTGCCACCAGATAGTTCTAACATTGGCCATTATTTGCAGACGAAGTTCTTCAACACGCAGCCCAGCGGCCTGCGCATCAAACTCTGCGGCCTCACGTTCGAGCCTTAACTTCCCTGGAAAGGGAATGCTTTGCATAAAACTTAGCTGAACCTGGGTCGTCGGCTCTTGGCGCCTATGAAAGTTCGTCGCGGGAAAATTCATCGCACTAAGACCAACCATCGGGTCAGGTAAGGTGCCCACCTGAGAGGGTATTTGTTGTAGCGCGTCATAACGGGCGCGCAACTGAGCCAGAGAAGGGTTGTCCCTTACTGCTTTCGTCACAGCCTCGGACACACTCAAAGTTGGGTCAACCTTGGCACCAGAAACCGGCGAGTATGCATACAAGGCAAAAATCACAGCCAACCATGCTGCATATGGATTTATGGCAATCGCCATGGGATATCTCCCTAATCGTTTAAAAAGGATCCCGAATCTGCTCGGGAAAACTACCTGGTTGCCGAATACCTGGATCCGACGCTCGGTTGCTTAAACGATAGGTGGACGAAACAATTGAGAGGTGTGCGGGGGTAAAACGTGATTGATCATTCCCACGTCAGATTCAACTTGCGCGAAAAGCGGTTTTTGAAAATCGATCAGCATGTCAGATACTGAAGAAACACTCGAAGCACAACTGAGAATGCAATCAAACGCCAGTTCACTATTGGTCAACTTGAGTGCATCAGACATCTTGTGGCAATCGGGCGTCATCTGCTCGTGGTTGATGCCCATTTCCTGAGTTGCAACGCTGCCAGAACGATCAGGCATTTTTTCGCACGCCATAAGCTGCATGGGCGAAAGCATCACCAATAGGAGGTAGCTTGTTAGGGTTATCACTCGAACCATTTCTGTGGGCAAAAACCTGATCAATTCGTTAGGTTAACACAAGACTGTCTGTTTTCTTTGATTCTGGTCAAACCATCAAGTTCAGCTTCAATCAAACTCTGGTTTCATTAGGCCTGAAATACCATCAGGACCTGGATTTCCAGCCCTCTTTCACAGGCTATCGACTCCTTCACCATCGACCGAACAGAACTTGGGCTCTAGATCCAGAACCGCCAACAGTCGGCCAAAACCGATAAACTGCCCAATCATCATGCCGAGTTCGATAATCTGTTCATCACTGAAATGTTTATGGAGCCGATCAAAGAAAGCATCGTCAATGTTGTGGTGATCCAGCGCCAGTTTATCCGCATACTCAAGAGCAACACGTTCGCGATCTGTAAACGTATTAGTCTCTTCATCCAGTTGCGAGATTTTATCTTCACTTAAGTCATGTTCTGCACCCTGCAGAAGCCGTACATTAAGTCAGGTAAAGCAGTCGTTGTGGCGCGCGACTTTTAAGCGCACCAGTTCAATCAGTTCTTCCTCTACAGCTCTGCCCTTTCGTGCGGGCCCATAGAACTGAAAGTAACTGTCAAACATTTCCTGACAATGGGCAAAACCTCGCAAATTAGCAGTATCGACACCCTTGGCATCCAGATCTTGCACCACCGCCTTAACTTTGGGGGATAACTCGTGGTCTTCCTTTAATCTAACTCTACTCATACGAACTCCCAGTATTAGAAACTCTACTCATAATAATTACTCGAACACTTCGTCAAAAAAGTTCTTGATGGATTGAGTGGCACGTCGGTCTGCATCTGGATTGTATACTGTACCAAAGCCCGGATTATTGGCCGCCGGATTGGTAAAAGCGTGCATGGTTCCGCCATAGGCGTGTACCTGCCAGTCGGCATCTGCGGCACTCATTTCATTTTCAAAATCCAGCACCTGCTCAGGTGGCACCATTGGATCATCCTGCCCATGAAGGCAAAGGATTTTGGCGGTTATTTTTTCATTAGACACATCACCAGCAGAGAATATCCCATGAATGCTGATTACCCCCCCGACATCGGCACCTGCTCGTGCCAGTTCAAGCACACACATACCGCCAAAACAGTAACCCATGGCACTAACCTTTGAACCGTCCACCACGTCAAGAGAACGAACCGCCTCCAGTGCAGCAGCCATCCGAGCACGCAGCGCTACCCTGTCTCCGGCGAGCGAATTCATCAACGCAGAGTTCCCTTCTACATCCCCGTCAGCACCAAACACGCCCTTGCCGTACATATCGAGCGCAAAGCCAACATAACCCAGGCTCGCCATTTCTTCTGCTTTACTCTTTGCAAAGTCACGGCGGCCGGTCCAATCATGCGCTACCAGCACAGCGGGTCTTGCCCCCGAGATACTGTTATCCCAGGCAACATAACCTTCAAGCTGAGTATCGCCGTCCTGGTAGTCAATCATTTTCGTATGCATGTTCAATTCCTCCTCTACTCGCTAAATACCTGCCAGTTCTTTCATCGCAATATCTGTTGTGAAAAAAATCTGACCACTCATGTTCCTATAAAAACCTGTTTTCTTCAGCTTGTCCATAACTGGCCCCTTGACCTCTGCCATATGCAGAGTGACTCCAACTTCAGACAGGTTTTCGGACAATTCTTCCAGCATTTCCAGCCCGCTGGTATCGATGAAGTTGGTCGACGTGCAAATCAGCAAAACATGTTCAACCTCCCGTCGATCTGCGACGTCGTTAAGAATAAACGTTTCAATGAAACGGGTGTTAACAAAGTAAAGGCTTTCATCAACCCTGAGCGCGAGCAACTTCGGAGAGGTTCTCACGTCATAGCGTTCAACATTCCGGAAGTGCTCTGAATCACCGACCCGGCCAACAACTGCAATGCGCGGCTTACTGCTGCTGCGGATCAACAGCACGAATGAAATAGCAATACCTATCAATACGCCAGACTCGACGCCCAGGCTAAGTACCGCCAGAAAGGTAAAGACAAAGGTCACGGCATCAGTGCCGTTAAAACTGAATATTTTTCGAACCGCTTGAAAATCGATGAGTTGCCAAGCCGAGATCACAATAATGGCCGATAGCACCCCCTTGGGTAGGTGAAAGAACAACGTGGCAAATAAAAGAATAGTCATCATCACCAGAAACGCAGTGACAAGGGACGCGACCGGTGAAACAGACCCAGAGGAAAAGTTAACAATTGAACGTGCAAAGCTGCCTGCAACGGGAAACCCACCCACCAAGGATGAACCCAGGTTCGCCACACCTAGCCCTACTAATTCTTGATTAGGATTGATTTTCTCTCTGGCTTTACTCGCGATGGCTGTGCCGATGCTGGTGCTTTCCATGAAAATGACCATGGAAATCAGCAGGGACGATGGAAGCAGCGCCTGAAAACGTTCCAGGCTCATCAGTACAATATTAATGTCGGGCAGCACTGTTGGGATATTCCCTACCACCGGTACTCCGAAGGCCGTATCCAGTGAAAAAAGTCGTACTGACACCACGCCAATCACCACTGCGTACATGGGTGCACTTTTGACAAGGCTGTCAATCACTTCATCAGCAAGCCCCGTTCTCTTCAAAAGCGAACCGAGATAAGTTTTGCAAAACACCAGGATAGCTACAGCCACCAGGGAGACGATGAAAACCACCTGATTAAATTGGCTCGTCTCTTCGAACAGGTACCTGTAGACACCCACAATGCTGGTATCTGGCGATGATGCCAATCCGATCATCAGCGGTAACTGGTTACTGATAATCAGGATGGCAGCGGCCGTGATAAAACCAGTCACAACCGCGTGGCTTAGAAACGAGATTACTGACCCAAAGTTAACAACCCGAAGTACGATTAGGACAATACCGGTTACGACACACAACTGAACCACAGTTTCTGTGTAGTCGACGGTTCCAGGAATTGCATAGGAAGAGGCCGCTTCGAGCGTCATCATGGCTATGATCGCCGTCGGACCAACTGCCAGCGCTCGCGAAGACCCAAATATAGCATAGCCAACCAATGACATCATGGCGGCATACAAGCCAGCCTCGGCGGGCATACCAGCAAGAAAGGCGTAGGCAATCACCTGCGGGACCGTGACAAAGACCACTACAGTCCCGGCAACCAGGTCAGACCTGAAACGATCCAGTGAGTACTTCGGACCCCAGGTCATTACCGGGAATATGAGTTCAAGTAATTTGTTCATGGCTAAAAAGTAAGATACATCTGTTCAGGTTTCCTCAAAATATGGCCAGTTACCTCGTGTCAGGCCTCTATGTGGGAATGATACCCGTCTTCGGCCTGAACATGCAGTGCCTTACCTCTTGAGCAGGCTACCTTATTCACCCGCCCGCACCACAATTGGACTTATGATTTTAAAGGAAGATAACGTTAAACCCTGTCTTCCCTGCCTTCTGATCGGTCCGGTGTTTCCATGAGTATCTGCAACGTAAGCACAGCGAAATCTGATCACATTAGATTGACCCTCTAGAGCTCAACCCCTATGATGGCCCCGCCTTAGATCAGGTGCCTTGGCTGTATTGTTACAGTCAGGGTGAAACGAGAAGCCAGTTAAAATCTGGCGCTGCCCCCGCAACGGTAAGCGAGAAACTATTTCATTCAGCCACTGTGCATTAGCAAGAGCATGGGAAGGCGAAATAGGTGTTAAAGACTCGCAAGCCCGGAGACCGGCCTAATCTATCAAGCAAATTCTCGCGGCGGGCGGAATGCTATGTATGTTTTTCCCCCGCAGCGGACAACTATTATCGCTATATCACTCGGGTGTGAGTGTGGAGAAAGACAATGCAATCATCAATATTCCGTGCACGATGCATGGCACTTTTTATATCTTTAGTTTCAAACCAGGTAATGGCGCAACCAGCTTCCGAAGCAATGGAAGTCATCACGGTTTCCGCAACACCTATTAACATCGACGATGCTGGCAGTTCTGTCAGTGTGATCTCTCGACAGGACATACTGGATCGCAATGCTGGATCCGTTCAGGACCTTCTAAGAGAGGTCCCAGGGTTTTCGGTGAGCCAACAAGGCTCTCATGGGGCCGTCGCCCAGGTCAGGATACGGGGGGGCGAGGCCAACCAGGTGCTCGTGCTAATTAACGGTATCGAGGTCAACGACCTGGCTCAGGGTAGCGAATTCGATTTCAGCCAGATTTCTACGAATGACATCGAGCGTATCGAAATTGTACGTGGGCCGCAAAGTGCATTGTGGGGCAGTGACGCGATGGCAGGGGTCATTCATATCATCACAATGCCAAACACCGATCACGGCTCTTTCGATGCCAGCATCGAATCGGGTTCATTTTCTACCCAAAGAGCAACGTTCTCGGCAAACCATGGATCTTCTCGCCACCAGGCAAAGTTTTCGGTTGATTACCTGGATTCCGACGGTACGAATATCGCACGAAGCGGTAGTGAGGATGACGGGCTTGAAAACCTGACCCTCGGCCTGGCAGGACGTTACGCGGCCTCTGACAATCTTAGCCTGGCTTACACCATTCGCCATACCGATAAGACCAGCGAGTTCGATGCCATTGATTTCTTCACGACAGGTCTACCCGTAGATGCGGATTATGAAACAGTCTCAAAGTACTTCTATTCAGGCATTTCAATTACCCATGTCATTAACAATACCTTTGATCATTCACTGAAGGTTTCACGGACTGATACCGACAACGAAACCTCAGCAAGCAATCCTGACAAAGACATTACTCGCGGTGTACGTGACGCTTTCAAGTATCAGTTTAATTATCTGGGCGGAACCAATCGCCTATCACTGCGGATTGAACACAAGACCGAAGACTACGAACAGCGTGGTACGGCATCTCTTTTTGGCGACCCGAACCAGAACCTAGATGCAAAGACCGACAGTTTCGCGTCTGAGTATCGCTATGTTGGCGACAGGTTTAACTTCTCTTTGAGTGGTCGACACGACAACAATTCCGAATTTGACGACTCGGACTCCTGGAGGATGACCGGCAATTTCAAACTGCCCCAGGCTACCCTCTTCGCATCCGTCGGTGAAAGCATCAAAAATCCAACGTTCACGGAACGCTTTGGGTTCTTCACCAATTTTATCGGCAACCCAGACCTGGAGCCCGAGGAGTCACTGCACTGGGAGATAGGTGCCCGTACTTCGCTGCTAAATGACAAACTGGATCTTGCAATGACCTACTTTAACGCAGATCTGGAAAACGAGATCAACGGCTTCGTTTTCGATGCTGGAACAGGAGGCTTCACCTCTGGAAATATCGATGGCGAGTCTGAGCGAAAAGGCGTGGAACTGGAGTTAAGCTATGCGCAGTCTGAACAGTTCGACCTCAAGGCAACTTATACCTACCTTGACGCCACCCAGCAGGACTTTAACGGCAGTGACGTCACCGAGGTTCGAAGACCGGAACATACCGGCTCTCTGACCATGAACTACCGATGGCAACAGGCCGGACTCAACTTCGCGGTAAGCTACACGGGTGCCCAGGAAGACAACTTCTTTCCTCCCTTCCCACCCTATCAGGAACGCGTCGAACTGAATGCCTTCACCCTGGCCAGCCTGTCAGGTTATTACAACGTCAATGACCTGGTCACAGTCACGGCCAGGCTCGAGAACATTACCGATGAAGACTACGAACAGGTTTACGGCTTCAGGTCTCCAGGAATCGGCGGGTATCTGGGCTTTAGGCTAAAGTGGTAGGTGCCGGTGACTACTCTAGGGTGCCATGATCTTTGGTATCGGGGGATTATATGAACGCCAACGAACGTCAGGATATGCCAACTAAGAGGATCATCACGCTGCGCCCGAACACAGCAATACCGTCATCGAGTGCGGCCGCCCTGACTCGATCGGCCGCCATTTAGTAGCCCTTATTTGTCAGTACTTATGAATTGCGCAGGGTTGCCAGCAGGTCTTCCCCACCCACAGTACCGGACTCTACCTTTCGAACCGCGAAAGCCGGCGAAACACATTCTGGCTGCTCTCCTGGCTCAGATGGTGGGGTGAAGTAACCCATCGCATACTGCCCCATGGTGTAGCCCAACATATCCTGCATTTCAGCTGAGAATTCCCGCGCGATTTCCGGCGGACAGGATAGATACTGATTCTCTTCCTGCCTCAGCCAGCCAAGCGTATAGGTGAGATTCACGCCGACACGGTCGGCTGTCGATCGGTTCTCACCACCGCCATGAAATACGCCACCCGTATACAGCAGTACCGACCCCGCAGACATGACAGCCTGACAAATTTCCTCAGGTTTAGCCTTACGATCATCGGGCCACTCAAGGCTGCCAGGAACGACCTGGGTCGCACCGTTTTCCTCGGTAAAATCCGTCATCGCCCAAATCGTATTGAACTGCGGCTCTAGATTCTGCAGACGCTTACCCCAGGCCCAACGATCCCGATGAATCTCCTGCTTACCCTGTCCCGGTTTTAGCCTGATGATCTGCGTTAAATGGAGCTGGACCCGCTCACAGAAGGGGGCGAGAAATGTTTCTGCACACTTGACAATTTTCTGGTTCATCACCATGTCCCTGGCTTTCGCCGAGCGTGCAACAAGAGCGCCGGTTCGGGTTGTCTTGTTACCTGTAAACCCATCGCGACCAACCTCAGTTGCCTGCATGTAGGGGTCAAGTTCAGCGCGGAACTGTTCAATGTCGGCGAGTTTGAGTACATCACTTAGGATCACGGCACCATCCCGGGAAAGAACCCCCAGAATTTCATCGGTACTGGCCGTAGCAGGAATCGTTTGAAGCTGTGACATATTCTTTCCTCATAGGTTCAGTAGAGCCACTACGACTCTATTTGTGTTACTTATCCTGTGTCAACAGATTTCTACCTTCCCGGGCTCACCGCGCCATCATCGATTGGTGTAGTAGTATTATTGGTCACGCAATCACACATACAACACTCGGTATCCAAATGTCCTACGAATGCTTCAATGTCTCCATCGAAAATAACATCGCCCATGTCGTATTGAATCGCCCAGACAAAAGAAACAGCATGAACGCTGATTTCTGGCGTGAGCTGCCTGAAATCATCAAGGACATCGACCGTGGCGCAAAGGCTCGAGTGATTGTTTTATCATCGACAGGGCCGCACTTCTCTGCCGGGCTGGACCTGACGTCCTTCGGTGATGTTGGACAACCGCCTGAAGGTGACGAGAAGAAGCGAAAACTGCAAGCCGCCGCAGCGTTCTATGACAATGTTCTACATATGCAGGGTTCGTTCAACTGTATCGAAGAAGCTCGAGTCCCGGTCCTTGCTTGCATCCAGGGCGGTGCTATAGGCGGCGGCGTGGACCTCATTACCGCCTGTGACATTCGGTACGCAACCGAAGACGCGTTCGTGACCATTCAAGAAACCAACATCGGTATGACCGCAGATGTCGGTACTTTCCCAAGACTGGTTAAATTAATACCTGAAGGCTATGTCCGCGAGATGGCCTATACCGGCAGACGTGTGAGCGCAAGCGAAGCTAAATCCATGGGGCTAGTTAATTGTGTTTATCCCGACCAGGAAACCATGCTCCAGGAGGTCATGAAAATTGCGGAAGATATCGCCAGCAAAGCTCCATTGGCAGTCTACGGTTGTAAGCGGATGATCAATTATGCCCGCGACCACACTACGGCTGACGGTCTGGATTACATCGGGATATGGAACGCGAGTATGTTGAAGCTGGAAGAGATCCAGGAAGCATTGACCGCCAATGCAGAGAACAGGCCCGGTGATTTCGCGCCATTGCCGAAAAGTAAACGTACTGACTAGGCGGCGGGTTCCCGGTTGAGTCGTTCGGTGCCAACATATAAGACGGCGCCGACGCTCACAATCACCAGGCCTGCGATCCCTTCTTCCGGCCGGTTGATCAGAATGTAGATGAGCGTCCAGGCCATCAGGCCAAGAAAAATGAGTGGCGTTACCGGGTATCCCCAGGTCCTGTAGCCATCTGCACCCTGATTTCTGAACCGCAACACGAAGACGCCTGCTACCGCGAAGAAAGTATTCAGCCCCATCACAAAGCCTGAAAATACCAATACCGATTCAAAAGTGGAACTCAGGATGAACAAAAGCGTTACCACTGACTGAATAACGATTGCCACCATCGGAATATCGTTACGATTCTTTTTGGACAGGAACCTAAACAAACGAAAGTCTTCGCCAATGACCTGTAGCACCCGAGGTCCGGCGATAATCATCGCGCTGACCGTCGATATGAGTAACGTTGCCAGCACCACCCCCATGATCACGCCGCCTGTTTCCCCAAAAGCAGAGCGTGCGACGATGACACCTATCTCCAGTTTTCCTTCCATCGCCTGCATGGGTGCAGCATAGAGAAAAGTGTAATTAAGCATCAGGTAAAGTAATAGCACGGTAACCGTTCCAACGAAAAGAACAAGGGGTATATTCTTCTGCGAGTCCTCAACCTCACTGATGATGTAAGTTGCAGCATTCCATCCCGTAAAGGCGTAGTTAACGTAAATCAGTGACACCGCGAAAGCACTGCTCAGCATCAGGGTTCCGTCACCCTCAGCGGGTAACAGGCGCACTGCCTGGGGAGATTCCACCGCCATGGCAACCATGGCAACGAAGACCAGCACGAGTATCACCTTGATGATAGTGAACACCGTCTGGATACCACCGCTTGCCACCCGCGAATAGGCATGAACCGTTGTCAGCGCAATAACAAGAATCGACGCCATAACGGTACTGGATAATCCCGGAAGACTCGCCTCAAGGTAGGCTCCAAAGGTCATGGCAGCCAGCGCTGTAGGCGCCGCAAAGCCGACCGTGGCAGATATCCATCCGGAGACAAAGCCGGCCCCGGGGTGATAAATCTCGGTAAGAAAGTTGTACTCCCCGCCAGATCGGGGTAACCGCGTACCCAGTTCCGCATAGGTCAGGGCGCCACAGAGCGCAGTCACACCACCAATCAACCACAGCATCATCAGGACAAAGGTTGACTGTATATCCAGCAGCTGGAATCCCAGACTGGTGAACACACCGGTGCCGATCATATTGGCAATAACGATGGCAATCGCAGTGGTAAAGGAGAATTTTTGAATAGACATAGACTGTAAACTACAGAACAACCGATGACTCTGACTCTACACGACTTGCAGGACCGGTCAACGATTCCTATAGTGAAGCACCCTTCCCCTCCGGAAAAACGATGCCTACACCGCGCCTTATTAGTCAACCTGATGACATTACTGCCGAATGGCTTTCAGATATTTTTCAACAAGCAGGCCTTAACGGCACAGTTTCCGGCTTCACCGCTAAATCAATCGGCACGGGACAGGTCGGCGAGAATGTTCGATTTGAGTTAACCGGATCCGGAGATATACCAATGTCAGTTGTCGGCAAATTCCCGTCAACTGACCCAGTAAGTCGCCAGACTGGTATCGACACGTCCAATTACATCAGGGAAGTTCACTTTTACGAGCACCTGCAGTCAAGGGTTTCAATCCAGACTCCTGTTGTGTTCTTTACGGGCGCCAATAATGAGACCCACGACTTTGTCATCATGATGGAAGATCTTGCCCCCGGGGAACAGGGTGACCAGCTTGGTGGTTGCGGGTATCAGCAAGCCCATCTCGCCATGACACAACTGGCCCACCTGCATGGGCCACTGTGGGGTGACAGCTCTATCGTTGATGAACTGTTGATCAGTAACAGGAGAAACAGCGCTGATGCGATTAGGGAGTTATACACCATGGTGAGCCCTGGCTTCCTGGCGAGATACGGGCAACGCCTAACCAATGACGAAAAAGAAATGGTTCAGCTCGTTGGTGACAACCTTGAGGCTTACATCTCCAGTTACCCTGGAGAACAAACGCTGATACACATCGATTACCGGCTGGACAACATGATGTTTGGGGGACCCTACCCACTTGCGGTCGTCGATTGGCAATCCCCCGCATTTGATTGCGCGCTCGGGGATGTCAGCTATTTTATGGGAACTTCTATCATCGAAGACGAACGTGGGAAACTCGAAGAAGAACTGGTCAGGCAGTACTTCAACACTTTATCAGCCTATAACGTATCTATGACCTGGGATGAATGCTGGCATTACTACCGACACTACGCTCCTGCGGGGATGATCATGGCGGTGATCGCCTCGATGATAGTGGGCGAAACCGAACGCGGCAACGATATGTTTATGGTGATGGCGAAACGCAGCGCTCATATGTCTCGCGAGCTTGATGCTATTGGCGCAATCCGGATCTAGTCGACGAACCTAGTAGATCATCGCGAGATAAGAAAAGTATCCCGCAAGGAAAATACCACCGGTTAGACGGCCAATAGTTCCCTTGGTTAGAACGAATATCCAAAGCAGGATCGCGCAGGAGAACATTACCCAAACATCAAATCGCAGGAACGATGGGTCAACGGGAATATCCGTCAATAGCGAAGTGATACCTAGAATCGCGAGGATATTAAAAACGTTACTCCCAACCACATTGCCAATCGCCACATCTGAACTCTTGTGAAGTGCCGCAATAACCGTTGTGCTGAGCTCTGGCAGAGACGTACCAAGCGCGACCAGGCTAAGGCCAATGACCGCCTCTGATACTCCCCAGGAGGAAGCAAGACCAACGCCACCTTCGACCACCAGGTCAGCCCCCAGCGGAAGAGCGATAACACCCAGCACAATAAATAGCGTGATGGTGCTCGGATAGGTGGGCAGCCCGAGTCCCCTGTCCATTTCTTCCTCAGGATCATCCATCGGAATAAGTTCTGCCCCTCTTGTCGCGGCGATCAGGAAGATCACCAGAAGGGTGACCAGTAAAATCCCCTCCAGGAACGTAATCGGCTCGAACACACACATAACAATAAACATCAGAGATACTGCAACCATCAGGCTTGTTTGTCGGGACAGCCCTTCCTGCGCGCAGGAAATTGGGTAAATCATCACCGGAACGCCAATGACCAGGAGCACATTGGCGATGTTGGACCCTATGACATTGCCAATCGCAATACCCGGATAGCCAGACAAGGCAGAGAAAGTAGATACCATCAGTTCGGGTGCTGAAGTACCCATGGCAACTACTGTCATACCAACAACGACAGGCGGGATACTACTTTCTTTGGATAAACCCAGAGCGCCCCGAACCAATAACTCACCACCCATCAGCAGATAGACAAAGCCCCCAAACAGCTTCAGGAAGTCTATGAACTCAGGCATTTTTGTCCCGCTGCTCCTGTTCCAAATGGTCCAGGAACTCATTCAAGGATTCGGCCAGGTAAGCTATCTCGTCATCACCTTTGACCTCGGCTCGCAAACCGCTTTCACCGTGACGCATGCGTTCAACCACTACTGCCAGCTCCTGGATGGGCCTGGCGAGATAGAACCCCAGCAACGCACCGCCAATGATCGCAAAAGCAGATAAGGCAACGGCAATATCAAACAAGGATTCTCTTAGCACAAGTGCTCGTTTTCCCTCTTCACTCACATCAACTTTAACCACCAGGCCCCAATCCATTTCTTCCAGATATCGCGTTGCGAGCCACACCCACTTCCCTCGGTAATCTTTCTGTGCTTCCGTCGGGACTTCTTCAACCTGGGTAAACACAGTTTTAAAATCACCAGACGCAGATTCTTGTATCTGCTCTCCCATAAATCCGTCAACTTCGTGGCGAAGTGGATTTAAAACGACCAATTTTTCACCGATGTCGATGACCACGAAAGCTTCGCCTGATTCGCCAAGTCCTGTGTAATCACCGGTGACATCAAAAACGTCACTGGCATCCATGATGAGTTCGATACCACCAATATGCGCGCCATCAAGATGCACGCCGGTATTCATCACCACGCGTGGGCCGTCTTCTGAAAGAAATGTCCCTACGTACGTTACGTCGTCGCCTATCGGCACCTTTGAATGGTTTACTTTTGAACTACCAAACGAGGCAATTTCTTCACCATTGGTATCAAAAATAATGAGCTTGTCGATTTCTTTTACCGCAACGGTGATGCCTTGGATCGTATTCTGAATAGTACGAAGGCCCTGGGGATCGTCGTTTTCTACATAATTCCGGATAGCATAGCGAAGCTGTTTTATCTCACGGACCAGGCGTAAATTATCTTCCCAGCCGTCATAGACTTTGTTGAGATCGCGTCGTTTGCTCTCCGCCAGAGCATCCAGTTGCCTAAGCGATATTTCCTGGAGCAGATTCGAGGAAGTGTAATAAGCAAATGTGCCAAGGAGCATCATGGAAAGCAGAGACACAAAAACGAGTGCCAGAGAAAGGCGTATACGGATATCCACTAATGCTACCTATTAAGAGTCGTGCCAATCATTACACGATGCGAGTGGGGATTGAAGCCTACATATCAACTCACCTGTACGACGTCAATCAAGCTAGTATTGATTGACTTTCGGCCAATAATCCGCAGCAACCTAACCGCGATAACAGATACAACTGCGCTGCCGCCCAACCAGATCAGCGAAGATACGGGATGCTCGGCTATTGTACCTAGCTGGTAAAGGCAACTCGAGGTCACGTAAGCCAGCCCTGTAGTCCACCCAAAAGTCAGTAACATCCACCTTACACCTGACTCTTTGGCAATCGCGCCCAACACAGCCACACAGGGCGCGTACAACAAAACAAACACCAGATAGCAGAAAGCGGCGAATTGAGTGCCAAACTGAGCCGCCATATTGGTCAGGGTAGTACTGGCAACACCTTGCGCGTCTGCCGCAGACTCCAGCGAATTCTCGCTTTCGATGCCGATTCCCAGTGGATCTCCAAGATTTGACAGCAAATCAGCGCCATTGATCTTGATCGTAAGCAGCGCTTCTTTACCTGCATCCAACAGGTCCGGTCTCGCGCCCCCATTCTCATTCGACGAGCTGTCGTCGCTATAGAGCGCATCCAGTGTGCCAACGACAGCTTCTTTCGCAAACAGTCCGGTAAACAACCCTACTGTCGCAGGCCAATTATCTTCCTTAAGCCCGATGGGTTTAAACAACGGTGTCATGCCCTTACCTAGCGTTGCCAGCATTGACTGCTCGCTATCTTCATTCCCAAAAGAGCCATCGCTACCCACTGAATTCAGAAAGCTAAGACCGATGACGACAAGGACGATAGTCCGGCCGGCCCTGAACACGAAGCCCTTCAATCGAAACCACGACGTTAACAGGATGTTACGGAGCACAGGCACGTGATAGGTCGGCATTTCCTGAAAGGAAGGCGTCATCTCTTCATCAAAAATCTGTTTACGGAACAGCCAGCCGGTCAGTACTGCCATGGCGATACCCAGCAGGTATAAACCGAAGACAACATTCTGCCCATTAGTAGGAAATAGGGCTGCCGCGAACAGTGCATATACCGTCAGTCTTGCGCCGCAGGACATAAATGGCGCCATCGAAATCGTGAGCAGGCGATCGCTCTCTCTGCCGAGCGACCGTGCTGCCATGATCGAAGGCACATTACAGCCAAATCCTACGATCAGGGGCACAAACGCAGTACCTGGCAGGCCAATTCTTGCCATAAGCCGATCAACAACAAAGGCAGCACGTGACATGTAACCCGAAGACTCCAGCAATGAAAGGCAGAGAAACAATGCACCGATTACCGGTATGAAAGTTGCCACCAATTGGATGCCACCCCCCAGACCATCGGCAAGCAACACGATTACCCAGGCCGGTGCGTTAACGGATTCCAGAAACCATCGGGGCGTGTCGACCATCAGGGCGCCAAACAGCACATCGAAAGAATCAATAAATACGGCACCAACATTAACCGCCACAGTAAACATCAAGTACATCATCGCCAAGAAAATCGGTATACCCAGCCACCGGTTGAGTACCCACTTATCAAGCCTTTCGGTCATGGTGTGTTCAACGGGCACCATCTGCACGGCGCCACTGACGATGGTTTCTGCACGCTGGTAACGCTTGATGATTTTGTCACCAACAAATTCGCCACTGGTGAGCACTTCGATTTCCCTGTCCGAAGCGTCGGCGGTAAACAATTGAACCAACAGATCACCGAGCCCTTGCTGCTTCGACGCGATGATAGGGGCAACAGGCGCGCCAAGATGATCAGCGAGCGACTCGGTATCAACGGTGATGCCTTCCCGTTCGGCAACATCAAGCATGTTAACCGCGACAACCACCGGAAGACCCAACTCAAGCAATTGCTGTGTCAGGATGAGGTTTCTCTGGAGGTTACCGGCATCAATAATATTCAGGATGACGTCAAAATCACCCGCAGTCAGATAGTCCCGAGCGATCTTTTCATCAAGCCCAAGATAATCCTGTTCGAGTGAATAGATTCCTGGAAGGTCAACTATTACGCAATCACGGTTCTTATCGGTAAAGGTACCGATCTTCTGCTCAACCGTTACACCGGGCCAATTACCGACTTTCTGGTGTGAACCGGTCAGCGCATTGAACAGCGTTGTCTTGCCGCAATTGGGATTCCCTATGAGTGCAATCCTGAAAGCGCTCACGAATCCAACTCAACCCTGACAAGGCTGGCTTCGCTTTTACGAATGCTCAGTAGTGTGTGACCAACCTTTACCTGCAGTGGGTCTCCGAAGGGGGCAATATGCAGCACATCAACCCATACACCAGGGTATAACCCGAGCGCATACAGGCGGCTCTGGAAATCACTGTGATCGATGGCAGCGCCGATAATTCGGCAGCGGCCCGTTGGCGCCACATCTGCAAGGGTCATAAGGAAGCCGAGCGAAATAAGGATGAGAATTATTATCATTTAGGCGGGTAAAGTAAAGCACTCGTTTATCTTTGCAATAAACAGGCGACCGATACATGCCGGTTCGAGTAAGCGTACAAATGCCGGCTAGCTTCCACCCTCAATCCTCAATCCGGGCTAAGTCTTTCGAGCGGCTGTGGTCAAAGTTCCGAAACGATATGACCACCGTCAACGACTACTGTTGATCCCGTCATATAGCGTGATCCATCTGACGCCAGCAGCAGCAAGGGACCGTCAAGATCTTCAAACTCTCCGTAGCGACGCATCGGGATGCCTTTTACAAAAGTATCGGATCTTTCGCTTTCAAGCAGTATCCGACTCACATCCGTGAGGATGTATCCCGGCGCGAGAGAGTTCACTCGGATACCATAGCGCGCACCCTCCAGAGCCATAATTTCAGTCGCTTTAACCAATGCCGCCTTCGATACCGCGTAGGGAAACTGGCCTTTGATGGTTCTATAAGCCGTGATTGAGGAGACATTGATAATATTCCCCTCACTTTGTTTGTTTTTCCCCACGGACTCTGTATACATCTTGGACAATCGCCAGACTGATTTCAGGTTGGTATCCAGCACGAAGTCCCAGTCATCCTCATCGATCATCGCATAGGTTTTCGCCCCGGCTTCAACACCTGCGTTATTGATCAGTACATCGACAGGCCCAAATGCTTCCTCCGCCTGGTGCAAAAAATCTGCACAGGAATCGGGAATCGTAACGTCAAGGGGAATACCGCGCGCCTGGCCACCGCTCTGGTTAATTTCCGAAACACGATCTGCTATTTTATCGGCACGTCTCGCACCGAGAATCACATTGGCTCCCGCACCGGACAATACTCCGGCAAAGTGGTGTCCAAAGCCGGATGATGCGCCCGTTATTGCAATATTTTTACCTTCGAGTGAAAACAGATCCACAATAATCCCTTCTAGCAAGTTATCAGAAACCTATAGGAGCAAATGCCAATGTTGTTTTCAAGAAGCGAATGCGCGTTGAGCTAAAAAGTGGTCATTTCGAGCGCAAATACAGGCACATCTAGTTTTGTTCCCTTCTTTTTTATGCAGTTTGGCCCGTGGCGTCTAAATTACTATCCATATCAGGAATACGTCACGTTTTCCTCACTCTGCCAGGCTGGTCGGATATGAGCAGTACACACTTTATGGCTCAGGATCCGGTCCAGATACAGGAACTTACCCGTATGAAGCGCCTTGCCACCGGCTCGCTGATCCTTGTGGCAATCAGAGGGTTCAGCAGTTGAAGTTATCTGCCGCTAATTGCCTCAATTATTAAAGCGTTCGATCAAACCAATTGGTCGTGGACCGCAGTAAGCGTTCGCTATAGCCAGGCTTACTGTCATCCAGTACATGGAAGATATGATCCGCGCCACCCATCAGGATAAATGCCTTGTCGTCAGTTGGCGCCAATTTCAACCACTCAGCATCGCGCCCGGGCAAAAAGTCCTGGTCACCTCGAATCGTCAGTAATGCACCGGTGTATAGCCCCAGATTGCTCTCGACGTTCACCCCTGCAAACCCGGAGATGAATTCACGAGTTAAGGTGATATCAGTCCAGTCTTTGTATACTGCACTGCCTTCTTTCATCGCTTTTCGAACAGCAGCGTCATAAGCAGCATCTCCGTTAATGCGCATCTCGGCAGCTGCGGCCCAGAGCACCATAGTCTTGAATGTATCAGGATATCGACCAACCAAACCCATCGCCGTGAGACCACCCAGGGAGTATCCCTGGACGCCGAGTAAAGCCTTCGGGAACTTTTCCTGCATGAATTGCAGGGCGGCTTCTGCCTCGCCAACGCGGGAGTCAAAAGTGGAGCTCACCACATACCCTGTCCTGGCGCCTTCACCGCTGAAGCTAATCCGAAAACTCGCAATACCTCTTTCTGCAAGTCGCCCTGCCAGATCGGCGTAAAGGTTGCCCACTTCATTCATATCCGCATTCCAGCCATGCAGCAGCAGCACCGACCTTTTTATGGGTCCAGCGGGCGTATTAAGAATACCTTCCACGCCGATCTGTAGCTTAACTGGCGTCGCCTCAGCCAGCAGCGTATTGCTGAGACTCAACAAAAATGCCAATAGAAAAAATCTAGGCATTATCCAGTGCGTTCTTCAATCCAGAATACTTGGGTTGGTCTATCGCAACCTGGTTGACCACCGTCTGACGCAAGTGATTCTGCAGCACTTCGTTGTCCAATGAGATTTGCTTATCACGCAGTTCTGTCACCAGTCTCCTTTTAAGGACATCAAGGCCTTCGTCCGACTGAAACAACGCCTGAAGCCGGCCAAGCTCCAACGCCTGATGAATAGGACCTGAGGTCAATTCGCGCAGCACAATGTCCAGTGAATTGGCGGCCACCCGCGACAAAAAGTTTGCCCGGCCAGTCGTTTCATCCATCACGTCGTTGCGAAGGAAATCCCTGACGCTGACAAGTAATTCGTCGGTACGCGGAATGTCCACACTCGAGAAACCTGATGATTCCTTAACTATCTCAACGGGACCTGGAATCAGCAGATTGACACAGTCAACCTGGCATTCAGACGTACGCCGACCAATTGCCGGTCGTTCCACGGTTCTGTCCGGGCCACTTCGATAATGTTCCGCCATGCCAAGGCACCCTACGGACCACCAGAATGACCCAAACACTTCCCAGAACTTTACATGCTCAGGATCGACGGTCTTGCCGGACTCGTCTTCATATCCTTTGAACATGTCTTCGTATTGACCAAAACCACCAACCGGATCACTGGCACCAAAGCGCCAGGAATTGGTGCACATCCAGCCAAGATCCCGCATCGGGTCACCGACATGGGCAACCTCCCAGTCAAGCACAGCAACAATACCGTCCGGGGACAACATGAAATTGCCGTTTCGGAAATCGTTGTGAACCAGTGCGGTCTCATGCTGCTCCGGCAGGTTTTCCATTAACCAGCGAGCGACATAGTCGATCATAGGCTGGGGCGTATCCAGGAGTCGGTATCGCTCCCAGGTCTGTTCAACAAATTCCGCAGGGGGAATTTCCCAAAGCCGCGCCCTGAGACCCGTCGCATCAAGATCAATAGAATGGATCTTTGCCAGTACCTTGCCACATTCATAGGCAAGCTTCGGACGTATCGCTTCGAACTCGGGGGATCGAACAATCCTTGCCCCCAGCGCTTCACCATCCAACCATTCCATGAGGAACCCATCGCCAAGTTCATCTTCACGTTGCAGAACGTAATAAACTTCTGGCTCTGGCACCCCAACCGCCAGGGCGCTTTGCATCAGCAATGCTTCCACATCAAGACCCGGGTGCTGCGGCGTTATTTCCGCGTACTCGCCGCCTGGCGTTCGCCTTAGGGCCAACCGCTTTTCCCCAATAGAGGTCGCAACAACCAACCGGTAGGTTTCCTGGCTTGCACCACCGGAAAGTCTGTCTACCGAGACCAGGCCTTTACAATCGGTGATACGCGCCAGCACGACGCCTGCGAGTTTTTCCTTAAAGCTATCGTCCGCTGACACTCTTCACACCTTTTGGGGCCTGCTGGCTCATGAAGCCAAACATGTATCCGGCGATACGACGCATTTGTATCTCTTCAGCACCTTCGGTAATTCGATAACGACGATGATGACGATAGATATGTTCGAAGGGTTTGTGCCGGGAATACCCCAGCCCCCCATGAACCTGCATCGCCCGGTCTGCCGCATCACAACACAGACGATTCGCCTGGTAATTGCACATGCTGACCTTGTCAGATACCGAGAAGGCGCCATATTTATCCATAGCCCAGGCTGTCTTATGAATCAATGCGCGAAGCATCTCAATCTGGGCCTGCAGTTCAACCAGCGGAAACTGAATCCCCTGGTTAACAGAAAGCGGTTTGCCGAACGGTTTTCTTTCCCCGGCATACTTCACCGACTCTGCGACGCAGTACTGGGCAGCGCCGAGACTTGAAGCCGCCTGCCTGATTCTGTTTTCATTGAAAAAGTGCTGCACGATCTGTAAGCCTGTTCCTTCCCCGCCGAAGATCGCGCCATCGTCTACATAGACATCCTTGAACGAAACCGTGCCATGGTCGGTCGGCATGTTGAAGGTCCAGAGGAATTCCTCGATTTTCAACCCATCCGAGTTCATCGGTGTCAGGAATGCCGTAATACCGTCACCGTCGCCGGCCTTGCCACTGGTTCGTGCCATCACCATATCGTACTGCGCTTTATGAATACCGGTATTCCAGGTCTTTGCACCATTGATACGCCAGCCATCGCCATCGCGAACTGCGGTTGTTTCCATGTGGGTCGCGTCAGATCCGTGATCCGGCTCTGTAATACCAAAAGCAAACCCGCGTTTGCCTTCCAGCATGAGCGGCATCCACTCTTCCTTCTGTTCTTCAGTGCCGTATTCAGACATCAGTAGAACACCCACATTGTTTCCAACGATGGAGTGCTCGTTCTGCAGGTCGTTGTGCAAGCCAAGGCCCTGGGATGCAAAGTGTTCACGGATAATGGCCATACCCAGGTTGGAACCATTCTGGCCACCAAATTCCTCTGGCATTGCATATCGGTAATGACCTGCGCGGTCTGCCCTCATGCGCGCCTCGAACAACAAAGCTTCCCATTCCCCATTCGGCAAACCGCCGCGGTCCCAGTCGGTTCTTGCATCTTCACGTCGATGGTCAAAAAAACGAATGTTATCGTTTTCATTCTGCAGCGGTTTAATCTCTTTCTCGATAAAGTCGTCCAGCACGACAAGGTAGTCGGCTATCTCTTTGGGGATATCAAAATCCATGGTTTACCTCTTAATTATATTTGTCGGTTTTTAATTATTTTTAATAGTTTAGATACTGCCTTCATTTAGGTGCTGCACGAAAGGATCAACATCGGCTTCCCGGTGCCATGTGTATTCAGCCCCTATCGCAATTGCCTCTGCCGTTTCATTTCCAAATAATCTCGCAATAATGGCCAGCGCCATATCGATGCCTGCTGAGACGCCGCTGGAAGTCACGAATTTTCCGTCGTCTACCCAGCGAGCAGTTTCAACCCAGTCAACTCTATCGGATTGCATGACCGCCAGGTTGAAGAACATTTTGTTTGATGTCGCCCTATGACCGTCAAGAAGACCAGCTTTTGCGAGCAACGCCGAGCCGGAGCATACCGACGATGTGATCTGGGCTTTTCCTGCGCGGTCCCGCAGAAAACTCAAGGTTTTTTCGTTTTCGAGCTCTGCCATGGTACCAACGCCACCCGGCACAAGAATCAGGTCGAGTTCCGGCGCATCGTCGAACCCATAGTCTGCCATGCACGCCGGCATTGGGCTGTTTGCCATCGAGCCCGCCCTCACTGGTCCGTTGCTTTCAGCGACCATGACGACCTGCAATATTTCCGGTGGCAGGGCGGTAAACATCTCAAGGGGCCCGAACATATCCAACAACTCGAATCCTTCGTACAGCACAGCGCCTAACGTGAGTGGCCGATCAGTCATGTTTTTGCTCCTTAAGAAAAATCCCAGGAATCAAAATAACATCAATTCCCGGAGAACTCAGTTATCACTTTAAACCGGTGGTAGACCCCGCTTTCCTGCCAGCATCCATTGGATCAATGGGAGATGTTCACGACCATGGAAGATCTCACCGTCGACCACGAATGCAGGCGCATTAAACACACCACTGTCCATGATTTCTTCCCCGGCTGCCTCAAGGTCGGGGGCTTCGTTTTCTACAAAATAATCCAGACCTGCTGTCCGAAACCCGGACTCCTCCAAAACGACTTTAAGACTGAAAAGTGACTCAACGTCAGCGCCATCACGAAAGGTTTTTAAAAAGGCAGTCTCGACATAGCTGAGATACTGCCGCAACTCGGCTCCCTGATTCGTTAACCAGGCCATCCCCAACGATAAATACAAGGGGTTTATCTTCCTCTCTCCCTGCCCGGGTTTGATTCCAAGCATTCCGCACATCCGTTCGTTTTCGCGCTTAGAGGCCTTATGACGAGCATCGGCTCGCCGTGCTTTGTAAATTGCCAGTGGATCGTCCGCACCCGGCTTGAGGTTTGACCCGGCAACATTGCCCAGAGAGCTGAGCATCGGTTTCCAGGCCAAATCAACCTGGACCTCAGCACACAGGTTTTTTAGAGGCGCAAGCATTAGCCACGAAGGTAATTCAGCAAAATTAATATAAATGGTCATCACGATGCGGGCACACTTTCACGAAGAATGACGTCATAGGCTATATCCGGCAGGGCACCAGCTTTACCTTGCAGATGCCAACGAACCCTGGGCAAGTGTTGCCGACCAAAATATGCTTCGCCATCGATGACATAGGTTGGAACCCCATAATATCCCCGATCAAGGATTTCATCCTGAAGGCGATCATGATGCTCACGACCTTCACCCGCGAGATAGCCCTCAAAACCCTGCACATCACACCCTGATGCCCGCAACTGGGCAACAATCACGTTTGGGTCTTCAATATCGAGTTCCCGCTTCCAGAACCGGTCATAAGAATCATCAATATATGCTTTCAGACAATCTCGTCCATGACGTTTTGCCCAAAGCAAACCAATAGCAGAAAGCGAACTATCCCAAATTTTTTGAGTACCCTTAAGGGTCAGCCCACGAAGTTCAGCGTACCGTCGAGCATCCTTGTAGGCGTACTTTACCGCAAGCCATTGTCTGGGTGAGCGACTACTCTCTGTCACCTTGCCACTATCACCTTTCTTCGCAGTCCCAAGGAAGCTGCCGATGTTGAGCGTCAGAGGATACCAGTCTATCGCCAGCCCGAAATCCTGCTCAAGCTGGTAGGTCGCATCTTTAGCTATAAATGCGTACGGACTTTTAAAGTCGATATAAACTTCGAGCCTTAAGGTCATATCTGGGAATACCCCGAACCCGTTCGACCGAAGCCAATCCCCTTACCCTCGTCAATCCAGCCAAACTCTTCCAGGACCTGCTGGCTGTAGGTCACTCGGCCATTAACCTTTTCGGCTGGCTCGGAAGCTAGCAACAATGCCGTTTTTGCCATAATTTCCACCGGCTCTCCTTTCGGATCATCCATTCCTTCTACCAGTTTGTGATAAACCGTGCCGGGTGTCGGCACAACCTGGGAGGGTGAGTAACAGGTAACCGCTATATTGTGATGCTGAACTTCCTGCGCAAGGCCCTGAGTCATCCTTTCAAGCGCCGCCTTACTCGCCCCATACATAGTGCCTCCATGACCATCTACTTCATAAGGTCCACGACCCGGACCAATCGCAGAGCCGGATGAAATATTGATGATCGCACCGCTGTGGCGCTCCATCATGCCTGGCAAAACGGATCTGGATAACATAAAGGGGCCGTGAACATTCACGGCAAACGCCCGCATCCATTTGCTGACATCATAGTTAACGATGGGGACGTAATAATTAAGCGCAGCATTGTTAACCAGGATGTCAACTTTCCCATAGGTGTCGACAGCAGTATCAAAGAGCGCTCGGCAGTCTTCCTCTTCTGAAATATTTGCAGCTACCGCAATGGCGCTTCCCCCGGCCTCGATAATTCGTCCAACCGTATTACTGAGCGAGCCTTCCAGCACATGGTCACCTTCATTGATTGTCCTGGCCGCACAGACAACCTTTGCGCCTTCGGCCGCAAATAACTCTGCAATCGCTTGACCAATCCCTCGACTCGCACCGGTGACCAACGCCACCTTGTTGCCCAGTTTCCCCATGAGTGCGTCCAGAAAAGAATATCGAGCTACGCTAGCCCTTCACAAGGTGATCGTCAAATATGGACATCAGCCTAATTGGATGATGATGATGATGCGACCGCAGCGTGTTTCCTGCGCAGTGGTGAGGCAAGCATGATTACCGGTATTGCCCTCGGTGTTGAGGGCGGTCGTTGTATTTTAGCCTCCACTACTTAAAATCCAATATTTAGGATTTAGCCAATGGACCCAATAAGTCAGGGATCTCTGGGAGCGGTACTCGCACAGAGCAGAAGTAACCCAGCAAAGATAAAAGCGGCTACCTTGCTCGGCTGTTTCGGCGGACTTGCCCCCGACCTGGATGTTTTTATCTTTTCACCGACAGACCCGTTGCTTTTCCTGGAGTTTCACCGCCAATTTACTCACTCACTGGTTTTTATCCCTATTGGCGCCCTTTTGGTCGCAACAGTTCTTCACCGGCTGCTTGGAAAGGGGCTTCGCTTTCGAGAAAGCTACCTATTTTGCCTGCTGGGTTACGCGACTCACGGCTTGCTCGATACGTGCACGACCTATGGCACTCAACTACTCTGGCCTTTCACTTCAGAGCGTTTCGCCTGGAACAATGTATCTATTATTGATCCACTGTTTACCCTTCCAATCCTGGCGCTGGCCATAGTTGGTGTTTACCGAAAACAGCCCTGGTTCGGGCGCGCGGCTTTTTCATGGGCTGTTTGTTACCTACTTATAGGCGTATTTCAGCGAGACAGGGCAATTGCCGCCGGCTACGAACTGGCCGCAGAAAGAGGGGACGATCCTATTCGACTGGAAGCCAAACCAGGATTTGCGAATCTCATTCTGTGGAAGGTGGTATATGAAACACAAGACAGATTCTTTGTTGATGGAGTGCGTGTCGGATTAGAGAATAAGTTCTTCCCCGGCGATAGCGCTGAAAAACTTAACCTGGACAAGCATTTCACGTGGCTCGACCCGGCCAGCCAGCAGGCCAGGGATGTCGAACGGTTCCGGTGGTTTTCGAACAGCTACCTGGCAATTGATCCGACTGAGCCTGACCGGGTAATTGACGTTCGTTACTCGGTAGTACCCAATGAAATTGACGCACTCTGGGCCATCGACCTGGACCGCACTAAGTCTGACGATGCTCATATTGACTGGATAGCGCTACGAAAGACAGACAGCGCGCAAACCCAAAGGTGGTGGCGTATGTTGACGGAGTAGTCAGCCGCTGGCAAAAGTACCAACCCATCGTCATCAGTCAATTGTAACGGGGCTTGAGAAACGAGGTTTGAACATGCTTGCGTCAAACCTGATCAATAGCGCCTGACCAGCTGGTAGTCTCTATCCGGCCAATATTCATTCAGATGCTCAGATGTCACGCCATTCACGATCTCATTAGCCGACACCTGATTGAACCCGAGCCCTAATAATTCAAGATTGTTAGAGCCGGATTTCATTAAACACTAGTCAGCTAGCTCAACTTAAGTACGTGCCTCGCATTACCACTCAAGAATTTTGGCCAAACGTCATCTTTAAGCGGCAAGTCCTGCATATCACTCATAATGCGATCCAGTGACAATCCCATGGGAAAATATCCACCATAAATAATCTTGTTGCTTCCCCTGGAGTTTGCATAATCAATGATGGATTTGGGATAAAACTTAGGCGCAAAAGCCGTTGTTGAGTAATAAAGGTTGGGCCATTTCAACATTAACTTGATCGCAAGGTCCTCCCAGGGTTCACACCCGTGTCGAGTGACAAATACCAATTCGGGAAAGTCGTACATAACCTGATCAATCAATTCAACATTTTGCGGCCACATCGGGAATCTTGGCCCGGGAACACCCGCACAGGAAAAAATAGGTAAATCCAGCTCAACACATTTGGCATAGATGGGGTACATCTTCGCGTCATTGATTCCGACCTGAGGATTGAAACCAGCGTTGAATGCACCAAACGAACGGACACCATACTCTTCATACTGACGAACCATATCGCGAACACCCTCCATACCTTTGTTAGGGTCAACACTGCCCTGCCCAACAAACCTATCCGGGTGCTCCTTCAAAGCCTTCCGCGAAACTTCTCCGCCTACTCCGATAAGACCGATTTCAACGCCGTGCTTATCCATTGCATTTAATGTAAGGGCGACCGGGTCCTCCGAGCTGCCGTAAAGCTCCTTGGGCACCTGCTTGAACATATACTCAACCGGGAACTCGAATTTGGCAGAGGGGTCCTTCAACTGTTCGCGAATGAAGTCATACATCGCAAAATCTTCGGCCGGAAAGCCAATCATAGTATCGACGATACCGATACCTTCAGGTATAAGCATGGAGACCTCCTTTTAGGCTCAACTGGACAGCGCGTTTTGGAAGAGATAACACATAGAGTCTCGCGGTATATCTTCCTTGGGCAGCGCTTTGTTCACTTGCTCGGGAGTGGGACCAAATTGATTAGCCAGGGGCAATAGTTTATCCACATCAAAGTTGTAAACCTCGGCGGCATTCAAACCCAGCAGTTTGCGGCGATATTCTTCCGGCACCTCATCGAATGTCAACCTCAGAGACTCAAGATTGTAGGGGAATGTCCCCTCGTAGTGAGGATAGTCGTTACCCCAAAGAACTTTCTCTACACCTATTAACTCAATGCCCGCCAGATCATCCTTACTGGGGAAACTCGCGCCATACCAGACATTCTGTTTGGCGTAATGACTGGGGGGCTCTGACAGCACCCATTTCTGATCGCCATAATTCAACTCCCCAATGGCGCCGGCACTCATTCCCATATGAATTCGATCCATCTGTGCTAGTAGCGGCGGTGCCCATGCACAGCCGGATTCAGTGAGGACATATTTCAACTTCGGGAACTTCTCGAACACACCACTCATAATCAAATGGCGGAATCCAGCCTGGCAATAGTAAGTGACTTCGGTGACCCACAGTGCTTGTCCCACCATGGAATCACCGTAATCCGGTGAACCCTGACCCGAATGCTGATTCATCACCAGATCGTGATCCTGGATAGCGGCGAAGACTCGATCCCAGCCCGGATCAAACAGCGGCTTAAGCCAGGTACAATCCGGCGGGATCAGGGGCAACATTACGCCACCGCGCAACCCTGCCTCTGCGATGAACTCAATATCTTTTATCGCCTCATCAAAGTCGTTTGGAAGAATCAAGCCGATTCCCGCTCGCCTATCCGGATCCTCTGCACAAAAATCTTTCAACCACCGGTTATGTGCCCTAATACCCGCCAGAGCCAATTCGTACTCCTCTGGTCTTGGTGGCGGTGCCGTAACGATGCTCTTATTAAAGAAAGGTGGCACGGTATTAGGAAATACAACCTCGCCAACAACCCCCTGACTGTTTTGGTCACTGGTACGAATATCGAGGTCCCAGTTACGCATCTTCTTATTGCCATAGTGCGCCTGGGATGGGTTTTTGTACCCCCCTCGCCATGCGTCAAATTGCTCCCGATAACCGGGGTCAAGATACTCCCTATACTGTTCATGACTCCCACCGGCATGGGTGTCAGCTGTAATTAGAAGGTAAGGGTCATTGTTCAAAATAAGTCGCCTTTCAGGTTAAGTCTGATTCACACTCTTCTACGAGGTAAGATCGCATGAAACGAATATCGAAAACTTTCGCTTCGTCCTCTTGTATCTCTTTCGCAACTTCCGGCGCACTGAGTGCCCTGCCGCAAGCTTCATAGGTCGCCTGGTCGGGGTACCAGATTTCAAGAAAGACATCGTATTCCGGATCCCGAAGCTGCCCATCACGATCCGTGTTTGGATTAGTAAATCGTCGCAGATAGCGAGTCGCATAACCCTTCAGGTATTTTTCACCGATCAATCGATGTTTGGTTTCATAGTATTCCCTAAACTCGGGAACACTCATGCCAGGGCGTCTTTTCATTGGCATTACGAGTTTTATCATTTTTGTTCTCAGTCTTGTTATCTGCCAGATAACCAGAGAGTACCTGATATCAATTCACATGTGGAACTGGGTGATGTGACGCGGCTATACTGGCTGGACTTCTTTCAAGATAACACAAGGACAAATAATATGGCTCATACTGGCCAATGCCTCTGTGGCGAGATCACTTACGAATTCCCTAATGACCCTGCGATGTCCGGCGTCTGTCATTGCAAAAATTGCCAGCGCCAGGCTGGTTCTGCTTTTTCAACAATTGCCGGCGTTCCCAAGGCCGAGTTCGAGATCACCGGAGAACCGAAAATCTATCAGGACAGCGATACCGATAGCGGAAGTACTGTAGAACGTTTTTTTTGTGGTACTTGTGGCTCACCGATTTACTCGGCCATTCCAGCCCAACCCGACTTGCTGTTCCTTAAGACTGGCACACTTGACGATACTTCAGCGTTCACTCCAGGTTTTCATGTTTGGTGTAGCACCAAACAGAACTGGGTAACGCTTGACGAAAGCGTTCCACAGATGGAGAAGTAGCGCCCTTAGTAGAGCCAGAGTGGTGATTTACAGTTGAAATTCTTCCTGGAGAGTAGCAATGACGGCGGACAAACTTTCAAATAGCCAGCTTCGGACTATCCTCGAAGAGGCCTCTACGATCGCGATAGTCGGTCTATCCGGCAACTGGTTCAGGCCAAGTTACTTTGCTGCAAAGTATCTGCTGGACCACGGTTACAAGGTTATTCCCGTTAACCCCAACTATGACGAAATACTGGGCCAGCCCTGCGTGCCTGATCTTGCGTCAATCGATGAGCCTGTGGATGTCGTTGATCTCTTTCAACGAGCAGAGCATATACCCGGCTTTATTGATGGCGCAGCGAAGCTGGACGCCAAGGTTTTCTGGATGCAACTTGGCATCGCTAACGAACAAGCCGCCACAGAGGCCAGAGATAAAGGGATGACGGTGGTAATGGACCGCTGCATGAAAATCGAATACGCCCGACTCTTCGGCGGCCTTAACTGGTCCGGCGTCAACACGGGAATCATCTCTAGTAAGCGCCCGCGGCGTGTTATATAAAGCGCCCGCAGCGTGTCCTATAAACAGCCCGCAGCGTGTCCTATAAACAGCCCGCAGCGTGTCCTATAAACAGCCCGCAGCGTGTCCTATATACAGCCCGCAGCGTGTCCTATATACAGCCCGCAGCGTGTCCTATAAACAGCCCGCTGTGGGGGGCGTAATAAACAAATACAGGATTACCAATGCCAGACCACGAATACGACTTCGAAACACTCTGCCTTCATGCAGGACAGATTCCTGACCCCGCAACCGGTTCAAGAGCAGCGCCTATCTACCAAACCGCGGCGTATGTCTTCGACGATACCGACCATGCCGCCAGCCTGTTCAATGCGCAGACGTTCGGGAACATCTATACCCGATTATCTAATCCCACGACCGCGATGTTCGAAGAACGCATGGCGGCACTGGAAGGGGGAACTGCCGCGCTGGCTGTTGCTTCGGGCATGGCGGCACAAATGACTGCCCTGCTCACTTTGCTGTCCAATGGTGATGAGATCGTCTCAGCCAGCACATTGTATGGTGGTACCTACTCTCAGTTTGACGTGAATTTTCGTCGTATGGGCATCAACACGACGTTTGTCGACCCGGATGACCCGGAGAATTTTCGCGCCGCCATTACTGACAAGACGCGGTGCGTGTTCATCGAGACTATCGGTAACCCATCGAATAACCTGATTGATATTCAGGCTGTGGCCAATATCGCACATGAATTCGGTATCCCGTTAATGATCGACAACACATTCGCATCGCCATACCTATGTAAGCCTTTCGAACATGGCGCGGACATTGTGGTGCACTCTGCCACCAAATTTATCTGCGGACATGGCACATCCATAGGCGGCGTAATCATCGAATCAGGCAAATTCCCCTGGGATAACGGGAAGTTCCCGGAAATGGTCGAGCCCTCGAAGGGTTATCACGGGATCCGGTTTTATGAGACCTTCGGAGACTTCGGCTATATCACCAAATGCAGGCTGGAAACCTTAAGGACACTTGGCCCAAGCCTTTCACCATTCAATGCTTTTTTGTTCCTGCAGGGGTTGGAGACACTGCACCTGCGAATGGAAAGGCATGTGGAAAATGCAGAAAAGGTTGCGCAGTTTCTAAATGATCACAGCGCAGTCAGCTGGGTAAAATATGCCGGGTTGCCGGATAATCCATACGCTGACCTCGCGAAGAAATACCTGCCAAAAGGCGCAGGCTCCATCCTCACTTTTGGTATAAAAGGTGGCCAGGCTGCGGGCGTCAAGTTTATCGAGAATGCCGAATTCATGAGCCACCTGGCGAATGTTGGGGATGCAAAAACACTCATTATCCATCCCGCATCAACCACCCACCGCCAGTTGAACGAAGAGGAACAGGTCTCTGCAGGCGTTTCGCCGGACATGATCAGGATTTCAGTGGGACTTGAGTCTATCGATGACATTCTCTGGGATATTGAGCAAGCACTGGCTATTTCACAGGCCTAATAATAATTAGGGCACCAGGAAACCATTCTGGCACCGTCTGGAGGAGCTCAGGCTAAGTTAAAAGATCGGCAGGACTCTGGATGTTATTCTGGATGAACACGCAGAAAACAGCGTGAAAACAACCTAAACTCTTTCAAAAACATCTGCCCATTCCTCGAGGGCAGATTCCTGGCCATGAACCAGCTGGATCGCGAACTGGCTGTATCCAGCTTCACCCAACTGCCTGATTCTATCGACGAGCTCGTCAGACGAACCGCTGAATGATGTTGCCTGCACAAGTTCAGGCGTAATCAGTTTCTTTTCCTCTTCCCTGAGAAACATTAGATGGCCGCGATGGATCGTCAGGTACTTTGCGTCCTCTGGTTGGTAATCTTTTAACAAAGGCTTGTACTCATTGACGATCGCTGAGATATCCTCCGGAAGCTTCAAAGGCACCGGCATCACTCCATCGAGCATGTTATGGAACATCACTGCCGTCCACGGGGCGGCCTGGGCCATTAATTTTTCCCGATTTTCAGCATCGGTACCGTTGAGTACCGCGCCCAGCGCGAACACCGTGCTGTGCTGCGCCGCCTCATCGATACCAGTTCCCTGCCAGGACTGCTGCATATCTTGAAGCTCCCTGATCAAGGAGACAGGGTCACTACCAAAATTCAGCCACCCGGCTTTCATTTCCGCCACAAGGCGACGGGCTTTCGGACCCATTGCAGAGATGTGCAAATCCACTGGGTCGTCAATATTAATTAATCCAAGATCAGGATTCAGGAAACGAATTTTCCGCGCCTGATCCTCCAAATCCCACTCTATTGTCTCGCCAAGTAACAGCGACTGAACCCGCTCTATGTAGCGTTTCATCTTTGCAAGCGCAATCGGCTTAAGCCCCATGGTTCTGCGACCGGTGAAACCTGTACCAACGCCAAAGTCGATACGACCCGGCGCCAGTTTGTTCAGGGTTGCGAACGCATTCGCCGTCACCGGCTCGATTCTATTGGATGGAATCAGGACGCCGGTACCCAGTCGAATGGATGATGTGTTTGCTGCAGCAAGTGCCATGCAGATAAAAACATCCGGATTCAGAAGCTGGGTGTCATAGAACCAGCTTGAGTGGAAACCCAGTTCTTCTGCTCGCTTTACATGCTTCCAGGAATCGGTTTCAGAAGCGACGGCGACAGCAAATTCCATTAGCTATTCCTTTGAGCGTATTTCGTTGTTGGACGAGAACCATTTTCATCAAAGAGATCAAATTCCGCAACGAGATCTTCCACCCACTGGATGGTACCGGTGCGAGGCATCATGTCATCCGACATGAGCAATGAAGTGGCCGCCCGCCCAACGAGCAATGGCGTTTGTGACTGAGACAGGTCCATACCCTGTTCCTCTGCAGCATCCTGAATAAATTCAGTCGACACAGAACCTGGATACAGCGCACAGGCAGGAATACCCTTTGGCTCAAGCTCAACTGCCATGTCTGCCGTTAAGCGGTCAAGGCCTGCTTTACCAGCACCATAAGACGAAGAAAAGTGATAACTCTGACCACCCGGTGACGACACATTCAACATTCGTGCATTGTCACTTTCGAACATCAACCCGGCAGCGTGCCAACTCGCGACATAATGCGCCCGCAAGCCAATACCAACCTGATCATCCCAAATCGAGATGGGGTGATCCCAATAACCGCCACCCCAGGCTGGCGGACTCGGAATCTTGTAGACATTATTAACAAGAATATCGATACGGCCTGCTTCTTGACCAATCTGCTCAAACAACCGTGCGATGTCATCGTCATCACCGTGATCACACCGGATAGCATGACCCTCACCGCCAGCCTCAGTGACCTGGCGCGCTGTCGTGTCGATGGTTCGATCACCATCACCGATAGTTCTGCCCGTCGCGTATACAGTACAGCCCTGCTCTGCCAGCGCCAGAGCAATCCCTTTGCCAATTCCTCGACTTGAACCCGTGACAACAGCAATCTGCCCTTTTAAATCACTCACATCTAACCCCTAATCTTGTTTGATAACAATAATGAAAGTAGAAGGATAGCCCATGGTCCTCCGAGATAGCTACGAGACATCACTGGATAGTTAACGGTCGAAAACAATTTATTATATTCCTTTACAGTTATATAACTATATAGATATATTTTTGTCCATGGATACATTCACTGCCCTGGCAGAACCCAATCGCCGCCGACTACTCGAAGCCATCCGGCAGGAACCCTGCACTGTTAGTATGCTGGTTACCCGATCCGACCTCAGTCAGCCCGCGGTGTCCAAGCACCTTAAACACCTGCGGGAAGCGAACCTGGTAGTAGTGAAGCCCGATGGCCAAAAGCGCTGGTACTCGCTGAACCCGACCCCCCTCGAAGAAATGGAGGAATTTCTTGAACCCTACAGGCAGTTGTTCCTGACCCGACTGGACGCCCTGGAGCAGCATTTTGATTTGACGAGCCGGACAGAGACTAACGAGGGGGACTAATCGCTCGGATGAGCTCTCCTCGAAAGTCATTCCCGACTTTGAACAAAAGACCCGGATGATTTACGGACAGATAATTCCCCTTAGAAAAGACAGTGAAGAATCTGAGACGCCGGTGATCGGCCAATGAACCGATCCCGCAGATCTTCACGAGCACCAAGATGAGCTTCCCCGAAATACCAATACCCGCACCCCAAGGCCCACCTGCCATTCAGATGCTAACCCAGATAAACTGATTTCATGACAACCGTTCTATTTTTATTGGCCGGCCTGACCATGCTGCTCGTGGGCGGTGCATCCCTTGTTCGCGGCGCTTCCGGTATTGCCGAGGCACATGGAATATCGCCACTCGTTGTCGGCCTAACCGTTGTCGCATTCGGCACCAGCGCACCTGAGCTTGTGGTAAATGTTCTGGGCGCCATAGACGGCGAAACCGACATTGCGTTCGGCAACATCGCTGGATCCAATCTTGCGAACCTTGGACTGGTTCTTGGCACGGCAGCGCTGATCGCGCCGATTGCGATTGAAGGACAAATTATCAGGCGTGAATTGCCTTTGCTCCTTCTGGCTACAACCGCCCTGCTGATCATGACGCTAGACTCACAACTAAAGGGTTTTGACCCAGTACTTGATCGGTCTGATGGGTTAGTGCTGCTCTTGTTGTTCGGTATTTTCGTTTACATCATGATAATGGACTTTTTCAGACAGGCGGAGGATCCACTACTTACCACCATTGCGAGTTTGTCCCCACAGCTCGAAACCAAAACTTCACGAGCCTGGATGTTTATCCTGGCTGGAATCTTTTTCCTGGGCCTCGGAGGCGATCTGGCAATAACCCATGGGGTAAAACTCGCAGGAGTACTGAACGTTTCGACAACCATTATTGGTATGGCCGTCATCGCAATCGGCACCAGCCTTCCCGAATTTGTCACATCGATCATCGCCGCGATGCGCAAGGAAGCAGACCTGTGCGTGGGCAACGTCATAGGCTCGAACATTTTTAACATTCTGCTGGTACTGCCCATCAGTTCTCTGGTTTATCCGCTATCGATACCGGAAGACGGTACAACGGACATCATCGCCACCTTGCTATTGGCAGCTGTGTTAATCCCGGTGTTTATTATGCGCGGCCAAATAATGAGTCGAACCGTCGGCGGGATTTTCCTTGGCGCTTATCTGCTCTATATGTACTTGAGAATCACAGGCTGACAAATACCGTCTCACTAAAAATCATCCAAACCGGCAAAGTCATCCCGACCAGCAAAGTCATCCCGAACGACAAGGTCAGCCCGACCGAAGCGGAGGGATCTCGTTGTACGAAGTAACCCAAATGGTCAGCACTGACCATGGCGCCAGGGATACCCAGCTGAAAATCTTTAGACTTCGCTCAGGGTCACGCCCTTTGGGCCTTAGATTTTCTGAATAATGGTTCCTGTACCAAGCCCACCACCACAACACATCGCGATTAAGCCGTATTCTCCGTCGGTGCGCTGCAACTCATGTACTGCCTTTGTCGTCAAAAAACAGCCTGTCGCACCAAGAGGATGACCAAGCGCGATAGCACCGCCGTTAGGGTTAACCTTCGCCATGTCAGCTCCCACTGTTTTAGCCCAGCCGAGTACAACTGAAGCAAAAGCCTCATTGACCTCGAATACATCGATGTCAGAAATCTTGAGCCCGGTTTTCTTGAGCATTTTCTCAGTGGCGGGGATTGGACCTTCGAGCATCAGCACAGGGTCACAACCTACCAACTGGGCATCAATTACCCGCGCCATGGGCTTCACACCAAGCTCGGCAGCTTTGGATGCCGTCATGAGCAGGACGGCCGCAGCACCATCTGCAATCTGCGAGGAAGTTCCCGCAGTATGAATACCATCTTCCCTCGCAACAGGTTTTAGCCCTGCGAGTGCCTCGGGGCTGGTATCACGAAGAACTTCATCCTTCTGGAACACAAACGACTCATCTGTTCTCTTACCTTCATCGTCAAACACCGGCACTTCCACAGGAATAATCTGGTTATCGAAATGACCACCGTCTACCGCTTGTTTGGCGCGTTCCTGGGACTGCAGACCAAAAGCGTCAGTGTCCTGTCGCGTGATCTGGTATTTTTCTGCCATTCGTTCCGCACCCTCAAACTGACTGGTGAATTCATATTGTTCGAAGTACGAGCGGGAAACAGGTTTACCAAGCTCTGGTTTAAGACCCACTGAGTCTGTTCCAATCGGCAGTCGCGACATGTTCTCTACACCGCAGGCAATCACACATTCAGCCATACCTGAGCGGAGGATACTGGTCGCAAGGTGAACGGCTTCCTGCGAAGAACCACATTGGGAGTCAATAGTGATACAAGGCGTTTCTTGCGCCCCACCATGCGACAACCAAGCAGTTCTTGCGACGTTCATTCCCTGGGCGCCAAGTTTATTGATGCACCCGCCAATCACCTGGTCAACGTTGTCCGACGAAACATTACTTCGTTCCAGCATTTTCATCATCACATGACCCAATGTGTCAGTAGGATGTACCAGACCGAGTGACCCGTTTCTTCTACCTACCGCAGAACGTGCGGCATCAACAATTACGACATCTTCCATTTTGATTTCCGAGGGTAATTTAAGAAAGTGGGCTATTGTGCCACAGCCGTGAAACCCTGCGAACTGCTATGATTCCGGCTGATTGCCCATTATTTGAACTGTTAAGCCCATGAAAACCATTGTTGTTTGTACTAATTTTCGACCCTTTACGAGCCAGCCAAGCTGTGCCCACCGAGGCAGCGAAGCACTGGCTGACTGGCATGAGGGCGACATTGAAACACGCGGGCTTGATGAGAGTAGATAGGTCAGTCTGCCTCGGTCATTGCCCCTACGGTCCAAATGTCAGGTTGTTGGGTGAAGCTTTCTATCATGAGTCAACGCGGGAAAAGCTGATACCGCTGCTGGAAGCCCTCGATAAAGCCGATTAGCTCAGCTACCGCAGCAACCAGCGAATGGCGTCGGCAAACAACGCCCCACCATGGGCCAGGGTATGTCCGCCAACACCGAATTCAAATCGATAATCGTATCCGGAAAACTCCAGTGACTGGGCAACACTTTTGTTAGCCAGTGGCCAGTTGCCGAACAGACCATCGATATCGTTCTCCCCACTCTGCATGAACACGCGAATCGGCTTTCTTGGCGTGGTCCTGATCATGGATTGGTAATTGTGCCCGCCCTTGATGTTAGTGAACGAGCCGCAGTGACTAAGCACCCTGGCAAACCTGTCGGGATGATGCCATGCCACTGTGAAAGCGCAGATACCGCCACTGCTCATGCCAATCATCATTCGACGTTTGGGATCAACTGTTGCAGAGCAATCCATGGTCTGCTCCGCTAGGGGAATGATTTCTGTCAGTAGAAATTCCGAATAGTCGGGACGCAGGGAATCATATTCGATACTTCGTTGCTCATCGGCCCTGTCTCTCTCCGGCTGTGATGCCGGCTCGACTGAGACACCGACGGGTCTACCCGGATTAATAAACACGGCCAGCGTCGCGGGGATCTCACCGGCCGCATGTAAACTATCCAAAATCAGCCCCGCCCGGACTCGCCCATTACGTCCAAGGTATCCAATTCCGTCATTGAATATCATGAGGCTAACATCGGTCGCGCCGGCTCTCATCCCTGCAGTTTTATAAAATCGGATATCCCTGATTGTTCCAGGATACTTCATCGATTCATTCCAATCTTTTAGCGACGTCACGTTGCCACGGGGTAGCTGCTCATCGGGGAAAGCTTCTGCGCAAGGATTGTAGTCCACATCAAACTGGCCTTCGACAGACGCGAGCCCGCCGTATCTGCCGTGATTGTTAACCGCCTGCGGAGCGTGCCTGTCCAGCCCAAGGAGACGGTAAGTTTCTGTATCCATGGGTGATGCATAAATCGGACGGGTGTCATCGACTATATTCATTCGGGCAACCAGTCCTTGCCATCGAAGCTCCACGTCGATTCGAGCGGCAAATTATCTGAGACCTGTCCTACCCTGAAGTCATAGGTGCAGGCTTCGAGCACCCAGCCATGATGTGGATCGTAGTAGCACAGTTCTTGATCACTCATTTCAATTTCCAAGTCTGCAATTTCGCCTGGCTCCAGCTCAACCCAACCAAAACCCTTGAGTTCCTTAACCGGTCGTTCAACAGATGAGTTCAGATACGACACATACAACTGTGGAACAGCTGCACCAGCTGTGTTGCCCGAGTTCTTCACGCTGACATTCAGGAAAAATCGATCCTCTGCACGCTCGACCTGCAAGCCTTCCAGGGTGAATTCCGTATAACTCAGGCCAAATCCAAATGGAAACTCTGGCTGCTCCTCCTTTCTGTCAAGGTATCGATAACCATGGTACAAGTCGTGAGTGATATCGAGCGCCGTAATATCCCAATCCACCAATTGGCTGATTGAACGAGGGAAACTAACCGGTAACTTCCCGGACGGACTAACCATTCCAAAGAGCACACGGGCGACGGCATGCCCTCCCTCGCGACCTGGGTACCAGATCATCATCAACGCATCGACCTCGTTCACCCAACTCGACACCTCAATCGCACTACCACCCTCTAGCAACACGATGGTTTTCTTCGCTTTCGACGCGACATCAAGAATCAACTGCTCCTGGCTTTCGGGCAACCTGAGGTCGTCGCGATCGCCCCCTCGAGCAAGGTCAGAGCCTTCTGATTCCTGTTGCTGTGTAGGAATGAACTCACCCTCTTCTTTATAGGTCAGCCCAACTACAACTACTGCGACATCAGACTCACCGATGTCGCCAAGGTCAGCGTCGCTGGTGTAATAGTTAATGGCTACCTCATCCCCAAAAGCCCTGAGTCCAGCCAGGGGGGTTGTAACCTCTGATGACGTCACCATACTGCTACCTCGGTCGCCCAAGTTCGGGACATCAGCAAGGTCCCCGACAACTGCGATACGTTGCGATGTCGATAAGGGCAGCACAGCCTTATTCTTTAACAATACGAATGACTTCTCAGCTACTTCCCTCGCCAGCTCAATATGTTGACTGCATTCCACCACCGACGCATCGGGTACTACTGTGTTGGCAAGGTCGAACGCAATCTTCTGGTATAACGCCCTGCCAGCATTTCGCGTGATCGTTTCCTCGGTCAGTTCTCCTGCAGCGATCGCTTCCGTGATCTTCTCATCGTCAAACCGGTAACCCACAGGCATCTCAATATCCATACCCGCATTAATCGCAGCCGCAGTGGACCGAGTCCCGAGAAACCAGTCGGATTCCACAAAACCCTTAAACCCCCAGTCTTCCCGAAGAATATCGTCGAGCAAAACCGGGTGTTCGCCGCAGTAAATACCGTTTATTTTATTGTAAGCACTCATCACCGACGCTGCAGCACCTTCAACAACGCAGCGTTTAAAATGCGGCAGGTAAACTTCGTGCAGCGACCGATCGTCGACATTGGCGCTCATCTCAAAGCGGGTCATTTCAATATTATTGAGCGCGAAGTGTTTCGGGCTCGTTAGCACATAATTTTGTGCGCCGGACACAAACGAGACCCCCATAGCGCCCATGTGAAAGGTGTCTTCCGAGTAGGTTTCCTGGGCGCGGCCCCAACCAGGGTGTCGCAGCAGGTTAATGGTCGGTGCTAGGATCACATTGCCGTTTTTTGCGGCAACTTCCAGGCCCGCGGCTAAACCAACTCGGCGTTCAAGCTCAACGTTAAAGGTTGCTCCCCTGGCAATCGCCACAGGAAATGCTGTCGCCATTCCGGTTCTTGCCCCCCTTGGTCCGTCAACCATCTTGTAAGCAGGAATCTTGAGTGCTTCATCACCACCGGCATAGTAAAGCCCGTCGATGGGCGCAGCCTGCCAGCCACGTATTTCATGAATTTTCTGCTGCAAGCTCATGCTGGCCAAAAGGCGTTCAACCTCGATCTGGACAGCCGCGTGGTCAACATTAAGGCCTATATTCCCTGCGTGAATTTTTTCCCGGTCGAAAGCTTTTTCTGAGCGGTTTGCAGTGATCGTCTCAAGCATTTCGGATCGTCAAGCCACCATCAACAGGCAGAGCAACTCCGGTGATGTATTGTGATGCCGGTAAAACCAGACCGAGTGTGCCGTGCGCGACTTCTTCCGGAGCCCCATAACGCCTGAGCGCTGAGCGGCGCTTGGCAAAGATGATCTTGTCTCCATCTGCAATAGCTGACGTCATGCCAGTATTGATAGGACCAGGGCAAATACAATTAACGGTGATGTTTTCAGGGCCTAGTTCAACCGCCAAAGAACGCGTCAGTCCAATTACCCCGGTTTTTGCAGCTGTATAAGGACTGCCATATTTAGTTGCACCCAGCCCCTCCGTCGACGCAATATTGACGATGCGAGCGTGCGCGGACCTACGCAGCAACGGTAAGGCTGCTCGGATAGTTAGTGTGTGCGCAGTAAGAAGAACAGCCATACTTTTACTCCACGCGATCCCGTAATCTTCAGAATCTATTGGCGCAAACATCGAGATGCCCGCATTATTGACCAGAATATCGATCCCGCCAAAATGATCACCAATCTCCGAGAACACCTTCCCAATAGCCGCCTCATCTGAAAGATCCAACGCCCAACCTTTTGCGTCGTAACCGACATCGGTCATTTCTTTGACAACTGCCTGCAAAGGTTCGTCGTTAATATCAATCAAGGCGACTCGCGCGCCTTCATCACCGAAAAGGTGCGCAGTTGCCCTGCCCATACCTGATGCAGCACCAGTAACAATCGCGACTTCGCCTTTAATAGAGCGGCTTAAGGTAGAAAGGGACATAGTAATTCTCCATTCAAAAAAATTAATACAAGAGTGTGCCTGAAGTGCAAAGGCCCTGGCAACTGACCTGCTAGCGCCCGGGCGGCACTGCGGAAACACTGAAGTCTATGGAACTGCCGGATTTCGTTGCTTCTGTTAACATGCCCATTTACTTTTCGCCGGCTGATAGCGTGACCAAAACAAAACTAGGCAGGATAGAAATAGCCAAGCAGGCCCTGAATTTTTCGGCCGCCCATTTTACCATTTTCTCCCAGACTGAGCGCGAGGACCTGCACGGGCATAACTTCCAGGTAGAATGCGAACTTACTTCGCCGATTGATGACAACGGTTTGATCTTTGACTACTCACTGATCAAACGAGTGATGAAAGAGCTATGCGATGAATTAGACGAGAAAACAATCCTGCCAGAGAAATCGCCCTACTTTCAGCTGGAACGCGATGGAGAGTATATTGTGGGGGTCTACGGCGATGAGCGCTTACCATTTTTGCCGAGGGATGTCATAACCCTGCCGATATCAAATGCCAGTGTTGAAGAACTCTGCTATTACCTGCTGGAAAGAATGCTTGCCCACCCTGATATCAAGGCGGAGGATATCAGAGAGATGACAGTAAAGGTTTCATCCAGCCCTGGGCAAAATGGGACCGCAAGCTGGTATATCAATAATTCAGAGGCGAAGTCATGAGTACCGTTGTAATTTCAGGTGCTAGCAAAGGTATCGGTAAGGCCGCAGCAGCACAATTTATTGAAGCAGGACACCTCGTATTCAACCTGTCGCGGACCCCTGCGGACATTCCTGGCATAAAAAATGTCCTGATTGATCTCGCAGGCACCCAGGCACGACAGAAAGTTACAGCATTCGCGGATAGCCTGCAGCCGGGGGTACTTCACCTGGTCCACAATGCGGCGAGACTGACCAGTGAGACGGTACGAAGTGATGACATCGATAACTTTCGTTCCGTTATCAATATCAATGTCATCGCACCGCAAATTTTGAACGCCGCCCTGTTACCGAAAATGAACGCCGGCTCGTCAATCGTTTATGTTGGGTCAACGCTGTCAGAAAAAGCCGTTCCTAATTCCTTTAGTTACGTTGTTACCAAACACGCAATGATCGGCATGATGCGAGCCACCTGCCAAGACCTGGCTGGTTCTGGTATACATACTGCCTGCGTCTGTCCCGGATTCACAAACACCGAAATGTTAAGGGCTCACGTCGGTGATTCGCAGGAGATACTGGATAGTATCGCCGCGGGATCAACCTTTGGACGGCTGATCGAGCCCACCGAGATCGCAGGGACAATCTGCTTTGTTGCAGACAACCCGGTTATAAACGGAGCCATCATTCACGCTAATCTTGGACAAATAGAGAACTAGTATGCAAAGCCAGCCCAGAGAAATTTCCGACGAAGTCCGAGAGAGACGAGAAAGAGTATTTCTGGTTCTCGCAGGTTTCTTCCTCTGTGCCATGACAATGTTGAACATCATCGGCATCACCCGTTTCATACAGCTTGGGCCAATGGCCCTGGCGGTGGGTGTACTACCCTACCCCCTGACCTTTCTCTGTACTGACCTGATCAGTGAATTATACGGCCGTGCACGTGCGAACTTTATGGTCACTGTCGGATTAGGACTAAATTTTTTTATTCTAGGCACCATGTGGCTCGGCAATGCCATGCCCTCTGTCGGGGCTGAAAACCAGCCACCCTGGCAACTGATTCAACTGGCGGAAGACGTCGCTTTGCCAAACGGTAGCTCGGTAACAGGTTCTGTAGAGCTGTTTACACTGCTTTACTCCACCACAACCGGTGCGGTCATGGCTTCAATGGTGGCGTATATCACCGCGCAATACTGTGACGTGTACATCTTTCATTTCTTGAAGCGACTCACAAAAGGCAAGCACCTCTGGCTAAGGAACAATGGCAGCACCATTATCAGCCAGGGTGTTGATTCGTTTATGGTGATTACCGTGACATTTGGCGCCCAGTTTCTCGCGGGCGTCATGAGTGCCGGCGCAATGCTGGTGCTCATGGCCAGCAATTACCTGTTTAAGCTAAGTGTCGCATTGGCAGACACCCTGCCTTTTTATATGGGTGTGCACTACCTGTCGAAATACCTTGAACTGTCAGAGGAAGAACTGATGGCACATGCCGAATAAACATTCGAGTAATAATCCTGAAGCCATCATCAGCTATTGGCTTGGGCCTCCTGACTCAAACCCCGCAAAATTCGACACTCAGCAGAAGCTCTGGTACCACTCAAAGCCAGAAACCGACAACTATATTCGAACGGCATTTGAATCAGACCTGGCGTCTGCCGAAAACGGCGATCTATCCCATTGGAGAAATACCGCCGAGGGATCTCTTGCCCTGGTTATCCTGCTCGATCAGTTCTCCCGTAATCTTTACCGGGGAACACCTTCGGTGTATGCAAATGACGCCCAGGCACTAGACGTAGTTGTTTCGCTGCTGGAAAGAGACGGACATCTGGACCTCAATATCCCAGCCCGAATTATTTTTTATCACCCTCTCCACCATGCTGAAAATCTTAAGTTTCAACGGAAAGCTGTTTCCCTGTTCGAAGATATGCTCGAACATGCATCAGAGGAATGGCGGGAATCCATCTCGGGAAACCTTGCGTTTATCAAAAGCCACTGCGATATCATCAGCAAGTTCGGTCGATTCCCTCACCGCAACACTATTCTGGGCAGGCAATCGACACCGGAAGAGTGTCAGTACCTACAGCAGGATAAACGTACTTATGGACAGCAATAATGACTTTCTCAGACGCGGCAGAACGTAATGCGCGATGAACTGGGATTAGACTACACCACCGACAACCCGGACTGCGTCCAACTGTTTTGCGAGGCCCTGGAAAATTATCTGGCTTCCTCCGCTCAGGTCATGCCTAGCCTGGAGCAACTCCTTGAACAGGATCCCGCCATGCCGATGGCCCTGCTCTTTCGTGCCTACCTTCTAAAATTTGCCGCAGATCCCAGGTTTCGGGCAGCCATTAATCAATGTTTCGACACCGTATCTGCTAGGCCCGACCTCAATGACCGGGAACGGCGCCACCTTCAGGCGCTCTCACTCTGGCAAGCAGACCAAATGATGGACGCCGTTGCTGTTTTTGACGACATCGTCCTAGATTACCCGAAAGACATGCTGGCACTTCGTATCGCCCACTACCTGCATTTTTACGGCAGCGGCGGCAGGCAGATGATGGAATCACTCAACGTTGCCCTGCAACACCATGAAACCAATGACCGTTATTACGGTTTTCTAAAGGGCATGCACAGCTTCGCCCTGGAAGAATCCGGGCACTACCCTGAGGCGGAAGCCGCAGGTCTCGAAGCGCTGGACATCAACCGAAAGGATATCTGGGCAGCCCATGCGGTCACCCACGTTTACCAGATGCAATTGCGCTTCGAAGAAGCTATAACTTTCATCGAGTCACTGCTTCCTGAATGGAACTCAGCGAACAACTTTGTCTACCACCTACACTGGCACAAAGCCCTGCAGCATATAGGCCTTGGCAACCTGGACCAGGCACTTATTGTTTATGACGAAGCACTGGTTGAACCTCTTGCGGATGATTTTTACCTGGATGTTTGTAACGCAACGTCTCTGCTCTGGCGTCTGGAGATGTCCGGCGTGAATGTCGGAAATCGTTGGACCCCTCTGCACGAACTTTCAAAGAATCGTGTACAGGACGACGAACTTGTCTTCACCAGCCTGCATTACCTGATAGCGCCTGCAATACTGGGAGATGCGAAAACGGTAAAGGCGGGCCTGGATCACTTTCACCACTGGTCGAATGCGAAAACCAGTCAGGGAACTGTCGCTAAAATAGTGGGTGAAACCATGGCAACGGCCCTGACGAAACTCGCATCCGAGCAAAAAAGCGAAGGCGTAACACTCATGCAAAGTGTACAAAACGACATCTACAGAATCGGCGGCTCCCATGCCCAGCGTCACCTGTTTGACCAGTTAATCAACACCTACAGTTAACAAACGAAAAACCAAAAAGAAGAGAATCATCATGGATTACGAAGCGATTATCTACGAGGTGGAAGACAACATTCTGACCATCACTCTTAATCGGCCTGAACGCATGAACGCTTTCAACGATCAAATGTCATCTGAAATACACAACGCCCTGGATCGTGCTGATGCTGATGACAATGTTAAGGCGATCATTTTTACGGGCGCTGGCCGCGGGTTTTGCGCGGGCGCAGACCTTTCGAGCGGCAGTGAAACATTCGACTATGAATCAGACGGCCGCGGCATTCACCCTGATGGTGGAGGTGTATTAACCCTAAGACTGTTCGAATGCTTGAAACCGGTTATTTCGGCGTGCAACGGTCCAGCCGTAGGCGTCGGTGCAACCATGCAATGCGCGATGGACATTCGAATGGCTTCGGACAAAGCGCGTTACGGGTTTGTCTTTTCGAAACGCGGGATCGTGCCTGAAGCCTGCTCAAGCTGGTTTTTGCCGCGCTGTGTCGGCATTAACACAGCGCTGGAATGGGCCTATTCAGGTCGGATTTTTGATGCCCAGGAGGCTCTGGAAAAACGATTCGTACGCAGTGTCCATAAAGAAAATGACCTGATGCCCGCGGCCCGTGATCTCGCACACGAATTCGCCGAACAAACATCCTCTGTCTCGGTCACCATGATTCGTCACATGATGTGGAAGATGCTTGGCGCGGATCATCCGATGGAGGCTCACAAGATCGATTCCCGCGGTGTTTACTTCACCGGAAAATCAGAAGACGCCCATGAGGGCGTACAATCCTTCCTCGAGAAGCGACCAGCTGAGTTCTCGGGAAAGGTCAGCACCGACATGCCAGAGTTCTTCCCATGGTGGGAACAACGAAAATTCGAATAGCAAGATAGGTTTTTATCCCATGAACTATCTGGAACTCATTACCGTAAAAGCCTGGGCCGACCTTAAGTCCGAAGCAAGCCGCGCCTACATCGGCTTTCTCTGGTGGTTTATAGAACCTGTTTTATACATGGGTTCTTTCTATCTTCTCTTCGGGCTTGGTCTTAAAATGGGCGGAGATAATTTTATGTATTTCCTGTTGTGTGGGCTGCTTCCATGGAAATGGTTTTCCAGCTCACTCAGTAACGGAAGCCTCTCCATTATCGCGAATGCTGGTTTGATCAATCAGATCTACCTGCCTAAGTATGTCCTGCCAATGGTGACGGTTACGGTCACCTCCATGAAGTTCCTAATGGTTTTACCGATCCTACTGTTGTTTCTGGCTTTGAGTGGTTTCACGCCCAGCATTCACTGGACTGCGCTCCTGCCGATCGTAGCCTGCCAGTTTTTATTGGTTGCGGCGCTTGCCAGTCTGCTCGCTGCTATCATTCCGTTCATCCCAGACCTTCGTTTTATTATCGAGAACGGAATGCTGCTCCTGATGTTTCTTTCAGGGGTCTTTTTCGATATGGCCCGCATTGATGAAAGTCTGCGGGCAATTCTTTACCTGAATCCCGTGGCAGTAATGCTCAAGGATTATCGCGAAGTACTGCTGCATAACCAATGGCCACCAATTTTCGACATCGTCTACATTGCGGGCTTCGCGGCAGTCGCTGGCGCCGTCAGTTGGTACGTAATGAAGAGAATCGACCGCCGAGTCATCAAGGTCCTCTGAACACAGATCCTCAAAACAACCAATCAATTGGTACTTAACTTCCAGAATCTGGTCAGGCACCAATATGTAAGACTAAAAGATGTAAAACTAGAAAGTGTCATCCTTTCCCAGGCGCTCAAACTTGGGCACGCGTTTTTCGATCAGCGCCTGCGCCCCTTCTTTGGCATCTGACCTCGCGACAAAGGCGTTCTGTGACACATTGGCTTCAATCAACGCTTCACGATAGCCTTTGCCTAGATGTGAATACACAAGTCGTTTGGTCTCAGCGATCGCTGCAGGGGCAGAAGTAACGGCCAGCTTCTCAATGTATTGGAGTGCATCCGATAACAAATTTTGCGGCTCCGATAACCTATCGACCAGCCCCAGACTGAGCGCCTCTTCGGCAGTGACCTTGTCACTTGCCCACAGAAGGTCCAGCGCCCTGCCTGTTCCAACAAGCCTTGGCAGTATCCAGCTGGAACCATGTTCCGCAATCAACCCACGTTTCAGAAATACCGTTGTCAGGGCCGCATCTCGTGCGGCAATCCGGATGTCGCTCATCAACGCCAGAATTAACCCGCCACCAGCGGCGACGCCATTAATCGCTGAAATAACCGGCTTGGGTACTTCTAGAAGGTAGGAAAATATCCCTGGAAGCTCATCGCTGGCTTCATCAGTGGTCGTGGCCGTTTTGCCACTGGTAACACTTGCAAGAACCGCAGAATCAAGGCCTGACGAAAAACCACGGCCGTTACCGGTGATTACAATTCCGACGACCTCAGGGTTCTGCACGCTGGCATCTATTGCTTCGCGAATTTCCCTGAGCGTATGGTAAGTGAACGCATTCAACTTTTCCGGTCGATTAAGTGACAGCAAGGCAGCGTTGCCTATGACTTCATATTCAATGTCTGTGTAATTCATACGAGATTCATCCTCATTCCGCAAAGATAAACCTGGTCTTCGGCGCTGATCTTTCCGCGAGCAGCAGCCGCATCAAGAATCGCAGCCTTGTTTGTGGTTTCTATGTCGATGCCGCCAAGACCTTCGGGACGGCCGTCAGCACAGGCTACGAACCTGACCACAGCATTTTCGAAACAGATTTGGGAAATCCCATCTGAGGTATCAAGTGGCAGCTGCGCGATTTCCGCCCAGCGCTGCGACACGGATGCAGGGTCGTCGCACTGGATTTCTGCTGCGGCTATACCCTTCACCCGTCCCAGCTGCTTCGCTCGCTGCCAGTCTGGCCCCGCGGGATGCCAGGGGCCATCCTCATTCAGCGCACCTTCACCCAACTGTTGGTCAATTTCGAAAAACGTGCCCCCCGTATCCCGAGGGTGTAGTTGAAGATTAATAAACTCACTGGACTGGTTGTCCAAAACAATGCGGATACCCAGCTCATCAACATGAGCGCGGCGTGGTGGGTGGTCGTCACATTGCGTAATCACCATGTAGCCACTATCTCCACCTCTTCGTTCAATATAGCGTCCACCCGCTGTGTTTTCCTGGATTGGCGCAACCACTTCAAGCAACTGGTCACCGATGGGAAACAGGGCGTTTTCCAGGCCGAAGTAACCAACCCCGGGATCCCGGTAGCAAACTTCAATGCCCAGTATCTCTTTTAGGTCGTCTTCCACCGGCTGCAACTTTGCCGCTACTCCCGCTATTTGCCTGATTCTCAGCCACATAAGCCACCTCCTTTTTAGTAGTCACCATAGGTGATGGACCATATCCGATCAAGTGATGAGCAATGACATTGGAATATATCTCGGTTATGTTAAGGCTCTCCAATAAATCGACATAAAAGCTGCATGGCAACATTTAATGAAACACGTAAATCTATCTTTCCCGAAGGCCAGGACACTTGGGAATCCATCTCCCAGCGAGAGCTTCCCGATATGGGCAGTGAAGAGGCAGTCGGCATACTGCAAAGCTGGAACCTGCACGTCTTTATGCGTCCCGCAGCAGCAAAAGATTCAAGCCGGGCAGGTAACCCAATACTGCCGAGTGACATTATTTTTATAGCACCACCCCAGGTCTAAATGGAATCCGCAATCATCAGGGATGTAAGGGTCTCTGCTGCCCATGAAGGCATTGCCGAACTCGTTGTCTCTATAGAATACGAGAATGGTGGCACTACAGAAGTTGCCCTGGACCAGATGGCGACTTCCGCCCTGATGGATTCGTGCAACGCCAGCTCGATCGAAGATGTTAAAGGACAATCCTGGGACAAAGTGCGCGACGCACTCCAGGTTTCATACAATCGATATCAATAAAATTCGGGAGTAAAAATTATGTTGGACCTCATCATTCGTAACGGCACAATCGTAGACGGTACCGGCATGCCCGGATACCTTGGCGATGTTGCTGTCAAAGACGGAAAAATCGTTGCCCGCGGCAGCATCTTGGAGCCCGCAGCCTTGGAAATTGATGCGGCTGGGAAAACAGTATCCCCCGGGTTCATCGATCCACACACGCATTTCGATGCGCAGCTACTCTGGGATGGACGAGCCAAGCCCGCTATCGAACATGGCATCACGACCATTGTGCCCGGTAACTGTTCACTGTCACTAGCACCACTAAAAGCAAAACATCGCATGAAGCTGGTGGGCATGTTTAACCAAATCGAGGAAATGCCCATCAAGGCTTTCGAGGAAGGCGTTGAGTGGAACTGGGAAACCTTTGAAGAGTTTCTAAGCCGGATAAAAAAAGACCTCACCATCAATGTTGCGCCACTGGTTGGACACAGTGTTCTGCGCCTTTGGGTCATGGGTGATGATTCAATGCAGCGCACCGCAAATGACGAAGAGCTTGGCAGGATGCAGGAACTCCTGAGGGAGTGCCTGCGTAATGGCGCCATCGGGATGTCCACCAGTTTTGTCGACATGGATGAAACACTACAGCCAGTGCCCAGCCGATATGCGGATCAGCAAGAGCTGCACGCACTTTGTGAGGTGCTCGGAGAATTCAACCGGATTTTGCAAATTGTGCACGAGTTTTATGACGCTGACATCACTCTCGCTCGAATTGACCAGTTGGCAGAAATCAGCCTGAGGCACAAGATCACGACAACCTTCTCGCCGCTGTTTGTCAACGTGACAGAGAATGACAGCGTCAATCGGATCATGGCCAGGGTCGATGAACAATTCAAGCGTGGTGCCCGCGTATGGCCCCAGGTCCAGACGAGACCTATTGACATCAGCTTTTGTTTTGAAGTGCCCAGCCTGCTGTTTATCAGGTTGCCGAGCTGGTATCAGATGATGAGATTCGGCAGCCATGACGACATCAAAGCCGCCCTCAAAGATGAAGCCAAGCGTAAACAACTGGTCGCAGAAGCGGCAACCATGTCACCGATGTGGGATGGCCTCATTTTGCGACAGGTAGATTCAGACGCCAACCAACAGTTTGTTGGAAAAACGCTGGCCGAAATTGCGGCTACCCGAAATACCAGCACCATAGACACCATGATCGACCTTTCAATTGAAGAAGACCTCCAGGCACACTTTCTAGCCTTGAACATGGGCCATACGGACAACGACATTGTTGGCAGCTTACTGGCCAATCCCAGGGTTCATCTGGGCGCCAGTGATGGCGGAGCTCATATTCTTTCCTTTTCAACTTATGGCGATACGGGCTACTTGTTCAGCCAGTTTGTCCGCAACTGCAAGGCACTCACGGTCGAGGAAGCGGTAAAGAAAATCACCCTGGACACAGCCAGCATCTGGGGCATGAACAATCGCGGGCTTCTACACCTTGGCTACGCAGCTGATATCACGATATTCGATGCGGAACAGATTGATCGCGGCGAAGAGTACTACGTTCAGGACGTGCCCGGCGACGGCAGCCGTTATGTCAGGGACAGCGTAGGGATAGACACAGTCATTATTGGCGGTGAGATCGCCTACAGGCATGGTGAATATACAGAGTCCGCTATCGGCTCAATTATTCCCGGAGCATAATGTGTCTGAAGCGAACGTGTCTAAAATAAACCAACGCCGGGTCAGCACAAACGGAATTGAACTTAACATAGCAGAACAGGGGGAAGGTCCCCTTGTACTCATGCTTCACGGCTTTCCAGAATCCTGGTACTCATGGCGTCACCAGATTCCCGCGGTGGCCGACGCAGGCTTCCACGCTGTCGCGCCGGATATGCGCGGCTACGGAAGGAGTGATAAACCCCGCGACATCGCTACCTACAATCAGGTAGAGGTGACCAACGATATTATCGGACTCATTTCTGCTCTAGGTTACGAAACAGCGATAGTCTTTGGCCATGACTGGGGCGCCCCAACTGCCTGGTCCTGCGCGTTGCAACACCCGGATAAAGTCACTGCGGTCGGCGTACTCTCCGTACCGTTTAGCCCGAGGGCAGCAGCGCCACCGCTCGATACGATGAAAGAAATTTTCAAAGACTTGTTCTTCTACCAGCTTTACTTCCAGGAACCAGGTGTTGCAGAGGCCGAATGGGAGACTAACGTCAGGGTGAACCTTCGGAAGTTTTACCACATAGGCTCTGGTGCTTTCGACGCAGGCAACTTTATAGCACCTAGATCACCCGACTCAGACTTGCTATCTGGTATCGAAGACCCAGGAACACTCGGCGACTGGTGTACAGAAAGCGATCTCGACTTTTACACCGCCGAGTTTGAACAAAGCGGGTTTCGAGGCCCATTGAACTACTACCGAAACCACAACCTGACCTGGTCCTTAACCGAAGGTTGTTCCGAAGAAATAAACCAGCCTGCCCTGTTTGTTGCAGGTGAAAAAGATGGCGTGATTATGCTCGCAGCGGATGCACTGAAAAACATGCCCCGTTACGTGACCAACCTGAAAGTGAACCAGCTGATTCCCGATATTGGCCACTGGACACAACAGGAAGCGCCTGACGAAGTGAATTCCCTAATGATTGATTTTCTTAATTCAGTAAAATAGCCCATATGAAACAAAACATTGCAGTCGTTGGAGCAGGTATCAGCGGTCTTTGCACCGGTCTTGCGCTGGCAGCGAAAGGTAACACCGTAACTATCTATGAGCGTGACATCGAGCCACCGGAAGGTGGAGCAGACCAGGCCTTTTTTGAATGGAATCGCCGGGGAGCCGCCCAGTTCAGGCATCCACATGCCTTTCTGGGGGTCATGTGTAACCTGCTCGAAAAGAACTACCCGGATCTGATAGAGCAATTCTGGGAAGCCGGCGCTCGAAAGATGTCCTTCAGTGACATGTTACCACCCGAATTACTACTCCAGTATGAACCAGAGCCTACTGACGAAGATATGTGGATGCTTATGTGCCGCAGGGCAACCATGGAGACGGTTCTCCGCCGGTACGTCGAAAGCAAACACAATGTAACCATTAATAACACAAGCAATGTTGTGGGTATGACGACCAGCGGTACAAGCGAGGACATCACCCTTACCGGGCTGGAGGTCCAGGTTGATCGCGGAGACATCGAACAGGTTAGCCATGACGTCGTCGTTGATGCCAGCGGCAGGGGAACAAATTTTCCGGCGTGGCTGGATGCGCTGGGTTGCATCGTTACAACGGAAGACGATGATGCGGATATTGTTTACTACACCAGACATTACCAGCTTAAACCCGGAGAACAGGAACCCTCACGGCACAATAAGGAACGTTCCGCAGGCGACCTTGGCTATATGAAATATGGCGTATTCCCTGGCGACAACGGTCACTTTGCAGTCATTATCTGTCTGCCAAACCATGAGACAGAACTCCGCGAAGCCATCAAGGATCCGAACCAGTTCGATGATATCTGCAACGCCATCCCCGGACTGAAGCCCTGGGTGAGTTCATCTAAATCGACACCTACCACCTCCTCGTTCGGATTCGGCGACATCCACGCTACGTGGCGCCACTTTGTAAATGACGGTATTCCCGTCGCGCTCAACTTCTTTGCGGTTGGCGACTCGGCAGTCAGAACAAATCCACTCTACGGAAGGGGATGCTCGACCGGCACCATCCATGCACACCTATTGGCACGCATTCTGGATGAGTTCACCGATCCCGTTGAACGCGCCCTTCAGTTCGATGAAGAAACAGAAAACGAGCTACGTCCCATATTTTCTGCGAGTCTAATTGAAGACAAGCGGGGTATAAAACGAGCAGTCGCCGTCCTTGAAGGCAAAGACACAGAAGACGCGGGCGGTTTCAAAAAATGGTTGAAAGCAGCTTTCGGCGATGCTATCAACAGCGCCGCTAGTGAACAGCTTCACGTCTTACGGGGCGCCATGCGAACCTTTAACCTAATGGAAAAACCAGGGGACTTCCTGAAAGACAACAAGATTCGCTGGACGATATTACGCTATATGCTGAGAGGCCGCGCAAAGAACAACCGTGCACGGTTTCAACGCGGACCCAAACGCGAGCAAATGCTGGCTATTGCAGAACCACAGCAGAATCAGAACGCTGCCTGAGTTAGCCGTCACACAACGTCACTGAGCAACCCGACAGCCTGTTAACACCTGGTGACAGGATACTGCAGCATCATAATCCGCGCAGCTTATATATTGCACGGAGTTCGATACTGGAGAAGCACCTGCTCGATTCAACATCAAAAATATTAACTAGAACATCAACAAACTCATGGCCTTTTTTGTCAAACAGGTCTTTAACCTGCATCTCACCGACCACTTTTGTACCCTGCGGAATCGGCGCATAGTTCTGGGACTTTGTTTCCATATGCACCCAGGGATTCATATAAGCGTTGGCTGCCAGTACCCAGTTGGAGATACCAAGGACAAAAGACGGGTTCGCATACTCTTCCATACTGTAGGGCGCAGCCATCCCTGATCTTTCACGGAGATAGGTACTCATCTCGTGATCAGCGTTCCAACGGTACGTGAATGCTTTACAACCGGACTTGCGCAGCGCCTCCATATTTTCCCGGGTTGCCGGTACCGACGCGGCATTGGGTTCTCCAATCTCATCTCCCCGTCTCACGGGTCGGTCATTTTTTGTGCCCGCAAGTAGAATTTCGGCTGTTGCACAAGGGGCCTCTCCGTCAGGTACCAGCACAGCGCTGTATCCTTGATCGCCCTGCTCTTGATGCTGAGTCTGGGTTTGGCGCCCGATCTGGTTCTCAATATGAATTTCGAAGGCCTGTTCATCATAGAGTGGCGAATTGACCCGCACATGCGCATAACCCCGTTCAAGGAAGTCCATGCCATAGCTGACCGCAGCCGGGTGCAGCAGATAAGCTGAAACAGTGACCCCGGGAACAAGACCACCTTTAAACCCAAAATCCTTCGCAACCTTGTCACCATGAATTTCATTCTTGGAATGTGGTACCTGATTATAGGCCGTGCCTTTCCAATCTTGCGCCATCGAGTTCTCTCCATTCCACTTTTCGACATTCTATCTTGCAAACTTGTCGATAGCATAGCGTTGGGCAATCGTGTAATTTGCTGATCCAAACAGTCTACGAGAGCGCGCCATGGCAAACGACAAGAGCAAACGCCCCTATTCATCACTGGTAGTTGATGGCAATGAAAAAGCTGCAGCCAGGTCAATGCTGTATGCCGTCGGATTTCACAGAGGAAGACTTCGGGAAGTCACAGGTGGGCATTGCCTCAACCTGGAGCAACCTGACGCCGTGTAACATGCACATTAACGAGCTGGCGGACGCGGCAGGCATGGGCGCTGACGAGTCGGGCGGCAAGGCGGTGACCTTTAATACCATTACTGTTTCTGATGGTATTTCGATGGGTTCTCCCGGCATGAGGTATTCACTGGTGTCCCGTGAAGTCATTGCGGACTCTATTGAAACCGTAGTCTGCGCTGAAGGCTTCGACGGTTTCGTAGCCATCGGTGGCTGTGACAAGAATATGCCAGGCTGCGCAATAGCGATGGCCAGGATCAACCGGCCAAGTGTGTTCGTCTACGGCGGCACTATCCAACCAGGAAAAGATCGCCGAGACATCGTCTCCGTGTTCGAGGCAGTTGGCCAGCATGCTGCAGGCAAAATATCCGATATCGAATTAAAAGACGTTGAATCAACATCAATCCCTGGACCGGGCTCCTGCGGCGGCATGTACACCGCCAATACCATGGCGTCAGCGATAGAAGCCCTGGGACTGTCGCTGCCTAATTCATCTGCACAGGAAGCCATTTCAGATAACAAACGAGCCGACAGCTACGCCGCGGGTGAAGCTGTCGTCCGACTGATCCAGCAAGACATCAAGCCTTCCGATATTCTTTCGATCAAATCATTCGAAAACGCGATCACCGTGGTCATTGCTCTGGAAGGGTCAACCAATGCAGTTCTGCATCTTCTTGCCATAGCCCATGCGGCAGGCATCCCACTGACCCTCGATGATTTCAGCCGGATCGGCGCACGAGTCCCTGTACTCGCTGATATGCGACCCGCGGGACAATACTCGATGAGCGAGCTCATCGAAATCGGTGGTATTCAACCGCTGATGAAAATATTGCTGACTGAAGGTTTGCTGCACGGCGACTGCCTGACGGTTACCGGTAAGACACTGGCGGAAAACCTCGAGGACGTGAAACCCTATCCAGCGGACCAGAAAGTCATCCGCCCAATGGATAACCCGGTAAAGAAAGACTCACACCTGGTCGTCCTGCGAGGCAATATCGCAACCGAGGGCGCCGTCGCCAAAATCACAGGCCATGAAGGCCTTCAGTTTAAAGGCACCGCAAAGTGCTTTCATGGCGAAGAAGCGGCTCTCAAAGCTATCCTTGCAGGTTTGATCGTCGCTGGAGATGTCCTGGTGATTCGCTACGAAGGTCCGCGAGGTGGGCCTGGCATGCGTGAGATGCTTTCCCCGACCAGTGCAATCAATGGTCGCGGCCTATCCGACAGCGTTGCCCTGATAACAGACGGCAGATTCTCCGGCGGCTCCCACGGTTTCGTCATCGGCCACATTACCCCGGAAGCATTTGATGGCGGTACCATCGCGCTCATAGAGGACGGTGATACCATTACCATCGATGCCGAAGCCAAGAGTATAGATGTTCATCTCGAAAATGCAGAACTGGAGCAACGCCGGTCATCCTGGACACAGCCCGCACCCTATGCGACCAGAGGCACGCTCGCCAAATATGCGAAGCTGGTCAGCTCAGCCTCTGAAGGCGCAGTCACCGACAAGTAGCAACCACCTGCAATGACATCAATAGCCCACTTTGATGTCATTGTCCTTGGCGGTGGCCAGGCTGGCCTTACCGCCGCGATTACCGCTGCCGAAAATGGTGCAACCGTTTGTATTCTAGAAATTGCACCCAGGGCGCTACGCGGTGGAAATACCCGGCACACCCGAAACCTGCGCCCAATGCACGAATCAGGCGCCTTCCCCATGGAGGGAGCCTATGGATTCGATGAGTACCTTGATGACCTGTTACGGGTCACCGACGGTGATACTGATCACGCGCTGGCCGAACTCACCATCCGGGAATCTGAACACTCTATAGCGTGGCTGCAAGACCACGGTGTCGCCTTCCAGCCACCATTGTCCGGCACACTCCACCTGGGCCGTACCAACGCTTTTTTCCTTGGGGGTGGCAAGGCCCTCGTCAACTCCCTTTACCGGGTCGCTGCCAACCTTGGCGTACATACGATTTATGAAGCAACGGACATCGCCCTCAATATTTCAGGCGACCGTTTTATCGACCTCACCTATCAACAGGCAAATAACACACACTGTCTCTCAGGCCATTCCTCTGGTTGCCGCCGCGGGTGGCTTTGAAGCGAACCTTGATTGGCTTGAAGAGGCCTGGGGACCCGCAGCCAGAAATTTCCTGGTGCGTGGCACCCCCTACAACAAAGGCAACATCCTGCGTCAACTGCTTGACGCAAAATTCAAACAGGTTGGCGATCCAGGCCAGTGCCATGCCGTCGCCATCGATGGACGGGCGCCGGCATATGACGGCGGTATCGTTAGCCGGGTCGATTCAGTTCCCCTGGGTATTGTTGTTAACAACGAGGGTAAAAGATTCTTTGATGAAGGTGAGGATTTTTGGCCGAAGCGCTATGCCATCTGGGGCAGGTTGATTGCAGCCCAGCCCGACCAAATTGGGTATGCCATCACAGACGCCAAAGCCGACGGCCTCTTTATGCCCACAGTACTACCAGCCCTAAAATCGACAACGATCGACGACCTCGCAAGACAGATCGATATTCCGGCCGATTCACTCCTGAAAACCATTAACGAATTCAACTCGGCGATAGTTTCGGGCTCATTCGATCACCAGGCTCTTGACGGATGCCTCACTGAGGGATTACCCATTAATAAAAGCCATTGGGCCAGGCAGATAGATACACCGCCTTATAGCGCCTACCCTTTAAGACCCGGTATAACCTTTACCTACCTCGGTGTGGCCGTAGACGATCGGGCACGGGTGCAAGTCGAACGCGGCAATCCCAGCGAGAATATTTTCGCTGCGGGAGAGATGATGGCGGGTAATATCCTGGGCCGCGGATACCTGGCAGGTATCGGTATGACAATCGGCATTGTTTTCGGCCGTATTGCCGGGCGGGAGGCAGCCAGACATGCCAGTTAACGAAACGACCACTGAAGCAATCAGGGTCATGACCATCTGCAACGCATGTCGCTATTGCGAAGGGCATTGCGCGGTTTTTCCAGCCATGGAGCGACAAACAGAATTCACGCAAAACAATATCGAGTTCCTCTCCAACCTTTGCCATCAATGTGGCGCCTGCTACCAGCACTGCCAGTACGCAGATCCACATGAATTCAACGTCAACGTACCGGCGGTTTTCGAACAGGCGCGTCGTGAAAGCTATACACAGTTCCTTTGGCCTGCATTTATGCAGCCGGCAGTACTAAACGGCAGCAAGTTTATGGCGACCAGCCTGCTGGTTTCCATCAGCCTATTTTTAGTGGCCGTGGCCGGGCAGTCTGGCATGTCACAAATCCTTGCTCCCCAGGTTAACTTCTACAACTTGATGCCTCATTCCGTGATGGCGAGCATTTTTTCATTTTCGGCCGTGGTGGTTGTTATTAGCTGGTGGATGACCCTGCGCGGGTACTGGCATTCCATTTCATTGCCGAGTCCCTGGTCTATCGGGATGGCGAGCTATAGCGCCGCTATCGCCAGTGCGCTAACGCTAAAAAACCTTGATGGTGGGCATGGCAGCGGCTGTTATGAATCCGGGGAATCACCTTCGTTATGGAAACGGCGCTATCACCATATCGTTTTGATCGGTTTCTTTCTCTGTTTCTCCGCGACCCTGGTCGGAACTTTTTATCATTACGGCCTCAATGTTCCAGCCCCTTATAGCTGGCTGACTGCGCCAAAAATACTCGGGATGACTGGCGGGATCATGTTGTTGGTGGGGTGTGTGGGCCTGTTCAGGATAAAGCAAACAACTGATCAACGCTTGGTCTCAAATGACAATGGCTATGGTATGAGCCTGACAGTGCTCCTGTTTCTTACCAGTCTTACAGGCCTCGGTTTACCCATCGCCAAAGGAACCGGGGCACTGGGATTGTTGCTGGCAGTACATCTGGGCTGCGTTCTTGCACTATTCCTGAACTTCGCCTGGGGAAAATTTACCCATGGATTCTTCCGGCTCATTGCCCTGGTTGCCGACGAGCACCAGAAAACGCAATAAAACAACAGTGTTCTGACCTCAATCGACTCCCTGGACGGTGCTCAGGTCCATGGGACACCGAATAGATCTCTCCGCTGCGGTCCGGATAGAGCAGACCTGTCTCCACAAAATCCGCCTGCGGCATACCGGACACACAACTGACAGCCAGAGGTGAACGCTTCACTGGTCCCGTGATGGACTTTCAACCATCGATCACACTTCAATCCCTCCGGTTTCAGGTGCCTGCCTGGCACGCTGGTTATAGAGCAGCGCACGAAGTTTGACGCCTTCTTCCCGGGTTATTTTGGAAAAATCATTTTGCAGTTCTGATCCCGCGGCCATGCCCCTTTGTACCGCAGGGCGATCACCCAGCTCTTCGAACCATCGTTTGAAATACTTGAACTCACTGATGTCCTGGCCCTGGCCTTCCCAATTAATGGTCCATGGATAGCAGATCATGTCAGCGATCGTATACTCGTCACCGCATAGGTAGCGCTGGTTATACAGCTGGTTATTCAACACGCCATAAAATCGATTGACCTCATCAGTAAAACGGGTCACCGCATAGGACTGGTCCCCCTGGTCGTCGGCGAGCCTGCGAAAGTGGCCACACTCACCGGTTTTGGGACCCTGATTTGCCATTTGCCACATCACCCACTGCATGACGTTGTATTTTCCGCGAGCATCAGCAGGCATGAACTGGCCTGTCTTTTCAGCGATATAGAGCATGATCGCGCCAGACTCAAATACCGAGAGCGGTCCCTGTCCATCTTCGGGATCATGATCCACCAGGGTAGGCATTCTGTTGTTGGGGTTAATCGAAAGGAAATGCTCAGTGAACTGGTCGCCCTTACCGATATTGCATTCAACCAGGTTGTACTCGATGCCACATTCTTCCAGTTGGATGGTGACTTTCTTGCCATTTGGTGTGGGCCAGTAGTGTAAGTCCAGCATATTGGTTACCTTCAACTTGTTACAAGAAGCCTAGTTTGCCCATTGGCGACCCTGTTGGGAAATCGCTCTGCTAAATAGACCCCCGGCACATTTCGAACAAATCAATTTGCTGACAACCCACCAAAGAAATCACCCTGATTCCTAATAGGGCGCTTCCTGAGCGGAAGTGGCCAAATTGCTCACTGGTTCGCCAATTTCACCAAGCGAAGAATATGTAATCCAATTAATTCAATAACTTATAATCCGGCACGAAACTTGTAGTACAACCATACAAAGGAGAACTGCCAATCATTGAGTTAATACTTCACGTAATGTGTCTGGGCGCTGCAATTCTGTTTATTTCCCGAACCCTGCCGGGCATGCATGTCGACTCTTACGGCACATCTGTCATGGTTGCTATCGTTTATGGACTGATCAACGTAACCCTTGGCTTTATGCTCAAACTGCTCGGGCTACCATTTATCATCATCACGCTGGGGGTCTTCCTGATCATCATCAATGCCTTTCTGTTATGGATTACCGACCGGCTATTAGAAGATTTCGAGATTGAAGATATCGGAACAACATTCATCGCGGCATTGCTGATCACAATCACAGACACCATACTGGCAATCGTCTTTTGAACAGCCGGGCGTGAGCACAATGACTGGTGCGGGCACGATGCCTGGTGTTCGTTAATTTTGATGGAATGACAGTAAACCGATGAGCGCAGAAATCAGAGCGGCTATGGGCTGGAAGCAGGTGTTGGTGCTCGCAAACAGTGAAGTCGAGCTGCTGATTACGCTCGACGTCGGGCCACGAATCATCTCCTACCGCCGCCACGGTGGACTGAACGTATTCAAAACCTTTGATGATCAACTGGGGAAATTCGGAGAAGCAGACTGGCAGATCAGGGGCGGTCATCGCCTCTGGGTAGCCCCGGAGACCCCCTCATCCTACTTCCCGGACAACCAACCGGTATCGTTCACTATCATGGGTGAAAACCATGTCTGCCTGCGCACACCCGCGGAAGCTGAAAGCGGAATCGAGAAAGAAATTGAAATCATTCTCGATGAAACAACGTCCAGCGTTGCGCTCAATCACAGCATAACAGCCGCCAGAACCATGAGCTCCGGCATCGCCCCCTGGGGTCTGACGGTATTCAAACCGGGTGGCAAAGCCGTTATACCAATGCCGCGCAGAAGCCTGCATCCAAACGATCTGCCGCCAACCGAAAAGGATCCCAGCCGTAACGCCGACCTGGACTTACTTCCAAATCGAAACATGTCTTTGTGGGCGTACACTGAACTACGCGATCCCCGTTTTAACTGGTGTGAGGATCGATTGGAAATCAGCCAGGACGTCAATAAGCCTTCCACCAAGCTCGGTTTCCTGCACCAGATGCAAACGGCACACTACGAAGTTGACGGTTACCGGTTCTCAAAAACAATAGACTATCGTCAAGATGCAACCTATCCGGATGGCAACTGCAACCTCGAAATCTTTACTGACGGAGCGATGCTTGAACTGGAAAGCCTCGGCCCCCTCGTCACATTGAACAAAGGCGAGCGAATCGTACACACAGAAAACTGGTCACTCAATCGCATCGGAGAGTCTTAAAGCGTTTTAAAGGAGACAGGTTAAAGGGGACGGAGGGGATTAAACTCCTCTCCCCTTTAATCCCCTCCGTCCCCTTTAAACTACTGCCAGGTGTGGCGCCAAATGCGAAACTCACCAGATTGATTCTTTCTCAGCACATCGAAGTACCTTGCTTCCGTACGAGATGCCGTCAGTGCTCCTGCCTCTGTAATACCTTGAGCCGGATTTTTAAGCTCAAGGTGAATCACATATTCATATTCGGCTACCGCGATATCATCCAAAATTTCCACCCTGGGCGGGGTAATAACTTCTATTCTATAAGTCGCCGCGTCAAACACAGGCGTCAAAAACTGCGCATAATGGGCTGCGCCCTCAATCACGTCGGCGCCCGGCGGGATTAATCTGACATCCGGGTCCAAAACAGCAACATACGAAGGAATATCCGCCGTTGCGACCGCTTCACGCCATTGCTCGTAAAGCCTTTCAATCTGTTTTACTTCATCTGCACCCGCCTGAAGACCAAGCATAGAGATACATAGGACCAGAAAATACTTCATAACTTAACTCCAACTACGGGTGAAATTTTGGCGTCCGTTTTTCCATAAACGCACTGATTGCTTCTTTTGCCTCAGCGGATCCAGCACTCTCGATCAACTGCTGAGCCTCAAGCAACAGACTAGCCTTCAAACCCTGACTAACGCCCTGATTGAGGTTTATCTTCATGCGCGTAAGAGTAGCAGATGGCCCATTGGCAATCTCCCGGGCATAGGTAAAAGCATCGTCGCGAAAGGTTTCCTCAGGAAAGACCTGGTTAAAAAGACCCAGCCTTTCGCCTTCTTCAGCACTTACCCGCCTCGCTGTATAGAATAATTCCTTGGCTTTCGACAACCCAATCAGTCGTGGGAGGAACCAACTGGCCCCATAATCACCGGAAAGACCAACATTCTTAAACGCAGTAGTGATAAAGGCATTGCTCGAGGCGACCCTGAGGTCACAGGCCAGTGCAATCGACAATCCAGCACCCGCAGCTGCGCCAGGCAACGCGGCAACAGTGACTTTGCTGAGCTCATGAATCCGCAGGGTCAACGTTTCCTGCTTTTGGAGCAATTCTGCGACACGTTCATCTCGAGATTTGGGCGTTCCACCACCCCCCATGCCACTGACATCACCACCTGAACAGAACGCGTCCCCTGCCCCGGTGATCATCACGCAACCTACACGTTCGTCATCCGCAAGGACCAGCAACACAGACCGCAACGCAGGAGTCAGGACATCGCCAAGGGCATTTCTTTTGTGTGGTTTATTTAGGGTAACCACCGCGACCCTGTCTTCAATACGACAGAGAAGTTCCTCTGTGCCTGTATCAATATCAATCATTTTCATCTCACAGAACCTGAAAACCAACGCAAGGCAATTTCTTCGCCCACCACTTTCGGTTAGCATCACACACCGATTGCCGTCCCGCAAATCGTCCGTTTAAGTGACTTCATCAAGAAAAGGCTCCTAGAACCACATGAAACACATCACCAAGCTGATCCCTTTAATCCTGCTGATAGGTGCGTCATCACTTCACGCTGAAGAACCAAAAGCGCGCGACGAGATCGCGGAAAAATATAAATGGGATTTAACTGATATGTATGTTTCCACTGATAGGTGGGAAGCAGACATCGTAAAGTACAACGCACTCTTACCAGAGATCGAATCCTACAGGGGACGCCTTGGCAGCAATGGTAAAACACTACTTGCTGTGATCCAGAAGATGGAAGAGACCGAGATGCTGATCTCGGATATTGTTGTGTACGCCGGGCTGAAGTCTTATGAAGACATGCGGGTTGGCGAGAACAGCGCAAACTTTTCCCGTGCCCGAACACTTTCAACGAAATACAACGAAGCCACCTCATATATGAGGCCCGAACTTCTCGCGATTCTACCGCTAAAGCTGGAAAAAATGATCAGCTCAACGAAGGGACTGGGCATCTATCGTCACTTCATTGACGAGCAACTTCGTATGCGGGATTACACGCTCAGCGAGGCTGAAGAAAGAATCCTAGCCAGCGCAAGTGACGCACTTGGAAAATTCAGCAGTGTCTACGGCGCTTTCAACAACGCCGACATCAGGTACGGCGATATAGTCGATGAGCAAGGCAATACCGTTGAACTCACAAAAGCTCGCTACGCGGCCTTCATGAGTTCAACGGATAGGCGTGTCAGGGAAGATGCCTGGAAAGGTGTCTATGGAGAATACGAACGCATGGGTAACACCCTGGCCGCGAACTACGAAGGTCACGTCAAGGCGCGGGTATTCCAGGCGAAAGTTCGTGGCTTCGATTCAGCGCTGCAAGCAGCAACCTACGACAACGCAATACCTACAGAGGTGTACACCAACCTGATCGACGCAGCGAGGCAGGGCGCAGGTCCACTGCAGCGCTACATGGAAATTCGCCGCGCGGCGCTGGCCGTAGAAACCCTGCAACCTTGGGATACCTACGCGCCTATCGGTGAAGAAACCATCAAAGACGTCTCGTTTGAAGAAGCCAAAAAAATAGTAGCCGATGCCCTGACGCCGCTAGGGAACGAATATGTCACCACTTACTGGAAGGGATTTAGTGAAGGCTGGGTAGACGCCTATGAATCAAAGGGTAAACGCGGTGGCGCCTATTCCTGGGGCACTTACCGGTCCAAGCCTTACCTGTCAATGAACTACAACGGCACCTTCAACAGCGTTTCAACACTTGCTCATGAATATGGACATTCGATCCATTCGAGCCTTGCAGCAGAAACACAACCCTACACCTACGCAAACTATCGTACCTTCATCGCGGAAATTGCATCCATGACCAACGAGGCGATCCTATTCCAAAAGATGTTAAGCGAAGCCGACTCGAAGGAAGACAAGGTCTTCCTTCTGCAAACCTACCTGGACGAGTTCCGCGGCGGCTTTTATACCCAGGCATTGTTTGCCGATTACGAAATGCAGGCACATGCTGCAGTGGAATCCGGTAAGGCGCTAACCAAGGATTCGCTGAACAAGATCTATCACGACACTCATATCGCTTACTACGGTGATTCCGTGCAGATGGACCCACTGGTGGACAGCACCTGGAGTCGAATTCCGCACTTTCTAAGAAACGACAATTTTTATGTCTACCAGTACTCAACTTCATTTGTTGCAGCCACGGCTCTCGCGAAAATGATACTAAAAGACGGGGAACCTGCGAGGGTGAGCTTCCTGAACCTTCTGCGCTCAGGGAGTAACGATTACCCTATAGAATTGCTGAAGAAAGCGGGTATAGATATGACAACGCCCGCACCGGTTATCGCTACTATTGAAGTGTTCGACCAAATGGTGAGCGAGTTGGAAAAAACACTCAAAGAATAGTCAGGGAACTGCGGAATGAACACTCAAACCCTGATTAGAAAGATCCTGAAAGAAAGGGGCCATCTACGCAAATACGGCGACCGTCCGGTGAGTAACAGGCTCCGCAGATGCCGACCCCACACTTCGTAAGATAGTCAATTGCACTGAATATCCGGTCATCACTAACGTAGCTGCGCTGAACCTCGATCGCAGCATGTACCATTGGCGCAGGGCCGCAGTTGTAGAAGACAAGCTCGCGTAGTTCCTCTTCGGACTTCACCTTCAACCAGTCATCAAGCAACACGGTAACAACACCGTTAAATCCTTCACTGCCATCATCTGTCGCGATATGAGTGTTAGCAATAGCCGCACACTCATCCTTGAAGTACAACCGGTCACTGGTTCGTGCACCGAGGAAAACTTCCGCGTTACCGAAATCCCGCGCTATCTGATAGACCGCTGCCAGACCTGTTCCACCCGCCACTGCGACAATTTTCGAGTTCTCTGGTGGTGCGACTTTGACACCGTGAGGCCCGCGCACATAAACTTTTGATCCCGGCTCACATTTCAGCAACTCACGGGTAAAGACCCCCACGTCGATCACCACCAGCGCAAAGGGATCATCCGTTAACGCCGAAAAGGGTTTCTCTCCAAGGCCAGGTATCCAGGCATACACAAACTCCCCTGCCTGGACGCCAACCTTGCGATTGAAAGTCAGGATCGAAATATCTTCGCAGACTTTCTCATTAGTGATTAACGTGTAGGGCTCATAGCCCATATCGACTGTAATCAGCTCGCTGGCCGTTGGCTCGTCTTTCTCAAGGCCTGACTGTATTTCACTGAAATATTCCCCGACTTCCTCTGAATTCATACCGGTCAATGCCGACCCTATTCCGATAATGCTGGCACCCTCATGCCGGATCGCCTTTACGTTATCCAGAGTCGCAACACCACCGCACCCGATAATGGGAACATCAACTGCCTCACGCATTTCCCTAATACACTTTAGGGCAGTCGGTAACACGCCACGGCCAGACATCCCCCCCAGTTTATTCGTCAGAACAGGCTCGCCATAAGCTGTGTAATAGGCAGGCCCCGTCGTGTTAATAGCACACAACGCATCCGCCCCACCGTCTACCGCCGCTCGGGCGATTTCGCCGATGTTTGGCACATTAGGCGTCAGTTTCGGCACAACAGGGATGTTCACAACCGCTTTAACCGCCTGGGTGATTTCCTTCACCAAGCCGGCATCCTGGCCCATATCCATGCCGTATCCTTTGGCGTGGGGGCAGGACAGGTTGAGTTCCAGGCCATCTGAAACAGGCGCCAACAGTTGGGCCACCGCGACTATCTCTTCCACGCTGCCACCAAATATCGACGTCAGCAGAAACCTGTCATCCGGAACCTGCAAGGCTGCCAGCTGTTCCAAACTAGCTTCCGCACCAGGGTTTGTAAGCCCTACTGCATTCATAAAACAACCGGGCGCATACTGGGTCATGATAGGCTCCCTGTTACCCGAACGAGGCACTGGCCCGATGCTTTTAGTGGTCATTACACCTATTTCCGGCACCCGATCGAACAAGTACTGAATAATAGGCGCAGCTGTGGCGATAATGCCGGAGGGGATGGTGAAAGGTCCTGAAATGGATTTACCCAGAAATTCGTAACGCTGACTCAATTTTTACTCCGACTTTCAATCGGCGCCTATGTTAACAGCAACCTACGTTACCCCCCAACGGATCGAACCCGAGATCCAAGTAAATCTCCTAATTCACCTATAAGGACGGTGGGCGCACTTGATGTAAACTATGCGTAAATGAAGCTGATTAATTAACCTATGCCCGCAGCCACAATGTCCTCAGAAACCAGGCCCGCTCGCCTCGCGGTCGACATCGGCGGTACCTTTACCGACGTCGTATTAGAGCTACCGACAGGTGAACGTCTCACGACGAAACTGCTGACCACCTATGACCACCCAGGCAGGGCCGTACTTGAAGGCATTACAACCGTCCTGGACCGTGCAGGCGTTGCCCCTTCCGAAATTGGTTTAATTATTCACGGCACTACCCTGGCGACCAATGCGCTGATTGAACGTCGCGGCGCCAAGACCGCATTACTGACTACAGAAGGCCACAGGGACGCCCTTGAAATGGCCCATGAGGATCGGTTCGAACAATATGATATCAATATTGATCGTCCAATCCCGCTAGTACCAAGGCATCTCCGGCTTCCTGTCAGGGAACGCATGGATCGCGATGGCAATATTCTGATTGAACTGGATGAATCAACCATTCAGCGTCACCTTTCGGTACTCGAGGATTACGAGATCGAGAGCGTCGCGATTGGTTACCTGCACGCCTTCGTCAATCCAATCCACGAGATCAGAACCCGGGAGATCTTGGCCAAGGCCAGACCCGACCTTTCCATTTCGCTGGCTTGTGAAGTCGCGCCCGAAATTCGTGAATTTGAACGCCTTTCAACCGCTTGTGCGAACGCTTATGTCAGACCCCTGATGGCAAGTTATCTGGCACGCCTGGCTGCTGAGCTAAAAACCCAGGGATTCCTGTGCCCTTTCCTGCTGATGACTTCGGGCGGCGGACTGACGACCCTGGATACCGCGACAAAATTTCCAATTCGCCTAGTCGAGTCTGGTCCCGCGGGCGGCGCGATTCTTGCTCAGCGAATATCAGAACATCTGGGACTAGATAGAATGCTGTCATTCGATATGGGCGGAACCACCGCTAAGTTGTGCCTGATTGATGATGGTAAACCGCTCACTTCTCGAAGCTTCGAGGTTGATCGTGTTTATCGATTTAAAAAAGGCAGCGGCCTGCCTGTCCGGATCCCTGTTATAGAAATGGTTGAAATTGGCGCCGGTGGCGGCAGCATCGCTCGAATCGACAAACTGAAGCGGATCCAGGTGGGACCCGAAAGTGCCGGCTCTGAACCAGGACCGGCGGCTTACGATCGCGGCGGAAACAAGCCAACTGTCACTGATGCTGATATCGCTCTTGGCAGGGTTTACCCTGAGAAATTTGCCTTCCCCCTTAACCTGGAGCGTGCGAATCAATGCATACAGGATAATGTTGCACAAGTTTTGGAGATTGATATCAACCTGGCGGCATTCAGTATCAGCGAAGTTGTCGACGAAAACATGGCATCTGCAGCCCGAACTCATGCTGCAGAATTCGGTATGGATCTGGCGGAGCGTGAAATTGTCGCTTTCGGGGGCGCGGCTCCCCTGCATGCCGCTCGACTGGGACACAAACTCGGAGCGACGCAGATCATCATTCCGCCCGATGCCGGTGTCGGATCTGCGGTCGGCTTCCTGCTGGCACCGATTTCTTACGAAGTTGTCAGGAGCAGGCAACAGGTTTTAGCCCATCTGGACCATCAACTCGTCAACGACCTGTATACCGAGATGCGATCTGAAGCACTTGCTATCGTTCAGGAAGCATCCACCAGCGACGGTCTGATAGAGACTCCGCAGGCCTACATGCGATATGTTGGCCAGGGTCACGAGCTTGCGATTGACCTGCCCGCAGGGCCCTACACTGAATCGCATCGCGACCGGTTTACCGAGGCGTTCGAACGAACCTACAAGAATTTATACGGCCACGTGATTGATGGTGTTGATATCGAGATTCTTAGCTGGACCCTGATGGTGTCAGAGCCTGTCACGCAGCGCCTTACACCGGCACGTCTGGAACCGGGCGCGCCCTTGAAAGCCATTGGTGAACATTCCGTGTTTGACGCAGAAACGGCTACGCGGCTGGATGTCCCTGTCTATCTGCGGGAGCAACTGGCCGCCAATGCATACATAAATGGTCCCGCACTAATTACCGAGGACCAGACTACGACAGTCATCTCTTCCAGTTTTAGCGCCAGCATCAATAGCCTCGGCTGTATTGTGTTAACAAAAAAACAGCCTCCAGGAGAAAATAGTGAATAATTCGCTGGACAGACTTCGGCTGCAGTTGCTCTGGGACAGACTACTGGCCATCGTCGAGGAACAGGCCCAGACGCTAATCCGTACGGCATTTTCTACCACCGTGAGGGAGGCAGGAGATCTGTCGGCCGGCGTCTTTGATACCGAAGGGCATATGCTGGCCCAGGCTATTACAGGAACTCCCGGACACGTCAATGCAATGGCCGCAAGTGTCGGGTTTTTTCTCCGCAAGTATCCTCCTGGGACACTTGAGCCCGGTGATGTTCTAGTGACCAACGATCCCTGGCACGGTACAGGACACCTCAACGACTTTACGGTAGTCACCCCTGTATTCAGGAATGGTCAGGCAGTCGCACTGTTCGCCGCCACTTCCCACATCGCCGATGTGGGCGGCCTAGGGTTCGGCCCTGATGGCAGGCAGGTGTTCGAGGAAGGCATTAATCTGCCCATTGGGTACCTGTTCCGCGCGGGGGAAATTAATCAAACGCTAATCGAGATTCTCCGGGCTAATGTTCGAGATCCTCGTGCTGCAGAAGGAGACCTGTATTCACTGACGGCTTGCAACAAAGCAGGCAGCGACAGCCTGCTTGCAGCCATGGAAGAATTCAGTCTGGATGACCTGGATGCTGTCGGCGAAATGATCATCCAAAACTCCCGGGCCGCTATGCTTGAAGAAATACGCGAGCTGCCCAAAGGAGTCTGGCACAACACGATGCAAGTCGACGGTTATTCCGAACCCGTGGATCTTGTCTGCTGCGTTACCATTTCGGCAGAGGGCATTGAAGTCGATTGGAGCGGAACTTCAGGCACCAGCAGTCACGGCATTAATGTCCCACTGACCTACGCCCAGGCTTATACATCCTTTGGCGTACGGTGTGTGATCGGCAACGATATCCCGAATAATGCCGGATCATTGGGTGTTGTCCGGGTCACCGCTCCTGCTGGTTGCATCCTGAATGCACCAAGGCCATCCGCGGTATCTGCGAGACACGCCATCGGGCAAATGCTCCCCGATGTTGTGCTGGGCTGCCTGGATGAGCCTTTAGAGGGCCAGGTGCCAACTGAAGGTGCGGCCTGCCTGTTTGGCCCGGTATTTCTTGGGGGCGAAGGCATGATTGCCGGTAGTCGCTCTGAACCATTCGTGATGAATGCTTTTTACACAGGTGGCACTGGCGCTCGACCTGAAAAAGATGGCTTGAGCTGCACCGCTTTCCCCTCGGGTGTTCGGAGCACGCCCATTGAGATCACCGAGAATTCTGCACCGCTGGTTATCTGGCGCAAAGAGTACCGACCCGATTCGGCGGGTAACGGACAATTCAGGGGCGGGTTCGGGCAGATCATGGAATTCGGCCATTCGAATAACGAGGCGTTTGCCGTCTCAAAAATGTTTGATCGAATAGACCACCCGCCAAGGGGAAGACATGGGGGCGGCGACGGCGCGCCTGCAAGTGTCTACATCAAAGACGGCCCAACCCTGAAGGGCATGGGCCGTGAATTAATACCCGCGGGTTCAACAATGGTTCTGGAAACTGCCGGAGGCAGCGGCCGAGGTCACCCTGAAGACCGGGACCGGGATTCAATTTTCAGCGATCACTTAAGCGGGCTGATATCAAAGGACTAGTGGTTTTTGTTATAAGCCCGCTTAGCACGGTTTTTCGTGGCTAAATAATCGACAGAAACATAAGCACGCTGGCGTCGATACTCCGGACCCACATGCAGGAACAGCTTTGTTACGTAACGTGATTCCTAGAAGGCCATGGTGAAGGATTCGCCACGATGCAGGGAGCCTTCAAGATTACGCAGTGGAATTCGCCTTCCATCACCCAACTCTGCATAGGCATCATAAATCGCCGCGTGTCGCTTAATACCCCTAAGGCTGATCGCTGAGACTTCGGCATTAATATAAATTACCGGTTCACTCTTGTTGCTTCGCCTAGTTCGAAACTGGTCTGCGCTTCTCCAGTTACTCCATTGCTTGTCGTTGCCCCTGTTGCCGGAATAACGAGCCTGGGATCGGTTGTTTCCGGTGCGTCTCTTGTGTCGGTAGTGGGGGCTCTTATTTGAGTAAAACAGACTCCAGGAGGGTCGCTGCCAATCCGACTCAGCGCGATTATCATGTCCAATGTGTCGATGCTCGTGGGAGTTCTTTTTAGCCTTCACCTTTACTTTCAGGGCATCAGCCCAGGCTGAACCCGAAACCACCAAAAACACCAGCATCATCAAAACTCTCATCACTTAACTCCTGGCCTCACTGAGGCATCAAACGTGAAGTTAATGATGTGCCTGCTTAACTTAATCAGAAGTTAACCAGCTGAATACAGTATGAACCTATGACTGCTTATAGCGGCGTTCATCCAGGTATTCCCTGACTTCCGCCAGTTGTCTGGTTTGGCGCTTGAGCTTCTTGGCAGGAAAGTGTTCCGCGAACTCCCTAAGCAGTGGGGCAACCGCTTTAATCGCTTTATCACGAACCTGGTTTCCCTTGCGCGTCATGGTGACCCGCTTTCGCCTGCCGCTATTTTTATCCGGTTCCACCTTAACCAGCCCCTTGGATTCAAGTTTCTTCAAAGTGTTGGTCATCGCGCCACCGGTCACCTGGAAGGCTCGAGCCAAACGACCAGGTGTCGCTTCCACATCAACCCGGACAAACCAGTTCAGCACACTGAACTGGGAGAGCGTCAGCCCTTCTGGCAGGCCTTGTTCAAAGAGTCCCGCAGTCAGTTGGGAGATGATTCCTATCTCGTTGAAATAGGTAAAAACCGCTTGGTCACTTAGTGGATTAGTCATCAATCCTGCTCACTCGAACATATTTTTTAACATTAAACTGTTTAATGTTAAAGTCTACCTATAACAGCAGCACGCCGCACTAAACGAGCAATAGGGAATACACAATGAAATACATATTATGGCTAGTTGGAATAGTTCTGGGGCTCGCGCTCATCATTGGCGGATCACAGATTGTCGCATCCGAGCGAGTTGAAGTTGTTCAGCTACACACTATTAATGAGGCTGGTGAAGAAGTAGTGACACGACTCTGGGTAGTCGACTACGACGGACACGCTTACCTGCGGGGCGATACTGATTCCGATTGGTTTAAACGACTACAATCATCCGCAAGGTTCACTTTAATTAGAGGTGAACAGGCTGGTGATTTCACTCATACAGTGAAGAACGAGAACATCGACACAATTAATGAACTGATGCGGGAAAAATACACCTGGGGAGACAGGGTTATCGAAACCGCAATGGGGAGTCGCGCGGAGTCCAACGCTATCGAACTAACACCAGAAAAAATCTGAGTGTTTAAAGGACGTTTCGTTTAAGTGGAACGGAGAGAATTACCCACGACTTGTTCTCTCCGTCCCCTCTATATTTTTCTAGCGGATGATGACGGGCAGTTTAGAGTAGCCTTTTACGAAGTTTGAATTGACCATCTCGATCTTACCGACCACTTCAATGTTATCGAAACGGGTCATGATCTCTTCCCAGAGCACTCGCAGTTGCATCTCTGCCAGCCGGTTACCCATGCAGCGATGGATACCAAAGCCAAATGACAAATGCCGGCGGGCGTTCTTACGATCAATCAGAAATTTATCCGCGTCTTCAATGGATCTGCTATCCCGATTTCCCGAGACATACCACATCAACAACTTGTCACCCTCCTTGATATTCTGACCCGCCAACACAGAGTCTTTCGCTGCGGTTCTTCTCATATAAGCCAGCGGCGTCTGGTAACGAATGATTTCGGGCACCATATTGGGTATCAGGCCATGGTTCTCACGTAACTTCTGATATTCAGTCGGGTTTTCATTCAAAAACTTAATACCGCCGGAGATCGAGTTTCGCGTCGTGTCATTACCACCCACGATCAACAGCACCAGGTTACCGAGATACTCAACCGGATCCATGTTCTTGGTCGATTCACCATGTGCCAGCATCGAAATCAGGTCACCGCGGGGCGGCTCGTTAACTCTCTCGTTCCATAGCCCGGTAAAATATTCGAGACACTCAAACAGTTCTGCCCGCCGCTGATCCTCACTCTCGATAATGCCGGAATGCTCATCGGCCGTTGCCACATCCGACCAGCGGGTTAGTTTCCTTCTGTCTTCAAACGGAAAATCAAACAGCGTTGCCAGCATCTGGGTTGTTAACTCAATGGAAACCAAGTCTACCCAGTTAAATTCTTCCCCCCGCGGCAATGAATCCAGAATGTCACATACGCGCTGACGAATAGTGGATTCCATTTTCGCCAGGTTGGAGGGCTGGACCGCACTACTCACTTCCTTTCGCTGTTGATCGTGCTTTGGTGGATCCATGGCGATAAACATAGGCAGCGGAAATTCCTCATCCTGGTCAACGGCCGTAATAGAGCCATCAGACGAGAAGCTGTCATGATTGGTATCGACCGTCATGATGTCTTCATAGCGCGTCACGTTCCAAAAGGATCCTACTTCTTCATGATCTTTTTGCAGATGAACAGGTGATTCCCTGCGAAGACGCTCAAAAATTTTCACATGATAATCGTTGTGAAACAGCTGAGGGTTTATCAGATCTAGCTGATCCAGGGGTATCGTATCTGGGTCCCTGGACATCCATTGGGTATCAATCGCTTCGCTCATTCCTCTTCTCTCCTTTCGTCCTGGCCAGGACGCTTATTCTATTCCTGTTTTTGATCTTTTAGAGCAGGTCCAATGACTATTTCAGTCAACGGGCCGTCTAGTTCCCGGATCTTGACTTTAAACGGTGTGCCTCGCTAATTACATACTGATGCACCGCTCGAGAATCCTCTTTGGTAAGCGAGCTCGCAAAGCTCACCATGCCGCGATCCTGCAAAATACCGCCAAGAACAATATCTTCAAAGACAATATGCTTTCCTGAAGCCATATATCGCAGATCAGGCAATACACCGCCCGAACGCACACCAGGCCCATGGCAAACACCGCAGTACTTGTGATACATAAACTTACCATGCTTTATTTCTTCATCGGTCGCATCTATCGGCGGCGGTTCGGGTAAGACCGCGGCAATGTCAACCACCGGCGGCAGCTCAACCTTCCCCTCCAGTTTGTAGGTCAAAATTCGACCACGAGGCTTCAAGTTATACCCCTCAGCCGCCGCTGCCGTCAGAGCAAACGCTCCACCCCAACCCGCCACTACAGTGACATATTGTTCACCGTCAATCTCGAAGGATATCGGCGGCGCAATGACACCGGTCTGCGCCGGCGCTGACCAAAGCTCTTCACCTGTATCAGCTCGATATGCAACGAACTGGCCACTGGAGTTTCCCTGGAAGATCAAGTTGCCATGAGTAGACAACATACCGCCGTTCCAAGTGCCTGCATGCTGAATTCGCCAGACCTCTTTTTGTGCAACGGGATCCCACGCAGAAATAAATCCCCGCAGCAGCCCATCGACCTTGTCATCAACACCCTGATCACCCGTGGGCATACCCAACCGCCAGTCGTTGGCAAGATTCCAGCGGCCTTGCTCATAAGTGAACTCAGGTTCATTACCATAGCCAAAAGGCATATCCAGCGCTGGGATATAAACATATCCGGTATCCGGACTGTAAGACATTGGATGCCAGTTATGGCCACCAAGCGGTCCAGGTTTATGATACGCCGCTTCTATTTCTTCCGCCGTCATCGCTGCTAGCACGGCTACTTGCTCTTTGAGTGGTAAATCCAGCAATGGATTCGCGACTTGATAGCGAGCGTTATCACTCTCAACAGGTCGCCCTGATTCAGGATCAACGTGCGTCGCCCAAGTCATCGGTATATATTCCTCTGCGGAAATAAACTCACCCGTGACGCGATCAAGCACGTAGAAAAAACCGTTTTTGGGTGCCTGCATGATGACTTTTCTAAGCTCACCGCCAATTTCCAACTCGGCAAGAATCATGTGCTGGGTCGCAGTGTAGTCCCAAGTATCACCGGGGGTGGTCTGGTAGTGCCAAATATAGTCACCAGTATCCGGGTTAAGGGCTACAACCGAAGATAAAAACAGATTGTCCCCTCCCCCTGGGCTCCTGATATTCTGATTCCACGGCGAACCGTTACCCACTCCGATGTACAAGTAATTCAAGTCCGGGTCATATGCCATTGAATCCCACACCGTACCGCCACCGCCCATGGTCCACCAACGCCCGGTCCAGGTCTTAGCGGCATCTTTCATTGCGGGTGATTCAAAGGGTTCACTAGGGTTGCCCGGCACCGTGTAAAAACGCCAAACTTGTTCACCGGTCGCAGTATCGTAGGCTGTTACGTATCCTCGAACACCATACTCAGCACCGCCATTGCCAATAATCACCTTGTCATTGATGATTCTGGGTGCACCCGTAATCGTGTACGGCTTGGTTTTGTCTATCGTGTTGACATCCCAGGCGACCTCACCGGTGGCTGCATCCAGCGCGATCAACCGGCCATCAATCGTTCCAACATAGACCCGACCTTTCCAGACGGAGACGCCCCGATTGACCACGTCACAGCAAGCGTTGACACCCCAGGCCTTGGGTACCTTAGGGTCAAATTGCCATATTAGTTCACCTGTTCGAGCATCATTCGCAAACACTACACTCCAAGAGCCCGAGGTATACATAATGCCATCTACAACAATAGGTGATGCTTCCAGCCCACGATCCGTGCCGGTGTCAAAATACCAGGCAAGACCAAGATCACCGACGTTATCTGTTGTTATCTGGTCGAGGGGACTAAAGCGCTGCTCGTCGTAGGTGCGGCCATGGGCCAGCCAGTTGCCGGGTTCATCGTCTGCGTTGACTATTCGCTCACCATCAAGATTCGCAGTGACATCGATTATCCAAGCCGTTGTGTCAACGGTGGTTTGCTCCTGTTTAACTTCCGTATCGTTATTTGACGATTCCTGATTAAACAGCCATGCCCCAAGAAACAGGAGTAACCCAGTGATTATCGCTATTACAATTCTCATCTAATATCCCTTCTACCCCGCCCGACTTTATGATGTTGCACGGATCCTACGCGAGCAAGCTGACCACGGCAAACTCAGTTAGCTGAACTAATTGAGCAGGTTTGCAACTCTTCATCGAAGGTAATAAAGGCCTCGCCGTCACGGAGCTGCTGCCTCACCTGTTGGCATTTCATCTCAAGGGATATCTCAGACTCACCATATTCCGTCCCTTCTCGAGTGACGAATTCCTCAATGATTCCCATCAGGGCATCTTCCGATAGTTCATCCCATGGTATTTTAAGGTCAGTCAAACTATCAATAATTCCGCATCCAATGAATCCAATGGTATCGTAGATTATGCTCGTATGAGGGGAAAATTGCCGTAAATGAATCAGCAAGTCGCATATATTCTGATCATCGAAGACGAACCAATCACGCTCCGTCAGCTCTCATCTCACTTTAAGCAAGAGGGCTACATTGTCACCGATGTTGCAGATGCCGATGGTGTCCTCGAGCGAATCGGAGAGGGCGATATCGATCTGTGCCTGCTTGACATCAACTTACCAGGAAAGGATGGACAAACCCTAACCCGTGAGATTCGTGCCAAATTCGACATTGGCATCATCATGGTGACAGGAAAAGACAACCAGATTGACCGAATCGTAGGCCTGGAGAGTGGAGCGGACGATTACATGACCAAGCCCTTCGACCCCCGTGAATTACTGTCGCGGGTGAAAAATCTTCTCAGGCGAGTCCGGGCGCAGGAAAAGCAAAAAGAAAAAGGCTTCATCCGGAAGCTCGAAGGCTGGACAGTGGACCTTAACAAAAGGGAACTTTCCACCCTGCCGTCGGGCGACAGTCGTTATCTGCAGGAAAGTTCCAACTGCTGCTAGCATTGATTGAAAATACCGGTGAGGTCCTGACTCGCGACCAACTCATGAACCGAATTCGGAACAGGGAATGGTACTCGGATGACCGCTATATCCATGTGCTCGTTGGACAGGTGAGAAGCAAGTTCAGATTGTACGATCAAGACACGACCTTTATTAGTACGACCCATGGTACGAGTTATTTATTCTCACCGACCGTCACCTAGGAGAAAAATTGCCTACCAGTGACATTCATTCCGTCGCGTCAACCTCCCGGATCGCTTCGACGACAGACGCCGAGGTACTGTTGGTCGAAGACAATCTAATCAACCAGAAACTCTCTCGCCTGATGCTCGAACGTCGAGGCTTTAAGCTGACCGTCGCGGGCAATGGGCAAAATGCACTGGAAGCACTTGCCAAACAAAGCTACGCGGTTGTAGTGATGGATATTCGAATACCGGTGATGGATGGCCTGGAAACCATTAAGCGTATTCGAGCAGAACCGGCACTCCGTTCTTCTCTTGTGATCGCGACCTCAGCCGGCTTTCTTAATGTAGAAAAAGCTCAGGCACTCGATGCAGGGTTTGATCATTTCCTGACCAAGCCGGCAGATTACGACGCACTGCAAAATATTCAATTTGATAAACAGGCCATTCAACCAGCTACCCAGACAGAGGAAACGGCCAAAAACGGAGATCAGTTCATTCAAAGCTTTGGTTTTAGTAACGCTATAGACACTCTAGGCGGTGGCCCGGAGTTTTCCTAGTCACTGACTAACGACTACATTAATATTTATGGACATGCAGATGAAGCATTCAAAGGCTTCCTGAAGGCCCAGGATATCGAACAGGCTGAACGACTCGTCCACAACATTGCAGGGTTCTCAGCCACATTCGGCGCCGAAAACTTAAGGCTGATCGCAAGAAAGGTAGAACAAGAACTCAGGGCCGACAGCGAAGTTTGCGAGGAAAGCAGCACGACATTCGTGCAAGATCTGGTGAATTTAGTTGCCGCCTTCAAGGAATTTCATGAACGCTACAAGGCGGAGACATAAGCCCTTAAAGGTTGACCACATCCAACGGCTTAACCTGCTTAACCTGCCTTTCTTCGAGACTTGCAAAATTAAACAGATCCCGGTCCGCAAGATGCGATGGTACAACGTCGGTCATCGATCGATATATTGACGAGAGTCTTCCAGGATGAAGCGTGTCCCATTCCTGCAGCATATCCTTGATAACCTGGCGCTGCAGATTGTCCTGCGACCCGCATAGATTACACGGAATGATCGGCAGCGCTTTCAGCTTGGCATATCGCTCAATGTCTTTCTCACGACAGTAGGCTAGCGGCCTGATAACCATATTCTGGCCATCATCACTCAGCAGCTTTGCAGGCATTGTCTTCAACTTGCCACCATGGAACATATTCAAAAATAGCGTCTCTATCATGTCATCACGGTGATGACCAAGCGCGATTTTTGTATAGCCATTCTGCTTCGCGAATTTATATAAAATACCGCGACGAAATCGTGAACACCAGCCACAGTAGGTCTTTCCTTCGGCCACCATGTCAGTCACCAGCGAATAGGTATCTTCTTCCAATATCTTGTAATCAACACCGAGCGTCTCGAAATACTGCGGCAGAACTTCCTCTGGAAAGCCCGGCTGTTTCTGGTCAAGGTTCACCGCCAGCAGCTCGAAATTAATCGGTGCGTGATCCCTCAGATTCAGTAAAATATTCAGCATAGTCAGGGAATCTTTACCACCGGAGATACAAACCATGATGCGGTCGCCATCCTGGATCATATTGAAATCTGCAATCGCCTTTCCAGTTTCATGGCGAAGCTTTTTGTTCACCTTGTTGAGTTCCAATCTTAAGTCAGCCATCAGGACAGTCTACACATTGCTCGGAAGCGGCATTCTACACGGAACCACATTTCAGAAGAAACTGATCGTTGGCGCCCTGATCTGCTGTTTAACCACACACGTGGACGCAGGTGTCGTGCTTCTCTATCATCATGTGGCTGAAGGAACGCCGGCAATTACAAGCATTGCACCAGATCAGTTCAACCGGCACCTTGATATCATTGAAGCCGAGGGCTTCACGGTCTTACCACTCGGTGAACTGGTCAAACGCTCAATGGACGCCTCAAGCGGGCCTGAGAAGGGTGACGAGAAGATCGTTGCCATCACATTTGACGACGCCTACCGCAGCATCTATACCACCGCGTTTCCCAATCTTCAGGCAAGAGGCTGGCCGTTTACTATTTTTGTCGCTACCAGACTGATAGAGGAGAAAAACCCTCACTACCTGACGTGGGCCCAACTCTCCGAAATGGCCACGCACGGTGCCACAATCGCGAATCACACCGACAGCCACACTCATATGATCAGACGTCTTGACGCAGAAAAGGCAGACCACTGGAAAGGTCGGATGAGAGGGGAATTACTGACGGCAAAGGGCCTTCTGGCGAAACACGGCCTGGATTCCAATCTGTTCGCTTACCCCTATGGTGAGTATGACGAAGAAACCCTTAACCTCGTGGGTGATCTGGGAATGATAGGTTTTGGGCAGCAAAGCGGTGCAATCGGGCCACATTCAAACCCTCTATTGTTGCCTCGCTATCCGCTCGCTGGGGTCTATGTAGATGAAGCCGCTTTCAGGGATAAGCTTCGCAGCCTGCCGTTTCCCGTCCTGCACCCCGAGGTAGAACCCATGGTGTCGGATAACTTTAAACCACCATTGGAACTGTCCTTCATCACGGACACATTGAATCTGTCACGGCTGACCTGTTACGGACCCGGCGGGCTGATGGCCTTGTCGGAAACAAGCCACACAAACGTCCTGGCCACGCCGGCAGAGGAAGTTTCGGTCGGCAGAACGCGGTATAACTGCACCTTGCCGAAAGGAAACCGGTTTTACTGGTTTTCACAATTGTGGATCAGAAAACAAAGCGACGGCTCCTGGTATCACGAACCGTAAAAGGAAACGCCTTTGGCCGAGAAGGGAAACGCCGGCGGCTAGAAGTAAATCCCAGCAGCTAGGCGAGCTCTCTCAAAACACTGGCTGGTGGTGTGTCCACAACTCTTCGGGTAGCAAAGGTCCCAACAGCGCCAATCAGGACGATTCCAACAACGGGACCCAACACCCATAGTTCAGGATTCACTTCGTAATCAAGTTCGAAAATTTCAGTTTCCAGCATGAAAACCGTGACCTCAGACCCAACGGTCGCCAGAATGCCTGCAAAAAACCCGAGCGCACAAAATTCAATCGCAAGGCTACCCAATATTAGCTTCGTGCTGGCGCCCAGGGTTCGCAAGATTGCGTGCTGTTTCATTCGCTCATCCATTGATGCTTGGATACTCGCTAGCAGAACAAGGCCGCCAGAGCCCACTATTAGCACCAGCACCAGTTCTATCGCCAGGGAAACCTGGCTGATGATTCGTTGTACCTGTTCGATCAGGGCGTCAATCTCAATGACCGTCATTGTCGGGTGGGCTTTAAGTAGATCGTTTAGAAAAAGCTTTTGTTCTTTCTCCAGATGAAAGCTGGTCATAAAAGTAGACGGGAAATCCTCGAGGGTCCCCGGCGCAAAGATAATGTAGAAGTTCGGTTGCATGTTGTCCCATGCAACCGTTCTGATACTCGCGATTCGCGTCTGTACTTCCCTACCTTGAATGGTGAACAGCAACTCGTCATCAACTTTTAGCTGGTTGCGGGAAGCCAGGTCCTTTTCAAGCGAAACCAGCGGGGGGCCTGAGTAATTCTCATCCCACCACTCTCCTGCTATCACAATGTTGTCATCAGGTAGCAGACCGGACCAGGTCAGATTTCTGCCTGAGCTCGACCCAGGCGCCTCTTGTCCCCGATGTTGCAGACGCTTGTCCCGATCAGATGCTGATTCTCCATTCACGCTGCTGACTCGACCCCGAATCATCGGATAAAACGGCTGGCTGTCGACCCCGTTTTCTGCAAGCAGCGTCCTGATTGGCTGGACATCCTCCGGTGTAATATTAATGGCGAAGTGATTAGGAGCATCCGGTGGAATCTGAGATTGCCACTCCGTAATGAGCGCTGTTCGAACCAGGTACAGTATCAGGAGCAGCATGATCGCCAGTCCGAAAACCAGTATCTGCAGAGTATTTTCCTGCCCTCGTCGCTGCATACCAGCAAGGGCCAATCTCCAGGCGCTACCAGCCTGCATACCCAGAACCCTGCCGCTTCGAAGAAGCAAAAATGCAACTCCGAATAGTAGAGCTAACGATATGACAGAGCCGCTAAAAATAATTAATGTCAGCTTGAGATCCTGTGAGTACCACCACATCAGGCCAAGCGTTCCGAGAACAGCGAAACTGTAGGTCATCCTGTCCGCAACACTCGCGTCACCCAGATCCCGACGAATGACCCTAACGGGGTCTATTGAACGAAGTTTGAGTAGCGGGGGCAATGCAAAACTTAAGAGACAGATAAAACCCGTCACCAGCCCCAGTAACACCGGTCGCATAGAAGGCTCTGGTAGCTCTATCGGTATATAGGGCGCCAGGATTCTCGCCACCCCCATCTGCATGCCATAGCCTACAGCTGCACCGAACAGGGTTGCTGTAGAACCAAGCGTGACAAAGATGGTAATAAAGATAAGGTCAACAGAGCGGGGCGTCGCCCCGAGCGTTTTCATAATCGCCACATGATCGTAGTGTCTCAGGCTGTATCGCTGCGCAGCAAGCGCTATAGCAACACCGGCAAGCACGACTCCCAGCAAACTACCCAGTAAAAGGAAACGTTCACCGCGGTCGAGCGCGTTACCAATCCCCTCGGCACCTTCCTTTACACCAAAAATACGAGCCTCAAGCCCCAGTCTCGGCTTCACCCATGTTTCAAACTGCGCAAGGCGTTCCCGCTCGCCGGCAAACAGATATCTATAGGTCAGGCGACTTCCCGGTTGCACCACTTCCGTTGCCGGAACATCAGCCATATTCATTAGTACCCGTGGCCCGGCATTACTAAAACCGCCCCCCCTGTCAGGCTCCTTTATCAGGACGCGGGTAACAGGAATACTGGATACACCAACGTCCAGCAGGTCTCCAAGTGCGACATCAAGTGATGGGAATAGTCGGCTTTCAATCCAGATCTCTCCGGGCGCAGGACCCTTATCGACTGGTGTCCCCCTGACAAAAGGTTCATCACCGGCAATCAGTTTCCCACGCAGCGGGTAATGCTGGTCCACGGCTTTTACAGAGGTAAACTGCGCCCGCTCTTCGGAAAAAACCATCGAAAGGAAACCCAGGGTTTCAGATGTTCTGAGCCCAAGAGATGTGGCGTAGTCAACAATTCCCGCGTCTATAGGTTCATCGGAAGAAATCACTCTGTCGGCAGCAAGGAAGGTCGACGATTCTGTTAAAAGCGCCTGCTGCAATCGATCTACAAAAAGCGACACTGTGGTCACCGAGCCCACTGCAATCACCAGTGATGCCAGCAGCAGCGTCAGCTCGCCCGCACGCCAATCACGCCAAAGCAGTTTAAGGGCCAGGGAAAAGATATTCACTGCTTACCCACCAAGACCGGAAACCACTTCGGGCAAGCTTGGCGGCTCAATGAGTTCACCGGATGCAATATGGATACTGCGTTCACAACGATCTGCAAGCCGGCTGTCATGAGTAACCAGGACCAGTGTTGTGCCGAACTCTGCGTTAAGCTCGAAGATCAGGTCAATAATATGCTGACCAGTCGTCGTATCCAGGTTTCCTGTGGGTTCGTCTGCAAACAGAATCTCGACAGAGGAAGCAAATGCGCGTGCAATTGCAACCCGCTGCTGTTCACCACCCGAGAGTTGGCGCGGGTAATGATTCATCCTGTGACTCAGGCCAACTCTATCAAGTAGTTCATGTGCCTTGGCCTGGGCATCAGTATCTCCCTTTAGCTCTGAAGGCAGCATCACGTTTTCTATCGCGCTCAGGCTCGCCAACAACTGAAAAGACTGGAACACGAAACCCACCAGCTCGGAACGAACCTTTGCCCTTTGTTCCTCATTGAAGGAGGTGATCTCATAGTCTCCCAGTGTTATCGTGCCTCGACTTGGGGTATCCAGACCCGCCAACAGACTTAACAGGGTAGTTTTGCCAGAACCGGATGCTCCCACGATGGCAACCGACTCGGATTTCTTGATTTCCAAATCGATCCCTTTCAATATGGTCAACTGCCCTTCCGAGGTACTGACTGATTTTCCGAGGTCTTGTGTTTTGATCATTGCTCGCATCACTAAATTTATTGTCGCTCTGTATTGTTTCAGTGCCAGCCAACTCGTTCTCGCGGACACACTTCTTGTCTATGGAGACAGCATCAGTGCTGCCTACGGCATGGATCAGGAGCAAGGTTGGGTCAACCTGCTGGCCAACCGTGTTGCCATCGACCGCCCTCATTACACGGTCGTCAACGCCAGTGTATCTGGAGAGACTACGGGTGGCGGGGTCACAAGGTTACCGAAAAGCCTCGCCTTTCACCAACCGGATGTCCTCGTACTTGAACTTGGCGGCAATGATGGGCTTCGCGGGTATCCTATTTCCAACATTCGGGACAACCTGCAAATCATGATCCAGCAGGCAAAAGCCAGCGGCGCTCGGGTCCTGCTGATCGGTATGGTATTACCGCCTAACTATGGCCGTCGATACACTCTCGCCTTCGAAAAGGTCTTTTCCTCACTCGCAGAAGACCATTCTCTGCCGTTTGTACCCTTTCTGCTGGACGGCATCTCGACCGGTAGGGAGCTCGTTCAACGGGACGGAATTCATCCAACCGTCGAAGCCCAACCCAAACTTCTCGAGGATGTCTGGCCCTCCCTTGTACCGATACTCTAGACCGCCTGACCGAGTAGAACTTCCTGCTCTTTCCAGTCAGGCATCACTTCACTGAGCAGCGCATAGAAGCTAGCATTGTGGGCAAAATGCCTGAGATGGCAAAGTTCGTGCGCTATCACGAAATCGATCTGCGGTAGGCCGGCTTTCATTAGCAGCAGGTTAAGACAGATTTCCCCGGTGGAAGAGCAACTCCCCCACCTCGCCTTCATTTTACGTACCGTCACCCGAGATGGATTACCCCGGACTGAAAACAAACCGCCGATCACCTGTATTCTTTCAGGAAACAAAGCCTCCGCCTGCCTTCGGTACCAGTGAATAATTTGTTTCTCGACTGCTTCGGGCCTGGAAGGATTTGCGCATGAAACATAGATACTAGTATCGTCCGCTTCCACGACATTGAAGCGACTCTTGGCCAGCACCAGCGGAACACGGCGGCCAAGATAACTAACCTCCCCTCCTGGCGTATAGATATTACGCGGTGCAGTTGTGCGACTTGCCAGCTCCGATTCCGCAGCGACAATCCAGTCAAATTTGCTGCCGAGAAACGAATGGATATCGCGCCAGGCGCAATTTGTCGGGACCCGAAGCTCAGGCAAAACACCTTTTTCCACATACAGGGCCATCGACTTCCTGCGACGCCGAATTACCCTGACATGAATCGCTATATGCAGCCGTTTTAGCTCGTAAAGATATTCTGAAGTTCGTCCACCGGTCTGGTGATCCACGCACGTTACCTCAGTGCCTCCCGCATAAAAGGCGCCGCTCACCGGGATCTAGACACAGGCAATGATCATCCTGTTTAGAGACTGCCCCCAAGACAGGGGGGAGACATAGGAGCCTCTCCATTTTTTTTACGCCACTCTTTTCCCGTGTAGGTATGAATTGCAAGCGCATGAATATCGTTTGCCAGTTCATGACTAAGAATCCCGTTCACCCGCCTATGCCTGGCTATCAGAGGCAAAGCCTCAAAAGTCTCACTGACCAGGACTACCTTAAAATGAGATTCCGACCCGGCCGGGACGTTGTGGTTGCCGCTTTCATTAAGGACTTCCAGATGTTGCAGATCTAATGCGTCCGCAAGCTTCTGTATTATTCTTTCCTGAACTATTCCTTGCTGGTTCGTCATATCGCGCTAACCCTTCTCGGTCAGTCTATAAACACCGTCCCAATCAGCGTCCGGGGGATTATCGATAAACACCTGACACCTGGAGATGTAAGCCCGGGCGGGACCGTCGTCAGCAAAGATGTCAAGACACGCTGAAAACTCACTCTTCGCGCGCCCGAAGTCCCCTGCTTTGTAAAGCTCCAAACCCTTCGAAAATTGGTCGACGAGATCTGCATCAGCGCTGGTTGTCTGGTTCTTCCTGTTCAGTAACTGATAAACGGTAACCGGTTCACTCTTTCCCACCACCGTTATTCTGTCTAACTCACGAACATCAATATCTGCCTCACAAGATCTATAGGTGAATTCGGAGATCATCATTCCTGACCCATAGGCTTTGTTAGCACCTTCCAGCCGCGAGGCCAGATTCACCGCATCACCCATGATGGTGTAGTTCATTCTTTGCTTGGACCCCATATTCCCCACCACCATAGTTCCTGTGTTCACACCCATTCTGACCACTAGAGGAGTAACGCTTTTCTGCACGGCCCTGGCCCTGAGGTCTACAAGTCTATCGTTCATTTCAATAGCGGCAAAACAGGCTCTCTTGGCATGATCAGCCTGACTCGTAGGCGCACCCCAAAAAGCCATAATAGAATCGCCCTCGAATTTATCTACTGTGCCTTCAGCCCTGAGGATGATGTCGCACATATCTGTCAGGTAGTCGTTCAACAATTGAACCAATTCTGTTGGCGTCAGGCGTTCTGATATTGAGGAGAAACCCTGGATATCAGAGAAAAAGGCAGTCATCTCGCGTTCTTCACCTCCCAACTGAATCTTCCTGGGGTCATCAACCAGGTTCTCAACCACCTTGGGCGAGAGATATTGCCCAAACATCTCTCGAATCATCGTCTTCTGGCCCATTTCCGAGATGTAGAACCTCATGTTGATGACAAAGATAGAGAAGACCGAAGCTATCAACAGGTAACTCATGGAGAATACCACGCCAATACTGACATAGGTGTAGGTGGTGAACAGGACAAACGTCAGTAGGACGGCAACGCTGATACTGTTTCTGGGGAAAGGAGCCTGGATCAGGCGAGAGCCAAGGAAGACGGCCAGCAGGAGGAACCCCAGCAACAATTCGACACCGAGTGAAGCTGCTTTTAATGGACCACCGCGTAGCAGGGTCGAAATCGAGTTCGCGATCACCTCGACGCCGAAGACATTCCCCACCGGCGTTTCAAACTCGTCATGGGCAACTTCCGCCACTTCACCAATCAACGCAATTTTCCCATGGACGAGATAGGCAAGATCCTCGAGTTCTTCCTCATCATCAACAAACAACAGGTCGGAGGCGGATATGCCAATAATTTCATGCAGGTTCGCAGTACCTTCGGATTGGCCGCGCAGCAGCGGATAATCTATGTACATCTCATCAAACTGGTCGAGCTGAACTTCTATTTCCGGCCCAATACTGAGAATCCCGTCTGCGACCGCTGGCTCTTCCCCTAAATACATTGAGACGGCCTCTACTGCAAAAGGCCATGAGTCGAACAGCGTGACCAGCTCCTCATGTATACGCAGGCGAACAATGCTCTCAGAAATTGCACTGTTCGGGCTTATGTTCGAGTAACCGTTGCGGGTTACATCATTGAACCTGTCGATAGCGGTATTGAGAGCCTTGTATTCCCTTCCCTCAATCTCGGCCTGGGAAACCATCAGAACACTACCTGCCTCAATGAGCGCGTCCTCGAGTGTCGGATCCTCTCCATAGGCACTGTTGAAGTCGAGCAGCATGTCGACAGCAACGACAGACGCTCCCATATCCTTCAACCTCAGGATAATCGTCGAGAGGTCTGTTCTACGAAGAGGGTACTTGTCGTACTCGGCGTAAAATTCTTCATCGGTGAATACGATGACGACATCTTCAGAAGGGCTGGTGAGAGAATCATCACCATAGTGGGTACGGAGAATCTGACGATATGAAAGCGTTTCGTCTTCGATAAGGGAGAAGGCCTCTCGATACTCCAGCAACATCGCCAGGAGAAAGAAAAAGACGACGCCAATCAGATCATAACGTTGTTGGTTAGGGCCCATTATTCCTGATCATCCAAGAAATCCCACAAGGGTCTTATAAAACACTTGTGGGATTTTACAAAAATTTAACGGCAGACCGACGATAACCGCCAGTCATCCGGAAGATAGATTAGTAATCTTCTTCCAGCCCCGCATTATAAAGCCTCGCTTCACTTTCCCTGAGATTACTCAGTTTCAAAACCTGGTAGGACTGAATCAGCAACGGTCGCATGTCATTGTCGTCTGGGTTCTGCTGAAAATACTCCCGATACGCATCCATCGCAGCAACATACAAACCCTGCTCTTCAAGGAGATTCGTTTCGAGAAAAATATCGTCGCCAACCTGCTCCAGAATTGCATTCAGTTCATCTTCTTTGTCATTAGACATGACCTCGAATTTGCTCTCAGCCTTGGGTATGTAGACTGTACCGTCTTTATCGAAAACCTCCACCCGATAGGTATGCTCACCGACAGCGCTACTTACCACGTTGTAACGGATCATCTCTGAAGTTGATTGCGCAGGCACATCAATCGGCATTGTGTTATCGATCACCAGTTTGTAAGAGAATTCAGGACAGGCATTCCTCCAGACAAGATCTGGGTGCCCGGCCGACACTGTCACGCTTCGGATCGTGCGAACCTTGTTGTCACAGGCTTCCTCAGCTGAATTAACGCCCCGCCGCACAGTAGTGTAACGCTGCGCCTTGGCAAATTTGTTCATCAGGCTCTGAAACAGGCTTGTCTCTTCCTCTTGCGGCTCGGACAAGCTACCCGCAAGAACAATTACCTTAACACCATCAATCAGAATCTGGCTGCTTGAACCCAGCTCCTGGGACATGCCAGATATCTGGTTGATGAGCATCCCGGAACCGTCTTTGCCAGTTCTGAGGTGATACCCAGAAAACAGGTATTTTGTACGCCGCACCGGATCCCAATTGGTTCCATTTCGGCTGTATTCAACCTGTCCTTCAATCTGTACAAGTTTTGCGACCGGTGGCGCTTTCGCGAACACCTGAGTGCTAGTGATCAAAACCAGTAAGCTGACTAGAAAACCCAATTGTTTCGCTTTCATTGTATTTACTCCTGTTCATTACCCTTCAGTAATAAACAAATAAACCATTTTCGATATTTAACTACAGGATTCCGAAAAAATTATCATAACCCAGTCGCGAATCCATGCTGCGCCACTTGTCGGCTATCCCTGCAACTTCAACCAAACCCGGCGTAGGCCCTCAGTGAAAGGATTAAATTATCCTCGACACCTGCTACGCATTATAACCAACCAGCTGCACCCATTTTGTGCACCACGTCACATTCTCGGCCTTGAATTGTACGCCTTTTGTACGCACAGCCAAACTAAATAAGCCTAATGAGACACGCAGCTCCCCCGAGGATGTCTTGGATTTTCTCCACAACGCCCTGCTCACTCAAACCAGTCCACAATACGTTCAAACAATCCTCCCCTGGACTCAATGGGATATGGCTTCGCGACATGGATGAGGATTACCGAGACGTTATCCCGGCCTCCATTTGCATTAGCCAACTCCACAAGATAATCCGCCAGTTCGGGTAGATTACGACTCAACTCAATGAACGCCTGCTCGATGTCCCGGTCCCGCACCATGTCGTAAAGGCCATCAGAACAAAACAGGTAGACATCATCCACCTGGGCCTCGTAGTGATGACACTCAACTTCCACATAGGGCGCCACGCCGAGTGCACGGGTCACTACATTTTTCTTATCCGATACCCGCGCTTCTCCCCTGGTCAATAGCCCTTTGTCTATCAGTTCCTGAACAAAGCTGTGGTCCTTGGTGACCTGCTTCAGAACATTATCGCGAAACCTGTAAACACGGGAGTCACCAATATGCGTAATAGACAACTTGTTGTCATAGAACAGGCTGGCCACGATCGTGGTACCCATCCCTTAGCATTGAGGTAGAGCCTGGGAAGTATGGAAAACGGCGTCATTCGCCATCTGTCTACTTTCTTACGATATTTAGGCATCAGAGTTGACATGTCCATTCCACCTTATCCTTAAATCTAGTATTCTTAACGACTTTCCAGTGCCAAGAAACTTAATGCTAACCGTTATCTCGCCTGCCAAAACTCTGGATTTTGATACGTCGCCTTCGACTTCAAAATACTCAGAGCCTGTTTTTACAAAACACACCAGTGCCCTCGTTGACGTGATGCGCAAAAAATCGTCTGCAGAGCTCAGCAAACTCATGGGTATTAGCCCTAAACTTGCAACGCTAAATGTCGAACGATTCCAGTCATTCAACCTGGGTTCGAAAACGACCAAACAGGCGCTTCTGGCATTCAAGGGTGATGTCTATATAGGACTGGAGGCCGAAACTTTTGGCGAAAGGGATTTTAATTTCGCACAGAAAAACCTGAGAATTCTTTCTGGCCTGTATGGCATCCTCAGACCTCTTGATATGATCAAACCTTACCGCTTGGAGATGGGGACTCGGCTGAAAACCAATAGCTGCAAAACACTTTATGAATTCTGGGGAGACGAGATTGGCGAGGCGCTAGGAAGAGAACTCTCTGCACACCGAAACAAAACGCTGTTAAACCTTGCGTCTATCGAATACTTCAAGGCTGTCTCACCCAGCAAGCTACCAGGTAAGGTGATTACCCCTGTTTTCAAAGACTACAGTAAGGGGACTTACAAGGTACTTGGGTTCTTTGCGAAAAAGGCACGCGGGTCAATGACTAGTTTTATCGTGAAGAACCGGATCAGTAAGCCCGAAGATATCAAGGAATTCTCGGAAGACGGCTATCAGTACAACGAAACCTACTCAACAGATGACCAGTGGGTATTTACCCGGAAGGCAAGCTAACAAAGGATCACAGAGCTATCTTGAACCTCCTCCAGCGTCTGGCTAACAATCTATTTTGACTCATCAACTGACTACCCAAAACTCTTCTAAAAGCTCTCAAATAAAAATGGGCATCATCGTCAACCCATTTTCCGGGCGAGATGTTCGTCGGGTAGCTGCACGTGCCAGTACCAGCGACCACCATGAGAAGCAGCAACAGGTAACACGTCTGGTGCTTGGTGCTCTTTCTCAGGGTGTCGAGAAGCTCTATCTCGCGCACGAGCCGTTCAGAATCAATGAAAAGGCGGTAGAGAACCTGCCGGAAAGGGATCAAATCGAGATCCTGAGGTTTACCCTGACCCACTCAGCCAGGGACACAACCACCATGGCCCAAATGATGTGGGACGAAGGTTGCCGGGTGTTCATTGTGCTCGGTGGAGACGGGACATCCCGAATCGTTGCCCGGAGTTTTCCTGACGCCATCATGCTGCCGCTATCCACCGGTACCAACAATGTCTTCCCTTATCGTCTTGAAGCGACCGTTGCGGGAATGGCCGCCGGCCTGGTTGCCGCAGGGAAAGTTCCAGCGGATCATTGCCGCAGGTGTAAACGCGTCCACATCAGGAAAAACGACGAGTCTGATATTGCGCTGATCGATGCAGTGCTGCTACGCAACGATTTCATGGGCAGCCTACTCCCATTTAGGCCTGAAGACCTGTCAACAATCGTATTGACGAGAGCGGAACCTGCCTCAATCGGTATATCCCCAATCGGGGGTTTTTTTGAACCGACGGGTCACCACAATGACAACGGTGTCGTCGCGCAATGTGATCCGAATGCTACCCTTCGAGCAAACGTGCCGATCTCTCCCGGGTTGCATGCTGAGGTTGGCATTGATTCAGTTCGACCAATCGCGTTTGGGGAATCGGTTACTTTCGAGGGACCGGGAATTCTGGCCTTTGATGGTGACCGGAGTATCAAACTTGCAGACCGAGAAACCGCCATCGCCAATGTTCTGCGGGATGGTCCTTTTATCATTGAAGCTGAAAAAGTGATGGCGCTGGCCGCCGCCAGCAACCTGTTCCAGCTGTAAGCTAATAGCCAAACATTTTTGCACTGCCAAGCTCCGGTCAATCCGGTATCCTTGTCGACTGTAGATAAAAATGGCCCGTTCAAGAGGGTAATCAATAATATGAGGTTTTTTCAGCTACTCTTAATACTTTTAGTGTTTGCGCCGCTTGTGCTGCAGGCAGAAGACAACACCACGATCAAACAGATGACCAAAACCCTGGCCTGGCCTGACGGCACCCGCTATGTTGGCGGTGTCATGGAGGGCAAACGGAAAGGTAAGGGAACAATCTTCTGGCAGGATGGCACCCGTTTTGTAGGCCAGTTCGAAAACGACATGCGCAATGGACCCGGAACAATGATCCTTCCGGATGGAACGGTGTACACCGGGTTTTTCAAGGACGACGAGCTGGTTGATACCGAACGCACTATCGCCGCCAGTGCAAAAGTCGCGGCAGAGCTGGGCAATGAAGCATCAGTCGCTGCGCTGCAGGGCACTGAACTTCCTATGGAAGCTGACTCGCTGGTTGACACGCCGTCTGCCATCCTCATGCAGGTTGACGAAAATGACCTGCTCGAACCCGTCAGCGCGCCTGAACCAACTATTGTCCTGGATGAAGCACCAGAACCCGAAGAGAAAATCGTGGCAGCTGCCAAGACCACCCCGGAGTCAATCGCCGAACCTGAGCCAGGGCCCGAACCAAGCCAGGAAGAAAACTATTACTCCAGCGATGTGACCGACATTACAGATTCGGTCAAGGCTGGGCTGATCGAGACCGTGGACCTATGGGCCGCAGCATGGTCTGATCAAAATGTTCCTCAGTACATCGCCAACTATTCCGAAGATTTCGCAGTCCCCGGCCGGCAGAGCAGACGAAACTGGGAAGCGCTCAGAAGAACAAGAATCAAGCGTCCCGGTCATATTGACCTGAATATCACGTATCAGCGATTTGAACTGGTTGACACTAACATCGTAGACGTCTTCTTTCGCCAGGCCTACCGTTCGAATACCTATAGCGACCTGACTGACAAAGCCCTCAGGCTCCGCAAGGAAGGTACAGACTGGAAGGTCCTGATCGAACGTAGTCGATAGTCTTTGTAAGACTCCAGCACATTCAGCACAACTTAAGGAAAAATATGCCTGAAGCATCAACACCATTCCCTTCCGCGACTATTCTCATGCTTCGGGATGGTCCTACTGGCCTGGAGACCTTCATGGTTGTAAGGCATCACCAGATCGATTTCGCCTCCGGCGCATTGGTGTTCCCGGGCGGCAAGGTTGATGCAGGTGATTATGATGTCCGCAACTACTGTGATGGCATAGACAGCGCTGACGACACAGCAGTTGCCATGATGGCAGGCGCCATCAGGGAAGCTTTCGAAGAATGTGGCATTTTGTTAGCCCGTGAGAAAGGCTCTGACGCCTTGGTGTCAGGCGAGAGACTGAGTACCCTTGAACACTATCGTAACCCGTTAAACCGGAACGAAGTTTCACTGATAGAGTTTCTTGAAAAAGAACAACTCATGCTCGCTTGCGACACCCTGCGACTCTTCGCTCACTGGATTACACCGGAGATGCTACCCAAACGCTTCGATACTCACTTCTACCTGGCAGAAGCCCCCTCAGACCACCTGGCGATTCATGACGGACACGAGTCTGTGGATTCAGTCTGGATTTCACCGGATAACGCCATCAAAGGCAACGCGGACGGCACCTATACGATTATCTTCCCGACTCGCGTTAACGTAGAAATGCTGGGAGAGAGCTCGAACGTTGCTGATGCCATGCGGGCAGCAACAGGCCGAAACATCGTCACCATTCTGCCCTGGACTGAACACAGAGACGACGGAAGCTACATCTGCATCCCTGAAGATGCCGGTTATGTAACGACTGCAGAGAAGATGCAGCGGCCACCGGCTTAACTTGAGACCGGTTTATTTTCGCCTTTTGGTGCGACCCTCGCTTGCGCCGAACCGCTCTGCCACCAAAACCCTCTGTGACGGCAGACTAAGCATGACTCACCTTGGTTGACACAAAAAAGGCGCTTTAGGCGCCCTTCTCCTAGCCCCCGAAGTCGTCGAGGAAGATGTTTTCTCGTTCAACGCCGAGGTCTTCGAGCATGCCAATCACGGCGGAGTTCATCATGGGTGGCCCGCACATGTAGTACTCGCAATCCTCGGGCGCAACGTGCTCCTTCAGGTATTCATCGAAAAGCACATTGTGAATGAAGCCAGTGTAGCCTCCCCAGCCCTCGATTCCCTGATCAGACAATGCAACGTGCCATTCAAAATTAGGGTTTTCTGCCGCCAGCTTGTCGAACTCATCTACGTAGAACAATTCGCGCTGATTACGGCCACCGTACCAGAAGGTGATTTTCCTGTCGGAGTGAATTCTCAGTAACTGGTCAAAAATATGGGCTCGCATTGGGGCCATACCGGCACCACCACCGATAAACACCATCTCTGCGTTTGTTTCCTTAGCAAAAAACTCTCCGTATGGCCCGAAGATAGTCACCTTGTCACCGGGCTTCTTGGTGAATAGATAGGACGACATTTTCCCCGGCGGAAATTCTGTACCGGGAGGTGGCGACGCAACACGGATATTGAATTTCATTACGCCTTTTTCGTCCGGGTAGTTCGCCATCGAGTATGCTCGAATCGTTGGTTCGGGGACCATTGACTTGTGTTCAAAAACACCGAACTTCTCCCAATCGCCGGTGTACTCTTCCTCGACGTCAATATCCCTATAGTCGATATCGTAGGGAGGAATTTCAAACTGGACATAACCACCAGCACGGAAATCTACTTCTTCGCCTTCAGGAAGCTTGAGCACCAGCTCTTTAATAAATGTCGCAACGTTCTCATTGGAGATGACATCACACTCCCAACGCTTAACGCCAAAGAACTCGGCAGGCACTTCAATTTTAAGATCCTGCTTAACCGCTGTCTGGCATGACAACCGCCAACCGTCTTTCGCTTCACCGCGGGTAAAATGTCCCTCCTCCGTAGACAGCATCGACCCACCGCCTTCCGTCACAACGCAACGACACTGGGCACAGGTGCCACCACCACCGCACGCGGAAGAAAGGAAAATGCCGGCATCAGCAAGGGTATTCAGTAGCTTGCCACCGGCGCTACAGGTGATCGTCTTTTCAGGATCACCATTGATTTCGATAACCACTTCACCGGTACTCACCAATAATCTACGTGCATACAGAATGAATAACACGAGCATCATGATGATTCCCGTAAACATGCTTACACCCAAAAAAACTTCAATAACGTTCATATCTGGACTCTAAAAACCTCTTCAATGCCGGGTTATCACCAACCCGCAGAACCTTGTCTAAAGTAAAATTTCTAAATTGGAATACTAACGTGCAATGTCTAACGCGCAATATCTAAAGTGAAATGCCGCCGAATGACATAAAGCCCAGGGACATCAAGCCCACTGTGATAAAAGTGATCCCAAGACCTCGCAGGCCTTGCGGTACATCACTGTATTTCATCTTTTCCCGAATGCCTGCCAGCACCACGATGGCAATGGCCCAGCCCAAACCTGAGCCAAAACCATACACAACACTTTCCGCAAAATTGTAGTCGCGGTTCACCATAAAAATAGAGGCTCCGAGAATTGCGCAGTTGACGGTAATGAGTGGCAGAAAAACACCTAGCGCGTTGTAGAGCGCGGGGACATACTTATCAAGGAACATCTCTAACGTCTGCACTATCGCTGCAATCACACCGATATAAGAAAGGAAACCCAGAAAACTAAGATCCACATCCGGCAGACCAGCCCATGCTAGCGCACCGTCAGCCAGCAGATACTGGTATAAAAGGTTGTTAACCGGAACCGTAATTGTCAGCACAACGACTACGGCGATTCCAAGCCCCATCGACGTTTCGATCTTCTTGGAGATGGCAATAAACGTACACATGCCAAGAAAAAACACGAGCGCCATATTTTCAATGAAAACAGCACGAACAAAGAGACTTAAGTAGTATTCAATCATAGTTAAGCCCCCCTATACCTTGGACAACGCGGTGTGACCGCCAATTTCGTACTCGGGTTCTTCAACCTGCTCTGTCTTCCAGGCGCGCAGCGCCCAGATCAGCAGGCCAATAATAAAGAATGCACTGGGAGGCAAGAGCATCAAACCCATCGGTGAATACCAGCCTCCGTTTGTGACCAACGGCAACACTTCGATGCCGAACAGACTGCCTGACCCGAAAAATTCTCGAATAGTGGCAACAAGCATAAGTACCACACTGTAACCAAGGCCATTACCGATACCATCAAGAAAGCTCAGACCCGGAGGGTTTTGCATTGCAAACGCTTCCGCTCGACCCATGACAATACAGTTTGTAATGATAAGGCCAACAAAGACACTAAGCTGCTTACTGATGTCATAGGCGACGGCGCCCAACACCTGATCCACTACGATAACCAGTGAAGCGATTATCGTCATCTGGACAATAATCCGGATACTGCCTGGAATCTGGTTTCGAATCATAGAGATAAACAGGTTCGAAAATGCGGTCACCAGAGTCAGCGCAATACACATCACCAGCGCTACGCTCATCTTGGTAGTGACCGCCAGCGCCGAACAGATCCCCAGTATCTGCAAGCCAATGGGATTATTGACGAAAAGCGGGTTAAGTAATATTTCTCTAGTACTCATGATTTACCTCTTTACCCACGAAAGCCGTCAAGAATGGGACCAAAACCGTCATCACCCATCCAATAGCTCACCAGGTTTTCTACACCTCGACTGGTTAGTGTTGCACCTGACAATCCATCAACCTGATACTTGAACTTTTCCGACTCAACTCTCGCGGCACCCTTAATCACCTTCAGCGCCACGCCACCATCGTTATAGATCGTCTTGCCGGACCACTGAGCCTTCCATGCGGGATTGTCGACTTCACCACCCAGGCCTGCAGTTTCGCCATGCTCGTAAAAAGTGATGCCCGAAACAGTGTTCATATCCCCGTCCAGAGCAATGAACCCATACAGCGTAGACCAGAGACCATAGCCATGAACTGGCAGCACGATCGTTTTGATATCCCCGTCTATCCTAAGCAGGTAAAGAACGCTATACCTCGCGCGCCGCGAAATAGACGCAATGTCTTCTCTTGTTTCAAGGGCCTTTGAGATAGCAGGATCTTTTGCAGCTTTTCGCTGGTCATAAGTCCGCGCTTCAATGCCAAGGTCGGACGCTTCAAGGTCACTAAGGACTCTCTTTTCTTGCAGGTCCACGACACGAATTTCAAACTTTTCAAATTCAGCAGCAATATCGATGTTTTGCCCGGACTGTTTATCGTAGAGTCCAGCTGCCTCAAGAATATTTTTGTTTCGATCCAAGTCCTTGTTCGCCACCCTTTGTGGTTTCAGAAAGACCGCCGCGCTGGACACAACCACCGAGCAGGCAAAACACACCAGCAACGATACAACGAGGATATTCTTCATTGAATCTTTATTATATTTAGGCTCCGACACGCGCAAGCCTCCTCTTCACATTGGACCGCACAACTTGCCAGTCAATTAATGGAGCAAACAGATTCGCAAACAAAATGGCCAACATAATGCCTTCTGGAAACGCGGGGTTAATCACTCGGATCAGCACACACATCACGCCGATCAGGGCTCCATACCACCACTTTCCGGTATTGGTCATCGCCGCGGATACAGGGTCCGTTGCCATGTAAACCATACCGAAGGCAAAGCCCCCAAGTACCAAATGCCAGTACCAGGGCATGGAAAACATCGGGTTGGTATCGGAACCAAGCGAATTAAACATCAGTGCCGTCGCAATCATGCCAAGCATGACGCCCGCCATAATCCTCCATGACGCTATCTTGGTAATTAACAAAATGGCGCCGCCAACAAAGATAGCCAAAGTCGAAGTCTCTCCAACACTACCTTGCATCTTGCCGAGGAACGCATCCATCCAGGTAAACCCAGTCGTGGTCACACCTTCCATACCCTGAAGGGCAGCGATCCCTAGGGGGGTAGCCCCACTGAACCCATCAACCGCTGTCCAGACCGCATCGCCCGAAATCTCCGCAGGATAAGCAAAGAAAAGGAACGCTCTACCTGTCAGTGCCGGATTAAGGAAATTCTTACCGGTTCCGCCGAATATTTCCTTGCCGATAACGACACCAAAAGATATCCCAAGCGCCGCCTGCCAGAGCGGCAGCGATGCCGGCACAATCAGCGAGAACAATATGCTGGTGACGAAGAATCCCTCGTTAACCTCATGACCCCGGATCGTCGCGATCGCAACTTCCCAGAGACCACCAACGACAAAGACCACCATATAAATAGGCACGTAGAACAAGGCGCCATAAACCACGCAGTCCCATATGCTGTCGACATCGTAGCCAGCCACAAGCTCCAGCAAAGCTCCGCGCCAGCCTTCAAGGCTTTCTACACCCATCGCATCCATGGCAAGGTTCGCCTGCAGACCTGTGTAATATATCCCGGCAAACATAGGGAAAAAGGCACACCACCAGACCGTGGTCATTACCCGTTTCATATCCACCGCGTCTCGGACATGCGACGACGTTTTGGTCACATGACCCGGCGAATAGAAAATGGTGTCTACCATTTCATAGACACTATAAAACTTCTCAAATCGACCGCCTGTCTCAAAATGCGGCTCTATGTTGTCGAGTACATCACGCAACCACATACTTAGCTCTCTGTCTCAATTCGCGTCAACATCTGACGCAGATAAGGCCCGTATTCATACTTGCCAGGACAAGCGTAGGTGCAAAGGGCAATATCTTCTTCATCCAGTTCAAGAGCACCCAGCTCTACTGATGCATCAAAATCGCTCACCACCAGCGCCCTCAGCAACTGGGTAGGCAGGATATCGAGCGGCATGACTTGCTCGTACGTCCCAATCGGAATAATAGACCGGCTACTGCCCTCTGTTGAAGTGGACATATTGAATTTACTGCTGCGAAAAGCCCCCAGGTAAAGGCGGGTCAGCGAAAACTTGTCCACACCTGGCATCACGAATTCCAGTAGTTCACGTTCGGTGCCTTCGTGGATCACAGAGATCTGGTGATGAAAGCGCCCAAGGTAGGCAGTGGCACCGGAAGCCTTCCGGCCATCAAGCACCGAGCCGCTGATGACCCGATTGTTACCGTCACTTAACTCTCCGGCACCAAGTTCATCAGTGCTTGCACCAAGCCTTGTTCGTACTAATCTTGGGCGGGTGACTTCCGGCCCAGCCAGCGATATCACGCGATCAAAAAACTGTTTGCCTGACGTGAACAAATAACCGATGGCGATGACATCCTGGTAACCGACGTACCATGCATTCCGGTTAGTGTGTACAGGATGCAGAAAATGTATGTGTGTCCCGGTATTACCTGCGGGATGAGGTCCGGAGAACTGTTCCGACTGCACCTGGGGGTTGTCTGGTGCAGGCAGACTTGCACCGGCATTGGAGCAAAGGTAGACCTTGCCCTCGGTGAGCCTTGCCAGCGCATCTATCCCCGCAAGAAAGGCATCCGGGTGTTCATTTATAAAGAGAGCGGGGTCGGCGCAAAGTGGCCTTGTGTCTGATGCAGTGATGAACAGCGCGCCCGGTGCCGGCGAATCTGGTTGCGGTACCTTGCTATAGGGCCGGGTACGAATCGCTGTCCACTCGCCACTTTCGACGAGATTCTCAACAATTTTGCCCCGTTCAAGGGTGCGAAGTTGCCCTGCGGGATAGGCAACAAAGGTTTCCGTTTCAGCATCAGCATCAACTTCGACCACCAGCGACTCGAACACACGCTTGTCGCCGCGATTCACGGCAACAACCTTGCCCGATGCGGGGGCCGTGAATTTCACGCCCGGCGTTTTCTTGTCGGTAAAGATCAGCTGACCGGCTTTCACCTGGTCGCCTTCCCTGACTTCCATCGTTGGCTTCATGCCGGGGTAGTCATATCCGACAAGTGCTACCTGCCGGATAGTAGGACCGTCTTCGATGGTCTGTTTCGGACTCCCACTGATGGGCAAATCGAGCCCGCGTTTCGTCTTAATCATGCCTTTCTGACAACGCCTTATCGTATCTTAAGTATTAATTTCCGGAATCAATCGAATGCTGACTATCAACAGTATCCTGGTCACACCAGACTGCCGAAATGAACTAGATTTTGGTCAATTTTCGAACTTCAGGGACATCACTGACATTCCCCGGAAAATCTGGCGCGATTATAGTGAGCCGCCAGCTATTTTGCTATAGCAAGCGCAACTAACATCGCATTATTTCAACCACTTATCGATGTATTACGCCGATTTTACTTTTTGCGGTTCTGCACTGGTCGATTCTCCAGTGACCGGTTGCGGTGGCACGATTGGATACTTGATGCCCGCCATCTTCTGGCCAACCCTGACGACCTGGCAGGAATAGCCAAATTCATTGTCGTACCAGACATAGAGGATCACCCGCTTGCCGTTCGCTATCGTCGCATGCGAATCTATGATCCCGGCGTGCCGGTTACCCGTAAAGTCCGATGAAACCACCTCCCTTGAGACCGTGAAATCAATCTGCCGGTTCATAGCGCTGTTCAGGGCCACATCCCGAAGAAAGTCGTTCACTTCTTCGCGAGTGACTTCTCTGTGCAGAGCTAGGTTCAGGATAGCCATCGAGACATTAGGCACGGGTACGCGGATCGAGTTGCCGGTGAACTTACCCGCTAGCTCAGGCAATAATTTACCGATGGATTCAGTGGCATTCGTTTCTGTCAGCACCATATTCAAGGCGGCACTACGACCCCGCCGCTCCTTGGAGTGTGTGTTGTCGTGCAGGTTCTGGTCATCGGTATAGGCATGCACGGTTTCCATGTGCCCGTGATCGATACCGAAGTGGTCGTTAATACTCTTCAATACCGGAACAATGGCGTTAGTCGTGCAGGATCCGGCCGCAATAACAGAATCTTCAGGCACGACGAGATCTGAGTTGGCGCCGGAGACAATATTTTTGATGTCGCCTTTACCCGAGGTCGTCAGCAACACCTTGGCAGTCCCCTTTGACTCCAGGTGCTGCTCGAGCCCTTTTCGGTCTCGCCAGACACCCGTTGAGTCAATGATCAGGGCATTCTGGATGTCGTAAGCTGTATAGTCGATGTCTGACGGGTCAGTCGCGTAGATGAAGTGAATGGCATTGCCATTACAGATCAGGGCATGATTGTCAGCATCTACCCTGATAGTTCCTTTAAATGGGCCGTGAACGGAATCCCGGCGCAGCAGGCTAGCACGCTTGTAGAGATCATCGACCGGATCCTTTGGCGGACGCAGCACAACCGCCCTTTGCCTCAGGTTTTGTCCCCCGGCCGCCTTTTCCACCAGGAGCCGCGTGACCAGCCGGCCAATTCGACCGAAACCGTAGATCACCACGTCACGAGGCGGGTGCGAGATCGTATCGTGGCGACCCAGAATTGCCGCACACTCGCGTTTGACATATGCCTGCACTGACAACCCACCGTTGTCATTCATGAAGTTGGAGGTCAATTTACCAATATCGATGTGCGCCGGCCCCAGGTCCAGCTTACTCAGGTTCTCCAGCATCGGATGCGTCTCAAATTCGGACATCTCATTCTTTTCAATCTGCCGGACAAATCGATGCGCCTTCATCAACTCGATGACGGACTGATTGTAAAGAGGAACCCCATGAATATAGATCACGACGTTTCGACGATAGAGAGTACCGATCATAGGGATCATTGATTCGGCAAGCGCTTCGCGCTCCTTAAAATCAGCGAAAGCGCCTTCTAGCCCGGGTTTAGCCACGAGTGAATCCTCAGATTAATCAATTTTGTAGCAGGTGATCCGCTTAATGCAGCGGGTCACCTGCCAATCGCGGGAATTATCTATTTTGGGACGCCGTTATTCAATGCGAACCGTGTCAAAAAATGGACATTCATTTTTTAGCTAGATGATGACTGCGAATAACGATCACTGAAAGCCCCCCAATCTCTCCGGAAATGCAGTTCCAGCAGGCTACGCTGCTGGTCCAGAGAGAATTCAAACTTCTGCAGAAAGTTCATTCCAAAAAGCCCGTCAAATGACGCTGTGCGATGTGATAATGAAATGGCACCCACAGTAATCGGGCTGACCACCTGCTCACCCACGGTCAGCGATTGAATCCCGACCAGTAGCGCATCTACTTCACCATTCGCTGTCACAAATCTTCTGGTTCGGCTGCCAAGGACGTAACCCAGGTTCTCAAGAATCGCCGGCGCTACAATCGTGACCGATGCGTCCGTATCAATGAGCAGCCTGACCTCACGCTGATTACAATGAGCTTTTGACTAGACTGGAATTGCTTCATATTCGGCATGTTATACCCCTTGAGTTCTATCGCCCATCCGGTAATCTTCTCCTCCTTCAATTATCCGCGTCCAGATCATTACACTCTATGATTACCCGTCCTGAACTGCCAACAACACCAGGAGACCGCCGAAGATGGTCTAACCTCCCGGGTGCGGCGGAAACTCATGCAATAGCCGAGGTCGCATCAAGCCACGAAGGCATGATACTGGTAATCGCAGCTGACACCCTGGGGGCAGAACGACTGCACGATGAGCTCCAGTTCTTCCTGGGATCCGATACCACCATCCTACACTTGCCTGACTGGGAAACCCTGATTTACGACGCTTTCTCGCCGCACCAGGACATTATTTCAGAACGTCTCGATGTGCTGAACCAACTCGCGGTCCTGGAAAGTGGCATCGTCGTGATACCCGCCACCACACTCAGCCAGAGAATGGCACCAGCGCAATTCATTCTGGGCTCTAGCCTGGTACTGGCGAAAGGGCAAAAATTCGATATCCCCCAAATGCGCAGGCGATTACAGGGCGCAGCCTATCGCTCGGTTGAAACAGTCTATGAACATGGCGAATACGCCGTTCGCGGCGCCATCATGGATATCTTCCCAATGGGTTCTGACTTCCCATACCGGATTGACCTGTTCGATGACGAAATTGACACGCTGCGGACCTTTGAGCCCGAAACCCAGCGCTCAGTGGAGCAGGTCGACGAAATCTCGCTCCTGCCAGCGAGGGAATTTCCGCTTAACAGCGATGCAATCAATCAGTTCAAGGACCAGTGGTTTCTGAGGTTCCAGGGCGACCCGAGGTCCTGCCCGGTCTACCGTGATGTTTCCCAGGGCCTGTCTCCTGCCGGTATCGAATACTACCTGCCGCTATTTTTTGAAGGGCTGGAAAGCTTATTTGACTATCTACCCGACGACACTTTGGTTTTCTGTGACGACATAGAGCCCAAGCTTGAGGCTTACTGGCAGGAAACCGAAGATCGCTATGAGAATCTTCGCTACGATATCCAGAAACCGATCCTGCCACCGCGCGACATCCTCATGCCTCTTGACGAGCTGTTCGCCGGACTGAAGCAATACCCTCGCGTAGATTTCCGCGCAACGCCCCAGGACAAGGGCCGTGTATTCGACTATGTTTCGACTAAAGCTCCTTCAAGATCTCACCATCAACGAGCGCAGCCAGACACCACTCGACGCGCTAAAACAATTCGTCGATGGATCCACCGCACGATTGCTGATCACCACCGAGTCGAATGGCAGACGCGAGGTCGTCGATGACCTTCTCGCGCAACAGGGTCTATCAACGAAAGTCGTCGAGGACTGGCAATCGTTCATTGAAGACGATTGCGAACTTGCCATTACCGTCGCACCCCTGGATCGACCACTCGCCATTGGTAACATCGCAATGATCACGGAACGCCAGCTGTTTGGCGACAGGGTGTTGCAAAAACGCAGGCGCGACCGCGAAAAGGAAAACTTTGCAGAACTGGCAATAAAAAGCCTGACGGAGCTCAGCATTGGCGCACCGGTAGTGCACATTGATAATGGCATCGGGCGATACCAGGGGCTTCAGACACTCACTATCGACGGGCAGGAGACAGAGTTTCTTACCCTGCTGTACCAGGAAGACGCGAAACTGTACGTACCCGTTTCGTCACTGCACCTGATATCCCGATACACGGGTGCCGGGGAAGGACTCGCGCCCCTTCACAGGCTTGGCGGGGAAACGTGGCAGAAGGCAAAACGGAAAGCTGCTGAACAGGTTCATGATGTCGCAGCGGAACTACTGAACATCTATGCAAGAAGAGAGGCGCGAAAAGGGTTCAGCTACCCGGTACCAGACTTCAACTATGACCAGTTTGCGCGCGCGTTTCCTTTCGAGGAAACACCTGACCAGGAATCTGCCATTGAAAACGTGATCTCTGACATGGTTTCCGAGAAATCCATGGACCGACTAATTTGCGGGGATGTCGGGTTTGGCAAGACTGAAGTTGCTATGCGAGCAGCATTTATCGCCATACAATCCGGCAAGCAGGTCGCGATACTTGTGCCGACCACCCTACTCGCTCAGCAGCACACCGAAACCTTCAAAGACCGTTTTGTAGAATGGCCAGTGAATATTGATTCCATCTCGCGCTTCAAAACAACAAAAGAGCAGAAAGCAGTTATCGCAAAAATGGGCACCGGCAACCTTGATATCATCATAGGTACCCACGGTCTGATCCAGGAAGGACTCGATTTTAAAAACCTGGGCCTGCTGATCATTGACGAAGAACACAGATTCGGCGTCCGCCAAAAAGAGAAACTTAAATCCCTGCGTGCGGAGGTGGATATCCTCACGCTGACCGCAACACCCATTCCGCGAACCCTGAATATGGCGATGTCAGGTATGAGGGATCTGTCCATCATCGCGACGCCACCGGCAAAACGACTATCGATCAAGACATTTGTCCGGCAAAGCAACGAAGGCATGATAAAGGAGGCGATACAACGGGAATTGATGCGTGGCGGGCAGGTTTACTACCTGCATAACGAGGTCCGTACGATTGAAAACACCGCCACCAAACTACAGGAGCTGGTTCCACAGGCGACTATCGCCATCGGCCATGGTCAAATGCGCGAGCGCGAGCTAGAACAGGTGATGTCCGACTTCTACCACAAGCGCGCCAATGTGCTTCTGTGCACGACGATCATCGAAACCGGGATCGATATTCCGAACGCCAATACCATCATTATGGACCGGGCTGACAAATTTGGTCTGGCCCAGTTGCATCAGTTACGCGGCCGCGTTGGAAGATCCCACCACCAGGCCTATGCCTATCTGCTGACGCCCCACCCCAAAGCAATGACATCCGATGCCGTAAAAAGGCTTGACGCCATCGCGGATGCAGAAGACCTTGGTGCCGGCTTTATCCTGGCAACCCACGACCTTGAAATCAGGGGTGCCGGTGAACTTCTCGGAGATGAGCAGACAGGTAACCTGCAGACGATTGGCTATTCGCTCTATATGGAAATGCTTGATCGCGCGGTGAAGGCCATCAAGGAAGGCAAGACCCCGAACCTAGATAGGCCACTAAAGGAAGGCACAGAAATCAACCTTCACCTGCCTGCGCTTATCCCTGATGACTACCTGCAAGACGTGCATATGCGCCTGGTCCTGTACAAGCGCATATCCAACGCAGAAACAGAGGACCAATTACGAGAACTGCAGGTCGAGATGATCGACAGGTTCGGGTTACTTCCTGAGCCCGTGAAGAACCTATTCCGGGTCACCACATTGAAGCTGCTCGCCGAAAAACTTGGCATCAAAAAACTCGATGCCGGAGAACGGGGAGGCAAAATCGAGTTCGATCAGGAAACAACGATTGATCCCGGTTCCATCGTAAAACTGGTCCAGTCAGAGCCTCACCGATATAAACTGGCAACAGCGAATCAGTTGGTCTTCGATGATAAGATGGAAAAAATCGACACCCGATTCACGAAAGTTGAACGTTTACTGGAACGACTGGACAACAAGAGAGTTAACATTGCTGGTTAGACATCTCACAGCCGCCGCATTCATGCTTATGGCGATAGTTTTCAACCCGACAGTTGCCCAGGGGCAAGAGCAGCTTCAGGGCTGGTACCAGATTGATGTCATTTTGTTTAAACCAAAATCCACGGACCTGGATGAAGAGAGCTGGCCTGAAGTAGCCGGTACTTATCCGACTGATGTTACCGCCGTGACTGACGGCGACGTATTCAAACTCTCGCAACTTGAACAACTTGATGTGTTGCTGCCCACCACTGCAGTTGACGTGGAGCCAGAGCTCGGCACCAACGACTTTGCATTCGAAGGACAAAGCAACCGAAACAGAAACCGAAGGGTGATTGAGCGAGTTATGGGTGTGTCTGATGGTGTGTCTGACTGGTGTGTCTGACGGTGACTCAAGCGAGGATTCGGGCGGGGATTCAGGCAACGGTTCCGATGAAGCAGACAGTGCTGTCGGTATCCCTGCAGCACTGTCTGTAGAAGATATCATTGACACTGCATTAGCGTTGAACAACGCGAACTCAGAAGGCGCTCTGGCATTCAGCAGCAGGGAAGCTGATTCATCACTGCAGGCAATCCTGCGCAGCCTGCGACGCTCTTCACGGTTTACCGTCCTTAGCCAACAATCCTGGGTACAGCCAATTGGGAGCGAACCAACGCCCGTACTGGTCCAGGCCGGACAACGATACGACGATCGTTTCGAAGTTGAAGGGACCCTGTCCTTCACACGTTCTCGTTTTTTGCATCTCCAGACGAACCTCTGGTACACCGTCTTCGAACCCAAGAGCGGCGAACCGAACCCTTTCCTCGCGGGATTCCAGTCGAACCTGTCTGACGAGATTCTCTCGCAGCACCCAGAGCTGGTTAAAGTTGAACGGGAACGAGGCCAATACTTCGCGGCAAGGACGCACCCCATGTTCCAGTCCCGCCGAATGCGCAGCGACGAACTGCACTATATTGACCATCCCCTGTTTGGCATCGTTGTCAGGATCAATCGGTTTAAACCAGAAGCTGAGTTCTAAGCCTATTCTGCTGATGCGCCAACACGTGCCGCAATACGATCCACCATTTTACCAATGTTTCCCATGGACATCAGTTGGCAGTATATCCAGGACAGTTCACCTGAGCGGAACAGTCGCAGCGCCTTGTCGTCAGGCATCTGCAGGAGTTTCTTTTCGTCGATCGCCAACAGACCTGTCAGGCCAAACTGCTGGCCATCAACCATGTCAACTTTCGCATCGAACGACATCAGCAGATCGTTGTCCCGCAATCGCTGAACAAAAGCTTCTGTTCGAAGATAATGCTTCTGGTCTTCCTCGAGAAAGTCTATCGCCTGCTGAAGTAAAGGGGTGGTTTCTTCCCCTGCAAACAACGATTCGCCTTCATCATCATTGAAGCCTTCATAGGCATCGTCCATGCAGACGCCTGCTGGCCGGTCTCCCCGGTTTCAGCAAGAACGAACGGGTATCGACGGACAAATGAAGGAATGTACCTGACATCCCAGCCACCTTTGTCATCAACAAACAGGTTTTCCTCGTTTCGAAGCCCAAGCATCGCAACAGGGACGACCTTGTCTCCTGCCTGGGTGAAAACAATCGCGTACTCCTTTGCTGCTTCGCTAAATTCAACACCCGCCAGAATGACTGAATTGTTTTCCCGGCGAACATGAAATTTTGCCCTATTGAACTGATCTTTCAGTCTTTGTGATCATTTTTATTAAGGGGGACCGGGTTTTTACAAAACAGAAGATTAGCCATTTTTTTCTCTGATAGGTCAATACGCGTGGGAGCCTAGGTTATTGAAACATTCGTGGCATCCGTTGGAAAACTCTCATGCCAGCCTTTGCGCCATCCGTCGCACTCAGGATTCTACCTGGGGCCCACTTTCCGAGTGGGAAACATGCAACGTTCGAGAGGGAAACGCAAATTCGGCTCCGTGTCCCTCAACAATCCGAATAACCTCCAACATCACCGCTTCCTTGACCTGGTGGAACTCAATCCAGTTAACCGTTTTTGTAAATGCATAGATAAAGAACTCGAGGGAAGAGTCGGCGAAACTGTCTAAATTGACGATCAGTGTACGACCAGTGTCTATGTCGGGGTGTTCCGACAGCATGTTTCTCACATCATCTATAATCACCTGCAACTTTTCAGCATCGTCATATCTCAGACCAATCGTTTCATTGATTCGTCGATTGCGCATCCGGGAGGGGTTTTCCAAAGAGATAGTGGCAAACACTGAATTGGGTACATACAGCGGTCGCTGATCGAAGGTCCGTATCTGCGTGAGTCGCCAGCCAATCTGTTCCACCGTACCTTCAATATTCCGGTCAGGAGACCTGATCCAGTCGCCCACGGCAAACGGTCGATCCATGTATATCATCAAGCCACCAAAGAAATTGGCAAGCAGGTCCTTCGCCGCAAAACCAACCGCGATGCCACCGATCCCACCAAAAGCAAGGACCCCTGAGATGCTGACACCAAGAGTTTGCAGCACAGACAGACCCGCAGTAATGAAAACAGAGACACGCAACAACTTACCCAGCGCATTTGCTGTGGTGACATCCGCGCCACTTTCAATAAACGTTTTTTCTGCTTCTGTGATAAACCGCGACAGGAAGTATGCCAACAGGCCGATAACCGCGATGAACCTGACTGGTTCAATCAATTGGTCTAGCGCGGAGTCTGTGCCATCCGCCAATATTTCAGCTGCCCAGCTGAACCCAATGACCCAGATCAGCCAGGCTACCGGTTTCCTTATAGTTCGGACCAGCGCATCATCCCAGAGGCTCTTACTGAGCCGCGTCTGTTTCTCCAGCGTCTGCAGCAGTCGTCTGGCAACGTAATTACAGGTCAGGGTCAGGAACACAACCAGAAACACCCAGAGCAATTCTGGTTGCAGAATAAATTCCTGAATCGAATCAATGGTTTCTTCAATCATATGGCAGGCTTAATACAAAAATTAAGCGTAGATTCTAACGCGAGGCAACCAGCACGAGAAAGCCTTTAGTATTTATTCCTGGGGTCCGGGAAGTTCGGAGCATCTCTCCTAAGGCGAACCGGGTTGAAATCACTTTGCGCGCGAGAACTTTTAACAGGCGTAACGCTTGTCTGGCTGCCGGGCTGGCTCGGAATTCTGAATCCACGCTGCGGCTGGCTAATCTCCTGACCAGAATCTTGACTAGTGTCTTGCCTGACGTCCTGGAGGCCAATATCTGCCTGCGACCTTATTCCAGGGAGTAACCAAGCGCCATGGACCCCCCATGCACTCAGCGACCCGATCAGGCCTTTCTCTTCGCTCGGGAGTACCGGCCCGATCATTACCCTGTAGACGGTTTCTCCAGAAACCTCGTTGCGCCGCACCGTCACCTCATGGGAAGGGATTTCGGGAAACGCATCGCCAAGCTTACTGGCATAGCCATTCGCGTTCACGGCGGTCCCGTAACTTCCGGCGACCACATAATTAATTGCAAGGCCAACTGAAGGGTTGCTGACCAATCCCGATCCAATGTCTTCGGTCAACATTCCCGAACCCTCGGCATATTCATCCTCGAAGTCTCGGAGCATTGTATCAATTTCAGCGAGCTCGGCGGCGCTCAGCACATCATCGGTCCCAAGATCAGAAAAAATAGTCTCCATGTAAGGAGGGCCATCATCGAATCGAATCATCCATGGGTCAGGGACCCCAACTTTCATCAGTCGCTGACGCAGAGCCACCTGGTCACTGGTTGCAACCAGGAAACCGGTGAGCAACCTGTACTGAACCCTGGTGTTAACGATTGATTCAAAAATGAGCACCTCAATGCCAGCATCATTACTAACCCGGTTGCCTTCAACCCGCGCGACGTCCTCGTCCACGAAACTACCCAGCACCCAAAATACGTCTTCAGCAGCAGCCGAGCACGAAATCACTAAAAGCAGGATCAAGGGGAGTATTCGATTCATAAGCATGTTCATTCTGGGCTTGTTACCGGTCTGGTTTATTGCAGCGATCATCATAGCCCACTATTGACCAACACCGGAACTGCCTGACAGTCTGCGATGAAATCTCCCTCACATGATCTGGGATGGTCATCGGCACAAATTCAGTGTCAGGTGTTGAAAAAAACATTGCCAACCCGGCTTTACTGTATATAATTCCAGTTACTGTATAAATAAACAGTCTTAAACTATGAACAAACTGACGACAAGGCAAGCTGAAGTACTCGAATTCATCAAGAGTTACATTGAAGAAACCGGGTACCCACCCACCAGGGCCGACATAGCCAAGGACCTTGGCTTCAAAAGCGCCAACGCATCTGAAGAACACCTGAAGGCGCTGGCACGCAAGGGCGCGATCGAAATGATCCCTGGCACCTCCAGGGGTATTAAACTGCCGGAAAGTGAAAATGAAGGCCTCCCTATCATTGGCCGGGTCGCCGCAGGTAACCCGATTCTTGCTGAGGAGCATATTGAAGATTACTGCGAACTACCCGCGACCTTCTTCAGCCCTAATGCGGACTACCTGTTACAGGTTCGCGGAGACAGTATGATTGAGTGCGGCATCATGGATGGAGACCTGCTGGCGGTGCACAGAACCCAGAATGTTAATAATGGTGACATTGTTGTTGCGCGTATTGAAGACGAAGTTACCGTCAAACGTTTTAAACGATCCAGAAGTAAACACCAGGTGACCCTGCTTCCCGAGAACAAGGATTATTCGCCTATTGAAGTCGACCTGCGCCACCAGGATTTCGAAATCGAAGGCCTGGGTGTCGGGGTTATTCGACACTAGTCGGATTTTACTTTAAGCGGACAGACCCTATCGGTTTCTGAACTTATAGGCGGGTCTTTGGGTTTATGATTTGGGTTTATAAACAGTACCTGCGATCACCCATACCCACTTTCATTGAACTTTTGGTTCTTTTTGCAAGCTCACATCACCCTCCGCGAGCCGTTATCAGCCCGGTTGAGCCTTTTAAAATACCGGGATCCTTACCTAACTTTTAGCGGCCTTTTTGACCTTTTTTTTGACTGCCTTTTTCTTGCTGGGCTTGGTCGCTTTTTCGGTTTCCACCCACTTGTCATCGACATAATCCGCGCGCCAGCCAGATGGCTTACCTTCGCCGTTTTCTGTCATCACATACTGCTCTTTCGTTTTACGTGCAAACTTCACAAGACTTCGATTACCATCCGGATCCTTAACAGGAGCTCTCATCAGGAAACCGTACTTGGGATCAATTTCATTCTGGTGTGACAGCAGTTCATCCAGAAAGGGTGCTCGTGTTTCCCTGTTCTTGGGAAACTGGCTGGCCGCAAGAAAGATACCCGCAGCACCATCTCTCAATATATAGGTGTCATCTACCTTCAGGCATTCCAGCTCTGGCATGGGCACGGGGTCCATCTTGGGAGGAGCCGGTTCACCACTGCGCAGAAGCTTACGAGTGTTCTTACATTCCTCACCCGTGCAGCCAAAGTACTTCCCAAATCGGCCAGTCTTGAGCTGCATCTCTTTACCGCATTTGTCACACTCCAGCAGCGGGCCGTCGTAGCCTTTGATCTTGAACTCACCGCGCTCAATCGAAAACCCAGCGCAATCGGGATTGTTGCCGCAAACATGAAGCTTGCGTTCTGTATCTATCAGGTAGCTATCCATCGCGGCGTTGCACTTCTCACAACGACGTTTGTTTCTCTGTATTCGTGACTCTTCTTCCTCATCACCATTGACGCTAACAACTTCATCACCGGAAATCAGGTTGATCGTATTCTTGCAACGCTCTTTCGGTGTCAGCGCATAACCAGAGCAACCCATGAAAACACCAGTGCTCGCCGTCCTGATTTGCATATCGCGGTTGCACTTTTTACATTTAATATCTGTCTTCGACGGCTCATTCGAGCGCATGCCGTCTTCGCCACCTGCTGCTTCTACTTTCTTGTCGAAATCTTTGTAAAAATCATCCAGCAGACTCTTCCACTCCAAATTCCCGTCCGAGACCTTGTCTAGGCCTTCTTCCAACTGGGCAGTGAAGTTATAGTTCATCAGTTCGTCAAACGTTTCGTTTAACCGTTCCGTCACCACTTCGCCTATCTTCTCGGCATAGAACCTTTTATTCTCCAGCCGGACGTAACCGCGATCCTGGATGGTGGTAATAATAGACGCATACGTTGAAGGCCGACCAATACCTCTTTTTTCCAGCTCGCGTACCAGGCTTGCCTCTCCATAACGGGCAGGCGGCTTGGTGAAATGTTGCGACGGAAACAGTTCTTTGACGTTTAGCACCTGGCCAACTTCATAAGCCGGCAGCGGCTGCTCTTCTTCTTTTCGGCCCGCTGGAGGCTGCACTATGGTGAAACCGTCAAACTTCAGGATTCGACCACGAACGCGAAGCTCAAGGTTTCCTGCGCCGACCAGCACTGACGTTGAAAGATAATTTGCATTTGGCATCTGGCAGGCTACAAACTGACGCCAGATTAATTCGTAAAGACGTTCTGCGTCTCTTTCCATATTCTTGAGCTGGGTCCACTTGACGCCCGCATCGGATGGACGAATAGCCTCGTGTGCTTCCTGCGCGCCTTCCTTGCTCGAATACAACCGGGGTTCATCCGGCAGGTATTGCTTACCATATTCAGCGAAGATTAAATCACGGCAACCAGCCACTGCGTCAGAGCTGAGGTTAGTTGAGTCAGTCCTCATGTACGTGATGTAACCTGCCTCATATAAACGCTGGGCCATCATCATGGTCTTCTTTACACCATAGCCAAGCCGTGTGCTCGCCGCCTGTTGCAAAGTAGATGTTATATAGGGCGCCGTTGGCCTGGTCTGGGTAGGTTTATCTTCCCGGCTGGTGATCTTGAGCTCAGAATTCTTGAGTATCTCTAGAGCGGCATCTGTCTGTTCTTCGTTTACCGGTCGGAAGTTTTTACCATCCTGTTTCGTGACCTGGAAGCGAACACCATCGCCTTCCTCGTTCGCCGAACGCATCAGCTGAGCAAAGATGTCCCAGTATTCTTCCGGGATAAATGCCCTGATTTCACGTTCGCGTTCAACAACTAACTTAACCGCAACAGACTGGACTCTGCCCCCGGACAGACCACGTGCTATCTTCGCCCACAAAAGAGGAGAGACCCTGAAGCCTACAACACGATCAAGAAATCGCCGGGCCTGTTGGGCGCTAACTTGATCCATATCGATATCGCCAGGTTTCTCAAACGCTTCCTGGATGGCCTTCTTGGTAATCTCGTTGAATACCACACGGCGGTATCTCGAATCATCGCCGCCGATTGCTTCACGCAGATGCCATGCAATAGCTTCTCCCTCGCGATCAAGGTCTGTCGCCAGATATATCTCGTCTGCATCCTTCGCAAGCTTTCTTAATTCAGAAACAACTTTCTCTTTACCGGGAAGAATCTGGTAGTTCGCCTTCCAACCATCATCCGGGTCAATACCCATTCGGGCGACAAGTTGTTTACGCGCTTTCTCTTTTTTGTACTTCGCCTTCTTGGCTGGCGTCATCTTGCGCGTCTTCGCAGCTTCTTTTGCCCGCGCTTTGGGGTCGACTTTGCTGGTTCCGCTCACTGGCAAATCCCGGATATGCCCGACACTTGATTTCACGATGTAGTCATCACCCAGATAGCGATTGATCGTTTTCGCTTTCGCTGGTGACTCGACAATGACGAGCGATTTACCCATACAAGTGCTTCTCTAAGTGGTTTATGCGGCCCAAGGGGCGACATATATAAGGACAATGTTCACTAACGTCAAGCAACAATATGAACTTTTAAACCGACCGTCAGTGAACGAACTCCTTTTTTACTTTACCCGCAACCGCCAGGGAATTGTCAACCTTTCATTCAAATTGGAGTGATTTCTGTTGATAAACGGTGGTAAAAACTTACTCAGAGGTGCCCGCGGGACCGGGCTCAATCAGCGATAACTCAGTAGAATGCTTAAGAAAATCCAGCACGGACTGCTCATCACCCCGGGTGCTTTCATGCCAGTACACGCAAATGTTGTAACTGTCCTCTTCGATCTGAACAACGTCCGAGGGCAAATCAGGTGCAACATCCTCCAGCCATTCGATCAGTTGCTTACTCATCGCCTCGTTAAGATCTGACTTCCAGTGCCAGTTGTTATCCAGGTCTTTAAACAGGCACCAGCTAACCTTGGGTAAATGACGCCAGTCGCTCTGCCGTTTCCGCTGCAACCGGTAAGCAACTATTTTCAGGACAGCAGGAATACGTTTTCCCGTATACGCGATGTACTTGTCCTGTTTCGGGTTAGGGTCATCGATGGAAGTCAGCTCAACAGACACACCCGCCTCTCTTGCGATCATTCGCATCTGCATACGTTCCTTTTGCCTGGCCGAGGGCAGCACCGAAATGATCGGCACGATGATAGCAATCAGGATGATCCCAATGAGAACGTAGGCCACGGTTACTCCTTTTTTGTGCAAATGCGTTTTAAAAAAGCCTAACTTAAACAGTTGTGATCGGATATCTAACTGTGTACATTTGGCACGAATCCCGCCACAAAATAACAATTAAAGAAGGTGGATGCGATGAGCGAATACAAACACATACTGGTCGGCGTAGACCTCACGGTCGAATCAAGAGAAGTTTCGCGACGCGCCTGCGCTCTTAAAGCCGCGTTCAATGCACAGCTAAGCTGCGTACACGTCATTGAACCGCTCTCACTGGCTTACGGTGGTGACATCCCAATGGATCTATCCACGATCCAGGAACAAATCCAGGATACCGCGAAAAAACACCTGGCCGAATTCTCATCATCACTTGGTATTGAAGACGAAGATCGACATTTGATTTTTGGCCGCCCCGAGACTGAAATTCATACCCTCGCCAAAGAAATTGAAGCAGACCTTATTGTTGTGGGCAGTCATGGCCGCCATGGCCTCGCACTATTACTGGGATCAACCGCAAACGGTGTACTGCATGGGGCCACCTGCGACGTCCTTGCCGTCAGAGTAGGAAATTAGACCACGTCCAACCAACTTTTTTGCTGCGCCACTAAAGATTCATTACGCTTGAACCCCATGAGTGATTCAATAGATCTGTGAAACAACTAGTCTCTTTTTTTCTTACACTTTTTATTGCTTTTGGTATGTCCACACATTGTGTCGCAGACTTTTCCAGGGGCGCTGGATATAACCCTACCGTTGCACCGGGCCGTTTCGAACAACGCCAGATGTACCTAGACGCCATTCACCTCATCAAAACCAGCCAATTCTCGCGCCTGCAGAAGCTAAAACCACAATTGCGAACCTACCCGCTTTACCCCTACCTGGAATACACAGAGATTTCTTACCGTATTTCTCGCCAGAGTGAACAGGATATTCTGCGGTTCGTCGAACAATATAGAGACACCCCCCTGGTAGAGTCTCTCTTGGCGCACTGGCTCGCTAACCTTGCGAAGCGTGGCAAATGGGAAATGTTCGTCACACACTACGACAAGGTCACGCCAACAAAGAAACTTGCCTGTCAGCACGCCTATGGATTGTACAAGGTTGGCATGGTCGACCAGGGGTTGGCCCAGGCTGAGAAACTCTGGATGGTTGGCTTTTCACAGCCGGATGAGTGTGACTCGATTTTTAATGTTTGGCGGGGAGCTAACGGCATCACGCCAGAAATTGCCTGGCAAAGATTCGCACTGAGCCTTAAGGAAAACAACAAGGATCTTTCCTCTTACCTGATTCGCTTTGTCGACAGGCAAGACAAACCCTTCGCAACCAACTACAGACTGGTTCACCTGAAGCCAAAAACCATCAAACGATACAAGTCATTTAAAGCAACAAACATCCACAATCGAGAGATCATCCTTCATGGCGTAAAACGACTGTCCCGAATAGCCCCGGAAGACGCACTGCTAACACTCGGCCAGTATGAGAAATTACAGGATTTCAACCCTGTTGAACTCGAGGACGCCTATGCCTATATCGGCGTTCGACTCGCTGGAAAATCCAATGATCTCGCGCTCATTGATTCGTTGCCGGTAAACCTGCACGAACAACCAAAACTCGTTGAAGCCCGAATCCGCCAGAGCCTGGAACATGGTGACTGGAGCAGCGTCATGATCCTGATCAACCTCCTACCTCAGGAACAGCAGGATTCGAATCGGTGGCAATACTGGAAGGCTCGTGCACTTGGTATCTCTGCCGACGAAGCTGACAGACAGATCGCCCGTAACATCATGATCGAACTCAGCAGCGAGCGATCCTTTTACGGATTTGTCTCTGCCGATATCCTGCAAAACCAGTACAACTACCAGGATGAGCCCAGCCCTGTTACGTTGGAACAGATACTGTCGCTTGAGGAAAGCCCGGGCGTACAGCGGGCTCTCGAACTATTTGCCCTCGGAGAACGCTCACGGGCTCGCCGGGAATGGTATTTTTCTACCTCAGATTTCAACAACGTAGAGCGGGATGTCGCTGCACGAGTCGCTCTTCGCTGGGGGTGGTACAAAGCTTCCATCCAGACAATGATCGATGCCGGAGCGTGGAATCACCTCGATCACAGGTTCCCTATCGCCTACGCCGATACTTTCATTACCCATGCTCGTCGCGCCAACATCCCTGTTCAGTGGAGCCTTGCGATTGCGCGCCAGGAAAGCTCGTTCATGACAGATGCAAAATCCAGTTCCGGCGCACTGGGTGTCATGCAGTTGATGCCAGCTACTGCGAAACATGTGGCGGCTAAAATCGGCGTGTCTTACCCGAGCAACAGAAGCCTGACAAGCCCAGATTTGAATATACGGCTCGGCACCAATTACCTCGGCCAGATGCTCCGCAAGTTCAACGACAACCGTATACTTGCTTCTGCTGCCTACAACGCGGGTCCAGGGCGGGTGAACCAATGGCTGAACCCTGATGTACCATTCGATGTGTGGATCGAGATTATTCCATTCATAGAAACCCGAAATTACGTTCAGAATGTGTTGATGTTCTCCAGCATCTACAGCATGCGTATGAATGAGCGCCAGCCGCTGATCTATCCTCACGAGCGGAACTATTTCTCGCCCCAACAAGTCAGTGCCATCCAGGCGCTAGCGGAAAAATTATCCATAAAACCACCAGAGAATACGTAAACACTTTCATGCTGATAGATATTGGTGCCAACCTCACCCACGATTCCTTCGATCACGATTTTGATGATGTACTGCGGCGCGCTCATGATACCGGTGTTACCCAAATGATAGTGACAGGCGCGTCAATGCAAGGCAGCGAGCAGGCTGCTGAACTGGCGAATCGGCACGAACAGCTGTTTGCCACCGCCGGAATCCACCCCCATCATGCAGAAGAGACCAGCCGTGAAACCCTCGCAACACTAAAGGGGCTTCTTGAAAATGACAGGGTAAAAGCGGTCGGTGAAACCGGGCTCGATTTCTTTCGAGACTTCTCGCCAAGACCGGCACAAATCAAATCGTTCGAGCAACATATTGAACTAGCCATCGAAACCGGACTACCAATGTTTCTGCACGAGCGGGATGCCCACCCTGTCTTCTCAGAGGTGCTTTCAGGTTATCGGGATGACCTGGGTGACTTGGTGGTCCACTGTTTCACCGGGCAAAAAGAAGCGCTTTATGCCTATCTTGATCTGGACTGCCACATTGGCATCACCGGGTGGATTTGTGATGAACGTCGTGGCCAACATTTATTAACCCTCGTCAAGGACATCCCTGGGGAACGCTTGATGATAGAAACTGACGCGCCATATCTGATACCCAGGAACATCAAACCCAAACCCAAAACCCGCAGGAACGAACCCCGGTATCTTAGCGTAGTTTGTGAAACAATTGCCGAGTGCACGGGTGCTACCACCGAGGAAGTAGCCAGCCAGACCTCGGATAATGCACGGCGGTTTTTTAACCTACCAGCCCCACCGGATAAGCAAACTTGATCGTCCAGCTTTTTACGACCCTTGGATGCCATCTGTGCGAAGAAGCGCATGATCAGCTACTGTCACTTACTGATGGCGGAATGGACCTGAGTATCGAACTGGTCGAGATCGCAGATTCAGAAGAATTGATGGATCGATACGGCATCACCATCCCGGTGATTCGGGCGGACGACAGAGAAATCGGCTGGCCCTTCTCTGCCGACGACCTGCGGACTTTTCTTGAGAACGATACCTGATACCAGTGGCTGCAGTATCACTTTGACTGGACACCACCCTTTAAACCATGCCACCGCTGTTACAATGCCACCGGAACTCGCATTCGATGGGAACCAAGACCCTGTTCCAGGAGCTGGATCTGACGATCAACACCAATGATCGTGTTGGTATGGTCGGTCACAGTGGCTCTGGCAAATCCACATTACTCTCAATACTGGAAGGCACCGAGCCCCCCGATGCTGGTGACATCTCGCGAAACAAGGCGCTTCACCTGGAAACGGTGGAGCAGTTTACAAGCCCTGCACTGCTGGACCTGACACTGATCGAGGCATTGGCGAGCAAACTGCCCGAGGAACAAATAGTCAAGAGCCGGTACCGAGCCGAACTGCTCCTCACCCAACTTGGGTTTTCGGATCACGAGCACGGATTCAGGGTAGCGGATCTGTCAGGTGGCCAGCAAAATAGGCTAATGTTTGCCCGGGCCATCATTACCGAACCAAATGTGATCCTGTTCGATGAGCCCACTAACCATCTGGACCTCAGCACATTGCTTATCTTCGAGAACCACTTGAAATCAATGCGCGCTGCGTTCCTGCTTATCTCGCACCATCGCGAGTTCCTGGATTCTGTCACCAATCGAACTGTCTTTTTGAGGAACGAGCACATCTACAACTTCGACATGCCTTACTCAAAAGCGCGGGACGCGCTTCAAGAACACGATCTAGCCGCTCAGCAGGCACGAGATCAGGAAGAGAAGAACATTAACAGGCTTGAGGCAAGTGCCCACCGCCTGGCTGTCTGGGGAAAGATATACGACAACGCAAAGCTCGCCAAGAAAGCCAAGACGATGGAAAAGCGAATCGAGCGCCTCAAGGAAGTACAGACTTTTGTGTCCAGGGGATCAGGGTTAAACCTGACTATCGATGTCAGCAGCGCACAGGCCAATCGAATGCTCCATATCGAACAGCAGGATATCGCCGCACCGAACGGCAAACCACTCTTCCATATTGAGGACCTGATGATCAGGCCCGGGGAGCGAGTGGCGCTGCTAGGTCACAACGGTGTCGGCAAAACGACACTGATCAACCTGGTAATGAACAAATATCAGCAAAACAAAGACGGCGATGTCGTGAAGTTCAACCCCCAATGTGACATTGGGTACTACGACCAGGAACTTCAACTATTGAATCCCGCTCTTGGCCTGATGGAAACGCTTCGCGAAAACTGCGATGGCCCAGACTCAGGCCACAAGGGATCCTTGATCAAGGCCGGGTTCCCATTCAAGGACCTGGACAAGAAAGTAGGCGTCCTGTCCGGTGGCGAGAAAGCTCGCATCATGTTCCTGATCATCAAACTTAACCAGCCCAACTTCCTGATCCTGGATGCACCGACCAATCACATCGACATCCAGGGCAAGGAAGAACTTGAAGAACAGATCCTTGAATCCAACGTCACGGTACTGATAACTTCGCACGATCGCCGATTTGTAGACAACATCGCAGAACACTTTGTGCTGATCAGTGACGGTCAGCTAAAAGGAATCAATCACGCCGATCAGTTTTACAGGAGCAGCCCAACAGAAGGAAAGAGCCGCAAACAGCAAGACAACACGCCGGACCAGGCACAACTGGATGATGAAGAACAAATCCTGGCTCGAATTGTCCAGCTGGAGTCCCTGCTGGAGGCTGACCTGGCACGAAAACCCCGCTTCGAAAAGCCGAAGTCACAGGGAGCCTCGCAGAAAAAACTGGTTCAGTTAAACAGCAAGATCTAACCCCACCACATTCAACTCAACCCGTGCGCCCCACCATCTCGAGCAAAGTAGCTAGCCAGGAAGTGAAGATGGCAGTGGTAAAAGAGCACCCATAAAAAAACCCCGCAACTTGCGGGGTTCTTCGTACTAGTGGCAAAGAGCCTTCAGCGTTACTGGACTGAACCTCCTGGGACCTAAAAGCGGTACCCTGGAAAAGCCGCCAAGCAAACGATCATAAAGCCCTATCTACATCATGCCGCCCATACCACCCATGCCGCCCATATCAGGCATTGCAGGTGCGGGTGAGTCATCTATCATGTCGGTGACCATACATTCTGTCGTGATCATCAGGCCCGCAACAGATGCAGCAGCTTGAAGCGCTGTACGGGTTACCTTGGCAGGATCAGGAATACCGAACGCGATCATATCGCCGTATTCACCAGTCGCAGCGTTGTAACCTTCGTTACCGCTCAATTGCTTGACCTTGTCGACAACAACTGAAGCTTCGTCGCCCGCGTTAGTCACGATCTGACGCAGAGGCGCTTCCATTGCGCGACGTGCCAGGTTAATCCCGACGTCCTGGTCTTCGTTATCACCTGACAGGCCGTCAATAGCATTGACCGCTCGAATTAGCGCAACACCACCACCAGCAACGATGCCTTCTTCGACAGCAGCTCTAGTAGAGTTCAGCGCATCTTCAACTCGCGCTTTCTTCTCTTTCATTTCTACTTCAGTGGCAGCACCAACTTTAAGTACTGCAACACCACCAGCCAGCTTTGCAACTCGCTCCTGGAGCTTTTCACGATCGTAGTCAGAAGAAGTTTCTTCGATCTGGGTACGGATCTGATTAACTCGTGCTTCGATATCATCAGACTTACCAGCACCGTCAACAACGGTTGTGGCTTCTTTAGTCAAGCTGATTCGCTTAGCCTGTCCTAGATCGTCAAGCGTTGCACCTTCAAGTGCTAGACCGACTTCTTCAGAAATCACAGTACCGCCAGTCAGAATAGCGATGTCTTGCAACATCTCCTTACGACGGTCACCAAACCCAGGAGCCTTGGATGCAGCAACTTTTACGATGCCACGCATGTTGTTCACGACCAGAGTTGCAAGCGCTTCGCCTTCAACATCTTCCGCAATGATCATCAGCGGCCGACCTGACTTGGCTACTGCTTCCAGTACCGGTAGCAGGTCGCGGATGTTAGTGATTTTCTTGTCGAAAAGAAGAACATAAGGCTCTTCCAGCTCTGCGCTCATGCTGTCCTGGTTATTGATGAAGTAAGGAGACAGGTAACCGCGGTCAAACTGCATACCTTCAACGACATCAAGTTCCATCTCAAGACCACTGCCTTCTTCAACAGTAATAACGCCTTCTTTACCAACTTTTTCCATGGCTTCGGCGATCTTCTCACCGACTTCCATGTCGCTATTAGCAGAAACACTACCAACCTGCGCAATAGCTTTCGTGTCGGAACAAGGCACAGCCAGTTTCTCAACTTCGGCAATTGCAGCAGCAACAGCTTTGTCGATACCACGCTTAAGGTCCATTGGGTTCATGCCAGCAGCAACTGACTTCAAGCCTTCGTTCAAAATAGCCTGTGCCAGAACTGTTGCAGTTGTGGTCCCGTCACCAGCGATATCAGAAGTCTGTGATGCGACTTCCTTAACCATCTGGGCGCCCATGTTTTCAAACTTGTCTTGGAGCTCGATTTCTTTCGCTACGGATACACCATCTTTTGTTACAGTCGGTGCGCCGAATGACTTATCGAGCACTACATTTCGGCCTTTAGGGCCTAGGGTGACTTTTACCGCGTCTGCCAGGATATTTACACCCGCAAGCATTCTTCTACGCGCGGAATCACCAAATTTCACGTCTTTAGCAGTCATAATCTTTTAATCCTCTATCTATCAATTCTTTTGGCAAAATTCTCTAGTTACTCGATAACGCCGAATATTTCGCTTTCGCTCATGATGAGAAGTTCCTCACCATCAACCTTCACGGTGCTTCCGGAATACTGACCAAAAAGAACCTTGTCGCCAACGTTAAGATCGACGTTCTGTACGGAACCATTGTCCAGTTTCTTTCCGGGGCCTACCGCCAGCACTTCACCCTGTGAGGGCTTCTCCGCAGCGGAGCCAGGGATAACAATCCCACCGGCTGATTTGGTTTCTTCTTCCGTGCGGCGTACAACCACACGGTCTTGTAATGGACGGATACTCATTCGTTTCTCCTGATTTAATACTGGGACATTGGGCCCAAAACTGCCCGCTGGCCTGTCTAACAAAACACAGCTAACCTTGACTAAAGGCCCTTTTTAGCAGGCCTTTGAAGCGGGCGATTAGCACTCTCCTTTAGGGAGTGCTAATCATATGGTCAGATTTAGCAGTGTCAAGCCGAGACTGCTAAAAAACCCTGAAATTACTGGAATAAATGGCGATTCACGACCGAGGCGCAGATTCTATGGCCGAATCACGGCAAAACACTCAGGAGCGGGTATGGCAGATCGTGTACCAAATCCCAAAAGGTCAAGTCGCCACCTATGGCCAGATCGCCAGACTGGCTGGTATTCCCAGACATTCAAGGCTGATCGGCCGAATAATGTCAGGGCTTCCCCCCAACACCCGATTGCCATGGCATCGCGTCATCAATTCACAGGGAAGAATCACCAATCCGGCGAAGGATCGGCAGCAATCAAGACTCGAGAAAGAAGGCGTAACCCTGATTAACGGTCGAGTCAGCCTGAAGGTTTACGGTTGGGACACCAACTGAGCCCGCTCATATCGAGACAGCCAGACGACCAGCAAGATCGCGGGGATACCTAACATCGCTGCGACGACGAAAAACTCAAAGTAACCAAAGTTATCCACCACCAACCCGGAAAAACCGGATATGAACTTACCCGGCAGCGTCATCAGTGAACTGAATAGAGCGTATTGAGTCGCCGTGTACGCCCTGTTTGTGAGACTCGACAGATAGGCGATGAAAGCCGTCGCTGCAAACCCACCGGAAATATTATCCGCAGAAATTACAATCGCCAAGTAAGAAACCTTGGGCTCCAGAACACTCAGGGAAGCGAACAGCAGATTGGTTACCGCAACAGCAACAGCACCAATAAGGAGCGGCCTCATCAGTCCCCATTTAACAACCAGAACACCGCATATTAATGACCCCGCGATACTCATGAAGAAGCCGAATACCTTGGCGACATTGGCTATTTCAGTTTTGGTGTAACCCATATCCAGGTAGAAGGGGGTCGCCATAATGCCCATGGCAATATCACTTAACCGAAAAACAGCGATGAACAGCAGTATGATGAAGGCGACTTTGCCATTTCGCGAGAAAAAATCAATGAAAGGCCCCGCCACTGCTCTGGTAAACCATCGCCTTAGACCAATCGCTGACAACTCAAGCGCAAAGGCTTCAGACTGGCGGTCAGGCTCTGCCACCAAGACAACCGTTATTACGCCAACCAGCATTAGCGTTGCCATGATGATGTAAGAGATAGTCCACGAAAAATACTCGGCAAGATACAGCGCGCCGGCACCAGCAACCAGCAGCGCTAATCGGTAACCAAAGACATAAGCAGCAGACATCGCTCCCTGATACTCGGGCTCTGCAGACTCGATTCGAAACGCATCAATGGCGACATCCTGCGTCGCAGACGAAAATGCAACGAGAAAAGCACAACAACTTAAAATAAGTAAATCTGAAGGACCGATGAGAGACATGAGCACCAGACCGCACGCTATCCCTATCTGCCCGATCAGCATCCAGCTTCGACGCTGACCCAGGATTTTCGTCAGAAAAGGAATCGGAATCGAATCAACCACAGGCGCCCAAAGCACCTTGGTGGAATAGGTAATACCAATCCAGGCAAAAAATCCAATGGTACTACGACTGACATTCCCTTCCGTTAACCAAGCGGTCAATGTAGAGAACACAAGCAGGAACGGCAAGCCACCAGAAAAACCCAGAAAGGTCATCGTAATAACCCGGGGATTGGTATAAATCAGCAGAGTTTCCCGCCAGGTTAGATCCTGCAAGTGCCACCTAGTCCCGAAAATTGTTATATTGCAGAGGAGTGTCGATTTCTTCTTCCTTGAGCATACTCATCACTTGCTGCAGGTCATCCCGTTTCTTTCCGGTTACCCGGACTTTCTCACCCTGAATCGCCGCCTGAACTTTCATCTTCTTGTCTTTGATCATTTTCACGACTTTTTTCGCAAGAAGGCTTTCGATTCCCTCCTGGATTTTGATGTTCTTGTGCAGCAGCTTTCCGACGTGTTCCTGGTCTCCGATATCCATCACCCTGGGATCAATCGACCGTTTGACCAGTTTCGCCCTGAGTATGTCAATCATCTGGTCCAGCTGAATATCCGCTTCAGCGGTGATGCGTACTACATCTTCTTTGCGTTCAAATTTCGCATCAACGCCGCGAAAGTCAAAACGGGTCTCAATTTCCCTGTTCGCCTGATCCACCGCATTAGTGACCTCGTGAAAATCTACCTCTGAAACCACATCGAATGAAGGCATGTTTATTTACCCCTATATTCTTTAAACTATTTATCGATTTAATGTACAAGCATACCAACTGCATCAGTGAACCACTATGTTTGACCAGCCGGTTGTTGTCGTCGTCAAAGGAGGAAATTCGATTCTCGACTTCCTTGATGATGGTCTAATGAGGTTTTCGAACAACCGAATTTGTTTTGGGGCAGTTAATGCCCTGCAGGTACTTGAAGACGCCCCCGCGAACGTCGTCATCATGGAAATGGACGCTGGCGAGATGACTGGCTTCGAACTCGCTGAAGCGATTCGCGATATCGACGAAGAACGAAACCACTTCACTTATATTATCCTTGTCGGCGCGATTGACCATGAGCGAGTCCAACTGGACGATTTTCACCAGGCGATCGATACGGTCACAGGCTCCAAGCGAGTGGACGTCATGGAACACTTGGCGCTAGCAGGAGCCCGAATCTCCCTGCAAATGAACACTTTGCGCGCCTCAAACGATTCTCTGCAGCTCCTGTGCAACAACCTCAGGAAAGGCCAGTTGCTGGATCCACTAACAGGACTCGGCAACCGGGAATACGCGGAGCAGGCGCTCAACGACACAATTCAGCAAGTGGAATCCCGCGGCGGGGCGGCATGCATTGTGATGATTTCTGTCCACAACTACGAAGAAGTGAAAGAGACATACGACAGCTCTATTGCCGGCGAACTGATCGTTAATATATCTGAGCGAATCCAAAGACTGGTACGGCCATTGGATGTTGTAACTTATTTTTCACCGGGTCTGTTTGCCCTGGTCCTGATACAGCCCAATATCGAACAGTGCACAGCCGAATGCTATAAACGTATTTTTGATGGTGTGCGTCTCAAGAGTTACACAACGACGGCGGGCTTTCAGCCGGTCTCAATTGGGATGAGCATCTGTGCCGCTAGCGCTGACACCGGCGCCCCAACCATGGGCAACATGATCAAGTTCGCCACAAAAGGACTAGACGAGTCAGTGCGAACTGAATCTATTATGGTTCACCACATCATACCAGAGTAAACAGAAAACCTATGGGCAAGCGACTTTCAAAAATCTACACACGCACCGGAGATGACGGAGAAACAGGGCTGGGCGATGGTAGCCGAGTTAAGAAGACCCACCCCCGCGTAGAAGCCATGGGCAGTGTGGATGAATTGAATAGCATTATGGGCGTAGTTGTTGAGGGGTTAATCCTGGAAGGCTTTGATGATCTCATCGAGATCGCAAACTTTATGCGATCGCTCCAGCATCGGATATTTGACCTGGGCGGAGAGTTGTCCATTCCGGGTTTCGAAATCGTTACCCAAGATCATGTGATCGCTATCGAAGAACACCTGGATGCTCTTAACAAACATCTTGACCCGCTTGAAAATTTTATCCTGCCCGGCGGGTCCGCACTCATCGCAAACTGTCACATGGCAAGAGCGATTTGCAGGCGAGCCGAACGCAATGTCGTTCTACTTGCAGAAAGTGAGGTTGTGAATACGGCGTCAAAGGAATTTTTAAACAGACTGTCAGACTATCTGTTTGTCGTCGCCAGAAGCTGCGCGCGCATTACAGCAATCGATGAAGTCCTCTGGCAAAAAGGTTAGTCAGGTCATCACATAATGATCCGGCGAATATCTGATAATACCGCACCAAGGTGAGACGTGAATCTTGCGGCTTCTGCACCATCAATCGCACGGTGATCGTAGGAAAGAGATAGCGGCAGCATAAGCCGGGGATTAAATGTCTCCCCGTCATATACCGGTGCCATTTTTGATTGAGACATGCCCAGAATCGCTACTTCCGGCGCATTTAAAATGGGCGTGAATGCCGTACCGCCAATTCCTCCCAGACTGGAGATGCTGAACGTCGCTCCCTGCATGGCATTCATCGGTAATTTTTTATCGCGTGCCAGGTTCGCCAGCTCCGCACTTTCTTGCGCAAGCTGCGTCACACCTTTCCTGTCCGCATCTTTGAGTACAGGAACCACTAGACCATCGTCGGTCTCTACCGCTATACCAATGTGGTAGTACTTTTTAACAATAAGGTGGCTGTAATCACTAGTGATCGATGAATTAAATTGAGGGTATTTCTTCAACGCATCGACGACAGCCTTAATCAAAAAAGCCAATAGCGTCACTTTGGCTCCGCGGGATTGCAGTTCCAGATTCTGTGCCTTGCGAAAAACTTCCAGGTCCGTGATATCCGCCTCGTCAAACTGGGTAACATGCGGCACATTCAACCAGCTTCTATGAAGGTTTTTTGCACTCGCCTTTCGGATGCGGCTGAGCGGTCTGTTCTCGACTTCACCCCACTTCGTGAAGTCCATCTGCGGTATTTCGGGTATCCCCGAACCGCCAGAAGAACCTTTGCCAGCGATCCGTGCTTTGACAAATTCGTGTATGTCTTCCTTGAGAACCCTGTCCTTACGCCCCGTGCCTGCCACTTCTATGATGTTAACCCCATATTCCCGGGCCTGTTTCCTTACGGCTGGCCCAGCGTGAACACCCCCGGTTTTCGTTTCCTGATCCTGATATTTGCTGGACTGACTGTTTGACCGCGGCTTTACTGCGACTGTTTTTCCTACAGAGGTGACGGCATCTGACCTGGCGGTTTTCTCAGAAGTTGACTCGACGCGCTCCTCTGGAATGTCGGTGGTATTCTGCGCCACGACCTCTATCGGCACCCAACCAACAATTGTTACCAGCGAATCGCCCTCACGAACCTCATCCCCTTCATTAATGAAAATTTCCTGGACAACCCCCGCGAGATCCGTCGGGATCTCCATACTTGCCTTGTCTGATTCCAGGACAACGATAGAGTCACCATTTTCCAGCGCGTCTCCCTGGTGGACCAGAACCTCAGCCACAATAATTTCCTGTGCGTCACCTACATCCGGCACAAGAATAACTTTCGAGGCTTCCATTTTTCGCGGTGCCAAGTTTGCAGCAGCATATGTGTCAGGCTCAGATGCACCGGTCTGTTCCTCAGCAGCATTCACCAGTTCAGGGTCAGACGTTTGGGTCACTTCACCCGGCTGAGATTTTTCACCGGTCTCGATCTCAGCAAGAAGTGAACCTTCCGTCACCTTATCGCCCTCGGAAACCGCAAATGACTTGATCGTCCCGGCACAGGGCGAGGGTATTTCCATACTGGCCTTGTCTGATTCAAGTACAACCAGGGAAGTGTCGGTATCAATGACATCACCGACCGCCACCAGAAGCTCGATAACTTCAACGTCTTCTGCTTCACCGACGTCAGGTACAAGTACTTGCTCTAACATCAATAACTCCTCACAACGTCACCGGGTCTGGCTTGCCTGGATCAATACCGTAAAGCTCAATTGCCTTCGTCACCTGCGTAGCATCGACAACATTTTCCTGAGCTAATGCCGATAACGCCGCCACTGTTATGTAATATCGATCCACCTCGAAAAACTTCCTCAGCCGTTCGCGGGTATCGCTCCGGCCAAACCCATCGGTACCCAGCACAGAATACAGTCCCGGTACAAACTTCCGAATCTGGTCCGCGTAAGCTTTCATATAATCCGTTGCAGCGATCACTGGGCCACTTACTCCAGTCAGGCACTCTTCGACATAGCTAAGTCTGGGCTTTTCCTGAGGATGCAACATATTCCATCGATGTACGCTAAGCCCCTCGCGCCGAAGCTCGTTAAAGCTGGTGACACTCCAGATGTCTGCAGTCACACCAAAATCTTTTTGCAGTAATTCTGCGGCTGCAATCGATTCCCTCAAGATTGTCCCCGACCCGAGTAGCTGGACGACCTTCTTGGGACTTTTTACAGAGTTTTTCTGCAAGCAGTACATACCACGCAGAATTCCCTGTTCCACACCATCAGGGATTGCAGGTTGTTCATAGTTCTCATTCATAATCGTGATGTAGTAGTACCGAGGCAATTTCTCTACATACATTTCCTGCAGCCCCTGCCTGATAATCACTGCAAGTTCATAAGCATAAGCAGGATCATAGGACACACAGTTTGGCACTGTCGATGCCAGGATATGGCTATGACCATCCTGGTGCTGCAAACCTTCGCCGTTCAATGTTGTTCGACCGGATGTACCACCCAGAAGGAAACCACGCGCCTGCAAGTCACCCGCGGCCCAGCAAAGGTCGCCGATTCGCTGAAAGCCGAACATGGAATAGAAAACATAGAAAGGAATCAGCGGTGTTTCATTATTACTGTATGACGTCGCGGCAGCTAACCACGCTGCAAACGCACCACCCTCATTAATACCTTCCTCAAGCACCTGGCCTTTTTTATCCTCACGGTAGTACATGATCTGATCCGTATCCGTAGGTTCATACAACTGGCCACCTGAGGAATAGATACCGAGCTGTCGGAACATGCCCTCCATACCGAAGGTTCTAGCTTCATCAGGGACGATGGGCACGATCCGTTCGCCAATTTGCTTGTCCTTGATCAACGCGCTGAGGATCCGAACGAACGCCATTGTCGTAGAAATTTGTCGATCGCCTGTACCCTTTAGCACTGACTCCAGCACCGACAACGGTGGGATCTGTAAAGCCTCAAAATCAGATTTCCTGCGTGGCAGTGAACCCCCAAGAGAAGATCTACGCTGCTTAAGGTAGCGCATCTCTGTACTGTCTTGCGGCGGGCGGTAATAGGGCACCTTCTCCAGCTCGGCATCTGATATAGGAATATCGAACCGGTCCCTGAAATCCTTCAGCCCTTCAAGGTCCAGCTTCTTGACTGAGTGCGTATAGTTCTGCGCCTCACCCGCGGGCCCTAACCCATAGCCCTTAACCGTTTTTGCAAGAATGACGGTGGGTTGCCCGGTGTGAGTTGCAGCAGCTTCATAAGCAGCATAGACCTTGTAGGGGTCATGACCTCCCCTGTTTAGACGGAAGATATCCTCATCCGTAAGATCCTCCACGATCTTCAAAAGCTCAGGATATTTTCCAAAAAAATGCTCGCGGGTGTAGGCTCCCGATCTGCTTTTATAGTTCTGGTACTCGCCATCAACCGCTTCATCCATTCGCTGTTGCAGCAATCCAAACTTATCCTTCTCGAAAAGTGGATCCCACTGCCTGCCCCAAACCACCTTGATGACATTCCATCCTGCACCACGGAAAACACCTTCCAGCTCCTGGATAATCTTGCCATTGCCTCTGACAGGACCATCTAGTCGCTGCAGATTACAATTGACGACAAAAATCAGGTTATCCAGGTTCTCTCGCCCTGCCAGAGCAATCGCACCCTGAGACTCCGGCTCATCCATTTCACCATCGCCAGCAAAGCACCAGACTTTTCGCGAACCACGACCAGCAAGGCCTCGATTGTCCAGATACTTCATGATGTGTGCTTGGTAGATTGCCTGCAGTGGACCCAGCCCCATCGAAACAGTTGGGAACTGCCAGTAGTCCGGCATCAGCCAGGGGTGCGGATAGGAAGACAAGCCATCTCCGTCCACTTCCTGACGAAATTTGTCGAGCTGTTCTTCAGATAAATTCCCTTCAAGGAATGACCTGGCGTAGATGCCGGGCGCGGAGTGACCTTGAATATAGATCAGATCACCGATCTGCTCTTCAGTTGTCCCGCGGAAAAAATAGTTAAAACCAATGTCGTAAAGTGTCGCGCTCGACTGGAAGCTGGAAATATGGCCGCCAAGCGTTCCGTCCTTCAAGTTTGCACGCATCACCATCGCCATGGCGTTCCAGCGAATCAGGGAGCGAATGGAGCGCTCCATGAAAATATCACCGGGCATCCGGGCTTCTTTACTGATGGGGATGGTGTTCCGATATGGGGTATTAATCGCGTAAGGTAGCTGGGCTCCAGTTTCAGTGACCTTGGTCGACAGCCGCTGCAGAAGATACTGGGCGCGTTCGACGCCTTCAGTCTCAATGACCGAGTTAATCGCTTCGATCCACTCCTCACTCTCAACCGGATCAATGTCCGTCAGAGGATCTCGCACCATCTCAATCTCCAGTTGGTAACTGTTAACAGCTCAGGTCAATCTTAACGAAAATGGCAGTGAGGAGTTAACGAATAACCTTGGATTCTTTATTGACCAAGGGTCTCGCAGAGCATTTCTATACCTTCAAGCATCCTTAGACTGGGACGCGTAATGAGTGACGCATCTATTGTCCTGACTCGGCCACTCCAGCCAAGATCATTCCAGCGGTCATCCCAGGCGCTTTTGTATCCAGAATAGGGACTGGATACAACCAGGACATCCGGGTTACGTTCCACTACGCTCTCATAGGAAACCATTGGAACGAAAAACTCGACATCGGAAAAGATGTTCTCAGCACCACAGACCTCAATCGCCTGACCAATGAGGTGTTGACTGTTGACTGTGTAGAGCTGAGCATCCGATATCTGAAAAAACACTTTCGGTGAGCCCGCTCCACTGCTCGATTGTCTGAGCCTTTCAAGGTCAACCCGAAAGCTTTCCGCCAGTTCAAGTCCGCGATCGGGTTTCCCGACCAAAATACCTAGCTGTTGAACTGCCACCGCGATGCCTACAAGGCTGCTGGCTTCATTCACGAAAACCGGATAGCCGAGCGCTCTTAATTGCTCAAATGTCCTGTGGTTACCACCGGTCATCCACGCCACAATGAGGTCCGGGGATTGCTCTATCACGGCCTCTACACTGACCGAAAACGCATTACCCAATCTCGGAATATTTAAGGCAGCCTCTGGATAATCAGAGAAATCTACTGTCGCCTCGATTCGATCGCCTACGCCCAGGCTAAAAAGAAGTTCAGTGAGATGCGGGGACAAGCTAACAATTTTCCTGGCTGGTTCAGCTAACACTAGGGTTGTCCCGGAATCATCGACTACCGTGATATCTGCAAAAACTGTCACAGACCAGCAGAGAAATAACAGCAAAGTGTGTTTCACAATTTTTGGGCCAGCTTACGTCTCAATGTTGCCCAACTAAACGCCGGGCCAGGGTCAGTCTTTCGACCCGGCGCAATAATACTGTGGCTCGTGATATCCATGATTCCGTAACTCACCATCAGGCTGGCACAGACATCAGACAAGACTTCGTATTGAGCTTCCTCGTAAGCGATTGTGTCAGTTCCTTCCAGCTCGATGCCGATGGAATAGTCATTACAGTGTTCACGACCACCAAAGCTGGACGCACCTGCGTGCCAGGCGCGTCGATTAAACGGCACAAACTGGATGAGTTCGCCCGTTCGACGAATAAAAAGGTGACTACTGACTTTTACACTCTCAAGCTCCGCCAGTTCAGGGCCGGATGCATCCAGACAATTGGTGAACAGTTCGCATACCTCCTGCCCACCGAATTCTCCTGCTGGCAGGCTGATACCATGCACGACGATCAGGCTTATCTCACCATAGGGGCGTTCATCCTGGTTGGGGCTATGTACCTGCATCGCCACATCTATGAGATGCTCCACCACTGACATCTTAAATCTCACTCACCTATTCGACGGGATCATATCATCCCGATAGAATACGACCTCTTTTAACCGGCAACTGTCGCTCATGAACGTGACAAAGACAGGACAAGGCATGATGACTGTCGGAGTTGTACTCGGCATGGTGTTCCTGACCTTTTTTTTTGGCGGAGTTGAAGAAAACAGAAGAAATCCCAATTCCGACCCTACCTCACTCATCCGTCCAGAAAGCATTGAGGTTCCCCTAAAGCGGAATCGGCAGGGGCATTATCTGCTTGTAGGCCAAATTAATGGTGAAGATGTCGAATTTCTATTAGATACCGGCGCAACAGATGTTGTTGTTCCGGCAAGTACCGCACGCAGGCTAGGTCTGCCCTATGGGATGCCAGGAAGAGCGATGACGGCGAACGGACCAGTGACGATTTACCACACCCGTATCGACGAACTTCAACTGGGAAAGATCAGACTGACCAACATCGATGCCAGTATTAATCCCAACATGGAAGGCGCAATTCTCCTGGGGATGACCGCCCTTGGCCAAATCGAATTCAGCCAGCGGGCTGATACACTTACTTTGAAACAAACGGCGCTGAAACAAAAACCCGGCTGAACTTATGGACTACTTTCACGAACTGACACAAACGGTAAACAGAGCTCTCGACGAAGACATCCGAACGGGCGACGTTACGGCTTCCCTTATTGATCCAGAAAAAAAGGCTCATGCAAAAATCATCACCCGACAGCCCGCAGTGGTCTGCGGCCGCCCGTGGGTGGATGAAGTCCTGAGACAGGTGGACGCTAGAATCAGCCCGCAATGGCATATCAAAGACGGCGACCAGGTCCAAACAGGCGCTCTACTGCTGGAGCTAACCGGCAAGGCGAGAAGTTTGCTTACAGCAGAGCGCACTGCGTTGAACTTTCTTCAGCTGCTCTCTGGTACTGCCACCCGAACAAACACCTATGTTCAAATGATTGAGGGGACCGGGGCTACCCTGCTAGACACGCGCAAGACGATTCCTGGACTTAGGCTAGCCCAGAAGTATGCCGTTAAAACCGGCGGCGCTGAGAATCACCGAATTGGTTTATTTGATGCCTTTCTGATTAAGGAAAATCACATAGAAGCAGCTGGCTCGATCACTGCTGCGATTAAAACAGCAAGACAACTTCAGGGCGACCTTCGTGTTGAAGTGGAAGTTGAGAGTCTGGAACAACTGAGTGAGGCGATCATGGCGACCCCGGACTGGATCATGCTTGATAACTTTACGCTGGGGGATATGCGCAAGGCAGTTGATATAGCATCAAATACTGGCATCAAACTGGAGGCCTCCGGGGGTATTGAAACCTCTGCCGAACTGAAGAAAATAGCGTCCACCGGCGTCAACTACATTTCAATCGGCGCGCTCACAAAACACAATGAGGCGATCGATCTATCAATGCGATTACAGTGAAGTGATAGGACCAGATACCAGGATTTTTTCTACCACCTTTTAGTTTTCCTGGCTATTAGCGCCCCCTTGGCTTATCTGGCCCTAGTTGAATGGTATCCCTGGGCAGGATCTGCCGATTTCCTGAAAGAACGTACCTACTTGGACAACCAGCATGGATCTATGAGCCTACCCATTGCCATACATAGAGCCAAAAAAAAATCATCGACGTCATTATTATGGAGCACCAATCTGGCAAACCGGCTAAACATTGACGGACTGGTCCCTAACAGCGACTACCGGCATGTCACACTGTTTCATACATTCAATATCCACCTACATTAATCATGCCTGAGCCAGATAAAGTCCTTTTTTCGTGGTTTAACGTGCCTCAACCCATAAAATTTTTAGTAGTCGGGGCAGTCAACACAGTATTTGGCTATTCCTGCTATGCAGGCCTTCTTTTCATCGGCTTACATTATTCGCTGGCAGCGTTGTTTGGAACACTGCTGGGAATTGTCTTCAATTACCTAAGCACAAGCAGTACGTTTACAACGCCAGCTCCGCCAGCATCACAAGGGCAATAAGATTTGTGCTGGTTTATTGCTTACATTACTTTGTAAACATATCGTGTCTCTGGCTGCTGGAGCAAAGCGGGTTTAACCCATACCTATCAGGGCTCATACTCATCATCCCAATGGCGATAGTTTCATATCTCATGTTGAATCACCTGGTTTACACAGAACAACTAACTGGCCAGAGCATCAATGAACGAGAAACATGATCACGGCACCTCGACTCTAAGGTACGAAACCTCAGGTTAACACCCAACTAATGCCAAACAATTTTCCCTATAAGCTGCCTCGTACCGATCTCGAACTGGTGGTGACTAAATGCCGCGCCGGACTTTGCCATAGGGAATTTTATTGATGATGGTTTACACCACGACAAGATTACCGTTAAGGGTAATGGCACCGCAATTCGCAGCTACATGTATTCCGCCGACCTTGTTATCTGGCTAATCAAGATCCTTTCCCATGGTACGCCCTCATCCTGCTATAACGTGGGTTCCCCAGAACCCGTATCAATCGCCGAACTAGCGGGATTAGTGGGTAGGATCTGCGAGAAAGGGGTCGAACTCATGCAGCCACCCAAGCCAAACCTGGTGCCCGAAAGATATCTACCCTTGGTTTCAGAAGCAGCCAAAGAGCTGGACCTCAATATATTTCACTCACTTGAAGACTCGGTATGAAAGACAGTGCTTTGGCACCGACAATTTACCTAGGCATCAAGGTCTGGGTCCCCAGCCCAGTAAGGTAGTAATCTAATCGGTCACTCGACTTCGATAACATTAACCGCCTTTAGCTTACGGCCAATGTTTCGAGGTATGTGGGTTAATAGACATATTACTGCGCCCCTACTTGCTCGAACTTCAGCACTAAATTCACCGAACCAAATGACATTCAGGAGAGCTGCGCTTAAGGGCTGCTCTTTACTGACTGCCAGGCGGCCTCCGCTAAAATAGAAGCCACAGCGCCCGGCGAACGATTATTCCTACCGGATATCCAAAGGCGGGAGTATTCCAAAGTAGAACCGCAAATCAACGGTACATACATACTAGTGGGCAATTCGAGCAGTGCACCTGATCTCACGTGAGGCACAAACCAGTCATAAATTGACTGGCCAAATTCACGATCCATCTTCCGAAGCTCCAATTTGGCATTGTCCGAAAGCGTAACTTCCCGTGACAGCAGGAACCCTGCGAGCTCCGGTTGATCAGTCACCCATTCACAACAAAAGGTAACAATTGCTTTGATGCCGTTACTGGCGGTCCTTCTGGGTAAAAGAGCCTCGAGCAGACGAGAATTAAATTGATTAACGCCGTCTATGAAAAGCGCTTCGGCGATTCCTTCCTTGTTGCCAAAGTGGTGGTAAAGGCTGCCAACGGAACACCCAGAATCGTTGAGGATATTGCTGACATTAGTTCGCTCAATACCCACTTCCGAAAAATGGCCCAGAGCCACCTCCATCACGCGAGATTTCAGTTCACTGGTCTGGTTTTTTCGTGACATTGCTTATTAGAACATTATTCTAGTATTTATTTCTAGTTTTGATATATTGCACACTCCAGATACCTATTGGAACCAATTGATGGATATTGAGCTGAGTAACGATGACCTCTCTTTCGAAGCAGAGGTAAGAGAATTCCTTGCCGGGAATGCCTATAAAGACGGTGAGGATCCAAATAAATGGCGAATGGACTGGTTTGAAAAAGCCAGGGAAAAAGGCGGTTGGGACGTACCCAAGTGGCCTGCCAAATTTGGTGGTCCTGGCTGGACGCCGAACCAGCATTATATATGGCAGAAAGAAACAGCCAGGTCGAGCACCCCTTGGGACATGCCCTTCGGGCTCAGCATGCTAGGCCCTGTACTGATGGCCCATGGATCCGAAGAACAGCAAGATCGATTTTTGCCTGACATCCGCGCACGGAAGGTTAACTGGTGCCAGGGATACTCCGAGCCAGGTGCCGGCTCAGATCTGGCAAGTCTCAAGACAAAAGCAGTGCTGTCTGAAGACGGCAGCCACTATGTTGTTAATGGCACCAAGATCTGGACCACCATGGCACATATTGCAGACTGGATCTTCTGTCTGACCCGCACCAGCGACGCCGGTATCAAACAGGAAGGGATCACTTTCCTGCTGTTTCCGATGAAGCAGGAGGGTATTGAGGTTAAGCCCATCATTACACTGGGTGGTTCACATAGCGTTAATACTGTGTTCTTTACTGACATCAAGGTACCGGTAGCAAATCGTGTCGGTGCAGAAGGTAAAGGCTGGACCTACGCCAAGGGTTTACTTGAGCATGAGCGAACAGGTATCGCAGGTATTTCAAACTCCATCGTTGCCCTGGAAGGTTTGAAAGACAAAGCCAGCAGTGTGAAGCGTGGCAACGGCAGCCTAATGGATGTATCCAGCTTCAAAGCTAAGGTCGCCGCTCTCGAAATTGATTTAATGGCGGTTGAGTACACAGAGCTCAGGAGCCTAGCAACAGCAAGCGCTGGCACGGCGCCGGGACCGGAGTCTTCAATCCTGAAGCTCAAGGGAACAGACATTCAGCAGCGGATACAAAAGCTGACCATGGAAGCTGGTGGACAATTCTCAGCGGCTTGGGGTGGCACTAATGCCGGTCCGGATTTCGCCAGAGCTGGTATGGGCGGTTATATGGGCAGCCGTGTTTACACTATTTACGGTGGTGCCAGCGAAGTCCAAAAAGACATTGTTACCAAGAAAGTGCTTGGCATTAAGTCGTCGAAGAAATAGGAAACTTTGAAATGAATTTTGATTTAAGCGAAGAGCAACAACTGGTTTCGGATTCGATTGAGCGGTTTGTTCTGAACAACTACGGCCTGGAAAGTAGAGTCGCCATGGTGCAACAGTCGCCGGGTTTCAGCCTGGACCACTGGAAGACCATGTCGGAACTTGGCTGGCTCGGACTGCCTTTTAGTGAAGACGATGGCGGATTCGGCGGTGATCAGCTTGATACGATGGTATTGATGGAGCAGTTCGGAAAAGGACTGGTTCTTGAACCGTTTCTTGCCAGCATCGTGCTTGGTGGAGGTGTATTGAAACGGGTCGCAAGTGAATCACAACGTAAGGCATGGTTGGAAGTCGTGATCGATGGATCAAAGCAACTTGCTTTGGCTTATGCGGAGCCAGAATCAGGCTATGAGCCGCACAATGTTGCCGTCGCCGGCAACAAAACCAATGATGGTTACACGCTGACGGGCACAAAGTGCATGGTCCTGCATGGCAAAACCGCTGATGCCTTTGTTGTCTCATTCCGAACCAGTGGTGGCGTCGTTGATCAGTCCGGTATTTCCCTGGCGTTAATTCCGGCAGACCGAGACGGCCTGACAGTACAAGGCTTCCCAACAGTTGATGGCCTGCAGTCTTCAGAACTGACATTCAACCAGGTTAGTATCACAGCCGACGACCTGCTCGGCGAAATAGACAATGGTTTTGGCGCGCTGAATGAGGTCATCAATGATGGCATTTTGGCAGTTGCTGCAGAAGCTCTCGGTGCTATGGAAATTCTTTACAAAGATACGGTGGCCTATACCCAGGCGCGGGAACAATTTGATCATCCTTTGTCTGATTTTCAGGTACTGCAACATCGTATGGTCGAGATGTTCATGGAATATGAACAGTGCAAATCACTGCTCTTTCGCGCGACAATGGAAGTGGCTGCTGGCGGTGATGATGCCCAGCGTTGTGTACATGCGCTGAAACACCTTATTGGCAAAGCTGCGTTTTTTGTAGGTGAAAATGCAGTGCAGACACATGGAGGCATGGGGGTAACGGAAGAATTGCGAGTTGGGCATTACTTCAAGCGGCTGCTTGTGATTGAAGCCCAGTTTGGTAACACCGACTACCATCTGGACCAGTTTTCTACCTGATATCACATCGAATACCAGCGCTGATTTAATACCGTATCGGAATCGGGTTTCCCAAAGTAAGGGCCGGAAAGTGATCCCGGTCACTTTCCATCAACTTGGTTTCACCGCTTTCAATTATTTCTAATCCAGCTGATTGTGCCTACAGTAGGGCTTGCTGCTGGTATGGCTCAAGCGCTTCCTGGGTTCTAACTTCAGTAATTATCTGTTCAACGCATCAATGGATAAAATTGAACTCGCCAAAACGAAAACTGCGCACACCGAAATAAATGGGCGTGTATCGTATTCGCAATACGCTCAACAACCGACGCTATATTGCAGAAAGTATAGAAATCAAAGCCCGTTTCCACCGACACCGTATGAGTTTGAAAACGAACAATGAAAGCGTCAAAGCCTTGATGCGATATCAATCAGTGCCGGTGACTATTGTCGAACTACTGATAGCCATGCCATCTCGTCTTTCGAATTGAATCACTCGATTACGACCTTGCTCTGCAAGTAACAGGCGACCCTCGGAATTAATCGCGACAGCTTGGGGTGAACTCAATCCTGTTGCCATCACTTTAATCTGGTGCGGGGCACTGGAGTGCAGCAGGCGACCATAGTTGCGGCGATCTTCAGTGATCCAAATACTTTGCGACTCATCATCACACAGTAGAAATCCGGGTGAATTTAGAGCCGTAAGATATTCAGAAATTTCCCCATCCTGAATCTTGTAGACGATACCTTTGTCCCTTTCACTGAAATAAACAACACCGGACTCCATCGCACAGATACCTTCACCGGATTCCAGATCAGTCGCGAGCTCAGATATTTTACCTGTGGATCTTTCATATTTGAGAACGCGCCCCCCTAGCCTATCCTCGACAACGTACAGATCACCATTTAACGTGCTGTCGATGCCTTCTGCACAATCCGTGATAAATAGCCCGTGGGGAACGCCATTAATAACTTCATAGACCGGGCTCTCGCCAAACTCCTGCGTATACACTAGCGAACCGAGAGAAGTGGTGAGGCCATCCGGTTTTTGCAGCCCGGAGACGACCGTCGATCTGTTTCCATCCACAATTGAAACGAGCTTCCCATCGTAGTTCCTCGTTTCAAGAGTCACGTAGATTGAATTGTCATGTGACTGAAGGCCAGACACTTCAGGTAAATCCGTGTAACGGACCGAATACTGCCAATCCTCATGGCTGCTAATAGACAGCGTCCAAAGCACAATAGCCACCAATAAAAGAACCCCGAGAATTAAGCTTGCGATAATCTCAGAAGAGCGTAACCAACGCATGTTTTTCCGCCTTACTCAATATATTTTCCCTGGCTATTATGAAGTGCATCCCATTTCTGGCCATTTGTTGTCGGCACACCTAAAGGTGTTTCACCAGCAGAAGACGTGGATCAATCCTTATTAAACCTTTTAAAAAATGGACTACGCTGTTTGCTCTAAAGCCGCTTCTAAGGGCGTCAATTTTTTGAGTTCGGGCATAACGTCCTTTGCAAACTGCTGCATGTTGCGATTGGCTTCGTCATGGGGCATGCCTCCGTAGGAGCAAACTGCCATAAAGCCGTCGGCAAGGGTATTTTCTCGCATCGTCTGCACTTTGTCGAACACTTGATCTGGGGTGCCCCATATCTGCAGGTCAACATAGAAGTCCGTCATTTTTTGCATACCACCCGGCGCGTTCAGCCGATCATACATCTCGCCGTGAAACTCGTAGCCGGCGGTGTTTTTCAGGTGATCCTTATTGAACTCATAATGATCGATGACGGAATCCCAGTAAGCACCAATGTAGCGCCGAGCCATTTCTTCCGCACGATCCGCCGAGTCGTCGATGAACATCCAGCCTGCACAGTAAGGTGCCGGCGCCTGCTCGCCAGTTGCGGCAAAGAAGGTTGAGCGGTACTTCGTCAGTTCTTTTTGTACAACTGGCCACGGCTTCTGAGGCACGATAAGAATACCGACGCCCATTTTTGCCATGATCTCTGCTGATTCCGTAGATATGGCAGCTGCATAGGTGCGGCCCTTAAACGATTTATAGGGCCGGGGCCGAAGATCGACACGCGGTTGCTTAACATATTCTCCGTCGTATTCGCAGAAGCCTTGTTCCAGACCGTTCAACAGCATCTCTGCAGTTTCAGCGAATCGTCCACGTGCTTCGGGCATGGCGACGCGAAACCCTTCGAACTCAATGCGGCCGGTGCCACGACCCATGCCCAAGACAGTACGCCCGTTTGACAGCACATCTAGCATTGCCACTTGCTCTGCGACTCTCAAAGGATCATGCCATGGTAGTACAGCGACCATTGAGCCGAGTTGGATTTTTTCGGTACACCCGGCCATATAGGTAAGGAACTGGAAGACGTTGGGGCACATCGTGTAGTCGGTGAAGTGGTGCTCGACGCTCCATATTGAATCAAAACCCAGCGGCTCAGCTTGTTTCGCTAGAACCAGTTCTTCGGCGTAAATATCGCGGTCGGGTTTGGTCTCTCCCGGGTTTTGAAAAATAACTGATAGGCCTACATGCATTTGATTTCCCCAAGTATAAAAACAGTTATCGATACTGAATTTGAGTGGCTTGCCTGCAGTGAGTATGACATTTAGCTCTGTGGATAAATACCTAAGGCTACTTGGCCAACGTAGCCTCGCGAGAGTGGATTACTACCCAAGAATCCGCCTCCGCCACGGTACCAACCATCAGTTAGGCGCATAGAGACCGTTTTGAGCCGCTTGAAACGGCATTTTCCGGCGCACAGCGGCAAGCGGTGCACGTAGCTTCAGAGGGAACTAATTACATACACTTTACTCACCCTCATTTTGCTAGTCGCTATATGCGAATGGATAGAAACCAGTGGAGACAAGCATTGACACTCGTAGCAACGGGTATGGCAATGACCCAAGCACCAATAGTGGAATCGATTCATGTAAATTTATGTGGATCGACATGCCACTCTAGTCAAAGTAGCGTGAACCCTTTGAACAACAACTTTGTCAGGGCGCTCTACACGTTTGTTGTACATGCAGTCATCCTAGATGGGTGCTTTCTAGACACAACAGATATCAGTGACAATATGAGCTGACAATGTCACCATGATAAATCGCAATACGGCGGCTAGATTAATGACAATACTGGACGAGACCAAGACGCTAGCGCCACGACCGACAATTTTTTTTATGGCACGCCAATTATTTACTCGCGACGGATTCGGAAATAGCGATAGAGACCAAAGATCTTCGTTTTGGTTATCCAAGCTTTTTATTAGGAACGCTTTGGTCTGTGTGGTCCTAAGTCACTGTGTGGCATGTTCCAAGTTGGACGATCCATCACTGACGCCAAAGGTCGCAGACCGGACTGTTCAGAAGACTCAGCAGAGCGCCTCACCACGGGTGGCGGAACGACAGGCATTGTTCGGTGATCTACATATTCATACCGAGCTATCAACTGATGCCTACATCATGGGAGTACGGGCGCGACCGGAAGATGTCTATCGATTTGCGAAAGGCCAGAAGATCTCTCATGGCGCCGGCTATTCAATAGAGATTTCTCAGCCGTTGGATTTCGTTGCGGTTACAGACCACGCTGAGTATTTGGGCCAGGCCCGCCTAGCCGGCTTAGATCTGCCTACGACTCGCGATCCGCTGTCTGAATTGTTAAAAAACGGCCGAGTATGGGAAATCACTCTGGCATGGTTGGAAACGAGCCTGACCATTCAAGAACACGGTTTCAGCCCAAACGGTGAGGCGGTTAATCGAGTGACTAATCGGTCTGCCTGGCAAGAAACAATTGATGCCGCCGAGCGTCACAACCAACCTGGCGTCTTTACCTCATTTATTGGCTACGAGTGGTCTGGAGATCTCGGAGACGTCACTGTGCATATGCACAGGAATGTGATCTACCGGGATAACAACGTTTCCGATCGACCTTTCAGCAAGCTTGACAGCAATCGTCCGGAAGATTTGTGGCAGTTTTTACAAGAGCAGAACCGATTGGGGAATGTCGCGATGGCGATACCGCATAACGGCAATTTTAGCCGGGGAAATATGTACGCACCTCGCAACTCGGAAGGTGAACCAATTAATTCAGCTTACGCTGAGATGCGCAGTAGGTATGAACCACTAACCGAAATACTACAAATAAAGGGGAGCTCCGAGACCCACCCTCTATTGTCTAGCCTTGATGAGCACGCAAATTTTGAAATCCTGAAAGATTCCCTGTTTGTCGGCGAAGCAACCTTAGAAACGATTAAAGGGGGGTACCTGCGAGACGCGCTGAGAGTTGGTTTAGAACTGCAGCAAGCAGAAGGATTTAATCCCTTTAAGTATGGTGTGATTGGCTCCAGCGACAGCCATAACGCCAGTTCGCCCTCAGACGAAGCCAACTACACAGGTAAGTTGCCAATGTTAGACGGCAGTGCTGGGCTGCGCACAGATGAAGCATTGTTCTTACCAGAAGGAATGAACCCAGTCACTAGCTGGGGCTCTGGAGGCCTGGCCGGTGTCTGGGCCGAGGAGAATACGCGTGAATCGATATTCGACGCCCTACAGCGCAAAGAAACCTATGCGACGTCCGGCCCTAGAATCAAGGTACGTTTTTTTGCTGGTCACAGCTTTTCAGAACAACAACTTGAAGGCAAGGACGCCATTGTTCATGCCTACGCCGATGGCGTAACTATGGGCAGTGAATTGAAGCCCTCTTCTGGCACCAAATCACCTGGTTTTTACCTAATGGCGTGGAAGGACCCAAGCGGGGCTAACCTCGATAGAGCACAGATTGTTAAGGGCTGGGTCGATGACGCGGGCGTTAGTCAAGAAAAGGTATTTGATGTTGCTGTCGCTGACCAGCGCATCGCAAACACCGTAACAGCTAAGTTTCCAGATGTAGGAAATACTGTAGACGTTAGTAAACCTAGCTACACAAACACAATTGGCGGCACATCCATTTTAGCCTTTTGGAAGGACCCTGAATTTCAATCAGATCAGTCGGCTTTCTATTACGTTCGCGTATTGGAAATACCAACACCAAGATGGTCAACTTTTGATGCTGTCAAGATTAGGCACTGTGCCCATGGAGCCTGCCACGATTCAAGAACGTGCAATCACGTCATCTATTTGGTACCGCGCATACTGAAAACTCGGAATGCGACTCAATTGACGGCAATAATCGGTGTTATTGCTCCATTTTCTTTCCCCCCTGATTCCTATGAAGGGTCGACTCGGTATTTTTCAGACCCCTTATTTATCTTGTTATCTAGCGTCTCGACTTTAGGCGGTTGCAACCAACCTCTAATTGGCAGGAGGCCTTGCGCTCGCGACAACAACATCGGTGACTGAGTGGTGGATATATCACACTCGTAGAAATCGCACTATAGAACTCAAAGGACCTCTTTACTCCGTGAATAGGATCTTTCCCAAAACTCACTCCAAAGTAAATGCACAGTAATAACTCCTGCCAAGAAATTGGAACACTTTCTGGTTACTAAAGTATCAATATTGATAACACGCTTGAACCACTCCGCGCACGCTTCAAAATCAACTGTCACAATGTTCGAAAGCCTTCGCATTTCACAACTTGCTATATTTTTTTGCGAAGTTAAAACCCTGTTAGACTAGCCCTTTCGACTCTTATTGTAGGATATGTTCTGCCATGAAGGTTCAACCACTGACGCCAATCATCGGGGCCGAAGTATCGGGCTTAGACCTCTGTCACCTCACGGATCGTCAGTTCGACGGTTTAAGCGATGCCTTTACTGAGCACAGCGTTCTGTTCTTTCGCGACCAAGACGCAATGGCCCCTGCGGATCAAGTGGCATTCGCTAAGCGCTTTGGTCCTCTTCATACTCACCCCGCTGCACCGACACTCGCTGAGCAAGACGAAATTTTTGTTATCCACGCTCACAAAGACTCGAAAATCGCCAACGGTAACGGCTGGCATACCGATGTTTCCTGTGATGAAGAACCTCCGTTAGCGACCATATTACAACTGCACCTCTTGCCTAGAACTGGCGGGGACACGCTGTTCGCGTCGATGTACGCAGCATATGAAACCCTGTCGGAAACTATGAAAGCCTTTCTACTGACGCTTAAAGCCCATCACGAATCTGAACACATTTACCGTGGCCGGTATGCCGATAGAGGGGCAGCGGATGAAGACAAAGTCTATCCACGCGCACTGCACCCCATGATACGAACCCATCCGGAATCTAAACGTCGCGCACTTTATGTGAATCCGAGTTTTACGACCCGCATCGAAGGCCTCTCAAAACAAGAAAGCGACGCGTTGCTGGCAATGCTTTACCAACATCAACAACGGCCCGAGTTTCAAGTCAGGTTTAATTGGAGTCGAAACGCAATTGCTCTCTGGGACAATCGCTGTACTCACCATTTTGCGATGTGGGATTACTGGCCCGAGGAAAGAAAAGGTCACCGGGTTACAATTAAAGGCGAACGGCCTTATCTAGAAGCGACTAAAGAGGGTTCGGCGCCTGAGAACCTGCGGCTTTCCAGACAACTCTAGGATACTGCTTATTCACCCACCGCATTCAACCAGCTTCTTGAGTCAGAGTTTCCCTGCAAGCCTTCTCCTACGAACCTCAATTTCAACTTTCCCCGCTAATACCGTAACTAAAAAAGTTGCAGCACGACCATTGCTAAGCCTACAAATGACACGAACCAGCAGAGTGGCCTGATCCAAGGCCATCCGAATGCGTATACCACAGCATGAGCAACCCGAGCATAAAAAAACAGACTCGCACCAAGAGCGGTTTGATCATTGGACACGCCAGCTGCATGAGCAATAAGCACAACAATCCCAAACATCACCAGGTTTTCCTGCAAATTCGCAGTTAGTCGTTGTAAGCGCTTGCGCAGGACTGTGGGCTCAGTCAGATTATCGCGGCTGCCTGCTTGTGCGGACAATCCGTTTTGGCCAATTGCGACCAACGCTTGCGCGATTATGATGACAAAAAACAAGATCGTGCTGTTTAGAAGCATTAACAATTCGGTAGACATATTTTGTTTTCTCTAATTATTAGTTTTGGCGTAAATTCACTGCCGAGTGGGACCTATCAATCAAGTTTGATTCCGAGTGTAACCGTTACTACAAGGAGAATATTCATTTTAGCAGTGATCTTAGGCCAGTAGGCAGAGTATCGAAACAGATCGGATGGCTTTTTTTCAGGAAAGAGCGCGTAATAAACAGTCAATGTTGATTGTTTAATCAGCTTTTTTTCACAGTGCTATTGCAGGTGCCGTCACCGGGCAAATGTCGTGACAGAAGTCGTAAGGGGCAAACATGTTAGAAGAATTATTTGGGCTAAAAGGAGAAACTGCCGTGGTCACCTGCGCGGTTCGTGGCACGCCCTCTAAATCTCCTAAAAGATCCCAAATACGCGGAATATGGTGGCGGCTTAGCTCAAGTCGGCAAATACCAATTTGAGCCTCTTCTCCAATTGCTTGGTATCAATTTCGGACCGGGACAAACCATCCAGTTCGAACCCTCGAATCATGTTCAGCAGGATCGCGGCAACGTCACGAGGTTTTTTTACACCCAGCTTTTTCAGAATGTCCGCCAGTCCAGACGCCATTGATTCATCCCACCGGTGCAACGACGTTGCAACCTGGGGGTCGCGTGCGGCGTAAAGCACCATCTCATATTCTGCCAACAGTAATTCCTGATTCTCAAATTCTCGATTGGTCCAGGACACCAAGTTGCTGACAAGTTGGCGCAAAGACGTTAGCGAGTTCGGCCAGAGACTTGCCATCGACTGCTTAACCTCCAGGATGTAAAGATCAAATGCTTCCCTGATCATGTGCTCACGGGATTCAAAGTAGTAGGTTGTCGAGCCCAACGCTATTCCAGCCTTTTCCGCGACACGTCGATGTGTAATCGAGTCAACCCCACCACTGGCTATCATCCTGAGGACCGTGTGCAGTATCAGCAACCTGCGTTCCGCTCCTTTACTACTGATCTTTGATTTCATTTGTACTATCGTACAGTTTTACGTACCATTATTCGTTATTGTACGATAGTACACATATACAACTACTTCAAGGAGCGCCAAATGAAAACATTTGAAGTATCCAAGTCAAACGACATGTTGGAACGCGCAAAATCTGTTATCCCAGGTGGCATCTACGGGCACTACGGCTTTTCGGTGCGCGATACTGGGCCAAAGTTTTTCTCAAGGGCCGACGCAGCCCACTTCTGGGATCTCGATGATAACCGCTACATTGACTACATGTGTGCATACGGCCCGATGATCTTGGGGTATGGGCACCCAAAGGTTGAAGAAGCTGCTAACAAACAGCTGCGGCAAGGTAACACCGTTAGCCTAGCTTCCCCTGCAATGGTTGAGCTTGCGGAAGTATTGGTAGACATGGTCAGCGCCGCCGACTGGGCACTGTTCGGCAAGAACGGCGGCGACAGCACCGCCCTCGCCGTCATGATTGCTCGCGCAGCTACCGGTCGCCGCAAAGTGATAAAGGTTACTGACGGCTACCATGGCGTTGCACCTTGGATGCTCGGCAACAGGCTAGGCACAACAGAAACAGATACGCAGGACGTCCTGGAGGTCGCGTGGAATAATACTACGGAATTGCAAGGTCTAATTGACCAGCACCCCGGTGACATTGCCGCATTTATCTCATCGCCCTACGATCACCCAGTATATCGGGACAACACATTACCTGCTCCGGGATACTGGCAACAGGTGGAAGCGCTTTGCAAAAAGAACGATATCGTGTTGATCGTTGATGATGTCAGGGCAGGGTTCCGAATCAATCTTGCTGGTTCCAATCGTGAGTATGGTTTCACACCAGATCTAATCTGCTTCGGCAAAGCCATTGCCAACGGCCATCCGTTGTCAGCATTAACCGGCTGCGACGCCCTCCGGCAAACCGCACAGGAGGTGTACTTCACCGGTACACAGTTTTTTAATGCAGCACCCATGGCAGCTGCCAAAGCAACACTTCAAGAGTTACAGAAAATTGATGCCGCTAACCTCATGACCCAAATCGGCAGCACGCTAAACCAAGGACTGGTCAACATTGCCAGCACCCACGGCTACAAGCTTATCGCGTCCGGAATTCCCGCCATGCCTTACTATCGACTGGATGGAGTGTCCTACGAGACCCACGTGGCATGGATAGACGAGTGTGTAAAAAGGGGGGTTTACCTGCTGGGATATCACAATCACTTTATTTCGACAGCACATACAGAGACTGATATCCAACTGACCCTTGAAATTGTTGACGAAGCATTCTCGGCGTTGGGGCCCCTTTCAGCTCACGCGCCGCACGAGGCAAAATTGTGATCGCGGGATATTGCTGGCCGCAAAGCGGCGAGCATTCGGAATCAATCGACTTGTTCTGCCACACCACCGCAAACACGTTTAATATCGAGGTCGTAAGGCAGGGCGCGCAAGACAAAACCGTACTAACACAGGCGAATATCACGGGTATTGCCCAGGATGTCAGTGGGGACATCGCCGTCGAAGGTAGCCGCTGGCGAGGCGGGTTCAAACTTACCATTGCACCCGAGTGGCGATCAGGGTTTTACCTCGTTCGGCTCGAAGATGCTGACGGGAATAAAGCTCAAGCTTTTTTTGTCGTGCGCTCATCAGAATCCGCTGATGCAACGCTAGTTCTTGCGACCTCTACTTGGAACGCATACAACACCTGGGGTGGTGCCAGCTACTACACGGGAGGTCACGTCACTTCTCCTATGCGCCCCCTTCAGCCCGGGTTCCTTGAGAAGGCAGATCCACATCTACACCGCATCGCTAAATACAAAGACTGGACGCCTGAAGAAATGCAGGCATTCCGGGCGACCGGCTACGACAGCTGGAGTATGGCCGCGGGATGGGCCAATTGGGAGATGCTGTTCGTACGCTGGGCAGAACAACAGGGGTACCGCCTAAATTACGCAACTAGTCTTGATCTTGACCGGGACCCCAGTCTGCTCGACAAGAGCCGCGCGTACATCTCGATCGGACATGACGAATACTGGTCAACAGCCATGCGCAATACCGTAGAAAACTTTATCGACGCTGGCGGTAACGCTGCATTCTTCTCAGGTAACACTGCTTTCTGGCAAGTGCGGTTCGAAGCGGACTATCGGCAAATGGTAGGCTACAAGTGCGATATCGAATTAGATCCGATGTACGACCCAACCGGTGCCCCCGAGTTATCAACCATGTGGTCAGACCCCCTTGTCGGTCGACCCGAAAATGAAATGACTGGCGTTTCTTTCACCCGTGGTGGCTATGCGCACATGCCCAACTCTCCGGAGGGCACAGGTGGTTATAGCGTCTGGCAGCCTGATCACTGGGCGTTTGCAAAAACCCAACAGAAGCTAGGCAGTACTCTCGGCGCCGACGGAATGGTTGTTGGCTACGAGTGTGACGGATGTGAACTAACCGAATCGAACGGACGCCCCATAGCCTCCGGATTAGACTCGCCGCTCGATTTTGAGGTCCTCGGTACTGCCACCGCCAGACTTTGGGAAACCGAGCAGGCACCCTCAACACTCGCTGACAACTACATCGGTGAACTGAACTGGGTTGCTGAGCGACTTGGTGGAGAAGATACGCTGGAAAATCGTGAGCGTTTTTCAAACGGTCACGCCGTCATGGGTATTTTCAGGCGAGGCAAAGGAGAAGTATTCACCACCGGCTGCACAGACTGGGCTTATGGGCTGAAGGACAAGGACGTAGCTCAGGTAACGAGTAATGTCATCGATCGTTTTAGCCAACCACCCAAAAAACGTTAGCAGCTTCGAACGCAAAGCCAGCACCCTCGGCAACCCTTTACCTGTGGCCTAGCATTCGGTCCCCACGCCGGACGTAAGGCGCTGACGTTACATACAGTTTGAGTACGAACCGAGCAGCGTACACGCACCGGTGACCGCCGCGTTCAGACAGCGTCTGAATTCAATGGCCAAATCGAACGTTTTCCTCTGCACAATGCTCATCGGCCGCTTTCGCCTCTGGATGACGCAGCCAATTATTGAAGAAGACCTACTGAATGTAGGTTTCTGCGTGTAATTAAGGTCATATCCGTGTCCTTTGACAAACAAAGTATGGGTGCCCGGCTCGACCTAGCAAGTAGATAATCGCAGGAGGGGTTGTTTAGGGATGTAGGAGAAGGATTAAGGTTGCGTAGGCATCACCATACATGACTCTTGTTCGGAAAATGTGGTTTATGCTTCCTATCTTCCGATAGCGGTTCAACAGGGTGGCGAAGGTTAGGCTGTAGATGCTATGTCTGAAGCTTGAGATCAACATGTGGGCTTTGGTAGAGCTAGGTTGACGGTAGATAGGCCCTAGATATCAAATCTAAACTGCGGCTTCCAGTGCAAGTATTTACGCACCTAATCGCTATCAGCCCCAGACATCTGTGCCATTTTTTTCCACTTCGAGCAGCTGATTAAGGTCGTGACTAAGCACCTTCTCCACATGTAGTTGCATCATATGCCTGTCAGGCGCATTAAACTTTTCAATTTCGGCCGCAAGACGTTTAGCTGAGGGTGGAGTGCCGCGCCCGAACCTTGTTAAGAAACCTTCGGTAAATCGATGCAATAGTTCGGCATCCTGCTTTATCTCGATTTGACCTCGCAGTGTTACCTGACGACCAATATCTTGCGGATCCCATATGCAGAAGGACGCTGCCGGGTTTCGTCGCCAGGCATGGTATTTGGCGTGGTTCCTAGTCGATGTAACTGTAATAACGTTATCAACTAGCACATAGAGCATGACAGCTGACACTGGTTGGTTATCCTTGGTTACCCAGGAGACTACTGAATGGCTAGCTTTTCCTATAAGTTCAATAACAGCTGAGTCATCAAGAACAAATGGACTGATATTACGCCTTGCGAACCAGGCTGGTCTATTAGGTTTATCTTTCATAGTCCCTTGTTCCATATAAGACAAGAAGAGTAAGCAACTTTAAGCGAGCAGCTAGTGACATTGGTTGCGCGAGTTGGATCCAGAGAATCCAGCTCTGTCCCCAGAGTGAGTCGGACTATTTTTAGCTGTTCCTGCGGTTGATCTGATGTCTTTGAACACCCAGCCACAACCAGAAAGGAGAAAACAACAAAGTATCACCAGATCGCATCCCGGTCACTTCATAAGATTTAGACTTCAGCTCGAGAGTGCATGGAGGTCAATCCGCCATCCACCACAAGTTGCTGACCCGTCACCAGGGTTGAGTCGTCACTCGCTAAAAACAATGCCATATTACCAATATCTTCGGGTTCACCGGATCGCCCAATTGGATGGGTGGCTGCCAATCGTGGACGCATCACGTCTCGAATATCTTCGTTGCTCCCAACCGCTTCCTCTTCGATCATCGGAGCAAAGATTGGTGTGGCGATACCTCCGGGACAAATACAGTTCACTCGAATGTCAAACGCACTCAACTCCAGGCCCACCGACCGCGTTAATCCAATAACACCGGCTTTGATACCAGAGTACACATGCGGCCCCAGCCCTCCCTGAATGCCAGCCACACTTGCCGTACTGATAATAGAACCTGATCCCTGGGGTTTCATCACGCGGGCAGCGTGTTTCATGCCAAGTACAACGCCGGTGAACATGGCACCGACTGTCGCATCATAGGCATCCCCCATATCTGTCTGATCAATCTCGCCACTAACACCACCGAAACCTGCATTGTTAAAGAAACAATCAAGTCGACCAAATCGATCCACTGCGAGTTTCACCAACGCTTCAACATCAGACTCACTGGAGACATCTGTATGCTGGTAGATCACAGCATCGCCCAATTCATTAGCGATGGCATTGCCCTGATCATCCTGAAGATCAGCAATGACAACTTTTGCACCTTCACGAGCAAACAGTCGAACGGTCCCTTCACCGATGCCACTTGAACCGCCCGTTATGACAGCAACTTTCCCAGCTAAACGTCCCATCTTCACTTACCCCCCTTACTAACAAATCCATAGTCATCACCAAACCAACAAACATATTGCAGCACAACTACCACCAATTAAAGGTGCAACAGCTACCCAACCCTAAAACATTCGTGGATAGACAGCCAAATCAACTTTGCGCGGAATAAAAATCTTTTCAGTGATCAACCCGGGCGCCTGTAAGGCACCGGTCCCAGCTTATCGATCAACACAAGAATTAGTAGCACTTTGCTGTTCTCGAAACGCGCGAGTAAGGTCGCGTATTAACTTCCACCTTCCGCCTTTGTAGCCATTCTGAGCAACCTTAGCTTTTCCTTCTTTTGTGATTGGTTCGGTCGATTTCTTCCATTGCTGCCATTGCTGCCATTGCTGGATCATTACTGACTCCTGCGCTCGACGCTACGGTGTCCACCCGTTCGCCATCTTTTTTCTCCATTACTTTGGTTTTTGTACCTTTGTTTTCCTCGGAACCAGGTAGGGCCTAAGCAGTACTCATAATTTCTTAACCGCAGGGGATTTGGTGCCGGAAAGACGACCCAACCGCTGTTTTACCCTATTGTTTTTATTGGCCTGTAGGCTGTTTTAAGTATCAAAATATACCAGGGAAACCTTTCGTTCTATTTGCTGGCGAATGTTGGGGCGGGGGCCGTGACGCTACTATTACTATCATTATGTTCCCACGGACACACACCAGAAGCCCATTTTAAAAATAGCAGGTTAGGTAGAGGTTAACGCCCGTCTTCAGCCAGCACAATCGCACATAGACCAAAGACCTCAACACGAAGTTCGGAGTTATCGGGAATCAGGATCGGGGTACCCGCCCCGTCAATTCGTTCAGCCAGCGCCAGCTGCTCTATCCAGACATTTCGCGGTCGCTCGTCGTCGTGAAGCATGGTCGGTAAGCTGGTCTGGGCGGTGAGTTCAAAGAGCTTTGCCTGTCGGTCTTCTCCCGTTTCTTCATCTATACCCATGCTACGACGCAACTGCTCTACCAACTGAGCTATTCCGGCTAGTTACGGGATTATATCCAGATTGCCTGTCACCGGAAATCCAGCGGCGCTTCGACTTCTTTACTATCCCGGGTTGAAGTTTGGCTTGCCCTGGGGCTCTATGGGGCAAACGTCCTCTCGGACGGATTCTTCGCCGGAGGGCGCATTTACGTGTGTAGCCACCACTGTATATGCACTTGACCTCGTACATTCGCCCGCGGTCACTCCATCAGTCGCACATGTTACGACATAGCTGATCTGATCAGCGCCAGTGCCCGGATCCCACCCCAACCTAGAGCTTAATGTAACGTCCCCGCCCGGAACATAGGTACCTTCAACGTATTCGCCAAACTCTCTTCTACGATCCCGTTGCAACAAGTGGATCGACTGAATGTTCGATTGAGAAACCCCGGCTCTCGCGTCGACCTGATAGTCCCAGTAAAACGGTATCGCTATTGCTGACATGATGCCGACGATCGCGAGTGCAATCATTAGCTCAATCAACGAAAAACCCCTCTGAATTAATGCTTTCATTTGTGTCACACCTGCAAAACCCACTAATACTGTAAACAACATGAATCGCAAAAAACAGAAATAAAAAAACCGGAAGGTGTCGACCTTCCGGTTTTTGTTTAGCTGGTTAAAATAAACCAGTTACTGTTACTACTTACTGTACATCCGCTGCATTAATAATTTCTGTGTCTGCCTCCAAGTCCTGGTACGCCGGTCGCACAAGCGTTACGCTCTGAGTAGCGCCAGACCCTGACAGAGCAACACCGATAGCGCCGGTTGTAGCATCCCCTGTTGCGGTGGTTATGAATGCATCACCACCACCTGGTGCATTATTCTCACCTGGATTGTAGAGAGTGATCCAATCGGCCACAGTAGCTGGCGTGGTATCAGTCAAGCCAAGTGCGAGCTGAGTAGAACCCCTTACCATAGTATTTGTAGTGGCGCGAATAGCACCTTGATACTGAGAATTAACCTTGGTCATGTTCGCCGTTTTAATGTAGTCCTGATAAGCAGGGAGAGCTACAGCGGCAAGAATACCGATAATAGCGACCACGATCATCAATTCGATGAGGGTAAAACCCTTTTGGAATGTGTTCATTGAATTATCTCCATTAGATAAGATTTAATTGTTAGCCTATTGCAAGGTGGCATTAGCTATCGATATTCTATAATGCAATTATTGCACCACAATATTACAACTACCTACAGTTAGAAAGTGACCAAAATTGTCAGATTTATCTGTACAGACAGTCAGGGAATGACCCAAATTGTCACCTCGGTCACTTTCCCGGCACGGTAGGTGCCACTATACTCTCCCCAATGTGAATTCTGTACAATTTCAACAGGCCCATTATTAACAAGGCTTCTATCGACACCCCTCCGGCTGAAATGTAAACTTTACAGTGGAATTCTGCCCTTGGCTTTTTGGGGCGTGCCAGCATTTAAGAGGAACAATCGGTATGGCGGCCATTCCAATTCAATTAAGCGGTCTTGCCCGTCGACTGGTGGAGGATAATCTCCTAGAAGAGGACGTTGCAAGGGAAGCCACCGAAGAAGCAAGAAAGACCCGGGTACCTTTTGTTACTCATCTTGTGCAGAACAATATTGTTGATTCAAAGGCAATCGCCACATCGGCATCCGAAGAGTTCGGCACCCCACTTCTGGACATCACAGCCCTCGACCCGGATGCCATCCCGAAAGACCTTGTTGATGAAAAGCTGATCCGGTCAAACCATGCTATTCCCGTATTCCATCGCGGCAACCGATTATTCGTGGCTGTATCTGACCCAACCAACAGAACTGGTCTGGATGAAATTAAATTTCAAACAGGCATCTCGACTGAAGAAGTACTGGTCGAAGAAAACAAACTAGCTGCCTTTATTGAAAACTTCCTGGAAAGCCAGGAAGACGATGGCATGGAAGATCTTCGCGAAGATGACTATGTAGACCTTGACATGGAGGCTGTTGACGAACCTGGCGGTGGTGATGCCGACGAAGGTACAGCCATCGACGACACACCCGTTGTTCGATTTATCAACAAAATGCTGATGGACGCTATAAGGAGCGGCGCGTCAGATCTGCACTTCGAACCCTTCGAGAAGGCTTATCGGGTCAGGTTCAGAACTGATGGCGTACTGCAGGAAATCGCAAGGCCCCCGGTTAACCTTGCCCCCAGAATTTCTGCTCGATTAAAAGTAATGTCCAAAATGGATATCTCGGAAAGACGGGTCCCACAGGACGGTCGTATCAAGCTAAAGATATCCAAAACCAAGTCCATCGACTTCCGGGTTAACACCCTTCCCGTTCTGTTTGGCGAAAAGCTTGTACTACGAATACTAGACCCAAGCTCAGCCAAGATGGGTATTGATGCACTCGGCTACGAGGACGACCAGAAAAAACTATACATGGAAGCATTGTACAAGCCGCAAGGTATGTTCCTGGTAACTGGTCCCACAGGCTCTGGCAAGACGGTATCGCTCTACACTGGCCTAAATATCTTGAACACCGCTGAGCTAAACATCTCTACCGCCGAAGACCCCGTCGAAATTAACCTGGAAGGCATCAACCAATGTCCAGTAAATGCCAAGGTTGGTCTCGATTTTGCCGAGGCTCTGCGGTCTTTCCTTCGACAAGACCCCGATATCATTATGGTCGGCGAGATTCGAGACCTGGAGACTGCGTCTATTTCAGTCAAGGCGGCGCAAACTGGCCACATGGTGATGTCGACTCTGCACACAAACAGCGCCCCTGAAACACTAACCCGTTTGCGTAATATGGGCGTTGCAGCGTTCAATCTTGCAACTTCGATCAATCTGATTGTGGCCCAGCGTCTCGGTCGCCGCCTATGTAGCTGCAAAGAGAAACTCGAGGTACCTGACAGTGCCCTGCTAGAGGCAGGGTTCACGGCGGCTCAACTAACGGAAACGTTCGAAGTCTTTGGCCCGAAGGGATGTGAAAAGTGCTCAGCGGGCTACAAGGGACGAGTAGGCATTTACGAAACGATGAAGGTCACCGCTGAAATTCGAAAAATAATCATGGAAGATGGCAACGCGCTGCAGATTGGCGAAGTGAGCGCGCGTGAAGGCTTCGGCACCATATACGAATCGGGTCTGCGAAAGGTTATTTCTGGCGCAACAAGTCTGGCAGAGATTAACCGAGTGACAAGTGGTCACTAGAACGGGGTATCCCAAAAAAGATTAAGAGGTCGATATGGCAGCAGCTAATCAACTATTTGCATGGGAAGGCACCGACAAGTCTGGCAAAAAGACTAAAGGTGAAATCAAAAGCTCCAACGCCAATATCGCCAAGGCAGAGCTCAGGAAAAAGGGGATTAACCCGACCAAAGTGAAGAAGAAAAGTGGCGGCTTCGCCCTTGCCAGCTTTGGGGCAAAAGTCACCCCTGCGGATATCGCGCTCTTCACTCGCCAACTTGCAACAATGATGAAAGCCGGTGTACCACTTGTTCAGTCCTTCGAGATTGTGGCTGACGGTATGGACAACCCCGCGATGAAAGAACTAATCCTCAAGATTCGGGACGAAGTTTCTTCTGGTCAATCATTCGCCCATGCCATTAAAACCCAACCAGAACATTTCGATGATCTGTTCTGCAACCTTGTGGAAGCAGGTGAGCAGTCCGGTGCGCTGGAAACCATGCTTGATCGACTGGCAGAATATAAAGAAAAGTCCGAACAGCTGAAAGCCAAAATCAAAAGCGCAATGAACTATCCAATAGCAGTACTGGTCGTTGCCGGGGTCGTATCCGGTATTCTATTAGTCAAGGTAGTTCCCCAGTTCGAGGAAATCTTTGCTGGTTTCGGTGCAGAGCTCCCTGAGTTTACCCAGATGGTTGTAAATATGTCCCGGTTTATGACCGAATGGTGGTTTGCTGGATTAGCGGGGTTGGCCGTCGTGTTTTTTACCTTCAAGCAAATGCATAAACGATCCAAGACACTCAGGGATGGGCAGGAGCGATTGATGCTTAAGATCCCAATCCTTGGCGATATTCTTGATAAGTCCTGTATCGCTCGCTTTTCACGAACACTTTCAACAACCTTCTCTGCTGGTGTTCCGCTTGTTGACGCGCTGGAGTCTGTCGCCGGCGCCGCTGGGAACGTCGTTTACCTGGAAGCGATTAACAAGATCAGAGAAGAGGTCTCGGGCGGTATTCAGCTGAACACTTCAATGAAAGCTTCCGGTGTATTCCCTAACATGGTGATTCAGATGGTCGCAATCGGTGAAGAAGCCGGTGCGCTCGATAGCATGCTGGACAAGGCAGCGAGCTACTACGAAGAAATGGTCGACAACTCTGTTGATGGTTTAACCAGTCTGATGGAACCTATTATCATGTCGTTTCTCGGGGTCGTGATCGGTGGATTGATTATCGCGATGTACCTTCCTATCTTTAGTATGGGTGACGCAATCAGTGGCAAGTGAGCCACCGAACTAAGCCAGGACATTAGCTGAATTCATGCTGCAAGAAGCTGCCACTTTACAGGCACACTATCCCTTATTCGCGCCAATGGTCGCTTTCCTGTTCGGATCTGCGATCGGCAGTTTCATTAACGTTGCAGTCTATCGTCTGCCGATCATGTTGACGCGTGACTGGCGACAGCAATCCCTGGAAATTCTCGCGGATGCGACGGGTAAAGACCCGCTTGTTGCTGACCTCGCCAAGCGACTGCCCACCCACGAGACTCCCTTTAACCTGGTGGTCCCAAACTCAACCTGCCCACACTGCGATGTCCGAATAAAACCCTGGCATAACATACCCATTGTCGGATACTTCCTCGTCAAAGGGCGGTGCGCGAATTGCCGGCAAGCCATCAGTGGCAGATACCCCCTGGTAGAAGTCACCACTGCAATCCTGACGGCCCTGGTCATCGCAGTACTTGGGCCAAACCTACACGGTCTAGCCGGATGTTTTCTCCTCTGGTCTCTGGTCGCGCTTGCACTCATAGATTTCGACACGCAATTACTTCCTGATGACATCACCATGCCCTTCCTCTGGATTGGCCTGGTCATCAATTATTTCGGTGTCATAACCTCGTTCGATAACGCCTTTTGGGGCGCCTGCGTGGGGTACATGATCCTCTGGACAATTTTTCACCTCTTCAAACTGGTGACAGGCAAGGAGGGCATGGGGTACGGCGACTTTAAGATGCTTGCAATGTTGGGCGCCTGGCTTGGTGTTCAGAGCGTCCCCCTGATCATTGTTTTGTCATCCTTCGCTGGTGCTGCTATTGGCGGAACGATGATTATTTTCGGTCGCGACAAAGCCAAACCGATCAAGTTTGGGCCTTTCCTCGCCGTTGCCGGATTCATCGCATTGCTCTGGGGCAACAAACTCATCGATATGTATCTTATATTTAGTTTCGGCGTCTGATGTCTAAATTTGTAGTAGGTTTACGCGGTGGTATAGGTACGGGGAAATCCACCGTCTCGGAATTGTTCGCCGACGCTGGCATTGTCGTCGCCGACGCGGACATATCTGCCCGAACAGTAGTTGAACCGGGTAAACCCGCGTACGAAGCCATCGTCGAGCGATTTGGCGAGTCGGTAGTCCAAAAAGATGGAACGCTTGATCGTCCGGTGCTACGGGAACTCGTGTTTTCCGATAACGACCATCGATTGTTCGTGGAAAAGCAGACTCATAGCTCCATTGTCGAGGATCTTCTAAACATTACATCCAGCGCAGATTCTGATTACGCAATACTGGTTCTTTCAACTGGCATCGGGAGAAACCCCATGATGGATCGACTGCTGGTTGTAGACGCTCCCTTGGAAGACCAAATCAGTCGTGTCATGCAGAGAGACAACAATACGCAGAAACAAGTGGCAGCGATCTTGCGCGCACAACCTGATCGCAAGGCCAGAATGACTGATGCGGACGATGTGATCATCAATGACGGCGAACAGCACCAACTTACGCTGGAAGTGCAAAAGCTCCATCAGCTATATTTAGCTTTATCAACAGGCGGGAACTAAACATGGCTAACCTCATCGTAAAATGCCCTACCTGCGACAAAGCGGTTGCCTGGGTAGCTTCCAGTAAGTTCCGGCCGTTTTGTTCGGACAGGTGTCGACTAATTGATCTTGGGGAATGGGCTGAGGGTAACCGGTATATTCCATCCGATGCTGACCATGATGACGTCACTGAATCCGATATCCACGGGCAGGACCTAACTTAGAGGCGGTTTAAGCTCTGCACTCATGTCCGGTATTCTGCATTAATCGTCACATACTCATGTGACAAATCACTGGTCCACACCGTTTCTGTTTCATTTCCTATATTCAGCTCAACGCGTATGGTGATCTCTGCATGCTCCATTACTTCCGCGCCCATCTCTTCACGATAATTTTTGTCCTTACCGCCTGACTTCATGAGGCAGACATCACCAAGGTAAACGTCAATCTTTGAATGGTCGACAGTCGCGTCAGCCTTGCCTATCGCCATAACTATTCTGCCCCAGTTGGCATCACTGGCAAACAGTGCCGTTTTCATGAGCGGTGAATTGGCAATCGCGTAGGCGATACTAAGACAGTCTTGCCTGGTCATACCGCCCGACACATTAACCGTCACGAATTTAGTTGCACCTTCGCCGTCACGAATAATACCGTGGGCGAGTTCCTGCATCACTGAAAAAAGCGCCTCTTGAAAACTCGCTCTTGCAGCTCCTGCATCACAACCGACACCAGAAACCCCGGTGGCCGTCAACATGCAGGAGTCGTTGGTCGATGTATCGCTATCCACGGTAATACGGTTGAATGACTGCTCGGCTCCTGTTTTTAACAATTCCTGCAAAACCGGTTTGGAGACCACCGCATCAGTGGCTATATAGGTGAGCATTGTTGCCATATCGGGCTGTATCATCCCAGAGCCCTTGGCGATACCAGTAATTGTCACAGCCTTGCCTTCTATCTCCAAAAGGCGAGTTGCAATCTTGGGCCGGGTATCGGTCGTCATAATGCCTTGAGCAGCGAGCAACCAGTTCGTTTCATCGAGCGTTGGGATCAACTCTGGCAATGCGTCGGTAATGTTCGCAACCTGCAGCTTTTCGCCAATAACACCTGTAGAAAATGGAATTACCTCATTAGGCCTAACACCGGTTTGCTGTGACAGAGCTTTGCAGCAAGTCACCGCATCAGACTTACCCTCATCTCCGGTGGCTGCATTCGCGTTACCGCTGTTAATCAGGAAGTACCGACTATCGCGCTGATCAAGATGCTCCCGGCCAACCAGCACGGGCGCCGCTGCAAAATGGCTTTGCGTGAACATTCCGGCAGTGACACTGCCAGACACGAATTCAAACAAAACGAGATCAAGCTGATCTACACCCTTGATGCCGCAAGGAACTCCCCCCAGACGAACGCCCGGAACAATGTGGAAATCCGTTGAATAATCGCCAACAGCCATTAGCTAGTTCCCGTCCAGAAATTTTGATTCCAGGCAAAACCTGGCGCGACATACAGGTAATATTAGCTTAATAATCAACTTGTTATCGGTAAATAGCCACCGCGGTGTAGTATTCTCGGACACGAATTAGCCAAGCTTTCCGTGACAGGCTTTATATTTTTTACCGGAGCCGCAGGGGCAAGATTCATTTCTGCCCACTTTCTTATCAGGTCTCACAAAGGGTTCGTTTAGTTCATCAGCGGGTGTCTTCACTGCTGCACCATCCATCCCAGGGCTACCATCCTTCTGGTAATTTTTTTGCACCCTTGATTCCTCTTCGCGGCGCCTGAGTTCAAGCGCTTCCGCGTCCTCTTCGGACTGAAACTGAACTCTGGACAAAAAGCGAATCACGTCAAACCTGACACTTCTAAGCAGATTATCAAAAAGGTCGAAAGCTTCTCGCTTGTACTCATCTTTGGGCTTTTTCTGTGCATAGGCTCGCAGATGAATTCCCTGCCGCAGATAATCCATCGCCGCAAGATGTTCTTTCCAAAGGCCATCCAGGATATCGAGCATGATGCGTTTCTCAAACATTCGGAGCTGCGGTCCTACCAGTGCTTCCTTCTTGACGTATTCCGCACGGATCTCACCAACGATTCTTTGTCGCAAAGTATCCTCAAAAAGCGAAGAATCTTCATCCAGCCAGTTTTGAACCGGCAGCTTCACGTTAAACTCGGTGTGGCAGGCAGACTCCAGGCCCGGCACGTCCCACTGCTCCTCTAGGCTCTGAGGAGGGATGTAACCATCAATGACTTCATCAATGACATCATCCCAGAGAGCATCGACAATATGAGAGATTTCTTCTGACTCGATCAGCTCGTTACGCTGTCCGTAAATCATCTGGCGCTGGTCATTCGCAACATCATCATATTCAAGCAGTTGTTTACGAATATCGAAGTTACGACCCTCAACTTTTCGCTGCGCCTTCTCAATCGCGTTAGTAACCATCTTGTGTTCGATGGCTTCCCCATTTTCCATGCCCATGTTCTGCATGAACCCGCGAACCCGATCAGACGCAAAGATCCTCATCAGGTCATCTTCCAAGGACAGATAGAATCTGGAGTAGCCCGGATCACCCTGACGCCCGGCACGACCCCGTAGCTGGTTATCTATTCGACGGCTCTCATGTCGTTCCGTACCAATGACGTGCAACCCCCCGGCCTCCAGGACCTGGTCATGGCTTTCCTGCCAGGCCACTTTGATTTTCTCAACTTGGTCGGGTGTAGGGGCTTCAAGACGCGCTACTTCTGCTTCCCAGCTCCCACCGAGAATAATGTCAGTACCTCGACCTGCCATGTTTGTAGCGATAGTGACTGTCCCCGGCCTACCAGCCTGGGCAATAATTTCTGCTTCTTTCTCATGGAACTTAGCATTTAGAACGCTGTGTTTGACCTTCTTTTTATTAAGCAACTCGGAAAGCAGTTCTGATGTTTCGATGGAAGCGGTACCCACCAAAACTGGCGCGTTATTCGCCAGACAGTCGGCGATCTCATCAGCAATCGCCTCAAACTTCTCAGCATGGCTCATAAATATAAGGTCGTTCAGGTCACGGCGAACCATTGGTAGGTTCGTTGGAATAACAACCACGTCAAGCCCATAGATCTGCCTGAATTCAAATGCCTCGGTATCGGCCGTTCCAGTCATGCCAGCCAATTTATTGTACAACCGGAAATAGTTCTGAAAGGTAGTAGAAGCCAGCGTCTGGCTTTCGTTGGTAATGTTGACATTTTCCTTGGCTTCAATCGCCTGGTGAATACCGCCAGACCAGCGGCGCCCGGGCATGGTTCGACCTGTGTGCTCATCGACAATAACAATCTCACCTTCAGCGACGATGTAATCCACATCGCTTTTATAAAGCTTGTGAGCTTTCAGGGACGCACTGACGTGGTGAAACAACGTAAGGTTAGCAGTGCCATAAAGGCTCTCACCCTCTGCGAGTAAACCCTTGCGAACAAGAAGATTTTCAATTTTCTGGTGACCTTCCTCAGTAAGTTCAACATCTCGTTGTTTTTCATCCACGAAATAGTCGCCGGGCGGTTCTCTCTCTTCTTCTATGTCTTCAGGTGTTTTAACCTGCTCGACCAAACCAGGAACTATCCCGTTGATGGCTTTGTAAACATCTGCAGTATTCTCAAGCCCGCCTGAAATAATTAGAGGTGTTCTCGCCTCATCGATAAGGATCGAATCGACCTCATCGACAATGGCAAAATTCATTCTGCGCTGGACTCTTTCTTCAGCAGAGAAAGCCATATTGTCGCGCAGGTAATCAAAACCAAATTCGTTATTTGTACCGTAGGTTACATCTGCCTGGTAGGCACGCTGCTTCTCGTCCGCTGACTGTCCGGCATAGACCACACCGACAGTCATACCCAGGGTCACAAAGATTGACCCCATCCATTCGGCGCCCCACTTGGCCAGGTAGTCATTTACCGTCACCAAATGCACACCGTCACCACTAATTGCATTCAGGTACAGTGGCAGCGTCGCGACGAGAGTCTTACCTTCGCCAGTTCGCATTTCTGCAATTCGACCCTCGTGAAGTGTAATCCCGCCAATCATCTGGACATCAAACAACCTTAAGCCGAGCGCGCGTTTACCTGCTTCACGGACTGTAGCGAACGCCTCTGGCAGGATATCTTCAAGGGACTCACCTGCCTCAAGCCGGGATTTCAGTTTCGCTCTCTGTCCGATTAACGCTTCCGCAGAAAGTGTCTCGATATCATCTTCCAGCACATTCACTCGTAGAACCGTTTTTCGCATTCGTTTCAGTTCGCGTTCGTTCTTGCTGCCAAAGACTTTGCTTAGCACCTGCAATACCATCTTACTTTTTCTCTATATAATCAATAAGTTAGGCGAGGGTGCTCGCCACGAAAAATCTAAGATATTGGCATCAGCGACTGGCGCGATGGATATAACTCGAGGGGTCGACAACGCGACCGTTTTTGAATACTTCAAAGTGAACATGAGGGCCGGTCGAACGACCACTACTGCCCATCAGGCCAATGACTTCGCCTTTGCGGACGATATCACCAGATTTTACTTTTAGATCTTTATGATGGCCGTAACGAGTCGAGTAGCCACCGCCATGGTTGATTTCCACCATCTTGCCGTAGCCATTTCGGGTATCAGCATAGACAACAACGCCTGCGGCAACTGAAATGACATCAGCGCCGTTCTTACCCGCAAAATCAACGCCATTGTGCCATGCCCGGTTTCCAGAAATCGGGTCGCTTCTATGACCAAAGCGCGATGACATCCATCCTTTCTTTACAGGTCGCCCCGCAATGAATACATCACGATCCATTTTCCTCTTGGCTAACAAAGTTTCCAAAACACCAAGTTGCTGCTCACGGTCTTCAATGTCATGCGCCAGCCGATCCAGTAAATCAATGTAAGCAGGTGGTTGGTAGCCCGCCTGCCCCACAGGATTCTCTGGTCCACCCATCGCCGGGGGCTGGGAGAAATCAAATTCACCTTCTTCTAGTCGACCAACTTCCGTCAGTCGTTCACCCAGAGCGTCAAGACGAACAATTCGTGCCTGAAGCTGAGCGATTCGAAGTGCCGATGCCGCAAGCGTATGCTCTGCATCGCCTCTTGTGGTTTCTATCGCGTATCGTTGCTCATCAAGAACCTCACGCCACTTGGCAACCATTTCACCTGTCAGTGCGGCCTCACCAACCCCAAATCGGTAAGCGAAGTAACCCGCTGCAGCAGGAATTGAAATCAGTCCTGCTAGTGCGACGCCAAAGATAAATGCATTAGCATTAAAGGATCGATGTCTGCCGGTTTTGTTGTCAACGATGATGAACTTCATAGATACTGTTTTCTTCACTCTTCCAGACGCGCCATTACATGTCCCGTGTGCCCAAATCTATTAGGTCAACACAGCAGATTCTCAAAGGGTCTAATCATATACTGCATTCACTCTATGCCCAATCCCAAGACTTGCGAACTATACAGCAAATTGTGGATGGCGTGCTGGATGTTGAAACAAGCGTGGCTTCCTTAAAAAACAATGAGTTAACGCTGCTAACCTCTAAAAGTACCCAGGCGACCCAGATCCGGTATCGTCAACGTAATATCATTTCTACACTTCGTCGGCGTGGTCTTGAGGTTTCTTCCCTCAAAATTAAGGTTCAACCCATCTTTTCTGCTAAAAAGCCTGAAGACAGCGAGCGCTATCTGACACCCCGGAATGCCTCCCAACTGCAGCTGACCGCGGCGTACATTGAGGATGAAGCCCTTAGAAATGCCCTGATTAAGCTCTCGAAGAGAACCCGGGGTGACTAGAATTCGCTATTGACCAGACCGCCATAAGAAATGGGCGCATCTTCCGCCTTGTCAAAGGTGATAATTTCCCAGGCATCCGTTTGCCTTAATAATTTCTTACGCAGCGCGTGATTTTCCGTGTGTCCAGACTTGTAGCCAACGAACTCACCAATCAGGCTATAACCCAGAAGGTACATATCACCAATCGCATCCAGGATCTTGTGCCTGACAAACTCATCTTCGTGACGCAGACCATCGTCGTTCAGGATGCGGTACTCATCCACCACAACGGCATTATCCAGACTGCCGCCCTGGGCCAGGTTACGTTCACGCAGGTGCTCAAATTCCTGCATCAGGCCAAATGTTCGAGCCCGGCTAACTTCCTTGACAAATGATGTCATTGAAAAGTCGACTGTGGCTTGCTGTTCCTTGATCACTGCATTGTCATAGACAATTGTGTGGCTGACCCTGAACCCATCGTAGGGACGAATTGTCGCTGACTGGTTATAGGAACGCGCGCTTTCTTCATCGTTAACCCGAACTTCCTTTTTGATCCGGATGAATTTCTTGAGAGCGTTCTGATCTTCGATTCCTGCAGATTGGATCAGAAAAACAAAGGTGGCGGCGCTACCGTCCATAATTGGCATTTCTGGCCCACTAACCTCAACATAAGCGTTATCAATACCAAGGCCACTAAAAGCCGACATCAAATGCTCGATGGTGGAGATATTCTGGCCATCTCGAGAAATTGTAGTAGCGAGGGTAGTATTTCCAACGAACTCCGTTAGCGCAGGGATCTCAACCGCTGGGTCAGCGTCTACCCTTACGAATATGATGCCGGAATCAGCGGCAGCGGGCCTGAGCGTCAGGTATATCTTCTCGCCAGTGTGCAGACCAACGCCTGTCGCACGAATGACGTTTTTCAACGTTTTTTGCCTGATCATTGTCTGTTTTCGTCCCCGAGTGCGGCGCGAATACTACCAAATGCCCTTGCCAACCTCTATGCCAAATCGCGAATTTGGCATAGATTCCGCTAACTGGAGTCTATGACTACAAAAATCACATTAAGTTTCAAGAACCGGTAAAAAAACCCAAGAACAATACCGGCATCGAAGTTAGTAACCATTCACTCACATAGTGACCGATGATCAGAGTCGGCTAGTCTGCCTGACGCCTAAGGAAAGCAGGAATATCAAGATACTCCAGGTCCTTGTCTGCGTGCAGATCAACCTCGTCAGTGCCATTAACTGCAGCATTTCGAATCACTGTGGGTCGCTCGAAATCCGAATAATCAGGCACGCCATCACCAGCCACCTTTTTCTTTATCTCGTCTTTCATTTTTGGCGATCTTTCCATCTGCCCCTGGACACCCAATCCTGTTGCGACAACGGTCACGCGCAGCTCATCACCCATCGACTCATCAATAACAGTACCGATGACAACCGTAGCGTTTTCAGAAGCAAAATCTTCAACGGTCGCTCCAACTTCAGAGAATTCACCCAGAGAGATGTCTGTACCTGCGGCAATGTTCACCAACACACCCCGAGCTCCCGTGAAATCTACATCTTCGAGCAATGGTGAACGAATCGCAGATTCTGCTGCTTCTCTGGCACGACCCTCACCACTGGCATTGCCACTACCCATCATGGCCATACCCATTTCAGACATCACAGTGCGAACATCCGCAAAGTCGACATTGATCATACCGGGCCTAATAATCAGATCCGCTATACCCTGCACAGCACCGGATAAAACGTCGTCCACTGACCCAAATGCCTCAAGCAATGGCGTCTTTTCCCCGAGGATAGTCAGTAACTTTTCATTAGGAATAGTAATCAGCGAGTCGACATGCTGGGAAAGCTCAACGATCCCTTCTTCAGCAATTCTCATTCTTTTCTTGCCTTCGAACACAAAGGGCTTAGTCACTACCGCAACCGTGAGAATTCCCATTTCCTTGGCAATCTCGGCAACGATAGGTGCAGCCCCTGTGCCGGTACCACCACCCATACCAGCGGTGATGAACACCATATCGGAACCATTTAGACTTTCAGCAATACGTTCTCGGTCCTCTAGCGCCGCATCCCTGCCCATTAAAGGGTTCGCACCTGCACCGAGTCCTCGGGTAATTCCGGAACCCAATTGAAGAAGCGTTCTGGCACCCAGGTTTTTGAGTGCCTGTGCGTCAGTATTGGCGCAAATAAACTCAACTCCCTGGACATCCTGCTTGACCATATGTTCAACGGCATTACCACCACCGCCCCCTACACCGATCACTTTAATGACCGCGTTTTCTGGTGCGCTATCGACGATTTCAAACATAGTTAACCTCCTCAGGCTAAGACAATTCTTGTAAACGAGTGTTTAGTATTAGTGAAAATTTCATTAGTAATCGTTGTTGCAAACATTAGTAGTTCCCCATAAACCAGCTCTTCACCCGGCCCATCATTCCATCCATGCCTGCGGCACCAGGCATCACAATGTTCTCGGGTTGTTGTTTCGCGCCGTACTGCAACAAGCCAACGGCAGTCGAATATATTGGGTTGCGGACAATGTCTGATAAGCCCGACACGTTTTTAGGCTTACCAAGACTGACCGGCATATGAAAGATTTCTTCAGCAAGTTCCACAGCGCCTTCGATCTTCGAAGTGCCTCCCGTCAATACAACCCCAGCCGGAATCAGGTCTTCGAAACCGCTCCGGCGCAGTTCCGCTTGCACCAGAGTAAATAGCTCGTCGTACCTTGGCTCAACAACTTCCGCCAAAGCCTGTCTGGAAAGATCTCGATCCTGCCGGTCACCCGCGCTGGGCACTTTTATGGTTTCATTCTCGCCAGCAAGACTTGCCAGCGCGCACGCATATTTTATTTTAATCTCTTCTGCATTCGGCGTCGGTGTTCTGAGCGCCATTGCAATATCGTTGGTTACCTGATCTCCAGCAATCGGAATTACTGCGGTATGCTTGATAGCACCTTCAGTAAAGACAGCGATATCAGTCGTACCTCCGCCTATATCCACAAGGCAAACACCCAACTCTTTTTCGTCTTCGGTAAGCACCGCATAACCAGACGCAAGCTGTTCAAGGATGACGTCCTCAACTTGTAATCCACACCGACGAATGCACTTTTCGATGTTCTGCGCTGCATTCACTGCGCAAGTCACCAGGTGAACTTTGGCTTCCAACCTGACACCAGACATTCCGAGCGGTTCCTTGACCCCCTCCTGATTATCGATGATGAATTCCTGGGGCAAGATGTGAAGTATCTTCTGATCAGCAGGAATCGCCACTGCCTGCGCCGCGTCAATCACCCGGTCAATATCTGGCTGGAATACTTCCTTGTCCCTGATGGCAACTATGCCGTGGGAATTCAGACTGCGGATATGGTTACCGGCGATACCGGCATACACCGAATGTATCTGACAGCCAGCCATTAGTTCCGCTTCTTCAACCGCTCGTTGGATTGATTGAACGGTGGATTCAATATTCACCACAACGCCTTTTTTCAATCCACGTGACGAATGACTGCCGATCCCAACAATATCGACTTCACCATCAATCCCTATTTCCGCAACAATGGCGACCACTTTGGACGTCCCAATGTCCAGACCGACGATCATGCGCCCACCTATTGGACTAGTCATAAGCTTCGTTCCCCTACACTTTTATTAAATTCAGCGAGTTTTATGTGATTGTTTTTCTCAAAATGCACAGCCACACCATTGATGTATCGTGCATCCATTCTTTCAACGAACCTGGCATCCCCTCGTTCTGCCAGCCTGACACTGACAGTGAGAAATCTTCGCATGCGTGCTTTCAGATCTTCCTGGCCTAGCAGCACCTGCACACCGCTTTCAGTTTCTAGCGACCAGGACCCCCTTTCGGTTACTGTTAGTACTTTTATCTCATGTCCGTGGTTATTCAGCATCTGGCTCAACTGCTGAAACTGTTTCATTACATCCAGCTCAGAACCCCCAGGGCCATACAAATGAGGAAGATCTCCACCTACCAACATTTCGGTGTATAACACTCTACCTTCCCTATTAATGAACCCGTTGTCGTTCCAGTACGCAATGACGCTCTCAGGGAAAAATTCAACCTCAATCCCTTGTGGCCAGTTTTTTCTGACATTGACGTGGTGGACCCAGTCCAGCGCACTCAGGGTCTCCTTGAGCTGTTCAACTTCGTTGGATGCAATGTCAACTTCGGTGAGCAGCGCTTTAATACTTTCCAGTTGGCGCTCATCAAAGTTACCCACAATAGACATTCGCTCAACATCCGATCGGTCAATGGAGACAGTTGCAAAAGCAAGCACCCCTACTACAAGTAACATCGCGGAAACAGATCCAGTAGAGGGTCGAATCATCGCAGCACCCTCCAGTCTTCCCAGCGCTCTGTTAGCATTCGCGCGAGCTTTGCCGTTTCACCAGCGCCCTGGGTCATTAGAAGGTCGCCAGGCTCAAGAATCTGATCCAGCGCTTCTGGCACCTCATCAATGGCACCCACAAACACGACCTCGGCATCAGTTTTAAGCCCGAGCTGTTTATATAAATCTGCGCCGGTCGCTCCCTCTATTCTCTCTTCACCAGCGGCGTAGGTTTCGAGCAACACCAATTGATCGACCTGTGACAATACGTCGACGAATTGGTCAAACAGCTCCAGGGTTCTGCTATACCGATGTGGCTGGTACACCATGACCAAGCGGGTGTCTGGCCAGCCCTTTCTGACCGCCTCAATAACAGCTTTAACCTCGGTTGGATGATGACCATAGTCATCGACCAGCATGAAATCCCCATCTGCCAGGGAAAACCTGCCATGAACCTGAAACCTTCGGGATACTCCTTCGAAATCTTCAAGACCCGCGACAATATCTGGATCCGCAATACCTTCATCCGATGCAATGGCAACAGCTGCCAGAGCATTCAGTACGTTGTATCTGCCGGGCATCGCGAGCCGAATCTTCAAATCTTCTCCCTGCCGCCGACGGACCGTAAAACTCGATGTCAAACCTTCCTGGTGCTCGTCAAACGCCAGGAAATCGGCATCCGAATCAAACCCGTAGGTCAAGATTGGTCTGTTTATCCTTGGGAGGATGGATTTCACCACCGGATCATCAATACAGGCAACCAGCAAACCGTAGAACGGCAAGTTGTGTACGAATTCAACAAATGCGGTTTTCAGCTTTTCAAAACTGCCGTCGTAGTTCGCAAGGTGATCCTTGTCTACATTCGTTAGCACTGTAACCATGGGCTGCAAATGCAGAAATGAGGCATCACTCTCGTCTGCTTCCGCAATCAGGTAGCGCGAGGCCCCCAAACGGGCGTTACTTTCTGCGCTATTTAATAAACCTCCAATAATGAAGGTTGGATCCAGCGATGCCTGCCGAAAGATAGAGGCAATCAGGCTCGTTGTTGTCGTTTTCCCATGGGTGCCAGCAACGGCGATGCCATGACGATAGCGCATGAGCTCACTCAGCATTTCCGCTCGCCGAACCACCGGTATACGAATCTCATGAGCCGCTACGAGCTCTGGGTTACTCTGGGGAATAGCACTGGAAACAACGAGGACATCGACGTTCTCTATGTGAGATGCGTCATGCCCGATCGACACTTTTGCCCCTAGTGTTTCCAACCTTCTGGTCACCGTTGACGCATTCATATCGGAGCCAGAAATCTGGTAACCCTGATTTAGCAGGACTTCTGCGAGACCACACATACCCGCGCCGCCAATACCCACGAAATGTATGCACTTGATGCGCCTCATTTCAGGCACCGTCATTACCAAAGCCGGGCTAACCATTTCGCTTACCCCGCTTGATGTTGGAAGTCTGGAATTGACGCGTTTCATAGTCAATTCGAAGAATCAGCGCGACCATCATGCAACTAACAATGAGGCTATTTCCGCCATAACTCATAAAAGGCAATGTCAGCCCCTTGGTAGGCAGAATGCCGAGATTGACGCCAAGATTTATACTCGCCTGAATGCCAATGATAAGAGACAGCCCGTAGGCAAGGTAAGCATGAAACGGAAGTTCCTGACGACGCGCTGCATTCCCAATAGCAAGCCCTCGTATAACCAGACCGGCAAAAAGAAGTATCACCAGCCCGGCACCAATGATGCCCATTTCTTCTGCAACGATTGAGAACAGAAAATCCGTATGAGCCTCCGGAAGGAAGAACAACTTTTGAATACTATTACCCAAGCCTAGCCCAATCCATTCACCCCGACCGAACGCAATAAGCGCCTGTGTCAATTGATAGCCGGAATCAAACTGGTGTTCCCAGGGGTCCGCAAATGCCAGAAGCCTGGCAAGGCGGTATGGCGTTAGTGTCGCAATGAGTGCTATCGAAGAAACACAAAGCGCAACCAGCGGCAGAAAGAAGCGGTAGGGGACACCCGCAAGGAAGATCATGCCAATAGCCGCGCTGATGATGACAATCGCAGCGCCAAAGTCCGGCTGCCCAAGCAGCAGAAAAACAATCAGGGTTAGCACGACAAGAGGCTTCGCAAAACCACTAAGAGAGGTTTCAATTTCCTCCTTCCGTCTCACCAGGTAACCCGCCATGTAAATCGTGACAAATAGTTTCACGAACTCCGACCCCTGGAGGCTGAACGGCCCAAGCGCTACCCACCGAGTTGCGCCATTGACCTCTTTGCCTATACCAGGAACCAGAACCAGCATCAGCAGAAGAAACGAGACGGCAAGCAAAGCGGCATCATATTTTTGCCACCGCTGGATCGGGACACTGATTGCAACCAACGCAGCTGCACCACTGACGAGAAGATAGATGCTATGTCTGGTTAACAGAAAAAATGGATTACCGTAGGTTTTGACGCCAATCTCTAGTGACGCCGACCCGATCATCACAAGGCCATAAAGCATGAGGAATACTGCTATTCCAAAAACCAGAGGATCTACCGGGAACCCAGCCAGCTGAGGCGTAGAAACGGAAAGTTTCTTAACCATACTCATGACTTAAGTCTCTCGACGAGATCCTTAAAGGAATCACCTCGTTCAACATAGTTCTGATACTGGTCATGGCTGGCACATCCAGGCGACAGCAATACAATGTCCCCATCGGTTGCTCTAGCTGCAGCAGCAGAGACCGCTTGAGCCAATACATCACAGGCTATCGTGCCCTGCCCTGAAAACTCACTCCGCAATGCTGCATAGTTTGCACCAATCAGATATACACCTTTCAGATAAGACCCCAGCTCAGCGGAGAGCCCATCAAAACCAAGTCCTTTTGAATCCCCCCCCGCAATCAGGTGAACGTTCCTGCCCAGGGCCTGCCCCTTGACGGATGCAACCAAAGCACCAGGATTGGTCGCTTTCGAATCGTTGACATAGGTAACCCCGTCAACTTCGCCAACAATCTCCGATCGATGCGGCAATCCTTTGAACCGCCTCGCGGTATCCAGCATCGCCCTCATATCCAAACCAATGAGCCATCCGATAGCTAAACCCGCTAATATATTTTGAAAATTATGTGTGCCTGCTACCTGCAGTTCATCCCCTGAGAGTAAACTCGTATTGCCCTGCACCAACCACGTCTGCTCACCCTGAACAGAAACCCCAAAGTTGTTTTCTCCTGGCAGCATATCCGAACCAAAGGTTGCAGCAGAATTGGCCGAACCCAGATCATCTGACATTGAACGGTTTATGACCGCTCTCTTCGCGTTGTCATATAAGCCAAGTTTAGTCCGGTAGTAATCCTCTTCGTTCTCGTATCGATCCATGTGGTCCGGCACGAGGTTCAAGACAACCGCAATTTCAGTTTTCATTGCCGTCGCCAGTTCGAGCTGATAGCTGGAGATTTCCAGAACGTGAAAATCCACGTCGACCGCAAGCACATCAAGACAGGGCGTACCGATATTCCCTGCGAGCGATACTTTCTTCCCTTGGTCGCGGATCAGTTCGAACACGAAACTGCTCACGGTTGATTTTCCGTTCGTACCGGTTATTCCAATAATGGGCGCGGCGGCCAGTTCTCCAAAGAGCTGAACATCGCCGTGCAGGATTTTCCCGTTGGCGCGAGCCATTGACACTGCTTCATGACCCAGAGGAACACCCGGACTGATAAATATTTCATCCGCTTGCAACAAACGGTCAACGGAAATATTACCGATGATTGCGCCTGGGCTGATCCTATCAACGGCCACGACATTAGCCTCAAAAGGATTGTCGTCTGCCACCACAAAATCTTCACCACGCGCGGCAAGGAATCGCGCATAACTTAAACCAGTTTCTCCAAGGCCTACGATCACGTTATTTTTCCTCGTCATCTGTCACCGCACCTGCGCTCAGGACTTCGTCAATGACCGCATAGTCATTGAAAGGCACCCTACCTGAAGCTAGCTCCTGATAGTCTTCATGACCCTTCCCTGCGATCACTACTATTCCATTTCCCGTCACCAGATGAATAGCTTCACGAATTGCCTCCGCCCGGTCTGCATTGACATGTAGGTCAACGGCATCCACCCCGGCCTGAATCTCACTAATGATAAATTCAGGTTTTTCACTACGAGGGTTATCACTTGTAAGCACAACCCGATCAGCAAAGCGGGACGCGACCTTGCCCATAACCGGTCGCTTTGAACCATCGCGATCACCACCACACCCAAAAACACAGCTAATGTGGTGATCCGGAAAGTGTTCGCGCACGGCAGATAGCGCTTTCTCCAATGCGTCTGGCGTATGCGCATAATCGACAATAATAGTGGGCTGTCCTGCCCTGCGTAACACATCCATTCTCCCGGCAACGGGAGACAATTTCTTAAGAGAAGCTTCAATTTGTGATGTGCGCCATCCCATCGAAACCAGCGTGGCGATCACAGCGAGAACGTTCTGAACGTTAAATAAACCAAACAAGGGAAGCTGTGCCTTAACAATATCGCTATTCACGGAGATAGAAACTTCAACCCCACAAGCCGTTGCCGACGCTTCTATCAGCGAAACATCCGTTTCTTTTTCAAGGCTATAACCGATCACCCGAACACTGCCGCCCAGTCCCGCCGCGAGGTCGGACGCGAACTCATCGTCCAGGTTAATGACTGCATTGCTCACAGAATCAAGATGGAACAGCAGTTCCTTTGCTTTACGGTACGACTCAAAAGTTAGGTGATAATCAAGATGATCGTGAGTGATGTTGGTAAGCACCGCAGTCCCTACCCTGACATTTTCGAGCCTGCCTTGTACCAGGCCATGTGACGACGCTTCAAGCACAACGGCTTCGCAGTCGGAATCGACTAACTCCCGGAGCTTTCGCTGAATATCAATCGCGGCTGGCGTTGTAAGGCCAGCGTCAACCAAAGCCCCAGGCACACCAGAACCCATTGTGCCAATCACGCCGCATTTAACACCGGCACTGGATAATGCCTGCGCCAACAACTGACTGTACGAGGTTTTCCCGTTGGTTCCCGTAACAGCAAAAACTGACAACGCTTCACTTGGTTGGCCGTAGAAACGGCCCGCAATCTCGCTCATTCGGCTGCGCAGACCCTCGACAGCAACCATTGGTACCAGAGGGTTAGACAATTCAGGTAAAGGTGCTTCGCCCAACACTGCAGCCGCACCATTGCCGATAGCAGCTGCTATGTAGTCTCGGCCATCGGTCCGCTCACCTGCGACCGCGCAAAAAAGGTCACCGCTTTTAACCCGCCGGCTATCCTCGCAAATTCCTTGAATCGCGATCGCAGGGACCGACATGTCTGGAAGTAGTTCGCGCAGCATCACCTAGGCAGCCCCTCCTTCAACCTGGACTGCAGGCGGCACGTTCAGGATCCTAAGGGCATTCTGCATTACTCTGGAAAAGACCGGCGCAGCTATCGCTCCGCCACCGAACTCCTCGCCCTTTGGCTCGTTGATGAGTACCACACCAACCAACCGGGGATGATCAACCGGCGCCATCCCTGCGAAAAACGCAAGGTGTCGGGTATCTTCGTAACCAGATTCCCCCATCTTCCTGACCGTTCCGGTTTTACCCGCCACTGAATAACCTTCTATCGCAGCTTTTTTTGCTGTCCCCTCAGTCACCACAGACGCCAGCATCTGTTTTAGTTGGTCTGCGACTTCTCTGGAATAAATTCGCTGGTCATTACTTCCCATGCCTTCGATAAGACTGACATCCCTCTTGAGCCCACCACTTGCGATAGTCAAGTAGGAGGCCGCCAGCTGTAACGGCGTGACCGTAAGTCCATAGCCGTAGGCAAAGGTTGCCCTGTCAATGTCTTTCCATCTTCGGTGGTTGGGCAGATACCCCACGCTCTCTCCAGGGAACCCCGTACCGACATCGCGACCAAAACCCAATTTTTCAAACATCCCCCAGACCTCATACTCATTAAGGTCCAAAGCCAGCTTGGAGATGCCAACCTGGCTTGAATGTATAATGATCTCACCCAGGGTTATCTCACCCCGGTTTCGTGGATCACGAACGGTAAAATTATCGACTCGAACGAAACCGGGCGCAGTATCAATAGTAGACTGGGGGCTGTAGTTTCCAGTTTGGAGCGCGACGCCAACCGTAAACGGTTTAACGGTAGACCCAGGCTCAAACACATCAGTTAAAGCCCGATTTCTCACCACACTCAAATCCAGACCGACTCGATTGTTGGGGTTGTAGGAAGGCTGATTCACCATCGCGAGAACCTGGCCGGTCTCAACATCCAGAACAACTATCGATCCAGATTCTGCCTGAGAAGACTTCACCGCAGACTTCAGCTCTCGATAGGCCAGATATTGAAGCCTCAGGTCAATCCCAAGTGTCAGCGTCTTTCCTGGCTGCGCTTCTGCAACGGGCTTTATATCCCGAATAATTTCACCGTACAGATTCTTTAGAACCTTCTTTTTGCCTGCCGTTCCGGCCAGCCAAGTATCAAAAGCGAGCTCAAGCCCTTCTTGCCCCTTATCATCTATGTTAGTGAGCCCAACAAGGTGTGCAGCAACTTCGCCAGCGGGGTAGAAACGGTGATATTCACGCTCCGCATAGATTCCAGGTATTTCCAGCTCGAGAATCCTGCGAGCCTCAGCCGGCGGGAGGTGGCGCCTCAGATAAACAAAGGTTTTTGATTTGGCACTTTTCAGCCGTTTATCGAACTCTCCAGCCTTAACGCCCAGGTAAGTTGTGAGTGGCTCAAGGCTGGCATTTGACTGTAGAACCTCACTGGGATTGGCCCACAAGGACAAAGCCGGGGTACTAACCGCCAGGGGCTTGCCCGTTCTATCCTGGATGATGCCCCGGTGTGCGTTAATACGCTCCATTCGAATAGTCCGTGCATCGCCCTGATTCTGAAGAAAATCTTTTTCAAAAATCTGCAGGTACAAAAGCCGCATCATCATCGCCGCTGACAGGGAAATAACAATGATCCCCACAAGATGGACACGCCCTAGCATCATCGCAGCACCACCATTTCACTGGTTTCGGGCGCGATCATTTGCAGCTTGTCCTGCGCCAGCTCGTTGAGCCTGGTGTAATCTGCCCAGGCACTATGCTCGAGCAGAAGCTTTTCATATTCGTGCTCGAGATCATCATGATCTTTCTCGAGCTGTTGTAGATCTCGATACATATTGCGGGTCTGGTGTGACGAATATGCAACACCGAGCGAAGACACCACCAACAGGCCACATAAAAAGGAACCTGCCACCGGCCTTGGCGAGAAAAACCAGCGCATAAGTTGTTGCACAATCACTGGCATCACAGCTTCTCCGCGATGCGCATTATCGAGCTTCGTGCTCGACGATTTCGCTCAATTTCGGCTTCGGATGCGCGAACCGGCTTGCCTATAACCTTTAACCTCCTGTTCAACTCCGCATCCCGTATTGGCAAGCGAGAGGGGAGGTCATCACCTTTTTCCATGCGCCTGAAGAAACGTTTTACGATTCGGTCTTCAAGAGAATGAAAACTGATGACCGCGAACCGGCCACCCGAATTAAGTAACTCAATCACATCGCGCAGACAGACCTCTAACTCATCCAGCTCGTGATTGACCTGTATTCGAATCGCCTGGAAAGTTCTGGTGGCAGGATGTTTGTGTTTTTCTTTCCGAGGGATCGATGTTTGGCAAATCTCAACGAGTTTGCCTGTGGTATTGATCGGAGATACAGCTCGCGTTTCAACAATCTTTCGTGCAATGCGCTTGGCAAACCTTTCCTCACCGTATTGCTTTAGGACATCCGTGATCTGCTTTTCACTGGCCACACTAAGCCATTCTTCTGCGGTTTCTCCTTCGGTCTGGTTCATCCGCATATCCAGCGGACCTGAACGCTGAAAAGAGAACCCACGTTCTCCATCATCCAGCTGAGGCGATGAGACACCAAGATCCATCAGCACGCCATCCAGGCCCTCGAGCTGATGTTTTTGCGTAAATTCTCCAAGTTGTGAAAATGCGCCGTGCTCCACCATTACCCGAGGATCATCTTTGAACTTCTCCTGCGCATGATCGATTGCTGTTTTGTCACGGTCCACAACCAGCAGCCTGCCATCAGGCTCAAGTGTGTTCACAATCGCCTGACTGTGCCCGCCTCGACCGTAGGTACAATCGACATAAGTGCCACTGCGATCGATAATGAGGGCTGAAACAGCCTCTTCGAGCAGAACTGTTTGGTGGGGGTCGGTCACGATGCAGGCACCTAGAGGGACAGAGACTGTAATTCGTCGGGTAACTCCAGGCTGGATTGATCTTCCAGCCATGAATCTCGACGTTCTATCCACGACGGCTCGCTCCAGAGTTCAAGCTTCTTACCCTGTCCGAGCAATACGCCTTTCTTATCCAATTGCGCATATTCCCGCAATGGTGGTGTCAGCAGTATTCGGCCGCTGCTATCCATTTGAATGTCAGTCGCGTGACCAATCAATAAACGTTGCACTCGACGAGCAGCAACATTAAAGCTAGGCAGGGCTTCTACCTTGCGCTGAATGTCATCCCAGTCGTGCTGGGGATAGATAAGGAGGCACCGCTCTTCGGTATCTATGGTGACAACCATCTCACCATTACAGTGATTCAGGAGTTGATCCCGGAACCGGGTAGGAATAGCGATGCGACCTTTCGCATCAATATTCACGTTATTTACGCCCCTGAACATGCCTTTAAACCCACTCCATAAACTGGAAAATAGGGGCGATGAGCCATCAGCAGAGAGTCAAAATACAATACCCTCTCAGCGCTGGAGCAACCTTGAATAAGGCTTCTCCACTAAACGACACATTTACCCACTTTTCTTCACAGTGAACCTTAGAAAGGAGACAGGTTCCTGTCAAGCTCAATTGAGCCAATTTGTCTTTAAAACACAATAACTTAGGGGCATTTCTATAGAGTATTACGTAGCCTAAACCATAACCTAATAGATTACAGCCATATATCTTCATAAGTTAAAGTAACTTATGAGGATTCTCAGCTAAGACCAATCTGTACTATGTAGGCTGTTTTATATGCCCAATGTGCATATAAACCCGGGCCGCCTGAATATAGGGCCTGAGACGGTGCTGAAGCGTCGGAAAACACCTTGGGACGGGCTCATATGATCGTAAAATATGAGCAGTCTAAAAAATAAGGAGCCGGCCGGTAAGCCGGGTTCTGTCGAGGACAATCATTCATCTGTGATGCCCGTCGCCGGACACCTATAGCGACCTACCCGAATCCCATCGCGGGTCACGATTAGCGGATTCCTATTTGGTCTTGCTCCGAGTGGGGTTTACACTGCCACGCCCGTTACCGGCCGCGCGGTGCGCTCTTACCGCACCATTTCACCCTTACCTGCCTCTCACGAATGAAAAACAGGCGGTTTATTTTCTGCTGCACTTTCCGTAGGCTCGCGCCTCCCAGGCGTTACCTGGCACTCTACCCTTTGGAGCCCGGACTTTCCTCCCTAGCTTGCGCTTGGGCGATTGCCTGGCCGACTCCTGGCGCGAAGACTACTATCTGGCGCCTCTGCGCTCAAGCTGGATCTGCTCCCTTTTTCAGACCCAGGGCGCGATCGTAAAGATCTGACCTGGATAAATCTGTTACTTTCGCTGCGACCGATGCAGCCCTGGAGGGAGAAAGCTCTGCCAACAGTGTTTGAAGCAAATGGTCAGCGTTGACCGCCAGTACTTCGTCACTTCCGCGCAAAACAAGGACGAACTCTCCCCTCGAAGGAATATCTCCTGAATCAATCTGTTCCGAAATCTTACCGACGGTACCCAAAACCACCTGCTCAAATGTCTTGGTCAACTCCCGGCAGAGACTCAACTGGCGTTCCGGCCCCATGATATCTTCCATTGCTCGAAGGGTTTCGTTGATACGATGAGGCGACTCAAAGAAAACCTGGGTTCTTGTTTCGAACTTTAGATTCGACAGGAACTCCCTTCGCGCTAAATTTTTGGCAGGGACAAACCCCTCAAACGAAAACCTGTTAGTTGGCATTCCCGCAATACTGAGCGCAGCAGTGACCGAACTCGGGCCAGGTACTGCGACGACATCAAATCCCCTGGACAAACATTGATTGACCAGATGATATCCTGGGTCAGAGATGAGAGGAGTTCCGGCATCAGAAACAATAGCAATGCTCTGTCCGACCTCCAGCATCTGGATGATTCTGGCGGTCGACCGATCTTCGTTGTGGTCATGCAATGCGACCAACTTCGAAGATATAGAAAACTCCGAAAGCAGCTTGCCGGTATGCCGGGTATCCTCAGCGGCAATAACATCAACAGAACTAAGGACCTCTATAGCTCGTTGTGAGATATCGCCCAGATTGCCAATGGGCGTGGCTACTACATATAAAGTCGACAATTTATCACCGATCATCAGGAAAATTCGTTTGCCTTTACAGGCAGAAGTTCGCACAACAACAGCACAACTTGTGGGATAATTCCGTGTCACTAGTGTAGCTGAAGTGACATGAACAAATTAGCGGTTCTTTCTCTCTCTCTCGCCTTCCTTCTTACGGTTACCGCATGTACTGCGCCGACGGTTAAGAATACCTCTTCACAGGGTGGACAACCCCTGCTCAGTGAACAAAGAGGTATTGATCGACTATTACTGGAAGCAGACAGAACCCAACCCCCTAGATCTGCTGAACTAAAACTGGATGCAGTTGGCATCGCGATAGAGGGAGGCGACATCCCTCTCGCCGGTCGAATAATAGATTCCATCCAGTCTCCATACGTCTCAAGAAAATCTACACGGGATTATTCTTACTTTGCCGCCGAGGTAGCTCTGGCCAATGACAACCCTCTGCGGGCTATTCGTATTCTGGAGGACCAAAGATTCCAAAATATCCGCCTGGAGACAGGAATGCAGGTCAGAGTTGGAAAACTGAGGGCAAGGGGCTATCTACTTGGTCGAAGTTACCTTGCCAGTGCCCGGGAGCTCATCTATATCAATCGCCTCCTGCCTCCGGAGGAGCGACCTGGAAATCACGAAACTATTTTTTCAACCCTGCTCCAACTATCAGAGAAGACACTGCAACTGCAGGCGGAGCAAAGCATTACCAGCGAAATAAGAGGATGGTTGTCTCTCGCTGCAATGACCAAAAGATTCCAGGATGACCCCCTGCGACAACTGACTGCGCTTAAAAAATGGCGACAGGCCTGGCCGAACCATTCCGCCGCGGTCATCGTTCCTGCTTCCCTGCAAATGCTTTCACGAATTGTCGAGGAACGACCAGAGAACATTGCCCTGGTTTTGCCACTTAATGGCAAACTTGGCGCGATTGGACGCGCAATCCGTGATGGATATATCACTGCACATTATCAGTTAACACCAGATTCCAGTCTGAAAATCTACGACTCAACCAGCGGTGATATTCTCGACATTATTTCCAGAGCCGTTTCAGGCGGAGCGGAACTGATCATCGGCCCACTGGATAGAGCAAAAGTCACAAAGGTCGCTAGACTGCCCCTAAAAGTTCCTGTCATTGCGCTTAACCGGACGTTAAATAGCGAGATCAATCCGAACCTATATCAGTTCGGGCTAGCCCCGGAAGACGAATCCAGACAGGTGGCGGAACAGGTATCCCGAGAGGGTCTGCTAAGAGGTCTTATCGTTGCACCTGACAGCGAATGGGGCGACCGTAACCTCGAAGCCTTCACAGACAGTTTCACCGGCCGCGGCGGTTTAATTGTAGATAGCGCCAGGTTTACAGACCAGCGCGACTATTCCGATTTGATTAAGTCATTGCTAAATGTAGATTCAAGTGAGCAGCGAGCCGCAAGCCTGCGCCGAATTACGGGTGAACGGTTTGAGTTCACTGCGCGCCGCCGCCAGGACATCGACTTTGTATTCCTGCTTTCCAACGCAACGCAGGCGCGGGGTATTAACCCAACCCTGGCATTCTTTTATGCTGAGGATATCCCTGTGTACGCGACGTCTCATGTTCATGTTGGCACCGACTCCCGAATAAACGCTATTGACATGAACGGCATCCGTTTTTGCGATATCCCCTGGAAATTAACCAACGACGGCAGTACAAAACAACTAATTGTTGACACCTGGAGTGGTGCCAGCAGCCAGCTTGCTCCGTTCTACGCGCTTGGCGTCGACGTCCACAGGCTCTACCCCCGCCTTCAACAGTTGAAGAAATTCCCTGAAGAGAAAATTTTTGGCGCTACCGGCATTCTTACACTCAACAAGGACAACATCGTAAACCGTTCCCTGATGTGGGCACAATTCCGGGATGGCAAGGTGAGCACAATTCCCATGATATTCGATGCTGCTCTGTAGCTGACACCATTGACTACACGAGAACCGTGACTTCGCGAAAACCATGACTACACAAGTACCCGCCATAACGACACAAGAAGCAGGGAGACAGGCCGAAGCCCGCGCTGAAAACCATCTTCTAAAAAAGGGCTTTTCCACGGTCAATCGCAACTATTCATGGAAGACAGGAGAGATTGACCTGATCATGGAAAAAAAGGACCTGCTGGTATTTGTCGAAGTCAGACTCCGACAAAATTCCGATTATGGTTCTGGCGCAGACTCAGTCACCTACCCCAAACAAACAAAAATCATTAATACAGCTAAACGCTATCTGCAGACTTCCGGTCATAAGTGGAAGAGCTATCGATTCGATGTTGTATCAATAGGAAAACAGATTGATTGGATACCCGGTGCATTTACATTAGACTGAATTAGCGTTTTATAAAGTTAAACATTATGCATTTTCCTGTTCTTATCCTGGCACTATTCCTGGCAACAAGCTGCACGGTTAATTCGGTCGGTGAAGCCTTTGATGATTCAAGAAATGAATCACTCGCTAAAAAACGCGTCGGGAATGCTAATCCTGGATTCGCAGATGCCAATATTAATGTCACCAGTTTCGATGGTATTGTTCTGCTAACTGGACAGGTTTCATCTGCAGACCTGATTCCCATGGCCACTGCGCAGGTTGAGCCATTGCGGAACGTACGCAAGGTTCATAATGAACTCACTGTAGCAGGGAAAACAACTATCCTGTCCCGAACCAACGACAGCTGGCTGACAACGAAAGTGAAATCTGCATTGTCAGCGGCAGAATCCACCGACGCGACCCGAATAAAAGTTGTCACCGAGAACGGTGTGGTTTACCTGATGGGTTTACTCACCCGCGCAGAAGCCGATGCAGCTGTGGATATAGCCAGAGACATTCAAGGTATACAAAAAATCGTAAAGGTTTTTGAATATATAAACTGATTCACGCTACAACGTTGAAGAGCCGAAGATTACGTTACTTAACGACCTTTAAAGAAGGAGGGCCTTTCTTCGGCTTCTTGCCTGGAGCTCCTGCAGATGATCCCTCGGATGATGAGCCTTCTAAGGGTAAATCTCCTGGCGTGGGGCCGTCCGGAGTTGGTTCAGGCTCCTCATCTCGCGGGAACCACATACCTTCACCGTTCTCTTTGGTAATGATACCCATCACAGCACCAATGGGCGCATAGACTTCATGCGCGATGCCGGCGAAGCGCCCACTGAACATTATGTATTCACCTGAGATACTCAGGTTCCTAATGGCCTGTGGACCGATATTCAAAACGATCTGGCCATCCTTGACGTGAGCGAGCGGCACCGACACATCATCCATCGTCGCGTCAACGACCATGTATGGTGTGCAGTTATTGTCGAGGATCCATTCATTGATCGCTCGAATCAGGTATGGGACAGATGAATTCATAGGTAATCAATCAAGCAGGATGATCTGCAACTAATCCCGCATATCGAGCTCAGCTTCACTGAGTGAAGCCTGGAATGCATCCCGCTCAAATATTTGATCCATATAATCCTGAATAGCTTTGCCATGTTTGGGAGGCAAATCAATTCCAAGGGCAGGCAATCGCCACAAAATTGGAGCGACACAACAGTCCACCAGGGTGAATTCTTCGCTCATAAAGAATGGCTTGTCAGCAAACACAGGCGCAATCGCAACCAGGCTTTCACGAAGCTCTTTCCGCGCCCGGTCAATCACCGTATCTTTTGATCTGCCTGCGATTATCGTGTCGACATAGCCACACCAGTCTCTCTGGATTCTGTAAATAAACAACCGGCTCTGCGCTCGTGCTACCGGGTAGACAGGCAGCAGGGGCGGGTGTGGGAATCGTTCGTCCAGATATTCCATGATGACCTGTGATTCGTAGAGCACAAGATCCCGATCTACCAGTGTTGGCAGGGAGTTGTATGGATTCAGACCGGCCAGGTCCTCAGGCATGCTGCCTGGCTCAACGTCGATGATCTCAACTGCGACGCCTTTTTCGGCCAAAACAAGACGAACTCTCTGGCTGTAGTGATCATTGCCGTCAGAATAAAAAATCATTGATGAATGCTTGGCTACTACGCCCATTCTTCACCCCTTACTAGGTTAGATGTTAGATGGGTGCCATACCAATCGGTACGACACTAGAGTTTAATGCTGTTCTTTCGTGTACTCTCGGCCCAGCAGCCAGGTGAAGACAAAGAAGAACGCCAGGAAGAGAAGAACGTAGATTCCGATTCGTTCTCGTTCAAGGCGGCTGGGATCTGCCGTGTAATGTAGGAAGTTAGCCAGATCATAAATCAACTGGTCATACTCCTCGGGTGTTAGGGACCCGCTGCCTTCCACCAGTTCCAAAGGACTGAATCCTCTCTGAATCAAATCGTCACCGCACTGTTCTGCCATGATCAGGTCGCCGGTCAACGGGTCTCTCATCTCGCCGCCATTGTCAGCAAGTCGCGGGATTTGTTTACACACTTTTCGTTGTAAACCTTGCAACTCTAACAGGGGATGCGGCATAGCGACGTTCTCGTACAAGAGGTTGTTAACACCCATTGGCCTTGTCTTGTCCTCGTAGAAGACACGCATATAGGTGTAAAGATACTCAGGGCCACCTTTCAGCATTGTATACATTGTTAGATCCGGAGGAACTGAACCAAACCACTGCTTTGCGTTGTCGACGGACATGGCGTTACCCATCAGCGACCCGATTTGAGCAGATGACTCAAAAACCATATGCTCCATCATCAGGTCTGCAGGAATCCCCAAATCATCTGCAGTTCGTTGGTAGCGCTGGTACTTAAGTGAGTGACAACCCATGCAGTAGTTCAAGTAGGTCTTCGCTCCACGCTGAAGCGATGCCTGGTCTTCCAGGTTAGGCTCCATATCATCAAGGGGAATGAGCGTTTCTCCACCTGCGGCAACCGCGAACCCTGGAAGAAAGATTAGGACTGCCAACAACATCTGCTTCATATTCATGGCATCGTCACCCTTTCCGGGACCGGCTTCGTCTTCTCAACGCTGGTATACCAGGGCATCAACAAAAAGTAGCCGAAGTAAATCGCGGTACAAAGCTGTGCCACTAAAGTCCTCACCGGCGTCGGATGCTGAACACCCAGATAGCCGAGGATAAAGAAGGAGATAATAAACATAGCGAGGAAGATTTTACTGCCCCACCCTTTATACCGGATCGATTTTACCGGCGACTTATCTAGCCAGGGCAATACGATCGGCAGCGCAATTGCACCCGCCATCACAACCAGCCCCCAAAACTTCGCATCAAGACCGAACAATGGGAAAGTCGCCGCACGAAGCATTGAATAGAAAGGCGTGTAGTACCATACGGGCGCGATAAGATCAGGCGTCTTCAGCGGGTTTGCAGGCTCATAGTTGGGGTGCTCGATCAGGTAACCACCGCCATCAGGGTAGTAGAACATCACGATGCAGAATAAAAACAGGAACCCGACTATCGCAGGTAAATCATGCCCAATGGTGTAATTCGGATGGAATGGAATGCTATCAAGTGGTTTGCCATTCTCGTCGAGATTTTTCTTGATATCGACGCCGTCCGGATTGTTTGAGCCCACTTCGTGCAGCGCAAGAATGTGCAGGAACACGAGCACAATCAGTACCAGTGGGATCAACACCACGTGAAGCGCAAAGAACCTGTTCAGGGTAATACCTGAAATATTGAAATCTCCACGCACCCAGGTCGCCAGCTCTTCGCCTACGAAGGGAATGGCACCGGCCAAAGATACGATGACCTGACCTGCCCAGAAAGACATGTTTCCCCAAGGCAGCAAGTAACCGAAAAAGCCTTCCGCCATCAACGCGATATAAATCAGCATCCCTAGAATCCAAACCAATTCCCGCGGTTTTTGATACGAGCCATACATAAGCCCTCGGAACATATGTAGGTAAACCACGAGGAAAAACGCTGAGGCGCCGGTCGAATGCATATACCTGAGCATCCAGCCGTACTCCACATCCCGCATAATGTATTCGACTGAAGCAAAAGCACCATCCGCTGTCGGTACATAACTCATCGTTAACCAGATACCGGTTAACAACTGGTTCACCAGCACTACCACGGACAATACTCCGAAGAAGTACCAGAAATTGAAGTTCTTTGGCGCATAGTACTTGGACAGATGCTTTTCATAGGTTTCCGTTACTGGAAGCCTGGCATCCACCCAACCCATCACGTTCTTAAATGACTGTTGTAAACCTGACATCAAGCAGTCCCCTCGTCTTCTCCGATAACAATTACAGAGTCACTTTCATAAAAGTGAGGTGGTACTTCAAGGTTAGAAGGAGCGGGAACACCTGCATAGACTCTACCGGCAAGGTCAAACTTAGAGCCGTGACAGGGACAGAAGAAACCGCCTATCCATTCCTCATCGAATACTTCTGGCTGAATAGCCGGACGGAATTTAGGTGAACATGACAGATGTGTGCAGAGCCCAACAAGTACCAGTACATCTGGTTTAATTGAGCGGGTGCCGTTCTGGGCGTAACCGGGTTGTTGCTCGCGCAGCGACTCTGGATCAGCCAGCCTGTCATTCATGGAATTTAACTGCTCAAGCATTGCATCTGAGCGCTTGACCACGAATATAGGTTTGTCCCTCCAGGCAGGGATTGGCCCCAATATTTCGCCTGCGGACAACTTGCTAATATCGACTTTCACTGGTGCGCCTGCTGCCAGCGCCTTGGCGCTTGGGTTCCAGGAACCGACGAATGGGACGGCTAGTCCTACTACTCCGGCAGACCCAACTACAGTGGTCGCCCCAATCAGGAAATTGCGACGTCCTGTATTGACGCTATCTTCATTCACAATGAACTCTCCTTACCGTTACAACATCCACCCGTTAGCCCGAATCCGTTTGGATCAACCGCAGGATTAGGGCGGGTAAGCCCCCAAAATTGGCCGAGCGGATTCTACCACACATGCTTAGAAATATGTGGCGAAGCCAGCGTTTTATCTGGAGTTTTCCCATTCGGTTGGAATGGGGGGCTTTAGCGAGTAAAAAATTACCGCTTGGAAAACTGGGGCTTCTTCCGTGCTTTACGCAGACCGACTTTCTTACGTTCGACCGTTCTCGCATCTCGCGTAACGAAACCCGCGCTTCTAAGGGATGGGCGAAGCGTCTCATCGTAAGCAAGAAGAGCACGAGTGATACCATGCCGGATCGCACCAGCCTGGCCGAATCCACCGCCACCACGAACAGTCACGTTGAAATCAAATTTGCCTGTAACATCAGCCACTTCCAGAGGCTGCCTCACGATCATACGGGCAGTTTCCCTACCGAAGTATTCATCAAGACTACGGTCATTTACCCGGATACTCCCATCGCCAGCAGTCATAAAGACTCGTGCCTTGGCTGATTTTCTTCTTCCGGTTCCGTAATACTGGGTCATTGGCTGCTACCTAAATACTGGTTTTAGTTAAATTTCTAATAGGATGGGTTGCTGTGCACTATGGGGGTGGTCATTACCCGCATAGACTTTCAGCTTGGAGAGCATTGCACGGCTCAGTTTGTTCTTCGGCATCATGCCTTTGACAGCTTTCTCAATGATCATTTCCGGAGACTTCACTAGCAGCTTGTCGAAAGAAATCGACTTAATGCCACCAGGGTATCCCGAGTGGTGGTGATACAGCTTGTCTGTTGCCTTTTTGCCAGTAACCACAATCTTTTCCGCATTAACGACGACGACATAGTCACCGGTATCAACGTGCGGCGTGAATTCAGGCTTATGCTTACCTCTGAGACGGTTCGCGATCTCTGTACAAAGACGCCCAAGAGTCTTGCCTGTGGCGTCCACGACATACCATTTTCGCGTTACTGTTTCTTTTTTGGCGCTAACTGTCTTCATGCTTAATCACTAACCGTCTTCTAATGTTCAAAACCCTCATTGTGAGCACACAGATCAGGATTCAGGGAGCGCGCATATTAACTAAGGCACATCTCAGTTGCAAGGAGAATCAGGGAACCATTCAAACTACGGTAATACCTTGATTTTCAAACCTTATTTAGGCCCTGAATGCAGAATATCGACTGGCAATTTGTACGACACATGACGCTCCTGCCGCACCGAAAGGCCTTCACCCGGGCCCAGGGCCCAACCAGATAAGATCCCGGCCTGTTTCAGCATAGTTGGCAGCCCAACGCTCAAGGCTTGTGCTGCTTCGCCAGATACTCCTTGGACTGCATCTCCTGCAGGCGACTCTCGGTCCGCCGGAACTCAAATGCCAGCCTCTGCCCCTGATAAAGATCCAGGATGGGAGATTCTGCGGAGATAATCAGTTTAACACTCCTGTCATAAAACTCATCGACAAGACTGATAAACCGCCTGGCTTGATCCTCCTTCTCCTCACCGAACCTTGGGACATTGCCAACCAGCACAGTCTGGAACAGCCTGGCCAATTCAATGTAGTCATTCTGACTTCTTGGACCGTCACAAAGCGCTGCAAACTCAAACCAGGCAACGCCGTCACCGCAGCGGCGCGTGTCGATGTCACGCCCTTCTATGGGTAGCACCACTGCTACCTTGCCCTCATCCGGGGAAATACTACGAAATGCTGCCTGCAGACCGATTTCCGCAGCATCATCAAGGGGATAATGGTAAATCTCCGCGGATTCCAATGCTCTAAGCCGGTAATCCAAACCTCCATCCAGATTGTGAACCCGTGTATGAGCATTGAGCAATTCAATTGCCGGTAGAAATTTCCGCCGCTGTAATCCGTTTTCGTAAAGGTGATCAGGCGCTACATTTGAGGTGGCGACCAGAGTCACGCCCAGCCTGAACATCTCATCAAGCAAACCCGCGAGCAGCATTGCATCTGTAATATCACTAACAAAAAATTCGTCGAAGCAGATAATTCTTGCCTGCCCTGCAAAACTGGCGGCAACCTTTTTAAGCGGGTCCGGCTCACCCTGGAAGTCACGGAGTTTCCTGTGAACCTCGCGCATAAACCGGTGAAAGTGCAAACGCTTCTTTTCCTTCATGGACAACTCTTCGTAAAAGAGGTCCATCAAGAATGTTTTACCTCGCCCTACACCCCCCCAGAAGTACAAGCCCCTGACCAAGGGCGGGTTGCCTTTTCCCCCTACAAGGCGGGAGAGAAAGCCAGGCTGTTTTTTATCCGCAGAGGCACCAATTTCGTCAAAGAGTCTCTGCAGGAGTCGCAGCGCGACCTTCTGGGATTCATCCGACTGATATTCGCCTCGGCTTACTCCGTCCAGGTAACGTTGCAAAGGGCCTGACATGAGATGCCCGTTAGCCCTTTACTCGAGCCAAAGCGGACTCGGCATGAGCATAAAGACCTTCCTCACTGGCAAGAATCGCAGCAGCACGGCTAAGCTTTACTGCTCCCTCACGGGAGCATTGAATGATCGACGTACGAGTCTGGAAATCATAAACACCCAGGGGGGACGCGAACCGGGCAGTGCCGCTCGTCGGTAATACATGACTCGGACCTGCCGTATAGTCACCGACTACCTCAGCTGTATCAACACCCAGGAATACTGCACCCGCATGATGCACGTTAGGCAACCAGACTTCGGGCGCATCAATCGCCAGTTGTAAGTGCTCTGGCGCAATCTTGTTCACAATCTCAAAGGCTTCATTAAGGTCCTTGACCTTGATCAACGCTCCCCGACTGGAAATAGCTTCAGAGATAATAGGCTGACGCTTTTGCTGGGCCAGTTTGATGGGCAGTTGCTGCGCAATTACTTCCAGAAGTTTTTCGCTGGGCGAAATGACAATCGCCTGAGCCATCTCGTCATGTTCTGCCTGGGCAAACATGTCCTGGATGACCCATTTCGGGTCTGCGCTATCATCCGCCACAATCACCACTTCGGATGGCCCTGCGATCATATCGATGCCAACCTTACCAAACACCATTTCCTTGGCAGTCGCCACATAGATATTACCCGGTCCGACAATCTTGTCGACTTTCGGTACAGCTTCAGTTCCAAATGCCATCGCCGCAATTGCCTGAGCCCCGCCCAGGGAAAATACCTGCTCAATACCACAAAGATGCGCGGCAGCCAGGAGCGTTGGATTAAGTTCACCACCCGGGGAGGGAACACAAAGAATCATCTCATTCACACCAGCAACCTGAGCAGGAATCGCGGTCATTATTACCGTCGACGGGTAAGATGCTTTGCCGCCGGGAGCATAGATGCCTACCCGCGACATCGGTCGAATATTCTGCCCAAGATGATTACCCATGTTATCGGTGTAACGCCAGCCGTCGCCGGAGACCATTGAGGCTTTTTGATGCTCATGGTACTCGCGAACTCTGTCAGCTGACTCGATGAGCGCATCACGAACAAGCTCATCAATCGACTCATAAGCTTCCAGCAACTGATCTTGCCCGATTGAAAGCGCAGCCATATCAGAAACGGACCGGCCATCAAACCGATTAGTCAGCTCAACCAGCGCTTCGTCGCCCCTGACACGCACATCTTCCAGAATGTCAGCGACACTAGCGCGTATCTGTATCTGATCCTGTTCCGGAAACTCACCCAGGGATTGCAAAGCTGAAAGAAACCGAGGTGAATCACTATCCAATCGCGCAATCATGCTTCTTTGCCCAGCGCATCAATAAGCGATTTAATCCGATCGTACTTGGTTTTAAATGATGACTCGTTGACAATAAGGCGGGTGCTGACATCTGCAATCAGCTCCATGGGTACCAGGCCATTAGCTTTGAGCGTGTTACCCGTCTCAACAATATCAACGATTCGGTGAGCGAGGCCGGTTACCGGGGCAAGCTCCATCGCTCCATAAAGTTTGATGATGTCCACCTGGATTCCCTGGGCGGCATAATATCGTTTGGCTGTTTTTGTGAACTTCGTCGCAATGCGCAGTCTGGATGGCAGTTCGGGCTCATTTTTCAGGCCAGCGACCATAATCTGACATCTACCCAGCCCAAGATCCAGCGGCTCATAGAAACCGACACCGCTGTGCTCCAACAACACATCCTTACCAGACATACCGAGGTCAGCGATCCCATGCTCCACATAAGTAGCAACATCGGCACCACGCAGAACCATAATTTCCACGTCATCGCGATTGGTTTCAAACACCAACTTACGGGACTTCTGCGGATCTTCGTTTGGCTCGACACCTATCTGGGCAAGAAGAGACAACTCGTCGGTTAGTACCCGACCTTTAGTCAGTGCAATTACAAGTTTTGCAGACATAGCTCACTCCGACGCAACTCGCCTGATATTGGCGCCTAGGTTCTGTAACTTTTCCTCAACCTGCTCATATCCACGATCGATGTGATAGATTCGATCTACAATGGTATCCCCTTGCGCAACCAGGCCAGCGATGACCAGGGAAACTGACGCCCGCAGGTCGTTTGCCATGACCGGTGCACCGGTTAAATGGGGGACGCCGTCAACTATCGCTGTTGTATTATTACCTTCGAGCCTGATCTTGGCACCCATTCGATTCATTTCGTGTACGTGCATGAACCGATTCTCAAAAATCGTTTCCTTAATGGTACTGGTCCCTTCTGCGACGCTATTAAGCGCAATGATCTGGGCCTGAAGGTCAGTGGGGAATGCCGGGTACGGTGCGGTGACAAGACTAACTCCCTTGGGCCTGCGACCTTCCATATCCAATTCAATCGTGCTGCCATCAATGGTGATTTTTGCACCTGCTTCCCTGAGCTTGCTGATAACCACTTCAAGGTGCTCAGGGTTTGCATCGCGTATCTTGATCTTTCCGCCAGTCGCCGCTGCGGCTATCAGGTAGGTTCCCGTTTCGACCCTATCGGCGATCACCCGATGCGAGCAACCGTGCATTGACGGCACGCCGGTAATCGTAATCGTGTCTGTACCAGCGCCTTCAACTTTAGCGCCCATCTTGTTCAGAAAATCGGCCAGATCGACAATCTCAGGCTCACGTGCGCAGTTTTCCATTACCGTCACACCATCCGCAAGGCAGGCCGCCATCATGATGTGTTCTGTTCCACCAACTGTGCTGAAATCAAAATAGACATGGCCACCCTTAAGGCCGCCATCGGTCGTAGCATTGACGTAACCATCAACCATTTCGATCTTGGCACCCAGCGCCTCAAGGCCCCGTAGATGCTGATCCACTGGTCTTGGACCAATGGCACACCCTCCTGGCAATGAAACTTCTGCCTGCCCGTAATGAGCCAACAATGGTCCCAATACATTAAACGAGGCGCGCATGGTTTTTACGAGCTCATAGGGCGCCTTAAAACTCTTGATCGTGTTTGCATGAATCTCGATGTTCATCTTTTCATCGATCACAACTTCTACGCCAAGCGATACCAGAAGCTCAATCATGGTTGTAATATCGCGCAAATGCGGGACGTTACTTATCGTCACCGACTCGTCCGCCAAAAGTGCCGCAGCAAACATTTTGAGTGCGGAGTTTTTTGCACCAGAGGCTCGAAGCTCGCCCCTTAGTACCGCACCACCTTGTATCAGAAGTCTATCCATAAGCTATCAGCTGGCCTCTTCCAGTGTTTGGGTAATCATCGAAACCGCATGAATTTCCCCTGATTTAATTCTGTCATCAAGAAGAACATAAATTTTCTGTTGTCGCTTGACCCGACTCAGGCCAGCAAACTCATCAGACACTATCTTCACGCTCAGTTTGTTGCCCTCGGCAACGAGTTCAAGCTCGCATTGGGGTAAATTCTCCCGCAATACAGCTTCAATGGCTGGAACATCCATGGACAAGACTCGGTTGGGTAGTAAACGCGCGACATATTAGCACGCAGCGCTGCTTTCCATAAGCGTTCAGAATCCGGGCGAATCAACTAATCCAGCAATTCTGGCCATCGCGACCTGCCTGTCGCTCGCAGATTCAAACCAGAGCGTCCCACCGCTGCCCGTTCACAATCCAAAACGGTCTATCAAGGGATGATCCACTAATCTACTTCCAGGTCGGTTTCGGGGTCGGTTACCCGGTATTTCTCTATAACTCAGCTACCGGCAACAACCAGCCTGAGCTTCGTGGCATACTAGCTTCGCACTCACCCAATGCCATAAGCCCAAGGTACCAACCAAAGCCTTTCCATGATCAACCGAATCATTGTCCTAAGCACACTGATACTTGCCTTCGCTCTGACCATTAACTGGTTCATAGCTGAGTCTGAGGAAGCTGTGGACTTCACCCCCAGGAATGAACCGGATCTCTATATGCTGAACGCTACTATCAGCCAGTTTGACCCTGAGGGCGAATTACAGCATCGAATTGCTGCCAACCGCTTTACCCATTTTCCACTGACCGATCTAACAACCATGAAGTTCCCGACGCTTGAACTTGGAAGAGCGCGTGACTCTGATCCGTGGGAGATCACCTCAAATGAGGGACGCATTCTGCCCGCATCAGACTATCGAGAAGAAATCGTTGAACTATGGAGCAATGTATTAGCTTCGCAGTGGAGTAACGGCAGTGCGTTTGTCAATATCCAGACAAACAGCCTCACGGTCTACCCACAGCGCGACTACGCTGAAACAGATGAGCCGGTATTCATCGACAACCAGAGTGGTCGAACAACAGCTGCAGGCATGAAAGCCTTTTTGGATACCGGAAAATTCATGTTTTATTCAACACCTACCCATAGAGTAACAACCATATTCCTGCCCAATTAATTTTCTTGCCGGACCACTCTTCGTTGACACTCTCTTTTATAAGATAGGGCGAGATTCAAAGTAATAAGCTAGAATCACAAGACATGAAAATATCGCGCTTTTTACCAACCCGCTTGAGGTTTGCACTCTGCCTACTGACGTTGCTGCCGACTTTCTCATCTGCACTGGAATCTGACCGGGAACAACCGATCAGGATTCAGGCCGATGCAGCCATCGTTGACGAAGCAAGCGGTTCTTCAGTTTACACAGGCAACGTTATTATTACCCAGGGGACACTGAAAGTTACCGCAAATGAGGTTGAAATCTTTACCGCGGACAGTGAAGTCATTCAGATTATCGCCAAGACTGAGAGTGACTCCGAGGTACTTGCCCACTATCAACAACAAATAAATGAAGCCATGGATATGGTTGTCGCGGACGCTCAGCAAATCACCTATCTTGTGCAGGAAGAACGCCTGCACCTGTCCGGTGATGCCCGATTGCAACAGGTACAGGACGTATTCACTGGACAGCTGCTTTACTATGACCTGGGACGTGGCATCGTAAACCTGAATTCAAGCGGGGGCTCTGATCGAGTCAATATGACGATTACCCCCAAAAAGTCCTCACGCTAAATGCACGTCCTAAGCGCTTCAAATCTTGCCAAAGGCTACCGCGGGCACCAGGTTGTCAAAGACGTGTCAATAGACGTTGCCAGCGGCCAGGTAGTCGGTTTACTCGGCCCGAACGGTGCCGGGAAAACGACCTGCTTCTACATGATCGTCGGATCAATCAGTCACGATCGTGGCGGAGTGAGTATCGATGGGGAAGACATTACACATCTGGCTGTGCACGAACGTGCACGCAAAGGCATCGGCTACCTTCCCCAGGAAGCATCTGTTTTCAGGAAACTTACAGCAGAACAGAACCTGCTTGCCATTTTGGAAACTCGAGCTGACCTGGATCATCCAGCACAGGTCGAAGCCGCCAAGAAGCTAATGAGCGAGTTTCGCATCACGCATATTAAGGATACGCTCGGTGTTTCCCTTAGTGGAGGCGAGAGAAGACGCGTAGAAATAGCGCGCGCGCTCACGACTGACCCGGACTTCATTCTTCTGGATGAACCCTTCGCCGGTGTAGACCCGATTTCGGTGTCTGATATCAAGGAAATCGTCTGCCAACTCTCAGAACGAGGCATTGGCGTCCTGATTACCGACCACAATGTGCGGGAAACACTCGATATTTGCGAGAAAGCCTACATCGTCAATGAAGGCACCATTATTGCGGAAGGAACCGCAGAACAAATCCTGGAAGACGAACAAGTAAAGGCAGTCTATCTCGGACAAAATTTCAGGATGTAGAATGACCTAATGGCACTAAAACCATCCCTTACGGTAAGAATGGGTCAGCAACTGCGGATGACCCCGCAACTGCAGCAGGCTATCCGTCTACTGCAGCTATCCACTCTTGAACTTGAAGTGGAAATCCAGGATGCCCTGGACTCCAACTTCATGCTGGAGGAGGTCGACCAGGCGTCTTCCGAAAGTGAAGACAAAGACTCCGCTTCAACCGATGACATTGTTGCGGTCGAACCTGATATCCCTGAATCCCGCGTCACCGATGACGTTGCCGTTTCTCCTGACGCCGAAGAATTCGAAATCCCGAACCCAGAACTTGATGGTGAAACAGTACCTGATGTAAGCGAACAGGTCAGCAGTGAAACCCTGTCGGATGAGCTACCTGTAGACACGACATGGGATGATGTCATTGATGAGAATTTCCAGACTTCCACCCTGGGGTCTGATTCCTCCGATGAAAACTATATCGAAACCCGCAACGCCGACACCATCACGATACAAAGCCATCTGATGGAACAGATAAACCTGCTCAACCTCACCGAGACAGACGAGTATATTGCACTCTCCCTCATAGATGGTCTGGATGAAATTGGCATCCTACAGATAGACATACAGGATATTGTAGATTCGGCTCCCGACGAGTGGGACCTGGAGCTCGATGAGGTCGAGGCGGTACTTCATCTTATCCAACATCTGGACCCACTGGGCATCGCATCACGATCACTTCAGGAGTGCCTTGCCATCCAGCTTAAGCAGATGCCTTCTGAAACGCCGTGGCGTGACGTGGCTATTGTCGTAGTTGAGCAGCACATCAAGCTGCTTGCAGGCAGGGACTACGCCCAACTGGCGCGTAAAGCCCGAATCAAAGAAGGCCAGCTGAAAGAAGTAATAAGTCTGGTTCAATCGCTTAATCCCAGGCCCGGCAGCGCCATTGCACAAGGAACGACGGATTATGTTGAACCGGATGTGATAGTTTCCAAACAGAACGGTCGCTGGACCGTCGAGCTGAACCCAAAATCTGCCCCAAGAATCAGGGTTAACCCGGAGTACTCCGCTCTTATCCAACGAGGCGATAGCAGCGATGACGGAACACAGTTAAAGAATCACCTTCAGGAAGCGAAGTGGTTCATCAAGAGCCTCCAGCAAAGAAACGATACCCTATTACGTGTGTCCACAAAGATTGTCGAGTACCAACGCGGGTTCCTGGAGTATGGAGAGCAGGCTATGAAACCGCTGGTTCTGAATGACATCGCCGAGGCAGTTGACCTTCACGAGTCTACGATTAGCCGTGTGACTACACAAAAATTTATGCTCACACCCTCCGGGTTGTTCGAATTGAAGTACTTCTTTTCCAGCCATGTATCCACAAATTCCGGCGGAGAAGTATCCTCAACCGCCATCCGCGCCCTGATCAAAAAACTGGTTTCTGATGAAAACCCACAGAAACCCCTTAGCGATAGCAAGATCGCCAAACTCCTCGAGGCACAGAATATTAAGGTCGCCCGAAGAACCATTGCAAAGTATCGGGAACTGCTTCTAATCCCCCCTTCTAATGAACGTAAAGAGTTGATTTAAAAAGACTAAATATCTTTTCTCGATAATGAACGAATCCCCATATTTTGGGTCAAATAATCTATTGAGAGTTTGATATATTGTTTAACAATAGACTCATTTTTTGATTGAAAATCTTTAACCCTGCTGGAGATGTCTTATGCAATTGAACGTTAGTGGCCACCATGTCGAAGTAACCGAGTCGCTTAGAAATTATGTTTCGACGAAACTGGAAAGAATAGAAAGGCACTTTGACAGAATCACCAACATGAAGGTAATCCTCTCAGTAGAGAAGCAACGTCAAAAAGCCGAATCGACTATCCGTATCTCCGGTGGTGAGATCTACGCAGCGGCAGAACACAATGACCTTTACGCCGCGATTGATCACTTAGCTGACAAACTTGACCGCCAACTGATCAAAAAAAAGGAAAAGACAAAAGGACATAAACATCGAGCCAAGGTCATAAATATCGAGCAAACGTTAGATTGATAACAGCTTTCCCAAATCCGTTCTATAATACGACCATCGTTTCTGGTGGTCGTGATGGATGGATATTGACTCAATTCTCGTTCCGGAGAGAACCATATGTTCTCTGAGGGCAAGCAGTAAGAAACGTGCCTTTGAACTGGCTGCGAAACATATCAACCGATCTGTCCCTCAGCTTGAAACCGGCGATGTCTACCGAGGGCTCATTGAGCGAGAAAAACTTGGGTCTACTGCGGTTGGAGATGGCATTGCCATTCCTCACTGTCGCCTCGAAGGCTGTGATTCAATTACAGGCAGTTTGTTCGTACTTGAGGACCCCATTGATTTCCTGGCCCATGACGACGAGCCCGTAAGCATCATGTTTGTACTGCTGGTGCCCGCTTCTGAAACCACTGAACATCTGGCGACACTGGGCATGCTGGCCGAACGGTTCCAAATCGAGGGGTACCGAAAAGACCTCATAGCCGCAAAGGACAACGCAGAACTTTATAAGCGCGCCCTTTCTGCGACCACCCCACCTATAAATTCACTGAGCAAATGATGCTTTCGCTTATTGTCATTAGCGGTCGTTCCGGCTCAGGTAAAAGTACCGCCCTGAATGTCTTGGAGGATATGGGCTACTACTGCATAGACAATTTACCGGTCTCTCTACTGACGCCTCTGATTACACGCCTGTCTTCTGACCTGACAACAAGCAAGATTGCAGTCAGCATTGACGCGAGAAACATCGCCGATGACCTGGTTTTGTTTCCAGGCATCCTGCTGGGCTTCGACGGCGCTATAGTCGAACCTACAGTGATATTCCTGGATTCCGCGAGTCCGACACTGGTGAAGCGATTCAGTGAAACCAGGAGAAAACACCCACTAAGCAATCAGGTAACGGACCTTCGCGAAGCCCTGGAACTGGAACGCAAACTGCTGGATCCCATAGCAAATCTGGCGGCACTGACGATAGATACCACTAGCCTCACGATCCATGAACTCCGAGACGAAATCCGCACGCGGGTTGCAAGGGAAATACACGAGTTCGCACTATTGTTCCTTTCATTCGCCTACAAGCGTGGGGTTCCCGTAGATGCTGATCTTGTGTTTGATGTCAGGTGCCTACCAAACCCACATTGGGAACCTGACCTTCGCTCACTTTGTGGTTTGGATGAACCCGTTCAGGATTATCTAAACCAGCAACCGGAGTTTGTTGAAATGTTCACCGACCTTTCCGGATACCTGAACAAGTGGTTACCCAAATTTGAGGCAAACAACAGAAGTTACCTGACTGTCGCCATCGGCTGCACAGGTGGCCAGCACCGAAGTGTTTTCATGTGCCAGAAATTATTCGATAGCTATAGGTCCAGCTTCGCGAACGTCCAGGTTCGTCATAGGGAACTTAACGCCCCCGTATATCCATCCGGGAAGAACGGTGTTTAACAAAAAACTGGCTATAACAAATAAACTCGGGCTTCACGCCAGGGCTGCGTCCGTATTTGTAAAAACAGCCAGCGCATTTTCCTCAACGATCAACGTTTCCAACCAGGAGAAGGAATCCAATGGAAAGAGCATCATGTCAATGATGTTGCTACAGGCAGCTTGTGGATCTGACATCGACATCTGTATCGAGGGCGAAGACGAAACTGAAGCCATGGCGGCCATTGAAGCACTGGTCAATGACAAGTTTGGCGAGAGCGAGTAGTGAAAACCGAAGAAATTACCAGGCAATCTGCGATTTCCCAGATTAAAAATCTGATCGAGTCGCGCTCTGAGCAGGAAATCCAAAACCTGCTGGATGAACTCAAGCCCCAGGACATCGCGGATGTTCTCGAATCTTCTCCACCTGCCCAGCGCACCACGTTATGGGAACTGTTCGACGAATCACATCAACGTGAAATCATCCAACACATTGATGAAGACGTGGTTCTGTCACTACTCAGTGACAAATCTGGTGAACAGATCGCAACTGTTCTTGAACAGACTGACGACGACGACACCGCGGACATCCTCCAACGACTTCCAGCCGACCTGATTCAGGAAGTCCTGGAAGCGATGGACGCCCAGGACCGAAGCCGAGTCGAAAATCTACTGGCCTACCCTGAGGATACGGCCGGGGGAATGATGGATACAGATACTATTTCCGTGCGGCCGCAGGTTAGTTTAGACGTTGTTCTGAGGTACTTGCGTAGACATGCGGAACTGCCTTCAATGACCGATAGTATTTTCGTGGTCAACTCAACGGATGAATTTGTCGGCGTGCTACCACTTGCAACCCTGCTTGTTTCTAACCCAGCGTTGACCGTCGGGGAGATGATGGTCACTAAGATAGAAGCCATTCCGGCAGATATGTCCGAACACGATGTTGCTGCAAAATTCGAACGCTACGACCTGGTCTCAGCTCCAGTTATCGACCAAGACAACAGACTTTTGGGCAGAATCACTATTGATGATGTCGTAGACGTCATCATCGACGAAGCCGATCATTCCATTTTAGGAATGGCAGGTTTGAACGAAGACTCGGACATTTTCGCCCCCATTGTGAAAACCGCAAAGAGCCGGGCAATCTGGCTCGGCGCAAACCTCATCACCGCGTTCATAGCTGCATCGGTCATCGATATATTTAAGGACACCATAGAAAAAGTGGTTGTCCTGGCAGTTCTTATGCCTATCGTTGCTAGTATGGGTGGCGTTGCAGGAAGCCAGACCCTGACACTGGTTATTCGAAACATGGCACAAGACGAACTATTTAATAATAACCTCGCCTGGCTAACCCGACGTGAAGTCGCCGTGGGCGCCATCAATGGTTGTCTCTGGGCATTTGTGGTCGCCGTTGCGACATCGATACTTTTTAATGACACCCGCCTTGGTCTCATCATCGCGGCCGCGTTGGTTATCAATTTGCTGACCGCAGCTTTATCCGGTGCTTTGTTACCCAACTTTCTCAGATCGATCCGAATTGACCCCGCTATCGCCGGTACAGTAGTACTAACAACGATCACTGACGTCGTCGGATTCCTTTCATTTCTTGGCTTAGCCACCCTTTTCTACGCATGACCATCACATGAATAAACCAATAAACACTGACTCCAATATCCAACCAAGTAAATCACAGAAAAAACGTGACATGGGTGGGTTAAAAGAACTGGGCGACCGATTGACTGAGCTGTCCCCTGATCATCTCGCGAAAATCGACAATGACCAGGTCAGGGAAGCTGTGGAAGCTGCCAGGAAAATCACCAAGGGCAACGCGAGGAAGCGCCAGATACAGTACATCGCCAAGCTACTTTCACGGATCGACGTCGACCCAATCAGGAACATCATAGAAGCACTGGATGCGAGTAGTGCAGCGTATATCCAGAAGTTCCACCAACTGGAAACCTGGAGAGAGGGACTGGTTGACGGTGATTCAGAGGCGCTGTCCGAGGTGCTTGACGCATTCCCACACGCAGACCGACAACAACTCAGGCACCTCGTTCGCAAAGCCTGTGACGAACGCAAAACCGGACAACAAACGACTCATTTCAGGAGATTGTTCCAGTTTCTAAAAGCCCTTTCTGAAGAATAAAAGGGTCTTAAAAATAGACAGCCGACAGAATGAGAACAGGAAGAAAAACGTCTGGCTTACAACTAATCAATCTGCCGACGCCGCTGACGACGTGAATGACTGCAACCGCTGGGTTCACAGGATTATTCAGGGATGGCTTCACGCACTGTGTCATTAAAAATAGTGACGAACTGAATCTCAGGCTCTTCAATTGAGCCACTAATTTTATATTTTGCGCTACTCATTTGATTAATCTGGTTCTCAAATACTTTCTGCGCGAGCATGACGCCGGCTCCCGCCAATGGGCCGGTCGCAATTGCACTATAGGCCGCATACCATGGCAAAGTGCGTCCAACCGGTAACGTAACAATCATATCGTTGTCCAGCGTGTTGCTGACCAGGTTCATGCCGCCACCGACAGTAAACTTGCCACTACTACCATGGATGACGATGTGTTCCTGAACGACCACTTCACCCTCATCGAACGATATAACACCTTGAATATCGGTAAACTCAAAACCATCATCAATAAGGTCTGAAAAATCAAGTCTGAACCGGCGGGCAAGAGAAGCAAAATCAAATATACCGAGCAGTTTTAGCGCGCCGCCTGTTTCTGCCTGCACGAAACGACCGCTGCCTTCTAGGATTTCAACTTCACCAGATACTCTCTCAACATCCACCATAGCGGGGGAACCATCCCAACTCACATCAGCCGTAAGTTTTAGACCCTCACCCTCGATACTTGAGGCAAAACCGAAATTCTGTTGTGCTTCTGCCAGGTCATCAATCATTATGTCGCCTGTAAATCGACTACCATGTTGGCCGTTCTCATAGTGCCATTCACCCAGACTTCCCGCGGCGACTTGCACGCCAAGCGCACCCACTGCAAGGTCTTCAAATCTCCCGCCATTTTCTGTAGCTCTGTAGTTGAACGACCAATGTCCGAAATCCTCACCGTCCAGTAATAGTTGATGAGTGCTGAAGTCGACATCCGCAACCTCAACCGGATTCACATCGTAGAGTGGGTCTAGTGCACCACCCTCGCTTTCAAAACTCAGCCAATTCAGATTAACGCTCAGTGGGGCATCATCTTCGTCGAGAATACGTACTTCACCGTCAAGCATTTCGTTTCGCAGGCTCGCAATCCAGTGGTCGTCACCTCTCGTGATGAGCATCTCGACATCATCCAATGGCAGGTAATACAACAGCAGCTCTTCAATGCTTAACTCAGCTGAAGCGACATGAGCTGCTATCTCGTCTTCGAATGACACATCCGAAATCAGGCCAAACTCTTCAGTGACAGTCTCCCATGCGCCATAGTCCAGAAAAGCTAACTCTCCCGACATCCTGATGGCGTCAAAGGTCACCGCACCATAAGCAGCAGCGCCGAAATGAACTCTACCGCCAGTAGCAATGCCATCCTCGATCTTCAACGACGCGTGCAGATTGTCGTCCATAGACAAGTCGACGCGATAACCTGGCTCCTTAAAAGTTTGTCGGTATCTAAATTCATGAACTGAATCCCTGACGGGTTTTGACAGGGGTTCGGGAAGGTCAACTATCACCCCACTTAAATCAGAAAAGGCTTCTATATATATTTTGTCCATGACCCCGCCATAGGGAACATGGATCTCTGTCCTATAATCAAGCACACCGGAGGCTCGGCTGAGCAGAATCTGATCAGACCACTCATAGAGAACCGGCACGTCCACGGAACCATCAACATGTACTACTATCTCTCCACCCTCGCCATAAAGCTGACTTGAGATCCTGCCGCTGATCCCTCGGCCAAAGGTCATTCCTACAAACCCATCGGAGTTAAGGCCACTTTCGTTGCTATAGCGAATATCCCCAGCCAGGCCGGCAATATCCAAGTCAAAATCAGGCATATGCAAAAGTGCACTTTCAATGCTCACCAGGACATCAGAATGCACTGCTTCTTCACTCCTGGCACCAATTGGAACCTCGATCGCCAGGGTAGCCTGCATCTCACCTTCAGCAGACCATTGGTCAGCCATGTTGGATGTGGTCTCGGCAAGCGGCGTTTCCTTCAGGACACGAATAGCATCTTCGAACGGTCCACTCAAACCAGCCGATACCATAACCAGGTCAGCCTGCCCTGAGTCTGGAATCACAACGAAGACATCAACATCCGCTACATCGCTTGAATAGATCTTGCCGGTTGCGTCATTGGTGAGTACATGGTGATTATCGACATGAATGGTGGCCGTAAGGTCAGTTGCTGCCGGCCAATCCGGGTGGTATTCAATCTCTGTATTTTCGACCTTCAGGTACAAGTCATGAGCCTTTCGAACCGCCGGAGAACCCCTGAACAATGCGCCATGTACGGTCACGCCGGCTTCATTTGATCGCCCGCCTTTGACTGCTAAATCGATCCATGAACGAAGGTTTTCAGGTATTGAATTCGGGATATAGGCATCCGCTGCCAACAATTCAACATCTGCCACACCCATGGTTAAACCCCATGTCTGGAGTTCTCTGGCCGGCGGCAGGTTCATCGACAACTTTCCGTAAGCGGAGAGGTCGCCATCCAATAGTTCAACTAGCCCACTCGCCACAGAGACACTATCTTCAGCGACCTCATACGCCAAACGCCCTCGCCCAGAGTCAAAGGCCCAGGGGGAGTCGAACATGCTTTTGAAATTCATTTCAAATTCATCGTTGTCAATATCGAGGTATCCTCGATCGGGTTGCAGCGACACAAAACCATTGAGTCGATCAATCGAAGGGATCCCCAGGTATGCTTCGACAGAGAAATCGACAAGAGTACTGACTAAATGCGGAGTTCCCTCACCAGGATCGGTAGTGAAAAGCAGATCCTTTAATTCACCACCAGGGGACACAGACAACAACGCATTTGACAATCTCTCAGGCAACAATTCCTTTTGACCCGCAAACTCAATAAGCCGGTTAAGTTCTGAGACATCCACACGATCAAGTTGACCTGCCAGGGATGACCCTAAAGGCCCAGTGTCTATCGCGAGAGCAATATTATCGAGCTGGAATTCGAACTCACCTTGTTTTAGCCGAACATTTGGAATCGACAACGTACCGCGACCAATCGACTCCCCATGGAAACGAAATCTGGATGCGACCTCATCCATCAGGTTGTGACTTTCTCCCTCCAGGGACACGTCCGTTAACTCGACCTCACCCGTCACATCCAGGGAACCGGGTTCGAGAGTCAGCCAAATTCTGGTGGCAAGTCTGGCTGCAGACAATCGTCGTCCCGCGAGCTCAAAAGCAGGGGTGAAACCTTCAAGATCAATTTGCGCTGCTTCAAGGTAAAGCCTGGAGACGAAATCAGATTTCCTTAAGTCTCCTTGGTAATAACCAGAGAGACTCAACCGATGGCGCAGCGTCATGCCGTCAGGTTGTTTTCTTTCCAGAAAAAGTGGAAATGAAACCTGTTTCACCTCATCTTCTGCGCTAACAACCCAGGGCTGATCCCTATGCGATACAAGATGCATCTCTATATTAGGGCCGATGAGAGCAACGTCTATGCCATCCACCTTCAACAATTCAAGGTGTGGCAGGGAGTCAAGCACATAATCTACATTTAAGTTGCCATCACCTCGCTTGAAACCCTTTATCCGGAATCCCTCTTCATCGCGCTCAACGGCGAACCTGATACCAGATACCTCTATTTCCGTCACAATGGGGACACCACTCATCAAACTACGGATAGAGTCGACCCTGAGAACAAGAAAATCTATATCAAGGGCAGGTTCGCCAAGCGGCTTCACGGAAATGTCTCTCACGATGAAGCGTGGGTCATGAACCCGCCAATCTCCTGAGATAGCGCCGAGCTCAACGAAGTCCAGACCATTGTTTCGCAGGTAACGTTCAATCTGATGCTGATTAGCTTCAACTGAGAGTGTGGCCAACCGGCCAAGGGAAAGGTAAACAGCAGCGATGACTAGCATTCCAAGCACTAGCCACCAGCCGCTTCTGAAGAACCCTTTCGTGATTCGAAGGAACATCTACTTAGCCTGAGCTCTCTCAATAATAGAGATGACGATGTCGTATTGCTCCTGCGTGTACCCTGGTTCAACCTGGCACGAGATATCAGCATCGAGTAACTCTGCCAGTTCGCGGACATTGTTAGCCTGCTCATCAATCAGTCTATCGACAACTGTCTGTGAAGCCATAATGAGGCATTCTTTGCCTGACACCTCTTTTGCCTTACGCTGCAGGTTTATGAATATTTCCAGGCAAACGGACTCTGCAGACTTGATAAAACCACGACCGTCACAAACTTCACAGGGTTCACAAATCGTTTTGAGCAAACTTCCATAAGTCCGTTTGCGCGTCATTTCTACCAGCCCCAGCTCCGATATCTGGGTGACGTTGCATTTCACACGATCCGATTGTTGTCCTTTCTCGAGCATCCGAAGCACCTGGCGCTTGTGTTCCTCATTGATCATATCGATGAAATCAATAATGACTATGCCGCCAATATTTCGCAGCCTCAATTGTCTTGGTATCGCCGCGGCGGCCTCGAGATTCGTTCTATAAATTGTATCCTCCAGGTCTTTCTTGCCCACGTATGCGCCGGTGTTCACATCAACAGTCGTCATTGCCTCGGTCTGGTCAATCACCAGGTAACCCCCAGACTTTAGGGGTACTTTCCGATCGAGGGCAGCTTCAATCTGGTCATCCAGTTGGTGGATATCAAACAGCACCGGGTCTGACGATATCTCCTTGAGACAGCTTTCTTTTTCGGGAATATAGTCAGACAAGAATCTGCCAAGGACGGTGTGAGTTTCCGAATGATCAACCAGAATACCCGTGGTGTTTGTATTAATGATGTCTCGCATCACTCGAAGCGGCAAAGGAAGGTCTTCGTATACAACTTCGGGACTTTTGGCCACTAATCCCTCACTGCGGATGCCTTCCCAACGGCTTCGGAGGTACCCGGCATCCTTGATGATGTCTTCACCGTTGGCATTTTCTGCAGCAGTCCTAACAATAAAGCCCTCTTCAACGTCACTCAGGTCCTCGAGAATACCCTTGAGTCTTTTACGTTCATCTTGATCCTCGATTCTCTGGGAAATGCCTATATGGGAACTACCAGGCAGATAGACGAGATATCGCGATGCCATAGAGAGATTGCTGGTAATCCTCGCACCCTTCGTGCCGATTGGTTCTTTGGTTACCTGCACCAATAGCTCCTGACCGTCATACAGCAGGCTGGTAATCGCTGGATGCTCTGCACCATGTGCCTTATCAAAGACCTCATGCCCATCGATAAGGTCAGTCACGTGCATAAATGCTGCCTTCTCTTGCCCGATATCAACGAACGCACTTTGCATTCCGGGAAGGATACGAACCACCTTCCCTTTATAGATGTTGCCAATACTGCTTTTCGTTTCAGTTCTCTCTATAAAAACTTCCTGAAGTAAGCCCTCTTCAACGACGCCTACTCGAGTCTCGTTTGCAGATACATTGATGAATATTTCTTCAGCCATCTCGCCTGCCTTAACCTAATGAAAGTTCTTTCTGTCCGAGACATTCAATCGAAAAGTCTCTTAGCATCAACACGGTTTCGCTAAGCGGTAAACCAATGACGTTTGAATAACTTCCTGTAAGAGTCTCCACAAATGCTGCGCCCGCCCCCTGCAAACCATAAGACCCAGCTTTATCGTGTGGCTCGCCGGTTTCCCAGTACCAGGCGATTTCCTTTTCCCCCAGGTGTCGGAACGTGACTTCTGTACTTACACAGAACGTCTCAGATCTGGATCCACAACAAATTGAAACACCCGTTAAAACTTCATGCCTCGTTCCCGAAAGTTCATTTAACATTTGCAAGCCATGTTCTTTGGATTCCGGTTTCCCCATTATGTTCCCGTGCAATACGACAGTAGTATCCGCCGCAAGAATCACCGCTCCACTATCGTGTTTTTCTGCGACACTCTGTGCTTTTTTTTTAGATAGCCGAGTGACATAAACCTCTGGTGCTTCCCCCTCTACTACAGATTCATCTACATCAGGTGGTTGTATCTCAAAAATAATTGCCAACTGCTCGAGCAAAAGCTTTCGCCTTGGCGAGCCACTCGCGAGGATTAGATTAGTTGTCATGTCATCCCAGTCCATCGGCGCAGGGACCTAAGCATCAAAAACACCCAGGGCCATAAAAATGCACCAGATAAGGCCGGCAGCAGATACCAAAATCTCCAGTCTGCAAGGCCAGCAACACTCTCGATCCAAAACCCAACCAATTGATTGATCCCAAGAAGCACGAAAAGAACAGTGGACTGTTGCCACACCGAAAACATCCGAAGCCGCTGGTACAGGCTCAAAGCAACATAGGCGATTAGAACGTAAGACAATGCGTGTTGGCCTATCAGGCTGCCCAGCAATACATCCATCGCAATACCAGCCAGCCATGCCGTGAGAATACCAACCCGATGTGGCAACGCAATAATCCAGTAAACCAGGACCATGGCGACCCAATCAGGTCGAAGAAACCCCAACTCTATCGGGACTAATTGAGGCATAGGTACCAATGCGAGTACCATGCCCGCAATAATGATGATCCAGATGGTGACCAGCCCCCCGGTCTTATTGTCAGCCACCGCGATCATCACCCTTTCCCGGGCTAGTGTTCGTCTCTTCCGAAACCCTGGACTCTGTGAATACGAGCAAAACGTGTCTGGACCTGTCCAATTGCGCGTTCGGCTTTGCCAAAACCTCTGCAAATGGCTTTCCTGGCTTGAAAGCTACTTTATCTACAACACCAACTGGATATCCCACTGGAAACCGGTTGCCAAGACCCGAAGACAGCAACTGGTCACCCACCTTTATATCAACGGTGGAGTTAACATACTGCAACTCCAGTTGCTGGCCGATACCGGTACCCTGAGCTATAAACCTGAGGTTACTTCGAAGCACCTGTACTGGGACTGAATGTCGCTCATCACTGATTAAAAGAACCCGGCTACTGAAAGGACTCACTTCTACTACCTGTCCAACCAACCCTCGCGAATCCAGGACCGGTTGTCCCACAAATACAGAATCTTCAGAACCCTTATCTATTACCACTTCCTGTTCTTCAGGGTCTGGGTTAACGCCGATAAGTTCTGCGACCAACACGTTGTCTTGGAGTTTAGCCGCCGATCCAAGCAGACCCCTAAGCCGATTATTCTCTGATATGAGCGCCGCCATTTTTTCAGTCTTAACTCGAAGAAAAATCAGCTCGCTCTCAAGACCGTTGATTCGCCTACGCAGATCTTTCCTTGAACTAAAAACACCCTGGATGCCACGAACGCTCCGGCTTGGAAGATCCGCCATCACAACAATGGGAGTTAGCGCAATGGTCAGTGCAGACCTGGAACCATCCAGCCAACTGGTCGTATGATCCACAAACCCAAGAACAAGGGAAAGCACACCAAGACCGAGCATCTGGTAACCAAGCATGGATTTTTCTAGGAACAGGGCTTTGATTTGGCTTACCTCCAGACATCAGAGGTTGCACACCAAATCGATAGAGCGTCTCTGCTGCCGGTTATCCAGAACGGCAAAAGTTTACTGAATAGAAAGTACATCGCTGTCTGCTCTGTCGTCCATCAACTCCAGGGCTCGGCCACCACCTCTCGCAACACAGGTGAGTGGATCTTCCGCGACGATAACCGGCAATCCTGTTTCACTGGACAACAGCCTGTCTAGCTCGCGCAGCAAAGATCCTCCTCCTGTCAGCACCAGTCCACTTTCGGCTATATCCGAGGCAAGTTCCGGCGGCGTCTGTTCAAGCACCGCCTTCACTGCCTGAACTATCACCGAAAGAGGTTCCTGAAGCGCTTCAAGGATTTCGTTGCTATTCAGCGTAAAACTCCTCGGTACACCTTCAGAAAGGTTTCTTCCTCTCACGTCAATCTCCCGTACGTCGTTAGACGGGAATGCCATACCAACTTCTTGTTTGATTCTTTCTGCCGTGGCATCACCAATCAGGCTGCCCTGGGTACGCCTCACATAGGTTGTTATCGCTTCGTCGAATCGATCCCCACCTACTCGGACCGATTGCGCATAAACAACGCCGTTAAGCGAGAGAACAGCGATCTCTGTCGTCCCACCGCCAATATCTACCACCATCGTCCCTATAGCCTCGTGCACGGGTAAGCCCGCGCCAATGGCGGCCGCCATTGGCTCTTCAATCAATCGAACATCACGGGCGCCAGCGCTGATCACGGACTCCCTGATGGCTCGTCGTTCAACTTCCGTGGATTGACAAGGCACACAAACAAGGACTCTGGGACTCGGACGAATGAAGCTATTTTCATGCACTTTCTTGATAAAGTGCTGGAGCATCCGTTCAGTTACCTGGAAATCTGCGATCACACCATCTCTCAGCGGTCGGATCGCCGTTATGTTGCCAGGGGTCCGGCCAAGCATTCTCTTGGCATCAATGCCGACGGCGGCGACGTTTTTCTGGTTGTTATTATTGCGAATCGCGACCACTGAAGGCTCGTTTAGGACGATACCCTGGCCGCGAACGTAAATGAGGGTGTTGGCCGTACCGAGATCTATCGACAGATCATTGGAAAACAGGCCTCGAAGGCGCTTAAACATCGAATCAGGACCTCTGAGATACGACCATGGAAATGACAGACAGCGACGACATGCTGGCCTTATTATTTGCTTTCAAAAACTTTCATAACTCTATCATTCGGCGAGAGTTTTATATAGGCAGTCTGCTCGTTTTTTAAATCACTCACCCCCCTAAATAATGGAGTTATTCCCATTTTGTGCTACCTGGCATCAGCTGCACCCCAAATGATCTGTTCAAAGCGGGTTCAGAGCCTGAAAATTTGCGTATTCCTGCAAACCTCATTAGCATTCCTCGCCTTGATAACGTAGGTGGATAAAACACGTGGACGTGACTGAAGAAGTCGTCAGAAATATCGCTGAACTGGTACAACTGAAGGTGGATGACGCAGATATACAGCAGTTAACCGAAGGAATGCAAAATATTCTGGCGCTGGCTGACCAAATGCAGGCCATTAATACGGAAGGTGTAGAACCTGTATCGAACCCACTGGATGCGTCGCAAAAGCTTAGGCCTGACGCGGTTACCGAAGAAAACCAGCGGGAACTTTTTCAATCCATTGCCCCCGCAACCGAATCGGGATTGTATCTTGTCCCAAGGGTAGTCGAGTAGATGATAAATCGCTCCCTCAGCCAGCAACTTGATGATCTCAGCAAGGGTGAATATTCTTCTGTTGAACTTACCCAGACATACCTCGACAGGATTGAAAACCACCAGTCGCTGAACGCTTATGTCAGTATCTCGAAGGATGTTCTCGAAAAAGCCAGGCAGGCGGATCAGTTAAGAGCGGCCGGTGAAAGGAAGCCTCTGCTAGGTATACCACTGGCCCACAAAGATATTTTCTGTGAAGCCGGTGTGAGAACCACTGCTGGTTCAAAAATGCTCGACAATTTTATTTCACCCTACGACTCAACGGTCGTCTCCCTGCTAAGGAATGCGGGCGCGCTGTCTTTGGGTAAAACTAATATGGATGAGTTCGCCATGGGCTCGTCAAACGAATCCAGTTACTTTGGCGCTGTGAAAAACCCGTGGCAAGTTGACCGGGTTCCTGGCGGTTCATCAGGGGGGTCTGCTGCCGCAGTTGCAGCAAGACTATGCGCAGCCGCAACGGGCACTGACACCGGAGGGAGCATAAGACAACCGGCGGCATTCTGCGGTATCACCGGGATTAAACCGACCTATGGTCGGGTGTCTCGCTGGGGAATGATCGCCTACGCCTCCAGCCTGGATCAGGCAGGACCGCTAGCCACTACCGCAGAGGATTGCGCACTACTACTCTCTGCGATGGCTGGTGCGGATGAAAAGGACTCAACGTCTTCAGCCGTGCAGGTAGAGGATTATTCCAAATTCCTATCGCAGGACCTTAAGGGTAAAAAGATAGGATTGTGTGTTGAATATATGGAAGGCCTGGACCCGGAAATGTCACGTGTCATTGAGGAGGCAATAGAAGTGCTATCAAAGCTGGGCGCTGAATTCATGGACATTAGCCTGCCAACCTCCCCTCTGGCAATTCCCGCTTACTACATCATCGCACCGGCGGAATGCTCCGCCAATTTGTCACGGTACGACGGTGTCAGGTTTGGATATCGTTGTGAGAACCCGGAAAATCTGGAGGATCTGTACAAAAGGTCCCGGAGCGAAAGTTTCGGCCAGGAAGTAAAAAATCGTATTATGGTTGGTGCTTTCGCCCTCTCGGCGGGCTACTACGACGCTTACTACAAAAAGGCGCAACAGATACGCCGCCTGATAAAAAATGATTTCCTTGAGGCATTCAAATCAGTTGATGCGATCTTGGGACCAACGACGCCAGGTCCAGCATTCAAGATCGGTGCAAATGCAGATGAACCGCAGGCCATGTACCTACAAGATATTTACACGATTTCAGCAAACCTTGCCGGCTTGCCTGCCATCTCCCTGCCCGCGGGTTTTATCGAGGATTTACCTGCAGGCATACAGTTGATTGGTAACTATTTTGATGAAGCAACATTGTTAAATTTAGGCCACCAGTTCCAAGCACAAACCGACTGGCACAAAAAGGCCCCGGAGCTCTCAACATGAGCGGCGAGTGGGAGGTTGTCATCGGGCTGGAGATTCACGTCCAGCTATCGACTATTTCAAAGATCTTTTCTGGGTCAAGCGCGACTTTCGGTGCAGAACCCAATACCCAGGCCAGCGCACTAGACCTGGCGCTACCAGGGGTGCTTCCTGTAGTAAACGAAGCTATTTACCCCAAAGCAATCGCCTTTGGTCTTGGTATCGGTGCAAACATCGGCGCTCGTTCCTGTTTCGATCGGAAAAACTATTTCTACCCAGACCTTCCCAAAGGCTACCAGATCACCCAGATGGATGAGCCCATTGTCTTGGGTGGTGAAGTTGAAATTACCCTTGCTGACGGTACAGCGAAGACCATCCGCGTGACCCGTGCCCACCTCGAAGAGGACGCGGGGAAATCCCTGCATGAGGATTTTCATGGTATGACCGGGATCGATCTAAATCGAGCAGGAACCCCATTGCTGGAAATTGTTTCAGAGCCGGACATGAGGAGTGCCGAAGAAGCCGTCAGCTATGCAAAGACGATTCACCAGCTGGTCACCTACCTTTCAGTTTCCGATGGGGATATGTCACAGGGCTCGTTGCGCTGCGATGCTAACGTTTCGCTCCGAAAAAAAGGCGCCGACGCGTATGGCACCCGGACAGAAACCAAAAATGTAAACTCATTCCGGTTCCTTGAAGCCGCGATAAAGTATGAGGTGGTCCGTCAAACTGAAGTACTGGAGTCTGGCGGGAAAATTACGCAGGAAACCCGGCTTTACGACCCAGACAAAGACGAAACGCGACCCATGCGCAGTAAAGAAACTGCGACTGATTATCGATACTTCCCTGAACCCGATCTCTTACCCGTTATCATAGACGACGCATTTATCGCTAAAGTCCGAGACTCGATGCCGGAACTCCCGGCGCAAAAAAGGGCTCGGTTCCACACGGAAATGGGATTAACAGATGAAGATAGTCGCGTGTTGTCCTCCGAGCTTGGGCTGGCAACCTATTTTGAAGACTGTGTAAACATTTGCAGCGACCCCATTATGGCTGCGAACTGGGTAAAAGGTGATCTTCTGGGAGGCCTGAATCGAGACAATATTGAAATCTCTGATTCCCCCGTGACGGCCCAGGCAATGGCAGCGATAATCGTTCGAATTCAGGATGGTACGATTTCCGGAAAAATAGCCAAGAATGTTTTCAATGCAGTGTGGGAAGGGAAGACTGATTCGGTCGACGACTACATTCAATCCGAAGGCCTGGTTCAGGTCTCAGGTAGCCACGAGCTTGAACCCATTGTCGACCGTATAATCGCTAACAATCCCAAGCAAGCTGAGCAATTCCGAAGCGGAAAGACAAAGGTGCTTGGTTTCTTCGTGGGCCAGGTAATGAAGGAAACGGCTGGTAAAGCCAATCCAAAACAGGTTAATGACCTGATTATCTCTAAGCTTAACGATTGATCAATGCTGAGTTCACTGACCAGAACTAAAAGCGGTCGACAAAATCAGTAATCCGGGCAGCGTTCGCACCCACATCACTCTGCCCGACTCGCGACATTGATCGCAGATCAATTCTGGAGCCTTCTCCGTTGCCAACGATCCTGACTACCATGTCGTCCTTGAAACCAAACCAGAAGGTGGTCGCTGTCGCCTCCACCAGACCCGCTTCCTTATCTACCGCCACGATCTCAAGACCCATAGCCCGCAGGGCATCTTCCGTACGGTCAACTGCATCCGCCACGGACAAATCAGATTCGACGGATTTCAGGTGAGGATAGGCTTCCATCGTAGTGGCGCCAAGTTTCTCAGCAGGCCACGCTTCAGTAACACCGTACTCGTAGCCATTGGGGGCGTTCTCCCGCAAAGGTACAATCGCAATAAACGCAGGTGGATTAGCGGTGTCTGTCGTTATGTCATGAATAGGTGGAACATCACCTGCAGCCGCCATTTGTGGTCCAATAATCCCAACAGGTACCAGGCCCAGGATCATCGATACGATGACCAGATTTCGATTTCTTTCAAGGTCAGACCGCATCGCAATGACCAGATAAACCAGTCCAATCAGAAAAACCAGCGCACCCCCTGCAACGGCAATCAGCAGACTGACTAACGAAGGTTGCAACGGCACCATTGAAAATTTATACCCCAACGGGCCCGTAACAAGAATAATCAACAGAATTACCGCACTAACCAAAAGTGCCCGTGTTGATGTTTTCACCTCTTCCATCATTTCTATCTCCAGTCCTTGCTGATTTACACTATCAGGCCCTTAACATTGTATAAGAGCAACGAAGTGGCATCTTCGCTGATAAGTATTAATGAGGCAACAATTGAGGAACTCCAGCAGCTAGAGGGGATAGGCCCCAAGAGGTCCATCTATATTGTTGATTTCAGAAATCGAGTGGATTTGATTCGCAATACGTTTGATCTGGCAACAGCAACCGGGCTAAGTATCAAGGCTCAGGACGGCTTTCTCCCAGAATCGACTGGAAAACGGATGCTATGCAGCCATTCGGTTTATGGCCTGCCGGACTTGTCACCCTCGCGAGTCTCTGGTTCGTTGTTCGCGGTTTCCAAGCGCTCGCCACGGAGCAGTTCTTCGCGCCATATAGCTATTACAACCTCTTCCTGGCGTTAATCCTGCTAGGAGGACTTGCCGCTACAAGAGATATCGCAGTCACGATGATCCGTGGCCACTCACAGAAATCCATACCGGTCTCCATTCTCTCAGCATGCTTGTTTATTTCAGGCTTCGTTATTCTCATTCTGTTATCGATTTCGACGGTCCTTGTCACCTATCCGACAGATTTCCAGAATACCCTTGGGAGTACGCTTCAGTTTATTGGTTATTGTGGACTGATGTTTTAGCTTATCTATGGCCCTGCGTTCTGTCTCAGGCTTTTCATCGAAGGTGGCGGGCTGGAGAAGCTTGGTTCATCAAAGCTCCTGTACGATATATCTCTTACACTTGCTCCGTTTCTGCCGCTCTACAACCTACAGGTTCACAACGACCCAAACTGGACGACCGAGATGTTCGCTTTTTGGTGTGCATTTGTCGTCACCCTTGGCGGTCTGGATCTAGTGAGAGGGCGATCCGCATTCATCGGCATCCTGTCTGAAATAGACCAGAGGCGCTTTCGCTTTGCGTATTTCACCCGTGGGCGAAGGGAAGGAACAAACGAGACCGCAAGAGCACTAGGCTGGATTTGTCTGGGAGAAGCAGCGATTCTTCTGGCGATAGCCGCTGCCCGGATTACACTACCTTAATGTGCCAGGGTTCATAGCGAACACCGAACATATTGCCTCGAGGATAGCGAATATCGACATAACCGAGATCGACCAATTTCCGAAATTCGTCAGTGTCAGCGAAAGCTTGAGTAAAGTTTTTCCGGCCAAAGCCGACCTTACCAACATCAAAATCACCCACACCATGATAAGAATGCCCGGGAGGCGCGAGACTTCGTGATGCCTTTCGACAGGTTTCCCTTCGATTGAATCGTCTTCGCAAGAAACAGGTGGGTCTGTTTAACGACGCTCCTGATTCCAGAAGTCAGCACGATACTTGTGCCAAGATCCTGCTGAAGCTTTTTATAAAGTCTCTCTGATTCACCCCTGTACAGGAAAGGGCCAGTGCGTCCGACTTTCTTTCGATCCTTTGCTGGAATGGGTGCAGTCAATTCATCGATTACTTTCTTGCCCAAAAAACCATATCGCTGCGCATTCGCAGTAAATAACGCCTCCAGGAACGTCTTTTCTGCCAGCGTGAACTCACCAACGCTTCTGTAGCGCCGGCCGTAGCCAAGCATTTCGTCAAAACTTACAACATTGAAGTTACCGTGACCCACCAGGTTTTGGACACGATCTATACGCTTGAAACTGGAAATAAGAATCGGGTGCTGATCCCGCTCAAGATAGCCGTCCGCTGCGTGAGACTGCTCAAAGTCGACCATCTTGGCGATGTACTCGCCAAGATCAGGGCTGCTTGTGGTCGCCAGTATTGGTTGATTTATTGCTGCGAGGTGCCGCTGATTCGGAAGAAAAGCATTGAGGTAATTCGCGGAATTTGGCGCCGGGGTCGACATTAACTCAATGGAATTCGCCACTTCCCGGATGCTGGTATCCATATCCTCAAACGGGATGTTTTCAGGCACAAAAGCAGCGCGATGAACGAGCTGTCCACTCATCGCTGCGACTGTTCCTATTGAGAAGATCTTTGAGGAAATCTCTTCGTTCCACGCCTTCTAAACCTGACTACCACCAAGTGACGTGTCATAGCACCCAACAATTGCACAATATTTTCTGCTCAAGCAGTAGCCAAGCCCCTGAAATCAACAAACTAATTGAGCCAACCCAGTGTGAGATCAGCGCCCGCCGTCAATCACGACCGTTTGTCCAGTCATGAAACTGCCCGCCCTAGACGCAAGAAAAACTGCCGCGCCGCCGATTTCCTCCGGCTCACCTATTCTCCTGAGACTGGCATTGGCTGTGGTCGCCTTCAAGGTCTCCGGGTTCTCCCACAATGCCTTCGCGAAATCGGTGCGAATCAATCCCGGCGCAATCGCATTGGCACGAATATTATGCGGCCCAAACTCTGTTGCAATATTCCTTGCAAGCGCCATATCAGCGGCTTTTGAGATACCGTAGGTTCCCAGCACTGCACTTCCGTGCAATCCGCCAACACTCGAGACAATCAGGATAACGCCATCTTCGCGCTCGACCATTTCCGGCAGTACTAATTGGCAAAGCCAGTGGTTGGACTTCACATTGGAATCAAGAATCTTTTCAAATGCGGTATCGGGAATGTCCATCATGGAACCGTAGTAGGGATTGACAGCCGCATTGCAGACCAGGATATCAATCTTACCCAGTTGTTCCCGGGTGCTATCTACCAATTGTTGCATCTGCTCCTTGTAACCAATGTGGCACGGGATGGGGATGGCTTTACCGCCCTTCCCGCCCAGCCCAGCATTAATTTCATCCGCAACGCTCTGGCATGCATCCTCTTTACGGCTCGAGATCACAACATCCGCGCCATTAAAGGCCATCTGCTGCGCAATTGCCCGCCCGATACCTTTTGTGGACCCGGTGACCACAGCAACTTTACCGGACAAATCAAACAAGTTTTCCATTAGAAGCCCGTAGCTTTTATCAGCCTGCAAACTACCTAGATGAGACGGGTGTGTCAATCCACGAATAGCTGCCAAGGATCGCTGATTGCAGCCGCATAAAATTAGGCCAACAGACCACATATCTCGCTGACCATAGCGATAATGGTCAGCCTGGTTAGGCCATTTTGGCCAGGCAAGAGGAAGACTAGTCTGGCTGAATCTCTCGGCCTCGGCTCACAACCATGAAGGGTTTTTCCAGCACTTCAAGGTTTACCAATGGATCCTCTTCATAGAGAACAAAATCCGCAGAGTAGCCAGGCCTGATTAGACCGGTTATTCCGCCAAGCCCAATCGCCTCTGCACAATCCGATGTAGCCGCTCGCAAAACCTCCTCCGCAGATAACCCGGCGAAATGCGCGAAAACCGGTAGCGCCCTCGGAAGGTCATGATGAAAAACATTCGGGATGCCCGCATCGGTTGACGCAATCAGGCGTATCCCCGCTTCCTTCATATTTCTGTAATTCTGCTGCACCATCGCCGTAAAGTCCTGCTGTGTAAACCTCTTCCAGCCGGCATTGATCGTTGGAGACACCCATACGCCATTGTTAACCATGAGAGACACAACAGCGGTATCGAAGGTTTTGCCCCAACCAGATTCCCCAACCCATGAACAATGTTCCACTGTTGTAACACCCGCTGAGGCAGCCTGACGAATGCCATCTGTGCCGTGACAATGTGCCGCAACGTGGAAGCCGTACTGTTTCGCCAGAGCGACGACGTTGGTCACTGTTTGATCCTCAAACTGGCTGTCTACCGGGCGTGAACCTGGCGTAATGTTGCCTCCGGTCACCATCATCTTGATCAGGTCTACGCCTTTTGCTCTCTGGCGTTCTAACACCGCAACGGCCTCATCATCACCATTCGCTTCCCCACCCCAGAAATGACAATGACCTCCGACGGATGTAATAGGCTGGCCGGCACAAACCAGTCTGGGCCCAAGGGTCTTACCCGCCGCAATTTCATCACGAACGTCAAGTTCGAGATATTCACCGCCACCCAGGTCTCTTGCTGTCGTAATCCCGGCCCTGACCATCATTGCAGCACGCTTTCGAATATCTTCCGTGACTTTTTCCTTACCGGGAACAGTCTGCTGTAGCGGATCCTTTAACTCAGGATCCAGGCACATATGCACATGCGCATCAATCAAACCCGGAATCGCAAACAGTCCATTCATATCCCGAACCTGGTCGCCGGGGTCGGTCGATTCAGAGACGAAAATCCCATCAGATACCACCAGCGCACCTTGTCGTTGGCTGCTCGATTCACCATCCCAAATATTCAGGTTTTCATATCGCACGTTAAAGATTCCTATTGTCGTTTCTCGTTGTAGACAACCAGCGACGACATCACAAAGTTGAACACGCTAGCTGCGCCAACCCCGGCAATCAAAGCCAATAGTCGATAGTCGTCGAAGTAAGCTGTACCGCTGGTCAGTATGTAATAGACCCCCCAATTAAGCGAGAACCCAACCAGGCTGGTCAGAACGAATTCAAACCACTGTCTGCCGTGAGGTCGCCGTTTGCGCTCCCCAAAGGTGGCAACGCGATTCAGGTACCAGTTGGAGCTGACAGCAGGCCAGAAAGAACATGCCCTGGCTAGCTGATGGGGCATCCCCAGGAGCTGCAGCAAATAATAAAACAGCAGATCCACACCCAGACCACCGGCCCCGACAGCGCCATAACTCAGCATCTCACCAAGCGTACCGAACCTGACGGTATACAGCCTTCGAAGATGTCGCAAAAATTTTATCTGTTGATTAAGGTTAAGTTTGCTTTCTCCTATCTCCCTGTCAGAAAAATTAATCGGCACCTCACGGACACTTGTGAAGTTACCCCTTACCATGAGCTCAAGACCAATCTTGTAGCCAATTGGATTAAGGCAGTCATAGTCTTCAACCCTGTCCCTCCGAAAGGCAAAGAAGCCTGACATCGGATCCTGACATTGCACCAAAGGCCTCGTAATAAGCGTCGCAATGTGGGAATTAAAAAACCGCCAGAGACTCCATCTTCTATCAAAACTACCGTGCTTGACATAACGGCTTCCAACCACGAACGCCGATTCATCTTCCAACAGCGTACGGTACATAGCGGGAATAAAACCCGGCGGATGTGACAAATCTGCATCCATCACTAGAATATGATTGCCATGTGCCGCCCGGGTCCCTTCGATTACGCTCATTGAAAGATCCCGCTCCCTGCCCTTGGGCTGCATGAGACGCACGGGGTAGTCAGCAACCAGTTGATCTACAACATTCTTGATTCCATCGGGCGAATTATCATCAACAATAATCACCTCATAGGAAATACTCGTCTCATTCAGCGAGTCAAAGATTCCAGCAATAAGCTGGGGAATGTTTTCTGCTTCCAGAAAAGTCGGTACGACAATGCTCAGCATCTAATGGTTATCCAATCACTTTTCAAACTATTCACAGGCGTTTCCATCGAACCTGTTTTCCAAATCAGTAGCCTTCGCTTCCAGATTTAGCTGACGATACGTTTGAGACAACGGACACACGCTAGTATTTCCAGCCCTGGGGTTCAAGGAAATCGACCGTTCGAAGTGACTAGCGGCCAGTTTCAAGCTCGCCGGTTCAACCAGCGCGACTCTTCCCCGGTATTCCTCGAGTATCGCCTGGACACGCGAAGTTTCCCGAGGCCGCTTCTGCGCCACCGCAGCTTCAACCAGCAGCTCAAGCGGCTCTTTTTGCACAACATTGCCACTTTTCCAGAACATGGATTCAATCACTGCCAGCTTTCCCGGTAAGGTCCTCTCCAACATCACCATCGCCGCCAGCTCTATCTCAAGCTCGCCATCCAGCGCGTTGTTTTCTGTAAGCAACGCAATATGCTGACGTGAAAACCCCAACAAAAGACCAAACAACAATTCCTTTTCATGGCCATTACTAAGGACATCAAGTTGATCCATCGCGACAAGCTTACCGATATAGCCGTGCAGCTTCTGGCCACATTGATGTCCTGGTTCAACCTTATGCTGTAAGAGCAGTCCCGTGTTAAGTCCTTTCTCGCCGTGCAAGATCGCACTAAACACTGGCTTTTCTGACTTCCGAATAAATTCACTACGCAACTTTGCCTGCTGATCCGGAGATAAGTAGGGTGAGACCAGCCTGTTACTAAAGACGAGGTTATTCCAGCTTCGCAGCTCAATATCCGGACGCTGGTTTTGCACATAATGAAGGTAACCCACAACACCCACACCCGCATCTCCCACTACAAACAGCACCCCATCATCAGGGACACTTTCGAGCACCAGCTCGCCATAAACCTGCGCAAAATCATTATCGCGGTAGTGGAATCCTGGAAAATTGCCGAGAGATACCATTGCCACCAGCAACACAGGATATGATCGACGCAACCAGGGGACTCCCTCGCCCGCCCATTCAATCAACCACATCACCGCAATCCCAAGCCAGACAACCAAAGCCAAATAACTGATCACCGGGTAAGGTTCGTATACTGCGACCCACAGATCGGTGAACTCAAACCCCAGCATCAAGTTAAGGATTGAAGTCCCACCCAAATAGAGCAATACCAGCGCAACCGACAAATGCCTTGGGAGCCTTTTAAAGGACAATAGAAAACCGAGTCCTGCCAGAACTCCCAAGGGGAGCGTCAACTCTCTAGCTGACTGTTCAACGAGCCACCGCTGGAAGCTTACCTTGTCGCTTATCCCGGCTAGCTCACCTTGGTCTGAGTAGGCCGCTCTTGTAATGTATTTTAGAAAATCTGTACCTGTCTCTACTGGACCGTATATCGAAAACTCGGGAGACGATTGAAACAATGTCAGGTAGGGCGCCAGACCAAGCCCCACCAAGGCAACGATCGCCAAGAAGTTAGCCGGCGCCAGTAAAAACCGAACAATGGATTGTATGCGAGGAGCCAGAATGGCCAACAGCGCCAGTGTCCCAAGCGCCTGCAGCGGCCAGTGATTCGAAAGCGCGAGCCCATATACCAGCGCCAGCCAAAGAAGGTACTTACTTTGCTCCGACTTGTAGTATGCCAGCGACAAAGAGAGACAAACCAGGAACAGCAGTACAGCAAGAGAATAGACTTCAACGATAATTGCCTGGGACCAGAAGGTCACTGACAACCCGTAAACCAGAGCGAGCGCAATAGACAGCAAACTTGGCATCTGTAACTGTCGCATCACGATAACCAGAACCGCACACGCTGCACTGGCAAATACCGCCGACATCAGATTACCGGCAAACACACTTTGATCAAAAACCGGCAAGTTGACGAAAGCCTGGCACGAAAGAATGAACAGCGGATATCCAGGAGGATGACCGATACCGCCCTGGTGACAGATCATCTGGAACAACCCTGCATCCTCCAGCGTGATCGTCTGGGGCATGGTCGCCAGATACAGGCACAATGTCAGAAGGAACACGATAAGCATTCCAGGAAGTATGCGGCGGTTTAGGGCGGGCGGCATCTTGTGAGTGAATCACTGGCACCAAAGAGCCAGCTAGTCCTTATATTGATCAGCTGGAACCCATGATAACCGAGCCAGGCCACCAATTCGAAACCGCTACCGATTAAGCCGGACGATTTCCCGCAGACCTTTGAGAATAAGATCAGGCACCACTTCGCCGAACAACTTCTCCCGATTAAAGAGCTGGGCAAAACCTCCAGTAGCTACAACCAGAGGCGGTTCATCGGCAAACTCTTCTTCGGTAATTCTGCTAACCAGTTCTCTGACCATGCCTACATTGGACCAGTAAAGGCCTGATTGAATACTTTCAACAGTCGTCCTGCCCAGGGCATTGCGTGGCGGTAGAATTTCGACTGAAGGAAGTTGTGCTGTTCTTTCTTCCAAAGCTTCCATGGATAACCTGACACCCGGAATAATGTTACCACCCAGAAACTCCTTGTTCCTGGTAATTGCGCATAGTGTCGTTGCGGTTCCGAAGTCAGCGACAATCAGGTTGCGCTTGGGAAACATAGTAACCGCACCCACTGCGTCAGCGATACGATCTGCGCCGACTTCCTTTGGATCCCGGTACTGGATTTTCAATCCTGTCTTGATGCCAGGACGCAAGATCAAAGGATCCAAGCCAAAGTACTTCTGGCAACAGGCCCTAAGGGAATAAAGCAGATCTGGCACGACACAACAAATTGCCACTTTCGAGATCAGGTCCGGCTCGACATTGTTCTCCCGTAGCACCGAACGGAAGAACACGCCAAGCTCGTCTGAAGAGCTATTGGTTTGAGAGGTTCGCCGAAACTGCACCTGAAGCTCATGATCATGAAAAATACCGCCAAAAACCTGACTATTACCCACATCAAGACAAAGCAACATCAGCTGATCTCCTCTACGTCACCTATCAAACGAACCGGGGCAATCGGGTCAACCATCACGACTGCAAGCGAATCCTCGACAAGGAGGCAGTCCACATCCTTGCTATTTAGAATCCCGGCTGACCATGTGTCGTAGCAGGTAACCATGGAAAGGCGTGAACCGGTTTGTTTTTTTTGTTTGAGTGTATTGACGTTAATCACGACCTTTCCTCATTCGAGAAGCGGCTTGCAGTCAATAAGAAATGAGACGCCATCGGCTGATGGCGAAAGACTAGTTTCATAGGTACCTGTCCCTTTAGGGTGGATCAAGTCCGAGCTTAAATAGCGGATTTAGAGTTTCGTTTACCAGGTCCCCTACCATTTCGATTCGAGGCCCGTTGATGGGAATAGTAGATAATGATTCGGTTTCTGTCCAGCCGCCTAAAGGGAATTGACTAGACGTGATAATCATGGTTTTCTGGGTCGTTTATAGGAATCAAATATGCGCAAAATACTGATAGCGCTCGCCCTCCTGACTTCCTTTCCAATTCACGCCGACCAGTCTGTGAACTGGCTGCGCCAATACCTTGCCATCGACACCGTGAATCCTCCAGGTAATGAGTCCCGGGGAGTCGCCTTCCTGGCAAATATTCTTGAAGAGGCAGATATCCCGTTCGAAACGGCCGAATCTGCACCCAACAGGGGAAACATCTGGGCACGTCTAAAGGGCGGTGATGAGCCTGCCCTGATTCTCCTGCACCACATTGACGTTGTCCCCGCCGACGCCAAATACTGGGATGTGCCACCGCTATCCGGTGAGATCAGGAACGACTACATCTATGGTCGTGGAGCTATTGACACCAAGGGTCTGGGCATCGCTCAACTCTCATCGTTTCTTGCACTGAAAGACAGCGGTCAGAAACTGAACAGGGACGTCATCTTTATGGCGACAGCCGACGAAGAAGCTGGCGGGTTTTATGGTGCGGGCTGGTTACTGGAAAACCGCCCTGAGATTTTCGAAGGCGTGGGCTATCTGGTCAATGAAGGTGGTTCGGCCATCTTACTAGACGACATTCCGGCGTTTAACATCGAAGTTACCCAGAAGGTACCTTTATGGTTAAGACTCACCGCCACAGATATCCCTGGCCATGGCAGCGCACCGCGAGTGACGAGCTCGGTAAAAAGAATTCTCAGGGCCGGTTCCCGAATTGCGGATACCCAATTCGAACGAAGAGCCATACCAGCGGTCCAGGCTTACTTTGCTGCTCTCGCGCCATTCCAGGCTGGGGAGCGCCAGGTCATGATGTCCGATATCTCAAGAGCAGTAGACAACGACGCATTCATGTTTACCCTTCAAATGGAGGAGCCATGGCGAGCAGCCTTGCTGAGCAACACCTGTTCACTGACAACGCTGAAAGGCAGCAACAAGATCAACGTCGTGCCACCGACAGCTGAACTTGAGCTGGACTGCAGGCTCCTTCCAGACCAGGATCCACAGCAGTTTCTCTCAGAGTTGGTCACCATCATCAACGACGATAGCATCGAAATCACCAGGATCATGGGTTTCACGCCAGCCATCAGCAAGACTGACACTCCCCTTTATGATGCGATAGAGAATTCAGTATCCAAAACTATGGAAAACGCTGTCCTGATCCCAAGTGTTTCAACCGGTTTTACCGACAGCCACTTTTTTCGTGATGTCGACATTGTCAGCTATGGATTTGCTCCTTTCCTTTATCTTCAGGGCGAGACAACCGGGGTACATGGCAACAATGAACGCATCTCTATAGAGAATCTGACGCGTGGCACCAAAATTATGACGGATTTTTTGTTTGAGTTCGCCACAGACTAGTCTTCTGGTAAACTAATTGCCTTCTAACCTGAAGCGCAAGGGCCTGTAGCTCAGTTGGTTAGAGCACTGGACTCATAATCCATTGGTCGGAGGTTCGAGTCCTCCCGGGCCCACCAATCGTTTTGTTTCAGTCCGACGGGCTGAAACAAACCCGAGGCGCAGGCGACATTATATTTATGTTACTCAACACGAATTTGATGCTGCGAGAGCCAGCCTGCACTTCTCGCGAAGCTCCAGACAGATAAAGCACCCAAAAAAAAGCCCGCTGTAAGCGGGCTTTTTGATCTAATCCAGAAAAGTCTTTAAGTGATCCGACCGCGATGGGTGCCTCAGTTTCCTAAGGGCCTTCGCCTCAATCTGCCTGATACGTTCGCGAGTCACATCGAACTGTTTACCCACTTCCTCAAGCGTGTGGTCAGTATTCATATCAATACCAAAACGCATTCGAAGCACTTTGGCTTCCCTTGCGGTCAAGCCTGACAGTACACCCCGAGTCGCTTCCTGCAAGCCTTCCTCGGTAGCTGTATCAACCGGCGAACCCACTGATGCACCTTCTCCAAGATTGGAGTCTGAATCGAGGAAATCTCCAAGATGTGAATCTTCGTCATCACCGATCGGTGTTTCCATCGAAATAGGTTCTTTTGCGATTTTCAGGACTCGGCGGACCTTATCCTCTGGCATTTCCATTCGTTCGCCCAGTTCTTCCGGCGTCGGTTCGCGGCCCATCTCCTGGAGCATCTGTCGACTTATACGCGACAGCTTGTTAATGGTTTCGATCATGTGCACGGGGATTCGAATAGTTCTGGCCTGGTCCGCAATGGACCGAGTGATCGCCTGGCGAATCCACCAGGTAGCATAAGTCGAGAACTTGTAACCACGTCGATATTCGAACTTATCAACCGCTTTCATCAAGCCAATATTACCTTCCTGGATCAGGTCCAGAAACTGCAGGCCCCGATTCGTGTATTTCTTCGCGATAGAGATGACCAAACGTAAGGTTGGCTTCGACCATCTCCTTCTTCGCACGGCGCGCTTTCGCTTCGCCAATCGACATACTGACGATTGATATCCTTGATTTCAATCACTTCAAGCCCTACTCCCTCTGCGGCCTGCTTGATGCGTTTCTGGGCACGAAGGATGTCGTCTTCAAAATTCTTGAGCTTGTCGTGTCCCGCCTTGATCTGCTTCGGCACCCATTTCAAGTCTGCCTCATGTCCGGCGAACTTCTCGAGGAATACCTTTCGCGGCATCTTCGCACGACGAATACACGTGTTCATGATGTGCCGTTCCTGGCGACGAACCTGTGCGTGTGTATCTCTCACCATCTGCACGAGAACGTTATAATGTTTCGGTACAAATTTGAAAAATTGAAATGCGTCGCCAAGGGCTTGCAGTTCCTTAGTGCCTTGCGACGACCTTCGCTCATGTTTCTTGATGGCGCGCTGGGCTTTTTTGAATTGCTTCTCAAGAATAGCGAATCTTTCAGCAGCCAACACTGGGTCGGCACCTTTATTCTCTTCTGATTCGTCCGCTTCCTTTTTCTCGCCTGGCACAACCTGTGCGGCTGGAATTACATTCTCCACAGGATTAAGAAAACCAATCAAAAGATCCGCAAGTTTGCCTTCCTCCTCTTGCGTTGCCTCATACTGATTTAGCGTGAAAGCGACGGGCCCTGGAAAATGGGCAACCGCGTTCAAAACGTCACGGATGCCTTCTTCTATTCTTTTCGCGATAACAATCTCGCCTTCGCGGGTCAGCAGCTCAACCGTACCCATTTCACGCATATACATGCGCACCGGGTCAGTTGTTCTGCCTGCCTCATTTTCTACAGCAACCAACGCGGCGGCGGCTTCTTCTGCGGCCACTTCATCCGTTGTATCTCCTTCCGCAAGAAGATCATCGGCATCAGGCGCTGATTCATGGA
>CALKBV010000008.1 GCA_937775265.1 uncultured Pseudomonadales bacterium
ACGACTTTTAGCGGTGGCGCAGACTGCCTGGTTTTTGATTGAGGAAGCGCTCGGCGAAGTCGCCATAGATGTCGCTGAAGCTGAAGCTGATGCAGATATCGATGCAGAAGGCACCGGCGCTGCTGCTTTCGGTACTGCGCTATCACCACTAATCGCAGCGACCAGTCCTGCGACGGGTGATGCCCTGGAAGCGGGTGCTTCGCTTGGAGCATCGCTCCCTGATCCTGATCCTGATCTGATCCTGATCCTGTTCCTGTTCCTGTTCCTGTTCCTGTTCCTGGTCTTGATCTTGATCGTGAATCTGGCCCCGTTCCTGATTCAGGACCCGGGCCTTCCGGCGAGAAGGACATCATCCGCAGAAGCACCATTTCGAATCCGATTCGTGGCATGGGCGCAAGAGGCATATCCCGTTGCCCGATCAGGCCTATCTGGTAGAGCAATTGAACCTGCTGCGCAGATACCTGCTGCGCTGCGGCCAAGACCAGTTCCCGGTCCCCCTGCGCGTTATCTACAGCATCCGGAACAGCCTGTGCAATGGCAACCCTGTGAAGTACAGCCAGAATATTATCGAGCAGCGCCGCATAATCCGGCGCAAACTCTGATAGCGCGGCAATTTTTTCGAGCAGCCTCGCGCCATCTTCCGCAATCACCGCGTCAATCAGGTCATAGACTTCCTGATGATCGATCGACCCGAGCATGGATTTTACAGACCCATCCCTAACTTCGTTACCTCCAAATGCGATCGCCTGGTCAGCCAGGCTCAAGGCATCCCTCATGCTGCCATCCGCTGCGTGACCTAGCTGCCATAACGCAGTCTCGTCATAGTCAATGGATTCCTTATCAAGAACGACACCCATATGGTGGACGATCTGTTCCGGCGAAAGATTCTTCAGATTGAATTGCAGGCAACGCGAAAGCACCGTCACAGGAAGCTTCTTCGGGTCGGTGGTCGCGAACAGAAACTTGACATGTTCCGGCGGTTCTTCAAGGGTCTTAAGCATCGCGTTGAAACTGTGACGCGACAGCATATGGACTTCGTCGATCAGGTATATCTTGAATCTGCTGACAGTCGGCATGTACTGAACGTTATCGAGCAGTTCGCGCATATCATCGACACCTGTCCGTGACGCTGCATCCACCTCGATCAGGTCTACACTGCGTCCCTCTGATATTTCAAGACAGGTATTACATTCACCGCAAGGTACCGACGTCAAACCAGATTCGCAGTTAAGGCATCGGGCCAGGATTCTGGGCGATGGTGGTTTTACCGACGCCCCGGGTACCGGTGAATAGATAGGCGTGATGTAACCGTTGATTATCTAGCGCGTTAACCAGTGCCTGAAGGACATGCTCCTGTCCTTCAAGATCCTGAAATGATGCGGGGGCGATACTTCCTGGCGAGAACCTGATAACTCATAGCGGGATTGTACGGGGTATAGTATGTACATTGAAGCAGGAACCTACTAAATGCCCATCAACATTGTGTATCGGACACCGCGGCGCGAAAGGACTATTGCCTGAAAACACCCTACCCTCGTTTGAACATGCCATTAATGTCGGCTGCGATTGGGTGGAGTTGGATGTTTATCATGTGGACGGTGAACTTCTTGTCATTCACGATAAATCAGTCGACCGGACCACTAATGGCAAGGGTCTTGTCTCAGAACTCAGTTTCGATGAAATAAGGGCACTTGACGCAGGGGGTGGACATTCGGTCCCAACACTGCAGGAGGTGATTGCCCTGGTTGATAGGCGTTGCAGGATCAATGTCGAGCTGAAAGGGCCCGCTACCGCCAAACCAGTCAGCGACCTTCTAAGCAAGGTATTGCCTCACCGAATGGACCCCTCGCGACTTCCTGCTCTCTTCCTTCAATCACAAGGAACTTGAAATGGCAGACCCGGCCTATCCTCGCGGCGCATTGTTCGCGAAGCTCTTGCCCGACATGTGGGACAGGGCTGAGCGATTAGGCGCCTGGTCAGTTAACTTCAACAAAGCAGAGGTCAGCCGGTCACTGGTCGAAGATGCCCCACTCACGCGGTTACAAGGTTCTGGCTTACACCGTCAATTCAAACACTGACATTCTCAGAATGATCGACTACGGGGTCGACGGGCTTTTCAGTGATTACCCCGACAGGGTCGTTGAGCTAAGTGGCCGGCCCTGGGAAATGACAGTAAAGCTCGCGCCCGCTTCTTCGGATCATCGCTGTTGGGTCACGGCCGAGCTCCAGTCTTATCTGGCTGAACTCTCCCAATTCGCGTCTATCGAGAAGAACGCTGAAGGGCAATACAATTACCCCTATCTTGATTTTTACTGGCGAGCACCGGACCGCCACCCTTTTATCATCTACCTAAACAACGAAGCAGCTGGTTTTCTGCTCGTGCGCGAAGACCTGGACCCAGCTGACGGAACTTCCCTAACAGAAATCGCAGAGCTCTATATTCTCCCTGCATTTCGCCAGCGTTCAGTTGCAAGCAGTGCAATAAAAGAAGTGCTTGGTTATTTCCCAGGGAACTGGCGAGCCGCGGTGCTTCCCAATAACGCATGTTGCGTGCTCTTTCTGGAGGCAGCTAATTTCGGCACTGGATCCTGAGTTTACGGTGGCACTACCTGCATCCCCTAACAACCAACAGATTGTTTTTTCTTTCCGTGTCTGACCCTAAGCGGATACATGAAAAAGATACGAACTGTTTGAGAACCATTAGCCCGTGATACGTCTGCTGCTGATTCCTGCTGTTACTTGAGCCCTCCACGCTTCTTGCGGATGAAATGCTGTACCGTCTAATCAACCAGCGACTGTCGTTAATGGAGCAGGTTGCGGCTTACAAATGGATCAACGAACAACCGGTCGCAGTGCCGGAAAGGGAAGCCTTCGTTATCAGCAAAGCAGTGGCCGACGGCCTGCAATACGGCATCACCGCTGACTCCAGCGGTGCATTTTTCAGGGCACAGATTGAGGCTGCAAAAGATATCCAGCAATGCTGGTTCGATCGCTGGACCCCAGGGCAAGCACCTGAAACCGCAGAGGACCTTGTGGCTATCGTCAGGCCAAAGCTCATCCTCCTGGGAAGCGAAATCACCAGTCGGCTGGCGGAAGAAACAAACGACAGGAAGTTGTTCAGCAGGTTATTCAGTCGAGGACCTGCCCATTGACTGCCTGTCAGAAGGCGCGCACCAGAGCGTTTTTAACGCGCTTAAAAGCGTCACAACGTACCCCGACCGGCACACACAGGTTATGGACAGCGGCCGGTTGCGAGTAGGCACGACGGGGAGACTATGCACCGTTCTCCTACTCCGGGGATGGCCTGTCGTTTACAGGTGTCGATATTGACCTGGCGCTTAACCTTGCCGAGAGCCTTGATGTAGAACTGGTCTTCATCAAGACCAGCTGGCCCACATTGATGGATGACCTTGCCGCCGGCTTATTTGACATAGCGATGAGCGGCGTTTCCATCATTCCTGCCCGCCAGCAGCACGCCTATTTCTCAGCGCCTTACCATGTTGGCGGAAAATCACCGATCACTTCATGTTCGCGGGTGCACGAATTCAGCTCTCTTGAAGCGATTAATCAGCCCGGCGTACGCGCGATCGTGAACCCGGGAGGCACAAATGAGCGCTTCATTGACGCCAAACTGAGACGGGCGAAGAAAATTCTTCACCAGGATAACCGGACCATTTTTGATGAGATCATCAAGGGTAATGCTGACCTTATGATCACGGACAGCATTGAGGTTAGGCTTCAGGCAAATCTGCATCCAGAGCTCTGTGGGTCGATGCCTGGAGAGACACTGACTTACCAGGAAAAAGGCTACATGATGCCAAAGGACCCTGCCCTCAGACTCGAAGTCAACCAATGGCTTGAGGAGGTACGTTCACAGAACATTCTGGAACGTATCTTTGAGCAGCATTTGAATTAATCCGGATCAACCAGCTTTGCTTGCCACTTCATATTCGGCACAGGGTCGCCGTTAATAAAAGCCTTGATCATCGCGTTCACTTCGACGGGCGCATCCTGCTGGACCCAGTGTGAGATTCGAGGCAGATATCTGATCGTGAAGTCCCGAACCCATTTGTCAGTTCCGTAGGTCGTTTCCTTGGTTAGCGCCATGTCATCTTCCCCCCAGCACATGAGGGTTGGCGTTTCTATAATAGGAAAGCCCTGGTCCTTCTGGCGCTTGGCACCGCCACCGAAGAAAAGTTCCCGGTAATAATTAATCATGGCGGTCAGTCCGCCAGGACGAGCAGCATTTTGCGAGTACAGGTTAATGACTTCCTGAGAATACATTTCGGGCCTTGTGCTTGAGGCCTTGATCATCTCTCCCATCGCATTTCCACGTCTACCAATGAGCCACTCAGGCAACCCGGGGATCTGGAAAAAAAAGATGTACCAGGATTTCTTCAGTTGCGCCCATCCCGCCCCTGCACGCCCGGCAGCAGGGTGCGGCACATTACAGATCACCAGTTTCGACAGGGGCCTGATCTCTCGAATGGAGAAATACCATGCAATCACGGCGCCCCAATCATGCGCCAATAAGATCGTTTCCTCACATTCGGCAGCATCAATCAATGCAGCCACATCAGCCAGCAGGTTTTCGATCGCGTAATCTTTCTTGTCCAGGAGGAATGGAGGAGTTACCATAACCCCGCATATTCGGAGCCCATACTTTGTAGCCAAGCTCTGCGAGCATCGGGAGCTGGTTTCTCCAGGATACCGAGTGTTCAGGAAAGCCATGCAGGCAAATCGCCAGCTTGTTGCTGGACTGATCCCCGCACATATCAACTTCAAACCTAAGGCCATTGGCCGTTACAAAATCTGTGCTGATGCGGTCGTCGATCGCACTGGTTGCGGACATAACACTCATTGAATTTCATCCCTATTTCATTAGCTGAACTCATGATTGACAGCAAGCCCCCAGCCTACCAGACTCATGGGCCCTGTCGAACCGCCAGTATCTCATGACCCGACCTAATCTGAAATTCGGTATCTTCCTCGCCCCTTTTCATGGTCTGAAGGAAGATCCAACCCGGGCTCTGGAACGTGACCTACAACTGGTCAGTTACCTGGACGATCTTGGATATGACTACGCCTGGATCGGTGAGCACCATTCTGGCGGCGTGGAAATCATTGCTTCGCCAGAAGTATTCATTGCACAGGCCGCAACACAGACTAAACATATTCGGTTTGGCGCGGGCGTTTCTTCACTGACCTTCCATCATCCACTGATCCTGGCTGATCGCATTATGCAGCTGGATCATATGACCCGCGGCCGCGTCGCATTCGGCATGGGCCCCGGTGCACTCCCCTCGGATGCCCAGATGATGGGAATCGATACCCTGAAGCAAAGAGACAGGATGCTCCAGGCCATAGAGGTTTTGGTGCCTCTTTTACGTGGCGAAACGGTTACCCGAAAGACTGACTGGTTCGAATTGGACGACGCACGGCTTCAACTGCAGAGCTACTCGAAACCCTCGGTGGAAATGGCAGTTGCATCACAGGTATCACCAAGTGGCGCAAGGGCTGCGGGTATACACGGTGTGGGGCTCCTTTCCGTTGGGGCAACCACCACCGGCGGGTTTAACGCACTCGCCGCCAACTGGGAAATCTACGCGCGTAAGGCAACCGAACATTCGCAGCCAGTCAACCGTAATGCATGGTCATTGGTTGGCCCGATGCATATTGCCGAAACCAGAGAGGAAGCCATGAATAACGTTCGCTTTGGGCTTAACGAATGGATTACCTACTTTAAGGATGTTGCAGCGCTGCCTATCGCGCCCATGGGTGAAGACCCGGCAGAAGCCCTTGTTGCCAGCGGGTTGGCTGTGATCGGGACACCCGATGACGCGATCGACCAGATTCAGAGACTCGAGACAGAGTCCGGAGGCTTTGGGACATTCCTGCACATGGCGCATAACTGGGCGGACTGGGCCGAAACGAAGCGAAGCTACGAGTTATTTGCGCGCTACGTCGCACCGCAATTCCAGAGCAGGAACGACAATCGACGTGAAAGCTACCAATGGGCTGCCGGGAACCACGCGCAAACTATGCCAAAGGTGGAACAAGCTATCGGCAATGAAATTGCCAAAGACGAAGCAGAGAAAGCAGCCAAACAGTAACGTGATCACTTGCACTGATCTTTAACCGATTTTCATCTAAAGCTGATACTGTAGCGCCCATGAACTCTACCCCTCGCTCAAATACTGAACATCCACGCCGCTTCATCAAACTAGAAGGCAGTATTAACCTGCGGGACTTCGGTGGTTACAAAACCCACCATGGGCAAACCGTCAAGGAAGGCCTGCTTTTTCGTTGCGGCGCGATGAACGATATACCTGATCATGCTTTCGATGACTTTGCCAAGCTGGATATTGGCGTGATCTGCGATTTACGCAGCCATGAAGAAGCTGAGACTTCTCCTACCCCTGAAGGTGGTCCATTCGCCTGCCGGGTGCATATCCCAATCTGGCCCGGCAGTTCCACTCAATTTCAGGAAACCGCGAGCAAAGAGACGCAGAGGCCATCACCCGATCAGTTCGCTGAATTTATGGCGAGAGTCACCCGCGAAATCGCTCGTGACCATGTGGAAGCTTATAAAAAGCTAATGAGAGAGCTGGTATCGACCGACAAGGGGTTTCTGCTGCACTGTTCAGCGGGCAAGGATCGAACCGGGTTCGGCGCTGCCATCATTCTGACCCTGCTGGGTGTTGACCACGATACAGTGATGCACGACTACCTGGTGACTAATGAATCCGGTGACCTTTTCGAACGAATGCGCACCCGAATGCTCCAGAACCTCAAAGATCAGGGGATAAGCGGCAAAATCGATGATGAGATCATCAAGGTCATGTCAGGCGTTCGCGCTGAGTATCTTCTGGGCGCCTTTGAAGAAATCGACACCCACTATGGCGGCATGTCCGGTTATCTTGAAGAAGTCGGCATTAGTGCCGCCGATCAAAAACATCTGACGGAAAGACTCCTCGCCTGACCACCTAGAACCACTTGGCGTTAAAACCTCTGTAATGCGAATCGCAGCAATCGAATCGAGTACTAGCGTATAGGTTCTGGCCATACTCGTGCCACCCACAGCCCGCACGTTCAGTATTTCAAAGCTGACCCGTGCTGAGTGACGCAATACATTCCCCATGCCTGGATCTTCTTTGATCAGCACCCTTCGTAAATCTCAAGTGAGGTCATCCGGATTCAACGGTAAACCTGGATTGGCTGGTGGTTTCCACAACAACGTTTTCATCGAAGTAAGCTCGCAGCAGCAATTAGGGACGCGATGAAGCAGGCGTCGGCGCGCGGGCGAACAGGTATAACTAACAAAATCAAAGGCATATTTTTGCATCAAGCCAGCTAGTTTTTGTAGTGTAATACAGTTAATCTAATTCCATGTCGAAGGAAGAGTCTCCCAGCCCACTGAGGCGATCAACACTCATGATATTTGCATTGCCGGAGTACGCTGTCTACCTCGGCTCTATTCCCGTGGGCCTATATCTACCACTCGTTTATTCAAAGGATTTTGGTCTCTCTCTAACAGAAGTCGGCCTGATTCTGATGCTGGCCAGAATTTCTGACGTGGTTACCGATCCGCTGATCGGCTACCTGAGCGACAGAACACCCGGAAAGTTCGGCAGGCGTAAACCATGGATGGCGGGCGGCGCCTTCCTGATGATGATCTCCGCATTCCAGCTGTTTAATCCAACCGTGCTAAATGAAATGCCTATTGGCACCATGCACCTGCTTGTCTGGGCTGTCTTGCTATGGCTCGGCTGGACCATGATCAACATCCCCTACTATGCCTGGGGTGCAGAACTTTCAGATGACTACAATGAGCGAACCCAAATCACTGGCTGGCGCCAGGCATTCGGTTTCCTTGGCAATGTCAGCGTTCTCACGGTACCGGTGGTAGCAGGTGAGATCACCGGCTATGGCAGCCTGCCCAAGGAAGGATTAACCATCATTGGGTCGATGGCCCTGGTTGCGTTACCCGTTCTAATCACCATTACACTCTGGAAAATCCCGGAAAGAGAGGCCTACCCCAGGCCAAAGGCGCCCGTGCTCAAGCACGCAAAAGACATGTTCTCGAATGGCTCCTTCATGCTGCTGTTTTTCGGCTTTATGCTGATGTCACTAGGAACAGGTTGGGGATCTGCTATTTTTATGTTGTTTGCAACTTTCGTGGTAGAAGCAGAGGGGCAAACCCAAGCGATACTACTCGGTTATTTCGGCGCTAATGTGATTTCTCTACCCTTCTGGGTCATCGTCGCAGAGAGAATAGGCAAGAAACCCACCTGGATCATAGGCGGAGTGCTATTTGTCATTGTGACACCTTCATTTTTGTTACTAGGTCCTGGAGACCTGAGCGGATTTTTCATCTGCCTTGCATTGTACGGCGTCGCTGGTGGTAACTTTGGCGCACTCTCGATGTCAATGAAGGCCGATGTCATTGAAATAGCATCAAGGAAAACCAGTGAAAACATCGCCGGGTCATACATTGCGATCTGGTCACTCGGATCAAAAATGGTGGGTGCCCTCGCATTGGGCATATCACTACCTCTTCTGGAAATAATGGGATTCGATCCAAAAGGTGGTAATAGTCCGGAAGAGATTCAGGCCCTGGCATGGTTATACGTGATACCACCCTGGATTTTCTACGCTACTGCCCTTTGCTTTATTTGGCGTTATCCGATTTCAGCTGCTCGTCTTGAGAAGATCCGGGCGTCTTTTATACGCAGGGATAAAAGACGAGAACAGGCCGCTCTGTGATGCTGACCATCACTTTGACAGTTGCTTATTACCAACCCGAACATATCAAACAAACACTAATTAAGGAGAGCCAAGTTGTCCCAGACCAATGTGCTTATTGTCAGTAAAGGTCACGCCTACAATCACGATGCCTTCCTCGCTATGTTTGCGGAAGACGCGGATATTGTCACCACACTTGTCGAACAACCTGCCGCGCAGGTCATGTTAAGGCCGGAAAATGTTGCACGTTTTGACGCCGTTCTATTCTACGACATGTCTGGTATCGCCAATGCAGGACTGGTGCACGATGATTCCAACGATACGGGGCAGCCCACGGATGATTATCGGCAATCTATCGAAGCCTTAATCGCGAGCGGAAAAGGAATCGTTATGTTAAATCATGCAACCTGCAGCTGGCCAGACTGGCCACTATGGCGCCAGATACACGGCTCCTCCTTTATGCTAACGGAAGGCGAAGTATTTGGGGACACGGTGCCCGGCTCCGGCTACGCAGGTGGTCACGGCCCACTCCCCAACCCAAGCTTCACACTAAGCCCCGTCGACGCCTCACATCCTGTTACCGCGGGACTGGAAAGCGGCTTCACAGTCGCCGATGAGATATACATTAAATCGGACAATTTTGAAGCGAATGTGCAGCCACTGATGCGCAGCGATTATGAATATGCATCCAGTAATTTTACCGCGCCACCCATGGCCCCAGCAGAACAGCAGGAAGGCTGGACTCACCCAGGCGGTAGCAATCTCGTTGTTTGGGCCAACGCTGCTGAAAACAGCCCCGTCGTTGCCTCTGACATCGGTGACAGCCCTGGCGCATTTGAAAACACTGGGTTTCGACGATTGTTGAAGAACGCGCTGCAATGGGTAGCGTCCGATGAAGCACGACAGTGGGCCAGGCAACAATAATGCTCATTAGTCGTGCCGCCCAACATCCAGGCTGCTTTTATCAGGGCTGCGTATATGAGAGCTGCTTGTATCAGAGTATGGGGACGTTAATCTGATTTCTATACAGCGCTCGTGTAAAACTCAGCAGGAAATATGAAAAATAAATTTAGAACCGCGCTGGCCTTTGCGCTGGTCCTGCCTTTATTCGCACATGCGGGAAACCGGTGGATGGATAATCTGGAACCGGCACATTGGACCGCTACCTGGGCGACAGCCAACAAGAAGATTACAGCGTTCGACGCACCACTCGATACCATTAACAACACCACCTTGCGCCAGATAGTGCGTATTAGTGAAGCTGGCAGAATGGTTCGAGTCTCATTTAGCAATGAATTTGGTACGACACCGCTGATCATCAACGAAGCACATGTCGCCCTGCGAGATAGTGGTTCCGCCATCGTCGAGCGCTCCGGTAAGCAACTCACTTTCTCCGGCTCTAATAGCGTTGCTATTCTGCCTGGCGCACGAATTATCTCTGACTCCGTCGGTATGGATGTAGCAAACAATACCGAGGTCGTCATCAGTGCTTATTTACCTGAAGATGTGACGGGTTCTGGATCGCCAGTGACTTACCATGTCCGCGCACTACAAACTAACTACATCGCAGCCGGCAACCAGGCGGCCGATACAGATCTGGAGAGTGCAACAACAACTACGGCATGGCATTTTCTCGCCAGTGTTGATGTTGCGAACTATTGGCCAATGCCTGTGATTGCCGCGCTCGGAGACTCAATTACTGACGGCGATCAAATGGCTGCTCCCAATGAGCCGATCGACACCAATGTTCGCTATCCAGACTTGTTATCCAATGCCATCAGCGTTGGAGGCAAAGCCGCAGGTGTGATTAATCTGGGTACCTCAGGTAGCCAGGTTCTTACATCGTTTCTTGAAGAAGACCCTGCGGTAAGGCTCAGCCGCGATGTATTAGCACAAGCCGGCGTCACTCACTTGATTTACCTGGAAGGTATTAACGATATCGGATTGCCCGTGATGCTCTCGTTTCTTGGCATTCCGACGCCGGTAAATTCTGCTGAAGCGATCATCGCAGGACACAAACGGGTCATTAGCATCGCAAAAGCCGCTGGATTGTTCGTTATCGGAGGCACGTTAACCCCATCTGGTGGCTCAGCGCTACCGGGTTACAACGATGCAACCACCGAAGCCAAGCGACAGACCATTAATGCATGGATACGGGACAGTGGCGCCTATAACGCCGTCATTGACTTCGACTCGGCACTGGCAGATCCAGAGAACCCGGCAGCAATGCGCGCGGACTTAACTGCAGATGGCCTGCACCCTAATGCAGCGGGTTATCAAGTGATGGCTGACACTGCATTCGCCGTAATTGGCGGGCGGTTGCCAGCTAAGCGGTATGAAGGTGACTAATCAATTCCTCTTACGACAAACCGACTCTAAACAAAGGGGGCGCACAGCTCCCCCTTTGTTTTTCTAAATCGCAGCTGGCAGTTTCAACACCATCTTGCCGAGGTTTTTGCCTTCATACAGTTGCTTAAACGCTTCAGGGAAATCACACACATCACCAGAGACTGCAAAAGATGGTATCTTCAATTTTCCATCCTTAATCCAACCAGCCATCTGCGTTCGCGCTTCCTCATACTGGTCTACGTAGTCAAAAATGACATAACCCTGCATGCGCGCGCGCATCGTGCCTAACCATATATAATTGTCAGGCCCGCGCATTTCTTCCTGCGCATATTGAGAAGTAGAGCCACACAGCAAGACCGTTCCGCGCATCGCTATAAGCTTTAGGCTTAAATCTAAGACCTCGCCACCAACATTATCAAAGATAAAATCCAGCCTATCCGGTGCCGCGGTGACAAGCTGATCGTACCAATCGCTATCTTTGTAGTTGATGGCAATGTCATATCCCAGCTCATTAACCAGCCAATCACATTTTTCTTCGCTACCCGTTAGCCCGATGACCGTTGCACCTGCGAGCTTTGCAATTTGACCTGCAATAGAGCCGACCGCACCCGCGGCACCATTCACTAAGACTGTCTGTCCCGGTTGCGGCTTACATTCTTTAATCAGCGCGAAGTAGGCTGTTAATCCAGATACACCGAAACCGCCGAGCCATGCTTCAAGCGGTGCCTGGCTCACATCGCAGCGCTCCAGCTCACCGGGCCCACACGCTATAAAGTTTTGTACACCACCCGAGGCAAGAACGTACTCACCGACTTCATAACCACTAAGTTTAGATTCAATCACTCGTCCAGCCGCAGTGCCTCGTACCAGGTCGCCGGGCCTGACTCGGAACAGAAACTCATCTGAATCCCTGACGATCAAACGCAAAGCAGCATCCAAACCAAAGTAGTGAGATTCAACCAGTACCTGCCCATTACCGCACTCTGGCGCGGATGATTCTTTAGTTTCAAAATCTTCCGGGCCCGCGATACCTGTCGGAACCTGTTTAAGAAATAATTGCTGATTTACCTTTTCGTTCTGACCAGAACTCATTTTTCTTCCTACAGTTTCTCTGCCTTAAAAAGTGCAAAAAAAAGCGAATGCATGGCATCCGCTTTTTCATCAACCTCTTTCGAGATTTAGTCGAACTTCATACCAAATTCAATACCCCACTGAAGTGGTGCACCATATTGCGTGAAGTTCCACAAGCCACCCACTGAGTTAGCAGATACACGGTACTCTTCATCGAGCAGGTTCTTGCCGAAGAGAGTCGCGTGGTACTTGTCATCGGCATCGGTAAACGTAATATTCAAATCAACCAAAGTCCGAGCTTCCATCTGCGAGTACGTCGGATGACGTACGACATTGTTTCCCACAGCATTCGGGTCAAATGGGCTCATCTCGGCATCGTCCTGATAATGTGCAGAGAGGTAATAGGTAATCGTCGCGCCACTAGATAGTGGTTGTACGTACGTTCCCTGAACACCTGCCTGTACTTCAGACGCAAACGGAATATCCAGACTTGAGAGATCAACTCCCTCAAATTCGAACTCGTCGTAAGTGGCATCCAGATACCCGAGCGACCCACGAATAGTTAGATTGTCTGTCGCCAACCAGGTCGCTTCAATTTCCAGACCTGTAGCATTCGATTCACCCGCATTCAGAGTAATCGTTTCCTGACCTTCAGTTCCGCTGAGCGGGTCAATGAAACGGAATACCTGATTACGTTGCAGATCTTCGTAGTCTGTGTAGAAAACAGATGCGTTGAATCGCAGAACACCGTCGAACAAATCACCCTTGAAACCAACTTCAAAGTTGATGTTCGTTTCTGGGTCATACGGGATGCATGTTGCTGCCTGTGAACAAGTTTCGCTAAACCCTCCTGACAAGAAGCCGGTTGCAACACTTGCGTACAACAAATGGTCACTCTCGGTTTTATAATCAAGAACGACTCTCCAGGTTGTTTCAGACCACTCTTCCGTTCTGTCTGCGACAAAAGCATAGGCGCTAACAGGTATAGGTGATTTCCGTGGATCAATCTGCTTGCCTTCGAGTCCCGCACGACTAACCGACGTTGAGCGTATATCGATACAATTACCGTCGGCATCTTGCAATTCGTCACGGGCTTCTGTGTATTGATTACATGGTCCACCACTACCCGTCGGCTTCCAGAACTCTTTTTCATCCTTGGTGTTACGAACACCGAGCGTCAAACTCAATTGGTCATTGAATGCATAAGTACCATCGGCATAGAACGCTGTTGATTCACGTTCCTGCTTAACCTGGCCAGAACCTGGGTCACCGGTGATTCCGCGAAGATCGAGATCGAGGAATCCCCGGTCATCAAAGAATGCTGGGCCAGGGAATAGCGAAGACAGGCCAACAGTCGCGTAGGACCTGAAATCGAGGTCGTCCGTGAGATAGATCGCACCAACAACAAAGTTGAGTGGACCATCAAACTCAGTCAGCAGTCTGATTTCTTGCTGAAACTGCTCGCGTTCAAGGTTACGTGTGGCATCGAACAGTGACAAGAACGCCTCACCCGTATAGGTGCTTGGTAGCGTCTCTTCCTGTTCACGGTAGCCTGTAACAGACTTGATCGTGTAGTCACCAAATGAGTAAGACATATTCAAGTAATAACCGTCGACATCAACCTGGTGGCCATCTCGAATGTTGATGCCGTTACCTTGTTGAGTCATGCCGGTACTAAACGGGTCTGAGTGGCCCGCTGCGTGGATGCCAGGAAAACCCAACAACTCAAGCAAAAACCCTTCACCAGCCGGGGTTTCGTTTATCGCTGCAGGTGAGTCAGAGGTATCGCGAACGATTTCCCAAAGAAAGTAGGCTTCGAATTGGTCGTTAGGTTGCCAAAGCAGTTTGGATTTAGCAGCAAAAACATCCTTTCCAGCGAGATTCTCACCACCGCCAGTTGTTACCTGGCTTAATTCTGGTGGCAGCTGACTCCCATCAGGCGCTAGACCGAACAAGCCATAAAGCGGTGAGTTTGGAAACGTCGCGGTGTCCTTGTCATTGGTGTAAAAGCCGTCTTCCTGCGTTTGCGACCCAGCGAATCTAAACGCCAATTCGCCCGGAATAAGAGGAACGTCAAATCCGACCTGTATCTTGTAGTTGTCAGAATCGTTATTTAGGCCCGGATAGGATCCCATGGAGACTTTAACCTCACCGCCAAATTCATTCATGTCAGGTCGTTTGCTGGTAATAGCAATCACACCACCCGTGCTGTTTTTACCAAACAGCGTACCCTGAGGACCGCGGTAAATTTCTACCTGCTGTAGGTCGAACAATTCAACAAACTGTGATTGAACATGGTTCAGTGCAAATTCATCGATCAGGATTCCTACACTAGGGTCCTGGGTCGTCAAAATTGAAATAGAACCCGTACCTCGAATACCACCGGCTAAGGCATTAAAGCCCGTTTGTATCGTTAAGTTCACGTTTGGCGATAGGTCGGAAATTGCCCGAATGTCATTACCGAACGTTCGAGCAATTTGATTGGCAGTCAACGTCGAGACAGAAATTGGCGTGTCCTGCTGCGAGATTGCCCGTTTCGTACCTGTTACGATGATTTCTTCAAGCACTCGCTGGTCATCAGCTAATGCTATTGGGCTAAGCACAAACATGATGCTGAGCACTGAAATAAACATGTTGCGAAATGTCTTTAAAATCATAATTTCATTCCCCCGTTTTCAGATAAAAAGTGCCACATAATTAAACGTGATGCGGTACTTTGGCGTTTGATTTAGTTATAAATAACTTTTTTTATGATGCTAATGCAATCTAACTTTAACCGATGGTTTCCTGCATGACCAGTTTTTTTGTAGCCCACTTCACTTTTCGCATATTATCCGTCAAAGCTAGCTATACTCTAGGTCTGCCAACATCGAGGAGACAATATGACTGATTTCAATGACGATGAGATTAAAGAACTACGCGAATTGCTTGAAAAAGAGAAAATTCGAAAGCTTAAACAACTTTATTCCCACCTAATGGACAGTGGCCAAATCGATGCTTTAGCCGACATCTTCACCGAAGATGCCATCTGTGAGTTTGGCCCGGAATATGGTAACTGGGAAGGCAGGGAAACCATTAGAACCAACTATCACGGGGTCTTTGACGCTCAGGCGCCCTTTAGTGTGATGCACCATATTACTAACCACTATATAGAGATGACCGGACCAGATACGGCAGAAGGCCGCTCCTATCTTCTGGATGTAGCCACAAGCATCGAACCAGAGGGACAACCGATAGTGTGGTTCGGGCTCTACGACGAAGATTACCGCAAGGTTGATGGCCAATGGCTGATCAGCAAATGTAGCCTTCAGTTCCTCTGGCCGCAGAGAATGACGATGCCCTCCTTCGAAACCCCTTTTCCGCAGGTAAACTAAACAATGAATCTCGTTGATGCTGTTCGCAAATGGGCAACCCTGGCACCTGACAGAACGGTCGTCGTAGATTCCACAACGAATCGACGGATCACCTTTGAAGAATTGTTAGGCAGAGTAATACGACTGTCCAATGGGTTTGCCTCCTTAGGTCTGGCCAAAGGCGACAGGGTTGCAGTGCTTTCGACTAATAGTATTGAATACTTTGAGGTCTACTACGCTTGCGCCATGTCTGGTCTTATTGCGCAACCGATTAACTGGCGGCTGTCAGCGGAAGAAATTACGCGCATCGTTGAAGATGGCGAACCTTCGGTCTTCATTTGCCAGAAGGAGTTTCTGAACCTCCAAAATGAAGTGCGCGCTACCGTGACATCAAACATCACTTATCTCCAATACGGCCAGGAGACAGACGGATCCTACGAAGCCCTTGTAACTCAAGCTTCTACAGAAGACCTCTCCCACGATATTGGCGGCGCCGACCCAGTACTGATCCTGTACACAGGTGGCACAACAGGACTCTCCAAAGGAGCCCTGCATACTCACCACAGCCTTTACATGGGAATGCTCAATCAGACCGTTGCCGAACGCATTGTTCCAAATGACGTCTACATGTTGACCGGCCAAATGTTCCATATTCCCGTGGCGCTTGCCATGAATTATATTGCCCACGGCTGCCCCTGCGTGCTGATGAACTTTGACGCTAAGATTGCACTCGAGCTTATTCAGAAAGAAAAAGTGTCAGCATTTTTAGGTATTACCACCATGCTGAACTGGATGATGGCGGTAGAAGGGTTCGAAAACTACGACATCTCAAGTCTTCGAAACATACAGTACGGCGGCGGCCCAATGCCGGAAACCGTTGTCAAGGCGGCACTTAAGGCGTTCCCATGCACAATCATTCAGGGCTACGGCCAGACGGAAGGCATGACAATGACTTTCCTTTCTCAGGAGGATCATCAACATGCTATCAACGGCGAGCGCGCCGAGCGCTTAAACGCCTGCGGCAGAGAGGGATTCGTCACTCGAATCCGCGTCGTCGATACCGCAGGCATTAACGTTCCAAAAGATAGCACCACTTCCGGGGAAATCATCGTTGCCTCAGAAGCCAACATGGTGGGCTACTGGCAAAAACCTGAACTGACAGCCGCCATTATGAAGGATGGTTGGATGTGGACCGGCGATATCGCAACCTGGGATGAAGATGGCTACGTCTTTATCGTTGATCGCTCAAAAGACATGATCATTTCAGGCGGGGAAAACATTTATTCGACTCAAGTTGAATCCGCCATCCATAAGCATTCTGGCGTACTCGAGTGTGCCGTTATCGGCATACCCGATGATGAATGGGGTGAATCTGTAAAAGCGGTGGTTGTGATGAAGCCTGGAGAGTCAGCAACAGAATTAGAGATCATTGAGGTTGCGAAGGCACATCTTGCCTCTTACCAGAAGCCAAAGTCAGTTGATTTCGTTGACAGCTTGCCAAAAGCGCCGACTGGAAAGATCCTGAAGCGAGAACTGCGCGACCCTTACTGGAACCGTCAGGAGCGAAAAGTTTGAACGTTAAGTTCTTTATTGGCCAACAGATTGAACACAAGCGCTTTAACTATCGCGGCCTGATCTATGATGTTGACTCTGAGTTCAGGGGAACCGAAGAATGGTATCAAAAGATGGCGACGTCCCTGCCACCCAAGGACGAACCCTGGTACCACGTGCTGGTTCACGGCGCCGATCATACAACCTATGTTGCCGAACAAAACCTGGCTGCTTACGAAGGCAAGGAATTTATTGACCATCCTCTCCTGCCAAATTTTTTTAATGGGTTTTCGAGCGGGGCCTACTCACCGACCAACAAACAGTAAAGATTTGCCACGAGTGTCCCCCCCACACTTCCGGCCAGCTCTAATCCTACACCGATTAGGACAGTCCTAGTCTGCAGCAGGACCTTTGAAAGACTTCAGCTCTTCATACCAGCCAGACCCATTGATCTTCATCGGAATGCTGCCGAACTTTTCCATGGTATCCAGGTGCCTGCGGCGCCCCTGCCAGGCTTCCGGGTCTGCCTGCCAGTCATTAAGCACTTTTTCTGCCTCTTCATAGCTCGGGGCTTCAACCTCATAAAGAGACAGGTAACTCGACTTGGTTTCCAGGCCCAGATGCGGACCTGCCAACTTGTAAACCTTGCCACTGACAAAGTTCGGACACTTTGTGGTGTCTTCAATGTGCTGGTCCACAAACCATTCATCAAAAGCCGCCTGGTCTTCATCACCGAGCGGCTCACAAAGACCAATCAGCACATAGCGTGGCATGCTTTACTCCTACCCTAAATGGGTGGCCATTTTATTACCGGCATCATCCCTTCCTACGATTCGGGAAACAGACAATTGCGTATCTGGATTGGGAACATTATTAACCCAGTTGCACACCTGAGGGTCCGCGAAACGAATATCACCAGAGACGTAAATGCCTTCCCCGGTGAATATTCCAGCCTTGTCTCCACAGCTAAGCCGAACATTGCCATCATCGAGCAATTCATAAGTCGTATCAGTATCAAATGGATGCGTCATACTCATATTATTCACCTACCCATTCAGTCAGTTTTTGATGTAACCATCGAACCTTTGATTCCTGATATCCGGACATCGTAACCCCGGCTTTATAGGTTGACTCCAGGCCCATCTGGACCTTGGGCATGTTGAACACATCCTGATCGAACACGCGACCTAGGAAGCCAAGTACCGTCGACCATTTCTCGTCATTACCCAGCCAGTGGATCGGGGCCGCTGGTGGTCGGTCACCCTGGAACGGCATCAACTGGTAGCATTCCATAATAGAAGTTCGATGGTCATTTCCGTTTGGACGGAACCGGTAGACAATCTTGTTAAACGCGCCCCAGGGATGGAAATTTGGAAACTGCGTATAGTCTATGGAGTCTACGATCTCTGCATCGCAATACTCATCAACCTTGTCGCCTGCATCAGCACGCAGACCTTCCCTGCTCATCGCCGCCAAAAATGCACGCGCGCTCATTCCTTCAGGGATAGTTGGTGCTTCAGCTTCAAGGGGGATATCCATCATCGCGCGCAGCATATCTTCATCTGACAACTCGTAGTCCAGCAACGGGCTGGGTGTGCCACCTGGCGTGATCACCCTTGAACAGTTTTCCCAGACATCCACCTGACTATTCACATCGCCAAGGCTTCGCATAATCTGAGGGTGGGTACCACTGACGTGATAGGCCTCGCAGAACGCTTCCTGCGCAATCTTCCAATTGCAGGGCATGATCCTGGCGACATGCGCCTGGACATAAAGTGCGCCCAAGTCCCATCGTTCAAAATGGTCCGCAAGTTCCTTAATGAAAGGTTCAAAGGGCTCGCAGTCCTGATCAGGATTAATAAAGATAAAGCCAGCCCAGGTTGCGACCGGAATCTCGGGTAGTGAAAACTCCTCATCCTTGATTTGCGGAAAGTCCCAGCGAGCAGGAACATCTTTAAGGCAACCATCCAGCGTCCAGGCAAACCCATGAAAGGCACAGCGAATTTCTGAAGCGTGCCCATCAAACTCTTTCAGCATCCGACCCCGGTGCAAACACGCGTTGGGATAGGCCTTAATCTCGCGATTTTCCTGGCGGACGATGAGAAATGATACGCCTGCGATGTCATAGCGGATGTGGTCGCCAGGTTCAGGAATCTCTTCTTCCCGCGCGGCAAATTGCCAAACTTTCATCCAAAGGTTTTTAACTTCCTTATCGTGATAGTCATGGCTGGTGTACCTTTCTTTTGCAAAGTCGTTAAGCCCTACATCTTTAGGAGACTGAAGGCGAAGCACCTCCGGCACCTCGTGCGTATCCTGGTCCAATAGTCCCTGATAGGTTATTCCAGGTGATCTGGGCATCGTATCCGGATCCAGGTCTTTAAACATTTCTGCCATTGTTGTAACTCCTGACTTTATTGTTCGTTAATTGTTATTCGTTAATTGTTATTCATTAAGCGTTAGCCGGATTGTCTATCGCCGTGGCATTGGAATCAATGTCCACGCTTGCCGGATCTACTCTATCTCCCGGCGGTTTCGCGTCAAATTCAATGCGAAGTTCCTGCATAGCCCGCAGTGAGAAGTTCGGCGCTACCTCAAAGCTGTTCTGACCCGCGGTAAACCGCATACCATCAACCCGATCAATCAGGGCCTGGAATGCCCAGAACAGCTCTCTTCTTGCAAGCGGCGCCCCCAGGCAGTGATGAATACCAGAACCGAACCCAACGTGACGACCAGGCTTTTCCCGTTCCAGGTTCAAATCAGCAGGGCATTCGAACTCTCGTTCATCTCGATTGGCGGCTGCGTAACGAACATTGATCATGGCTCCTTTGGGAATCAAAACGCCGTGCATCTCGATATCATTCGCCGCCATTCGAAACAATCCCTGCACTGGTCCTTCCAGTCGAACGACCTCTTCACAAAAGGTCCGCAGGTACTTATCGGGGTTTGAACGGAGCTTCCGCCAGACGTCAGGATTCTCAATCAGCAGCTTCAGGCCATAGCCGATCGCATTCGTTGTGGTTTCCGAACCACCGACAAAGGTATCCGCCATCATCTCGGCATGCAGCTCATTATCGGTCAGGGGTCGTTCCCACTCGGGAATCACACGATTGACCATGTCTGACAACAACGTGTCGTCCGGTTCCTTTCGAAGACGCTCAAATATCGGCTGGAAGTAGTGCTGAGCTTCGATCTCCATCTCTACAGACCATTGTTCTTCTTCCTCTGTCTGCATCATGCCAAGGCGCTGTACCCAGGCATCCGTCCAAGCCTTGATCTTCCAGATGTCTGCTTCCGGTACCCCCATCTGCTGGCCAATGACAATCAGCGGCAACGGCACGGCATACTGCTTGATCCAATCACATTGGCCATCGTCCACAAAAGCATCCATTAACTTGTAAGCAGTATCCCTGACGAACGAATCCATCCCTTCTATCTTTTTGGGTTTGAATGCCTCGTTAAACATTGCCCGCATCTGTTTATGATTCGGGTCATCCCTGCCCGCAAGTGTTGCACCCGGTACCCAGCCTTTTTCTTCATAAAGCGCATTCATTCGAAGGGCACGACCTGAATCCAGTTGTTCGCGACTGCCACCCTGGCCACCACGCATGTCATTAGAGAAGTTTTTTGTGTCAAGGAGAAGCTTACGTATATCTTCAAACCGGGTGACGACATAGAACCCTGTAATGGGATCTATCCAGACCGGCGCTTCATCGCGAAGCATCTCGTAAGCGTGATAAGGACAGTTCTGCAATTTGAAATCGAGGAAGTTAATCTCTTCAAGGCTGCCCGGCACGATTGGTTCATATGATTCAGGCATTCGACTGTACCTCTTGTCTGATTTCTTCCAGGGTTGTTTCCATTTCGTCCCTAGCGGCTCCCTGGCTGGACGCAATTAAAACCGACAAGAGATTAACCAAAAGGCTAACTCGCATTCGAGATATCACCTCCAAGCCCTTGTTAATCATCATAAATGTAGACCAATAATTACCCAAAAGTATCGTTGCCAAATGCTCTACGTCGACCTCTTTCTTTAATTCACCCCGCTCCTCCATTTTAGCCAACGAGAGCAAAAAATCCTGCCTAACACCACGCAGGAGCAACTCGGTCAACGCGTCGCCCTGAACCGCCCTTAGCAAGGCATCTGTAATAGCTTCCGCGTAAGCGGGTTCAGAAGCTCTAAGTGCTGCACCATATTCCATGACGTTAAGCAGGTGCTTCCAGCCGGGGCCGAGTTCCGACATTTCACCAACCCGTTGGTAACTTATCACCAGCAAGTCACGCAGCGCTTCGAGCAGCAGTTCATCTTTCGTGTTGTAAAGGTTGTATAGCGTCGTTGGTGAAACTTCGGCGCGTTCAGCGACCTCGCTCATCACCATCCCTCCATAACCGTGGTCTGCAACCATCTGCCTGGCTACCCCCAGAATTCGATGCCGCCGGTCTTCCTGTCGCGGCGTCAATGACTTAGTCTTGCTCATTTCACTGTCCTGAGGGGCTGTGATTCGGCTTTAGCCGCTGGAACTACCTTAGGTAATTGAAGTGTTACCTTCTATAAAAACATCTACTCTTGCTCTGGCAGCTAGTTTGTTTTCAAACCATAGTGCGTTGATCTCTGTGAATTCGACGGACTCTTTTGGCACCGCCGCTTCTTCGAATATTGCTCCAACAGGGCACGCACCCTCGCAGACCCCACAATCTATACAATCATTGGGCTCGATATAACACATCCGGTCGCCCTGATCGACCAAAATACAATCAACCGGGCAGACTTCAATACAGGATTGGTCCATTACATCGATACAGGCGTTCGCTATTACAAAGGTCATGAAGGCGATCATCCTCGTCAAAATTAAATGCGGGCAAAAGCAACGCTAACCCGAGCAAACCGGTTTGCACCCACGGTGCCGAGAGAGTAGTCTAAATTAGATTACTGTACTTGACTACAAGTTCGAAAACCAACGGGTCAAAGACTACTTTTAGCGGCCTGGACAACCCCTTTACAGGTATTGAGATGACACTTGAAGAGCTTTTAGAAAAAGAAACTATCAAGGAAATCAGGATCAAGTATAGCCATTACTTCGATGGAAAGATGGTTGACGACCTGGCTGATCTTTTCTGTGAAGACGCCGTCTGCGAATTCGGACCCGACTATGGAGGCGATTGGGTAGGAAAGGAGGCCATCAGAGCCAACTTCGCCCGCTATGCTGAAAGGGAAGGACCACCCTTTGGCGTTTTGCACGCTGTGACCAACCCACTGATCACGCTGATCGACGCAACGACGGCGAGTGGCCGATGGTATCTTCATGATCTAAATACCCAGGAGGGCGTCGACAATCCCCTAATACTCTATGGCATCTACGATGACGTCTATAAGAAAGTTTTCGGTAAGTGGCTTATCCAAAGAACAAAGATCGATTTCCTCTGGCCTAAAAGGCAGTACACCGGCTTCAGGAACTTCGCAAAGGAGAACGCACGATGACTAGTGTAGAACAGTTTTATTGAAGACCTTGCTTCGTCAACCGATGCTGATTTCGCGTCCGTAAAAGAATTTCCCCTAATGCCGGAAGGAGAAGCCGTGGATATGGGGCATGCACAAGACGGCACGCCATTGCTGGACCCACGTATACTTGATTCGCCTGAATTCTTCAGGAACCCTTACCCTTATTACCGCATTCTTCGTGATCACTATCCGGTGTTCCACGACAAGCTTCACAACTGCTATTGGGTGACAAGATACGACGACATCACAGAATGCTACTTCGATGACGAGGGGTTCAATACCATTCCCAAAGGGTCGTCCAGCGGTGTTTTGGGTAATACCCAACTCGAGCTATCCGGGGTCGAACACCGGCGGCGGCGCAACCTCTATGGCCAGCACCTTGTGGGTCAATCACTGCAGGCCCGTATTCCGGCCATCGAGAAGTTGGCGAACGAAATGATCGATGCATGGGAAACTGCCGCCAAAGATGACTCCGAGTTCTGCTCGGACAATGGCAACACCCGCCAACTTGAGCTTTCAAGCATGTTCGCCAATGAATTTCCGATTCGGGTGGTTTGTGAAGTCCTCGGGTTTCCAAAGGAAGCCCAGTCCCAGTTCTATTATTGGTACAACTCAATGATGAGTGGCCTCGGCGGCTCGGCCACCCATAAGCAAGGTGTTGAAGCCAGACAAGACCTTGAAGACTATGTCGCGGGAATCGTTGAAGAAAGAAGAAAAGATCCAACCTATCTGCTTGACCAGGATGGTAACCCTACGTCTAAGGACATCATCACCAAATTATGCGAGACCAAGGTCGATGGTGACTTCCTTTCAACCGAAGAAATCACCTCTAATATCGCCTTGATTGTTGGCGCAGGTGGTGAGACCACACGGGGTGCCATCATGAACATGTGGGCCCTGTTGCTCCGGCACCCGGATCAGTTTGATGCGGTCATCGGCGACGGGGGAAACTGGGACAAAGCATTTCACGAAACGCTTAGGCATTCTTCTTCGATTGGCGGACAGCCCCGACACAACACATTTGATATTGAGATGCACGGAGTCAAAGTACCTGCAGGATCACTGATGCAGATGGTTGATTTCGCCGCCAATCATGACGAACGAATCTTCAAGCAACCCGAGTCGTTCAACATATTCAGAGATGACCTTTACTACGGCAAGCTGCTTCGGTCCGGTTACCGAAAAGAAGGGCGTTGCAGTCACATGGCGTTCGGCGTTGGACCGCACCTTTGCCCAGGCGCATGGATCTCGCACCAGGAAGCTGTGGTTGGATCGAAGATTCTTCTAAGCAGAATGAAGAACCCCCGCATCAATGAAAATAAAATGCCCAAAGATATTGATGGCAAGAGCCCCGCGCCCATGGGAATCATTTCAGTACGTGAGTTATGGCTCGAATACGACCTGTCTTGAAGGGTACGAGTGGCCAGATAAGAGGCAGGAAAAGAGGTAAGGAAAGAGTAATGGCTTCAGTAATAAAAGACGATCAGGTCATCGGTAAAAATGGCGTTATCATCAAAAAGCACCCCCGGAGGTCCGACGGCTCTCCCAAATACCGTACCTACGAAATATACCAACGGGAACGTGTCGGCGAAAGTACCGAGAAAATCAAACCCGGACAACTGATCTCAGAAAGCTATCGCCAGGACCCCTATCCCACTGTCGCGGTGCTACGCGAACACTATCCCTGCTACCGCAACTGGCTATCCAACAGCTACTGGATCTCTGAATACAATGATGTCACCTCAATTTTCACCGATGATGCGAATTTCGAAACGCGGCCCAAGACCTGGACTTATGGCCTTGAAAACCCAGGACGCAACCTGAACGAGGAATTGTCTTTACTGGAAGCTGAAGAGACATTCACCGATACGCAGGCTGAAGAAATCGCAACAACAATTGCCTCTGATCTGGCGCAAAAAGGTCATGGAAATCTTGCCACTGAGTTTGCTGCACGCTTTGCGATGAACCTGTTGTTGACGTCTCTGGACATACCGGACGCCGATGCCGGACAGTTCACTGCTCTTTTCTGGCGAATGCAACGTGGGACATCATGGAACCCCGGCTTGCGGGACGATGGCAAGAAAGCGCTGGATGAGCTCACTCATTATCTTGAGCCCATCGTAGCGGCAAGAAAAAAACAACCCGCCGAAGACCTGATCTCAGTGATGACTCAATTGGCACCAAGTGACCAGCCTGTCACTGTCCGGGACATCGTTGTCACCTTACTGGAACGAGATCACGAAACACTGCACGGTGCACTGGCTAACCTCTGGTTCCTGCTGCTAACCCATCCTGAAGAACATCAACAGGCGATATCCGATCGACGCCTGATGAAACTGGCTTACCTTGAAACACTGCGGCACTCGACGCCCGTACTCTCTGCACACCGGTATGCACGACATGAGGTTGAGCGCTTCGGGCGACTGATCCCTGAAGGAGCCCAACTTGTCTGTTCCGCTGCCGCAGCCAATAGAGATCCTAAAACATTCAATGACCCCGACAGCTTCATCGTCGACCGAAACGATATGTGCCAGCGCGAATCCCGCGGCCAGTACCGGGCCGACGGATTGGCGGCCGGCATTGCCTTTGGTTTGGGCAAGCCCTCTATATATCCTGCTATTCCAGAGGACAGGCCCAGGTCCCGCTATGCACTCACCCGGGACACGGCAGTCACCGCCTCACAGGTGCTCGTTTCACACCTTGATAATATTCAACTGGCAAAAGGCACAACGCCGAATTTGTCAGCCCTGACAGTCGGTGAGATGCACACCTGCTGGAAACTACCGGTTACATTCTCGAAAAAATAAATTGGGAGGTTGTATGTCTGAAACAATAAAAATGCCTGGCACGGAAATCGATCCGAGGGTGTTCGATACACCAGAGTTCCAGAAAGACCCATTCCCTATCTACCGGCAACTTCGCGATCACCACCCGATCTATCACGACCGCTTCCATAACAGATGGATTATTTCGCGATACTGGGATGTGGACGGTGCCTTCCAGGACAACGAGAGCTATGACCGTGCCGTGTACAAACCTGATGGACCCTATGATTTTGGGTCCCGGCATGTCTTTGGCCCGAATATTCTTGAATACGGCAACAGCGGCGAACATCGCCGCCTTCGCAATATTGTGGCGGGACAATTTGTCGGCCAGAAGCTGCATGGATTTCATTCCGATGATCCACCAGATATCAGACGAGGTGATCGATAAGTTCATCGATGACGGAGAAGTAGAGATCGTCAAACAGTTCGCCAGTCAGGTGCCTATCCGGGTTATTTCGAACATGCTTGGCTTACCGCGAGAAGACGAAGACACCTTTGTCGAATGGTATCAGGCACTGATCGCTGGACTCGGTTTTGGCGGTGAACACCTGACGGCAGGCCTCAAGGCCCGCAATGACATGTGGGACTATATCGACCCATTGATCGCAGAAAGATCAAAGAATCCGGGCGAAGACCTTTTGTCACGGATCTGCGTTGCAGAGATGAACGGCAGCAGAATGACACCCGAAGAAATAAAGGGATTTGTTGCCCTGCTGCTCGCCGCAGGTGGAGATACCACAGAAAAGGCCATCGCCAACATGTGGTATCACCTGATGTACACACGACCCGATCAGTTGCAGGATGTGATCGACAATGAAGGCCTGTGGGAGGATGCCTTTACGGAGATGATGAGATACGACCCCGTCGTGCATGCACAGTTTCGATACACGACCCGCGAGATCCCGATGCACAATGATGTCATTCCTGAGCGCGCCGGTGTCATTCTTTATCTCGGTGCAGGCAATAGAGATGAACGAGCGTTCAAAGACCCCGACACATTCGATATTCATCGCGATGACCTGCATATGGGTAAGGAAAATCGATCCGGCCGATATAAAGACGGCAAGAACGGGCACCTTGGCTTCGGTATCGGTCAACATTTTTGCATGGGCTATGCCATGGCAAGACAGGAGTCAGCCATTGCCTGCTCTAAACTGGCTGCCCGTATCAATAACCCGCGACCGAAGCACGCTAAACATGCGGGGATTTCATCTCCTTCAATTGACTCCGGCGGATTCAGAACGCCTGCTGAGCTATGGATGGAATTTGATAAAAATCCTTAAGCGTCACCGGTGTAACCCCTGCAACCCTTAACCGAACCTGATCAAGGACAGAGATAAAAAAGACTAGTAGGCGTCCAATGAGAAAAGCCAATGAAAGTGAAAATCGATAAGGAAAAATGTTTCATGTCCGGCGAGTGTTACTACAACCATCCTGAGCTGTTCAAAATGGATGACGACGGGCATCCCGTCGTGCTCGTAGACGATGTCGCCGACGCAGCGCTTCGTCTACATGCCAAAGAAGCTGCGGAAGTCTGCCCAGCTGTTGCCATCAGCCTGGAGGATTAAAGTGGAATATCGAATTCTGGGTAGCACTGGTGTCACCGTTAGCAAATTCTGTTTTGGTGCAGGGATGTTTGGTTATTTTGGTAACAGTGATGAGAAAGAATGTGCCCGCATGGTCGATCGCGCCATCGATGCTGGTATCAATTATTTTGATACGTCGGATGTGTACTCCCACGGCGAGTCTGAGACCATCTTAGGCAAAGCACTGAAGGGAAAACGCGAAGACATTATCCTTGCCACCAAATTCGCACTTCCCATGGATGACAACCCTAATCACAGGGGCACTTCCAGGCGTTGGATTATGCAAGAAGTGGAGAACAGCCTCCGACGACTAGACACAGATTACATTGACCTTTACCAGGTACACCGACCGGATGGCACCGTCGACATTGACGTAACACTCGGTGCACTCTCTGATTTGGTTCAGCAAGGGAAAGTAAGAATGATCGGCACTTCAACCTTTCCTGCTGAGCAACTCGTGGAAGCGCATTGGTGTTCCGAAAAACGAAACCGAGAACGGTTTCACACGGAACAACCCCCTTATTCTATTTTCGCTCGTAGAATTGAAGCGGATGTTCTACCGACCTGCGAGCGCTACGATATGGGTGTTGTCGTTTGGAGCCCGCTGTCCCAGGGGTGGTTAACGGGAAAGTGGCGCCACGGCCAGAAGCCAAACGACACCCAGCGCCAGAACCTGCAGCCTCACCTTTACCAGATGGATCGCCCGGACAATGTTCGAAAGCTTGACCTGATCGATCAACTTGATGTCATCGCAAACGACACCGGTATCTCAATCATGCATATGGCACTGGCTTTCGTCTGCGCACACCCTGCCGTGACTTCAGCCATTATCGGTCCCAGAACACTGGAACAGCTAGAAGGCCTGCTTGAAGGAGCAGATGTGACACTTAATGACGCTACCCTTAATGCAATCGATGAAATCATACCGCCGGGCACTAACGTAAGCCATGATGACGACGGCTACGTTGCGCCCGAAATAGAAGACAAGTCTCTTCGGCGCAGACACGGCAACCAAGCGTTACACCGTGCTGCCAGAGAAACCATGGACAACATCGATGCCTATCGAGATCAACAAAAAAAGTAGCCGCCGTTAGAAATTCCTTGCATTAAACGGATCATAGTCGTCCTTCATGATGTCACGACTGATTAACAGCTTCATCACTTCCGACGTCCCTGCATAGATCGGAGAAATTGCTGCATCTGTGTACTGCCGAGAGATAGCATACTCATCCATATAACCGGCTCCACCGTGAAGCTGGACACCGAGGGCTGCCGCTCGAACCTGCAGTTCGCTGGTGTGATATTTCGCCTTCGCTGCATCTACCGGTGTTAGAAGACTGGCGTTTTGTGCGGCCACACATTGATCAATAAATGTCTGCGCAATGTCGAGATCTGTTCGGAGTTCTGCCAGTTTAAATTGTGTATTCTGGAAGTCCGCAATCTTCTTTCCAAAGATATTTCGCTCTTTAACAAACTGCAACGTCAGGTCAAACGACAGTTGAGCCTGCGAAAGGTATTGGCAGGCACCAATCAAGCGTTCTTCAGCAAGCCCTTCCATCAGGTAGTAAAAGCCCTTTCCTGGTTCACCCAACACGTGAGATGCCGGAACGCGCACATCATTGAAAAACAACTCAGAGGTATCCTGGGCCTTCAGCCCCATCTTCTTCAGGTTACGTCCCCGCTCAAAACCTTCCATTCCCTGTTCAACCAGGAACAGGGTCATCTCATGAGGTTTATCGTCTCCCCCGGTCTTCGCCGCAACAACAACAAGGTCCGCGTTGATACCATTTGATATATAGGTCTTCTGGCCATTTAGTAGCCAGTCATCACCATCCTTTTTCGCTCTGCTGCGCATACCCGCCAGATCACTTCCGGCATCCGGCTCGGTCATGGCAATAGCAAGAATGTACTGTCCACTGGTACATTTCGGCAAGAACTCATCCTGCTGGGCGCTAGAACCAAAACGCGTAAGATAGGGACCAACCAGTCGGCTATGCAGCGTATTGAACCAATCGGAACATCGAGCGTACGCGGTCTCTTCAATGATGACCTGTTCAAACCGAAAGTCAGTATCACCCATCCCACCATGCTGTTCAGATGGCCACACCATCAGGAACCCGTGTTCGCCCGCAGCGGCAAAAGCCTCACGATCCACCCTGCCCTGTTCACGCCAGGCTTCCATATTGGGGACTATCTCCTGGGCAAGGAATTTTCTATAGGCATCTCGAAAGATTACCTGCTCTTCTGTAAATGAACGAGCCAGCATGGCGTGTCGCTTCTCCAGTAAATGAGGGTCGAAGTGTATCAAACCGAACGCCCCTGATCTGCTCTTTTACCTGGCCAGATCAGGGGCGAGAAGGCCTATGGGAGGCTCAGGGTGAGGCCCAGCAAATAGCTAGCCGGATTTAGCGCGTTGAGCGTTCAGGAACTTAATGAGCGTTAACGTTTCCCCTGGATCCATTCGTCCCACGGGTGAATTGCTGTAAGTCGACATCAGCACCTTGCCGCTTTTGCTCAACAAGAATTCACTGGGCTGAATGTGATCGCGACGCTCATCCCACCAGGCCCCTATCGCGTCACCATCTTCCCTTGTCATCCCATAGGCAACCGGGAATCCAAGTGGTTCAGCGACTTCTTCAGTTTGTACTTCAGTGTCGACAGTACCAGCAATGATATTGACACCTTCTTCAGCGAACGCAGCACGGCGTTCCTCATAGCCCGCGAGCAGGCGACGGCAATAGGGTCACCAATGGCCTCGATAAAATAGAACGACAGTGAGCGGTGTATCCAGACCTTCAGGCAGATTGATGGCACCTCCACCTGCAATCTTTAGCGATAGAGATGGAAAAGCATCTCCCGTACCAAGCTTGTCAACCATAATGAACTCCTTGATTCTATTTGGAACAACTTAAGTTACCGAGTGTCACACCTATATCACTGGTCGGCAACCGCTTATACGGGGTCTAGAAATCAACACCACGAGTAAATGCGCCGTCGACCCGAACGGTAGTACCGTTTACCCAGCTTGCGGCGGGACTTGCAAGAAATGTCACGACCCGCGCCACTTCTTCAGCGGTACCCATCCGTTTTGTTGGATGCCAGTCCCGGTCGCGCTCATAGAGCGCGGTCGCGTTGTCCTTGATGTTGTTCCAAGCCCCACCTTCTATGTAGATAGGCCCAGGTGCAACGGTGTTACAGCGAATCCCTTTCGGGCCCCATTGCTGTGCTCGCTGTGCCATATGGCGAATCGATGCGGCTTTCATGGCACCGTAGCTCGGGCTGATCGGGACATCGTGATGTTCGACACCCGTAATCGATGCAATTTGCACCATGACCGCCCTGTCAGATTGCTCAAGAAACGGCAGCGCTCCTTCGCTCATTCCAACCATGCCAAGCACATCAATTTCGAAATTCTTGCGCCAGGAATCTGGGCCTCCATCAGGCTGGCCGCTACCGGTAGCGTTATGAACCACAATATCGATACCACCCATTTCCTGCGCCGCATCCTTCATCCATTGAACCGTCGCATCATAGTCAGAGACATCACACACGTAACCATAAGCAGTACCATTCTTCGACAATGCCTCAACAGACGCATCCAGGATATCTTTACGTCGGGCAGCGATACAGACGCTCGCGCCTTCTTTCACAAGGTGTTCAGCCACGGCAAGTCCAATACCCTGGCTACCGCCGGAGATTACTGCTCTTGCTCCCTCTAATCCCAATTCCATATCTATACTCCTGATTTAAGTTGGTTGCCCACTGAAATGGGTCCTATGAAACCTCTTTACTAGCGCCAGGTTACTGGTAATTTACGTCGCCCCCACAAAAAGAAGGGACCTATTCGTTCGCCGTCACTGAGAAGACGAAGATCCGGAACTCGCTGCCGAAGTAACGACAACGCCACCTCTGCTTCCAGGCGAGCGGTTGGCGCACCTATACAAAAATGTACCCCAAGTCCAAATGCCATATGGCGTTTGGACTCCCGGTGCAGACTAAATTCATCAGGTTTCTCAAATATCCCGGCGTCTCGGTTTGCGGCCGCATAGTTAATATAGACCTTGCTGCCCTCCGGGATTACCTGGCCATGCAATTCCACATCCCTGGTGGTATTTCTATACAAGCCAAGGACCGGCGGGTCAAACCTTAGGCTTTCCTCGACAGCGGCCCCTATCAGTGATTCATCGTCGAGGATTTCCTGCCAAAGGGATGGCTCCTCTAACAATCGCCATATCATGTTGGTTATTAATGACGTCGTCGTCTCATTGCCACCCACTAACAGTTGATTCAACATTGATAACGCATCGCTATCAGGAATGTACTCGCCGGTATCGGTTTTTGAACCTGCCACTAGCGTAAGCAGGTCTTCCGGCACCTCTGCGCCGGATTCTATAAGGGACCGACGGCTCATCATGTGCGCGTGCATGTATGCCTGGAATCTGGTTTGCTCATCTACGTATTGTGATGGATCTTCAGACCCCATCAGCTCCACCTGCATGTCCGACCATCGCTTGAAATCCTCAAGGTCTTCGGAAGGCACTCCGAGCATCCCTGCGATAATAATGACCGGCAATGGAAATGCCAAATCGTCATGAAGATCAAACTCTCGTTCGCCTGCCAAAATATCATTGACTAGTCGATTTGCTAACGGCACAACCAGGGGGCGAAGTTTGGCTACTGCTTTGGGTGTAAATGCCTGCTGTATCAACTTCCTATATTGGGTATGTTGTGGCGGATCACAGAGCATCCCCGCGGGTTCTGTGAAACGCGGTCCTTGCCCGAAGTGGCTGCTGAAAGTTTCAATATCTCGTAGCGCATATTCAACATCTGCGTAACGGGACAAGGTGTAAAAAGGAGGCTCGAATATATCGCAGTGATGCACCGGGCATTCGTTCAACAGATACTGGTGACCTCTGGCGGGGTCTGCCATGACCTCCGGGTCGAAAGGGCTCCAATTCATCAAACTCTCCATTCGTTGATAAGGGTTCAGGCCCCTAGAACCGGGGCTTTTGTATTGTAATGCATTTTTTAGTAGTTTCTGAACTCTACTACAGTAATATCCGTATTGGGAAATGCATCGAAGGAGCCACACTGTGAGTGAACAAAAAAAGCCAAATCACAAACTCAGCGCCATGAATTGCCCCCATTCACTGGAAGAAGTTGACCTGTTCTCGCCAGGGGCACAGGAACACTGGTATGAAGCCTACGACATTCTTCATGAACACGCGCCGGTGCACTGCATTCCCGGTGAAGGATTCGAACCCGGCACGGATGCTTTCATCCTGTCGAAGCATGAAGACATTGCAAATGTCGTCAGGGATCAGGACAGGTATCTGGTCGTCGGAAGCCTGGCCTTACAGCAACTTATCGCGTCTGGAGAAGATGTGTTCGAGATGCCAAACATCGGATCCCTGTTCGCTTCGATGGCCTCACTTAGACCCAACCCCGAACTTTGGAGGACTCACCGCCAAGAGCTCACAGACCCCTGGGTAGGTCCGGGCGCTGGCAGGAACCAGGTCATGGTAGATCGTGTCGTCAACGAATGGATCGATCAATGGATTGACGAAGGCGAAGTCGAGTGGATTTCCCAGTTCGCTCAACCTGTACCGCAAACCGTTATGGCCAACATTCTGGGGTGGCCCACTGCAGACCTGAAACTATTGAAATATTATGGAGACGGAACGGTAAAACCGTTCGTTTATGGCTCCAAGCACAACAACATACTCCCGGTAGAAGAGACTAAAACTCAATTCGAAGTCCTTGATGAATTCAGGCAGTACACCGCTGACCTCATCAAGGAAAAGCGAAAGAATCCGGCAGAAGACATGATAAGTTTCCTGACAGAAGTCGAGTATTCGCCGCTGAAGCGAAAACTTCACGACCTGGAAATTAATGGCATCGTTTACGCCATGATCATTGGAGGACTGGAGACGACACAATATGCGATCTCAGAGCAGGTCCAACTGCTTATCGAACGCCCGAAGGTCTGGGATGAAATCAAAGCAGATCGCAGTAAACTACGCGCGTTTACCGAAGAAGGGATGCGGCTGAGATCACCAACACAAGGACTCTCGACACGAATTACCAGCCAGGATGAGGTGTTTCAGGGCGTCAAGGTACCGAAGGGTTCCTACCTTCATCTCAGATGGGCAGCCGCTAATATAGACCCACAGGAATGGGATCAGCCGCTGGACCTGAAGCTGGATCGTAAAGCAGGAACCCGACACCTGACATTTTCGCAAGGGGCTCGGGTCTGTCCTGGCGCGAGCCTGTCCAGGCTCGAACAAATGGGCACCTGGAAGGCCATTTTTGACCGCATAGATAGGTTCGAATATGCTGAAAACAACACATTCCAGCATCAGCCCGGTATTATGCTCGGCACGCTCGAACTTAACCTAAATTTTACGAAAACCTGACAGCGAATTTATCTATGTCACAAGAACACCCTTATGTCTTTCATCTGGTACAGGCAACACTTTGGGACCAGAACATCGCGATCGACGGTACCTACTATCCGCCGACCTATGAAGTCGACGGATTCACTCATGGCACTTCCAACCCACAGAAACTATTAAACGTAGCCAATCATTTTTATCCAGACGTACAGGGCCACTGGTACTGTCTTCGCATGACAGTGGAAAGCTTAAAGGCCTCCGGCGTTGAAACAGTTTATGAAGGGACTGCACCGGTTGGAGATATCCAACCGGATTTCGAGGGCGCAGGCGATGAACTGTTCCCGCACATACACGGTGGCCTGAAGCCCTCTGCAGTACTCGAGGCGCATAAGGTCAACCGCGCAGACGACGGGACTTTTTTGAGCATAGAAACTATTACTGGTTAGTGGCCGTTAAGGACTAGTCGCTTGAATTTTCGATCAGCATAGCAAGACCCTGCCCAGCGCCCAGGCACATGGAAAGAATTGCGTAACGGCCGCCAGTTTCTTTCAGGTGTTGGACCCCGTTCATGGCCATTCTTAAGCCGGTCACTCCCGGAGGGTGGCCAATCGATATCCCGCCACCATAAAGATTATGTTTATCTCTGGGAATGCCAAGCTGCGCTTCTACGTGAAGGTTCACCACCGCAAAGGCCTCATTAACTTCGAAGTAATCTATTTCTGGAATCGTCAAACCAGTTCTTGCTAATAGTTTTTCAATAGCAGGAACAGGGCCATGCCCCATTAGCCTGGGCGGTACACCCACCACAGTCCAGTCCACGACCCGAGCCTCCGGCATAACGCCATTCGCTACCATCGACTCCCGCGTCCCTACCAGCATTGCACCGGCTCCATCAGTCACTCCGGACGAGTTACCCGCGGTGACTTTCCCTCCTTCCTGAAATGCCGGACGAAGTTTCGCCAGCCGCTCCAGAGTAATACCTTCGCGTGGAGATTCATCAGTATCGAAAACACGCGTGGACCGATCTTCAGGCACGTCTACTGCCACAATCTGTTTGGCCAAAAACCCTGATTCGATAGCAGCAAGTGCCCTCGCCTGACTACTGACCGCATAGTCGTCCATAGGTGCCCTTTCATACTGGTACTTTTCGGTTAGGTTCTCCGCAGTGTCACCCATATATTCAAGGCTGAACGGGCAGCGATAACACCACTCCAATACATCTTCCAGCTGCTGGTTACCACGCGGATTCCCCCATCGTGAAGTGGTTACCGCAAAGGGCACCCGACTAAACATTTCCGCACCCGCCGCCAAAGCTAATTGGCTTTGACCCGTTTCAATCTGCTGGCCGGCAGAAATAATGGCCTGTAATCCTGAGGCGCAAGCCCTCGATACATCAAGGGCGGCCGCCTCTTCGGGCAGCCCACTTTTCATACCTACTACCCTCGCCGCAAACAGTGAATCCTTGTCAGTCGGACACGTAGTAGCGAACACAATGTGGTCTATCGCGCTGGGACTAGCGCCAGATTTCTCGATACAGGCTCGGGCGACATGTGAAGCCAACTCAGTGAACTCAACGTCTTTCAACGAGCCGCCAAAATTACCGAGCGCCGACCGGGTTCCCGAGGAAAGATAAACACCCGACATACTATAGGCCGCCGTTAATTTTGATGTCCTGGCCGGTCATCCAGCTGGATGCTTCAGATGCCAAATAAACACACGCAGGCGCAATATCTTCCGGCATGCCAATTCGTCCAAGCGGAATACCGAACTGTTTACCCATATTGGGAATGTCCTCTTCAGTCATCTTGGTAAACTCCAGGAAGACTTCAGTAGGAATCGGACCTGGCGATACAGAGTTTACCCGGATACCCAATGGCGCCATCTCTACCGCGAGGGTCTGAGTCAGATTGTTAACGCCGCTCTTCGCGACCGCGTAAGGGCCGTTGAAGGGAGATGCTTTGTTACCAGCCTGAGACGAAATATTGATGATGGTACCGCCGCCATTGTCCTTCATGTAATTGCCAGCCGCCTGGGCACCAGTCCATACCGCTCTCAGGTTCAGGTTCATTTGAAAATCCCATTGTTTCTCTGGCATTTCAAGGAGCGTTCTTGGTACACGGTCATCTGCGCCGCCTGCATTGCTAACCCAACAAGTTAACCCACCCATTTCTTTGAAGGTCTGGTCGGCAAGCGCCTGAACTTGTTCAATTTCCATCATATCCGTCGTGATGGCCAGCGCACGCCTTCCCAGCGCCCGAACCTTGTCAGCCACGGCTTCAATTTCGTGGGTTCGCCTGGCCGCGACAACGATATCTGCCCCAGCCTCTGCCATGCCTAGCGCTATCGCTTCCCCGATACCACGACCGCCGCCAGTAATAACGACAACTTGTCCATCAAGCTTGAATTGATCCAAAACACTCATACTTTTTCCTTTATTTATCCTGTAATTCGTTTGTATAACGGCGGTTGAACGCCGATGGTGATTTCTTCTCCTACCCAGGCACCAAAATTCTCGCCCGTCCGTCCGCTGGCAATGATATCCATCATCTGGCCGGCAATATCTTCTGCCTTCATCACAACAGATGCCATTTCCGCTGGAAGTTGTTTAGTCGGAAACAAACCTCTCAGCATTGGTGTGTCGGTGGCACCCATGCACATGCCATTAACTTTCACGTTGTCTTTCTCCAGATACTCTGCCCAGGCATCTGTAAAACCATTTAGCGCCCACTTGGATGCATTGTACAAGTCGGTGTCTGGTTGATTAGTTCCATCACTTTTTGCCGGCAAAACATAGTAGGTCGACAAATTGATGATATGGCCACCGTCTTTTTGAAGGAACGGTACAACCGCCCTCGACAGCATCATGACACCCTTGAGATTAGTATCCATAATAAAGTCCCAATCATCGATGGCCTGTTGCCATGGACTATCGACAGGCGTCTTTCTCCAGGTGCCAGCATTGTTAACCAGTACCGCTATCCCACCCATCCCGGATGCTTTCGATACGACGCTTTCGACGTCTTCACGTTTTGAAACGTCGGCTACCATACCCGTAACACCCGGCACATCCAAAACTTCTTTTTTGACGTCAAAGCCAAGAACCGCACACCCCTCTTCTGCAAGTCGTATAGCAAACGCCCGCCCAAGACCCTGCGCTGCGCCACTCACTATCGCAACCTTTCCCGAGAGACTCATGATGTTTCTCCGACGCGAACCTGCTCAGGCACGACATAGACGTGATCATGCGCAGGCTCCAACTGAACAGGGCGACCCATGCAGAAGTTAACGTTCTGGGCGTTTCTTCCGAAGGGCCCTTCCTGCAACATATCGATCATTGCCTGGGCATTGTCTTCCGCCCTCATCCAGCTCGCTACTTCTTCATCTGATGGTTCAAAGTTATGAAAACCGCGCAACATATGTGAATCAGTCGCGCCCATGCAAAAAGCGTTGACCCTGATGCTGTGCGGCGCAAGAGCTTTTGCCCATCCATATAAAAGTCCATTCAACCCCCACTTGCCTGCATCATAAAGGTCCATCGCATCACCCCCTCCGGTCGGCCTAGGCGAATCACCCCAAGGGCATGTTTCCAGATTCGGGCAACAAAAATAAGGTGTTCCGCAGGTGACCATATGATCGGTTGCAATATTGACTATCTCACCACCTTTGCCCTGCTCAATCATGATCGGAATAACCGCACGACCAAACAGGTATTCACCCTTTAGGTTAGTACCAACAATCTGTTCGTAATCCTCGATCGATTTATCCAGGTCATCATCTGCAACACTGGCGCCCCAAACGCCGGCGTTGTTGACCAAAATATCGATACTACCAAATTCTTCCCGGGCTCCGTCGACTACTACACGAACATGGTCCGGGTCCGACACATCACCTTGATATGAAACGGCATTAACGCCCAGGGCCCGCAAACTTTCCGCGACCGCGTGAATTTCCTCGCGCAGATCACACACCGCAACATTGACACCTTCCTGCGCCAGTGCTTTTGCATAACTGCTGCCAAGACCAACACCGGCGCCCGTCACAATCCCATTTCTACCTTTCAGTTTGACCATCGTTGCCTTCCTCAAATTTTTCTATTGATCACTTGGGTAGCGCCAGAAAGGAATCCACCGGCCACGTGTCTTCAGGTTACAAAGGTTCGGTGGATTAGAATTTTATACTCTACTACAAAAATTGTCAGGGGGGACACCAGGCAACATTCACCCAGCCAGCCCTATTGAAGCCCAGGCTGCAGTTTTCAACCAGCCAGATGTGAAATCGATCTCGCAGAACGGCCCAATGTTGGAGGTATTTCCTGCCCGGAGTCATACTCATTCGGGATTCGTCTCCGCTCAAGAACCATGAGACGAACTCCAACACATACCCCTGATCCGTGATCGGGAACGGACCCCAATCAAACTTCATGATAGGGACACATCTCCCTAAAACCGACAACCTTGATGGTTTTACCCAACCATGGGTATGATTGGGGAATTCGCCCAAATAACAACAAACAATACGACGAGGCAGAGTCATGGTTGAAACAAAAACTGGTCACGATAGATCAAATGGAATTTCATACAACGACATTCTGAGAGCAGACAAGGTACCACCACCCGCCGCCTATCTCGAAGACTCTCCTTATCCTGCCGGGGTGACCAAAGTCCAGACCCATCGCTACTTTTCCAAGGAAGCGCATGACCTTGAGGTAGAACGGTTGTGGAAACGCGTCTGGCAGATGGCCTGCCATGAATCGGATATCCAGAACGTGGGCGATACCCACGTCTATGACATCGCTTCCCTGTCGTTCATTATCGTTCGCGTATCAGAAGATGAAGTTAAGGCGTTTCCTAATGCCTGCCTGCATAGAGGCCGCGCACTTTGCGATAACCACCGAAAAGAGCTCAAGGTATTTCGCTGTCCGTTCCACGGCTGGTCCTGGCACCTTGACGGTAAATTAAAAGAGATACCTGCACACTGGGATTTTCCCAGCGTCACAGAAGAGGAATACTCTCTGCCAGAAATCAATATTGGTAAATGGGGCGGATTCTATTTCATTAACCCCGATGCAAGCTGCGAACCTCTGGCAGATTTCATCGGTGACTTTGATCGGCACTTTGGTATCCCATTCGAACGCCGATTTAAAGCAGCGCATCTGATTAAGCGGTTACCATGCAACTGGAAAGTTGCGCAGGAAGCCTTTATGGAGTCTTACCATGTGATTGCGACCCATCCGGAACTTCTGGGCTCCTTTGGCGACACAAACTCCAAGTATGATACGTGGGGAAATTTCTCAAGGGCTATCTCTCCGTCAGGATATCCTAGCCCTCACACCGGGCTCGACCAGAACGACCCTTCCTGTTACCCCGACGGTAAGGCCTACCAGAGTATGAAGCATATGATCAGCGGTCATATCTACAGGCGAATCGCCGAAAATGAAGTTGAAGTAGAGTTACAGAATGGCCACACGGGCAGATTTACCGAATGCGCCGAATACATCAGCGGCGAAGTAAAGTCTGCAGACATACAGATGTGTAGCTGGGTTGGTGGGAAAATTATTCCAGGCCAGGAAGATGACCCAATGGTCTATCCGACAGATCCGACCGAGTATCGTGAATCGTCGGCTGCTGCAAGGCGCGAGTCGATGCGGCCACAGTTTGGAGAATATGTAGACCAGGTCAGTGACGCCGACCTCAATGATGCTATTTACTATTCCTTGTTTCCAAACCTCAGCCCCTGGGCTGACTTCAACCCTATCTTCTACCGGTTCCGTCCGGATGGTGATAATCCAGAGCAATCGCTGCACGAAGTGATGTATATGATTCCCCTACCCGAGGGAGTGCCTATGCCTGAACCGGCAAAGTGCACATTCCTCGATATTGATGATGACTACACTGTTGCCGCTGAAATTGGCAGCAATCTGGCAAAGATTTTTAACCAGGATAATGTGAATCATCGAATGGTCCAAAAAGGCCTTCATTCTCACCCAAAAGGTGAGACTATTTTTGCAAGCTACCAGGAGTCGAAGATCAGGCATTTCCATGACACGCTGAATCGATGGCTCGAAAGCGAGGAAGCGCCCAAAAGTAAATAGCGCATCAGCAGAAACAAAAAAAAGCCCGGCAGCGCCGGGCTTTTTTAAATGTTAAGCGATGATCTAACCAATAACTTCCTCGATCAAAGGCATTAATCCGACATTGGACAACAGGTGCCTGACGCTTTCACGATCGGAATCAACGAGACCACCAAATACCTCCCGAGTCCAACGCAGGCACTTTGCCTGGTAGGGAAATGATGGCTGTTGCCAGAACTTGCCATCTATTTCTGTTTCAAACTGCTTCTCCCCCGCTGCAATGGCCCGAGCGTTAGCAAGCATCTGTGGCATATGAACCCGCGCCACCTCACCAAGCAGTGCAAGTATCGAATCCGGAATAGAATCCCGGGTCAACCATCCAGACTCTTCCACCTCAAACCCGCAAAGGTCCTCCAAACGTTCAACCCATGCATAGGTTCTTGGAGATTCCTCCAGCACGATTTTTGTAGGTGTAGGGTCAAAATGGGTCAGACAGGTAAGTTGGCCATACACCCCAAAATCCGATGATCCAGGTCTGCTACCCATCAAAAACGGGTACTGTTGCAAGTGTGTATCCATCAAAGTCAGGAATCGATGATAGCTGTCTTCTATGACAGGTGTTGTCACCTCGTTTGAACCTACCACGTACAACCGTTCGATTTGACGGGTCGACACTAACTGTTTCAGTTTCTCGTGTTGCGCTCCCGGAATTCCCGTGTCCCTCAGCAATGGCAGGATGGCACCGGCTTTATCGATATCTGCTTCATACATCCATCGGTAGTGGAACATGCAACGAGTTAGCCACTCGTCCGCATAATCTTCAAGTATATAGTTGAGAAAACGGATAACGGGGTCTGTTGGATACAGGCTTCTTTCCTCCGACAGCGATTCCAGTTGCGCAAGAATCGGCGTGGAGTCAGTGATCGCCTTTAATTCGCCGCCTTCGCCCGCCACGTAGAATGTGGGTAGTAAGCCAACTTTTGGCACAGGCAATGCCTCCCAGTCAGGGTAGCCTACAGGTATCGGATTACCGGGCTGACCGATAATGAATCGATAGGGAAGCCTGCGGTAACGCAGCGCCGCGAGTGACTTTCTTGTGTAGGGGCTGCCATGAACACCTTGCAACGTCACGGGTAATTTTAGTTCAGTTATTTCTATTCCATTCATTCATTTCTAATCCGTTCAATGATTTGTAATACTGCCGATACGCCCTCGACCGTACCAACGTCGTTCGAATCATAAACCCTGCCACTAACTTAAGTGAAACAATATGCTACTTGACTACAATCGCATCGACCCTGAATTGTTACCCGGACTGGAGACATTCCCCGCGCTAGACTTGAACCGGGAAAATATCTCCAAAATGCGCGATCTCCTCGCTGCACGGCCTCAGCCCTCTTCTTCCGTCGAGCTACTCTCGGACAGGAAAACCATAGATACGGAAGACGGCACAGTTGATGTCTATATTTATCGAAAGAATGACCGGCCTGACCAACCTGCTCTACTTTGGATCCATGGCGGCGGTTATATATTGGGTAACGCGGTAGATGAAAGAGCAAGAATCATTGCTGATCACTGCAACTGCACAGTCTTCTCTGTGGACTACCGCCTGGCACCCGAACACCCCTTCCCCGCAGGCCCGAATGATTGTTACGCAACACTCGCGTGGATAATGAATGACGCCAAAGCACTCGGAATAGATAAGGATCGGGTCGCCATGGGAGGCGCCAGTGCCGGCAGCGGAATGGCCGCCGGTGTTGCGCTAATGAATAGAGACCGGGACAACTTCCCTTTGCAGCTGCAACTGCTGCTTTACCCGATGATCGACAACCTTCACGCAACCAGTTCCGGAAAACTTGAAAATCACCCGGTCTGGAAGCAATCCACGTCCTTCAACGCCTGGGAAATGTACCTCGATGGCGTTCCGGGTGAGCAGGCCTCACCCTACGCAGCTGCTACAAGGGCAACTGACCTTACCGGGTTACCTCCCGCGTACATATGTGTTGGTTCCGAAGACCTTTTTCGGGATGAAAATATTGACTACGCACAGCGATTAATTGCTGCTGGTGTTCCTTGTGAGTTTTCGATTTTCCCGGGGCTCTATCATGGTGCTGATTCGTTCATCCCCACGGCCAGAGTAAGCCGTCGTCTGAACCAGGCATTTCTTCACGCGCTTGACCACGCTTTAAATCCGCAGTCTGTCTAGGCTTCACCTTTCAATTTTCGAGCGCCCAGCGCTGAAGCCATCGACATGATGTGACGGTTGCCCCGATTCCATAGAATTTTCAGGGTAACCGTGTTGATCAACCATTTGCCATTCACTTTCTCCAACTGGTCTGTGTAGTAACCGCCAAGGGCAAAGTCAGGGCTGCCCTGGTTGTTCTGGAGAAAATGTTCCGCCTTCATGTACATCCTGCACTGGGCGCGTTCGCCATCTATATCTACGATAGGGTTACTCATGACATGTTGGGTCGAATCCAGCCCGGTAAATAAAACCCTGCAACCGGCCACCCAGTCATCGGCTTTGAGGCTTGAGGAAGGCTGGCCGCTGTAGTCTTCGAAATCCATCGTGATGTCTTGCGTGAAAATCGATCTCAACAATTTAAAATCCCGGGTATCAATCCCCTGGGCATACTCGTAGCGCCGCCTGGTGATTTCTGTAAAGTCTTCAAAGTTCATCTGATTCCCTTACCCGGTATCGTTGCAGCCCCGAGACTAACCCTGAGTTCGATCGACAGGACAACGGAAATAATGCCCTGCAATGATCTGACAGTGACGTAGATCAGCAGGTTATCGGCGCCGGCATCGGCGAGGCGTGCTTCAGCTTATTGGTCGAGCCCGGACATCCAGTTCACTACGAGCAACACCCAGACCGCAATCCCTTTCACTATCTTTGTTGTTAGCCCTCGCAATCCAATGCCTTGCCTGAACCCTATCCGAAGTCCTTAACAAGTACGCGCCGAACCATAGGTTCAAATTCTTCGAGAGCCATAGAATCATAGTTCTCGTCAAACGCTGGCATGTCGTACTTCTCAATGAATTCCTTGGTGTACTCAAAGTGAGGGTTGTCCGCATGAACATCCCGCGCATTTTTGTCCCCACCGATGTGATCGAAGTAGTAGTACCCTTGGAAAACAGTATGGTTTGCCATCATCCACAGGTTCGCATCTGAGACAAAAGGCTTAAGAATAGCAGCAGCGATCGCACCGTGATCATAGGTACCAAGCGTGTCACCAATATCATGAAGCAACGCACAGACGACATATTCCTCGTCACGGCCATCACGATGAGCCCTGGTTGCAGTCTGCAAACTGTGCTCAAGCCTATCGACATTGAATCCACCAAAATCACCATCCAGCAGTTTTAGGTGCTTGAGCACCCTGTCTGGCAGGCCATCGGCAAAAGCTTTGGCATTCGCCCCAATGACATTTATGTCTTCTTTCGTACATTCATCAAAACGACGGAAGGAAGATCGTTGTTCACTCATGATTACTCTCCAATTTAGTCATACAGCCTATGATGTTCGGAAATCAATAGTCTTGCAAACTGATCCTTACCCGGCACTACTCAGAATCAGGTCACGCAACCCACTCGAGGATAGAATTTCAATCCAGTAGCCATCCGGGTCCCTGATAAACGCGAGCCCTTTCATATTTCCATCGTCGGGTCTTTTCACGAACTCAACACCCATTTCCTCGAACCGCTCACAGGCCTTGTATACGTTCGGTACTGAAACACCAATGTGGCCAAAGCCTCGTGGATCATCGTTTCCGTTGTGGTAACTAAACTCGTCATCGTTTTCCGTCCCATAATTATGGGTAAGCTCCAGTAAGGCTGGCTGTTCGAACAACCATTTGGCTCGTTCGGCCCGGTCCTCAGGTATCGCCTCTGTTGGATATCCCATGAAATACAACGAAAAAGACATCTCGGGGAAATCAAATTTGTCTATCAATACCATACCAAGCACGTCCTGGTAAAAAGGCACTGACTTTCCAGGGTCTTTTATCCGGAGCATTGTCTGGTTAAGGACAAAATCGTGGGTTTCTTTCATCTTGTTTTCCTTAAGAGGTGGTGAAGGATTACCACCAGTCGATCGTTTCTACATTACACCTTACAGCTGAAACTTTCTGGCTGAAGTCAATAAATGGCCGAGATTCACCCGGCGGTAATACTTCGTTATTCAGTACATAGGTTTCCTTTGCTTCAACTAATAAACCTGCTGAGTTCAGCCACAGCAATTTGACAGTGACATAATGCAGGTCCACATTGCCAATATTAGTAATGTGACCCTTCATTGTTGTCCTGGCGCCCGGGCGCTTATTACATTCGGTCAATATTGCTTTGACCTGGGTACTTCGCGTGGGTTCTGAACTGGCTTTTTCCGGGGCCGTCAACGCTGAATCTTCTACAACCGATTGCGGCCGATCACGATATAGCAAGGTTCCAACAACCACCACCATCACGACAACAATCAGGATTGTAAGTTTTTGGTTCGTCATAACAGATAATGATATCGGGATCCAAACATTCCTGCAGCTACTCTTTGGTCGAAAGCGGCTTCACGCCACCGATTGAAACAAGCGATTCGACACAGTCACGCAAGGTTTCCTCAAAGGGCCTGAACTCAACGCCCGTAACAGCCTGTATACGCTCATTTCTGCAGTCACAACCCATCCAGATTGAGCGATACTTTTCTTCCCGCACCTGGATCTTTTCCGGGTGTATTTCAACGGGCTCGGTCACGTCAAAGGCTAGCTCAGGGAGCACCTCGTCAATTTCCGCACAGACGTCCGCCACATCAATTGCATCTGTAGACCAGGCAATAAATCGATCACCGTTATCAACCTCAGTACTCTCCAGCAATCCAATATGGCAATCCGCATCATCCCTGACATCGACCGGGTACCAGGGTCGATAGACCCAGTTTTGATCGTACTTGCCAAGTAGCATTTTCTCGATTTGATGTTGCCACGGGCCAAAATCTTTCTGATGCCTGGAAAGGATTGGGCCAACGTTATCCGAGGGACAACAGGTGATTGCATCCCACCGGCCACTAATTTCAGCAGCTTCCGCGAACGCATCCTCGGCAATGATCTTACCCATAGAATAGCCCTGGCTCTTTGCGGTCCTACGCGGATTGGAATCGTCGGGGTACCTGTCTTCAAAGATAACCGGTCGACGAACCAACTCGTCCAGATCCATTTCCGATATCACAGCAGCGAGACTTGAAGTCACGACCACCCTTGTAACCGTTTCGGAAAGATCAACTGAATTAACTACATGCTGGCAGACCCTGGCAATATATTCGTGGTCTGTGTAGTCGCTCACGTGAGAGATGTGCGCCACTCCATGACATCCCTTAAAGATGTCATCGAAGCAGCCATCGTCGTCAAGGTCTGCTGCATGCAGGGTAAGCCGACCAGACGCGAACCCGGGCATCGTCTTGAGAAAATCGACTTTCTCTTCTTTAGTGACATCACGGACACACGCTTTTACCCGGTAGCCACGCTCGAGCAATCTGCGAGTCACCCAACCGCCGATAAATCCCGCAGCCCCGGTAACCGCAATGGTCGCGCCTCTTGGAATGGGTGACATGTTGATGCCCTCTAATCAGAAAATATCTGAAGGTCAGAAGTTATATTGATTTTGACGACATAGCCAGTTTGCGCGCTAAAAGCTCTACTGGAAGCGGTCTAAACGACGAGCTATGTAAAAAACTACGTAAACGAAAAGCTATCTGAACAAGGAGTTACCTAAATGAGACGCCACCTAAATACGCCTTAAAGATTAAGTTAGTGGAGCGCCTCTCGACTGGGAGAACAAAATCGTCGCAGTTCGTTTCTGGACAGCATCGATTTTTCGCAGCTTGGAAACTAGTGACTCCCGGCAGCATCGCCCCAGACCTGGTTCAACCGGCGATCCCTACCGCACCCCGCTCGATAAAAATGATAACGGATCGGATTCTTCTTGTAATAATCCTGATGCGCAGCTTCGACCGGCCAGAATTTGGCAGCTGGTAGCAGTTCTGTCACCACCAGCTCAGGTTCGAACTGACGTGCCACATCGTCTTTTGATGCCTCTGCCAGAGGTCTCTGCTCGTCAGTGAAAAAAATAGCACTACGATAGCTGGGTCCCTTGTCACAAAATTGCCCACGATCGTCAAACGGATCAATGTTGTGCCAGAACACTTCCAGCAACTGCTCGTAGCTAACGACTGCAGGGTCATAGGTGACCTTCACTGCTTCATAGTGACCACGATGATTGCCGCTATAGGTTGGATTTTTGAGCATCCCACCGGTGAAACCGGATACTGCGCCTGTCACGCCCTCGATATTCTGATAGGCCGCTTCAACACACCAGAAACAACCACCAGCGAAAACCGCCGTATCAGCTTGTACGCCGCCAGATAGCAGAAGCACAAACCATAAGATTACCTGAGCCCTTAACCTATTCAATTTATTGACCTACCTCTAACTTTATGAAGAACAAGGACGAACAAGGACGAACGATTACTGAAAGTGTTACAACCACGATCATTTCAAGCACCAGGCACACTCACCAGCAAATCGTTTCTGGAAAGAAACGTTTAATCAGATCTGTATAGTAAGGCTTCAAGGCTGCAGTATCCGGCGGCGAATTCGATTTTGAATACAGATCATACTGTCTGAACAACCTGACCCAGTTCATCAATTCACGATCCCCATCATCCATCAGATAATCGTAGGCACCTTTATCATGGGCTGCATAAAAGCTGTGATGACGGATAACAAATAATGCCTCCCTGGGCAGGTAAGGCTTCGCCACCATGTACATATATTCATCGTGCCCCCAGGACATGGTGACATTACGCAGACCCGTGGCTGCTTCATAGATACCCGTCCTCTGCTGAAATCGCTCGACACTGCTATCGGAGTTATCTTCGAAGAACTCACTACCAACGATGAGCTTATCAAATGGGCAACCTAGCGGGAAGGTATCTCCCACAACGGCCCATTGTTCTTCACCCCAAAGCGCGAGAATTTTGCCCAGGTCATGCACCAGCCCTGTCACCACCAGCCAGTCAGGTTGGCTATCACGTCGAGCGGCTTCTGCCGTCTGAAGCAAATGTTCCAGTTGTGACAATTCGGTATCCGGATCACTGTCGTCAACCAGCATATTAAGTCGCTCGCAGACTTCCCATATACCTGATCGTCCCCGGGACAAGCTAGCGAATTCTGCCTTCTTCGCACGAGCGAAATCCAGCGTCTGGTATCGGTGATTCAATCGATAAAAGTCGCCTACGGTTGGCCTGGTCGGGTTTTCAAAGTCTCTAAATGTCACTCGATTTCCTTAGCACCGATTTGTAGGTGTCATCTCTAAAAAACACTCGGTAGCTTGTCATCTGCAGATAAGAATCTGTCGCTTTTTTAAACTCTGTTCGTTATTTCAAACGCTGTCAACATACTTACGGAGGTTACTGACAATAATTAAATCGCTGGTTAATCAACACCCAGAAACTGGACCGAGCAATGCCTTTCATCAGGTAATGCCAATAAAAATCCTCGGATTGATAACCAACCAGGCCCATCGAGCCCATCAGGAGTCTCCGACTTGCAAGCGCCTGCTTCGACAGCAGTTCCGATGCCTGCGCATCAGTCTTTTTCATCAATCCGATCCTTATTTAGAACTAACTGTTCTAGCGATAGATGATTTTGTTCATATATTATAAAGTACTTACATATCAATATAAGCAGCGCAACTACAAGTTCGGCTGATGCTTTAAAACCAGCACGTGCAAAGAAAAGCTGGTGACTATTCCCGCTTTCAAGACTCATCACTGTAGTAAAGGAATTAATCCATGGATCTCGAAACCATGCACGCTTCGGCCACAAGAGCTAGCGATATACTCAAGCTTTTAGGCCATCCGCATCGATTGATGGTGCTCTGCGAACTCAAGATGGGCGAAAAATCAGTCAGCGAACTCGCAAAAAGAGTTGGCGTGAGCCAATCCCCGCTTAGCCAGCACCTGGCACGAATGCGCTACGAAGACGTGGTGGAAACCCGCCGTGCCGGACAGACCGTCTATTACTCGTTGAAAGAAGGTGAGGCATCTTTATTGATTGAGTCCCTGTACGAAATCTTCTGCGCACCCAAAGCTTAACTTTTTTTGAGCGCAGACCATCTGGGCGGTGACCATCAAGGCACAACCGTTTAAGATGCGCGCTTAATAAAGTGAGCCAATCTGGATTCACAACACCTGGAACCCACAATCGAACCGTCCCTATCTAGCGCGCAGTACGAAAGGTCCCGTCGCACACTACTCACGTCCCTGGTCATCATGGGGATGGGCTTTACCGTTCTGTTTCCTGTGCTTGCACCCCTTGGCCGTGAACTCGGGCTGCAGGACTTTCAGATCACCAGTATTATTTCCATCTCGTCACTGACGGTATTTCTCTCTTCTCCACACTGGGGTAGGTTAAGTGACCGATATGGCCGAAGGCGCGTGATGTTGATCGGCGTGTTCGGGTTTTCCCTGGGGACTATTATCTTCAACACTGTACTTAACCTTGGCCTATCGGGTTGGTTGCTGGGCACGCCGCTCTTTATCAGCCTGATTGTTGCGCGCGTGACACACGCAAGCCTTATGTCCGCCGGAATGCCCGCCGCAACGGCCTACATGGCTGACATCACAGATGTCAGCAACCGAACCAAAGGAATGGGAGCCGCCGGTGCAGCCAATAACATCGGTTCTATTCTCGGTCCAGCACTGGCAGGCCTGGCGGTCATATCACTGCTCGCGCCCTTGTGGACAATCGCGGTCCTTGCGTTTCTGAATGGCCTATTTATCCTCAAGTTCCTGCCTGAATCGCCCCACAGCTCAGGTGAGCACAGACCGGCTAGACGACTCCGCTATTCGGACCCACGAATACTGCCATTTGTCATTGTCGGGGTTTGCATGTTTACAGGGTTTGCACTTGTGCAACAGACGATGGGCTTCAGGTTTCAAGATGTTCTGGGTCTTGGTCCCGGCGAAACTGCCCAGACCTTTGGCCTTGCCATGATGTGCACTGGCGCAGCATCATTGTTCGCGCAGCTAGTGGTGGTCCAAAAACTCGATATCAAACCTTTTACACTGCTCAGGCTCGCCATGCCTCTGTTAATCGTCGCATTCACGTTGATGACTTTCGTGGAGACACAATTACTACTCACCCTTGCCATGACATTCCTTGGATTCGGCATGGGGCTGGCAGGCCCCGGATTCATGGCTGGCGCCTCCCTGGCAGTTTCTCCCGCAGAACAGGGTGCCGTTGCCGGGGTCGCGGGTTCGTGCGGTCCCCTTGGATTTACGATTGGCCCGTTTGTTGGCGGCTTGATGTATCAATATAACCCGACAATTCCCTATGCTTTCGCCGCAGGGATGTATGTTATTTTGTTTATCGCCATGTTCTGGCTCGTTAAACGAGTGAGCGTTCATGCCGACTGACATACACCAAAAAACCGCAAGGATAGATCGTGGATAAGACCAAACCTGCAAAACGCGCCACTAGCCTCGCCGAATTGCGAGAGATAACCAAACCGCTCTTTTCTGCAGAGGGATATGAGACGGGATTGGCGCTGAAACTCAGGCCAACGGATGTGGTGATCACACCTTTCGGCAAGAGCGGCACGACCTGGACCCAGCAGATAGTCCATACTTTACGCACCCGTGGTGATATGGATTTCGACGATATCTCGCGAGTTGTACCGTGGATCGAGACCAGTATATCTCTTGGCCTGGATCTGGATGCCGAACAGCGAGCGAACCCTCGGGCATTTAAAAGCCACTTAAGCGCCGACTTGGTTCCCAAAGGTGGACGTTACATCAACGTCGTACGCGACTTTGGGGACGCTGCGGTCTCCATGTACAAATTCAATGAAGGTTGGTTCCTTGAGCCCGGTTCTGTGCCAATCGACGAATTCGTTGAGGCGCAGATGATGCGAGACGACAGCTACTTCAAGCATCTGCTGTCCTGGTGGCCCAGGCGAAACGAACGTGATGTTTTGTTTCTTGCCTACGAATTAATGCAGAGGAACATCTCGGGGACCATCAAACGAATTGCTGAATTTATCAATATCGACCTAGATGAGAAATTACTTGCACTTACTCTGGAGCATTCCTCCCTACCCTTCATGCTGGCGCACAAAGACCGCTTTGATGATGCACTGATGCGGACAAAAAGCGAAGAGGTTTCCAACCTGCCAACCGGCAGTGATAGCGCGAAAGTACGTGAAGGCAAGATTGGTTCCAGAACGATGTTAAGCAAAAAAACTCTCGCCAGGATCGACGAAACCTGGAAAGAGCAGATAACCCCAGTACTGGGATTCAGTAACTACCATGAAATGTTAGCTGAACTCCAAAAACCTAATTTAGGTTTAGTTGGATGAAACGTTATTAACCATTTGTGTGCTCACCGTTGTGATCGAACGGTGAGCCGGGCCGAATTAAATTTTTAGTAAAGAAGCAAGCCATCACTAAATGATGACTACTCAACAATCGCCTGGTAGACAAGGGTCCTAAGCTCACGGAGGATAGGGATTGTTGAAGCAGGCAATAACTGTGTCAGCCCCCCACATCTCCTTTTCCCGGCCCAGCCAAAACATCGTCCTAGCTGCGCCGCCCCAGTGTCGTTCGCCTTTTGAGGTAATCACCTTCGCTTTGATGGGATCTAATAGCACCAAGAATTCCAAACCCGGGTGACTATCGGAAATCAAGAATCTGTAATTTCACAAAACACTCGACGAATACGTCTTAGGCTAGCTAGATTGACCCTTTAAAAATGCAAATAGCGGATCTTCAGACTGTCGGCCACCGCGGGTAATCTGGTTTAACCCCGGGTTAGCATCATCGTGAGTCGCTAAAGCATTCTGATGCCAGTCCATACATATCTTGCGGAACTTTATCTTCCAGACACTATCTCGCTTCTCTATGTGGTCGAAGTAGCGACCAATGTAAGTCATCTCAGTATCGTCGCCATCCATATTATCCAAGTAATGGTAGGCCGTCACATAGGTTTCCACTCTTGCATCGTTCCCATTGAATTCGATCGCGATGTTTGAAACCTTGTGTTGAGTGGCCGCGTAATGCCTTATTCCTGCAGGTAAACCTTCACACCACTGATGTGCATTACCTTTAAAGGCTCCGTAATCGACATTTGCATCAGGCCAGTAAGCTGACTTCAATATCTCAGCACTTGCTCTATCCACTCCTCGGCTATGCATGTTCAGCACATCCATGATTGCAAACCTGTCGGCTACCTCCGCAGCACTCGGTACTTGACCTGTCTCTGTCATTCGATACTCCTTTAAGAATCGCTTAGCTAACCCTAACGTAGACCTAGCGGACTACGATGTCTAGAGGCCTTCAATATTAGGTATTCAAGTATTTTCCAGGAGCAAGCTTACCGGCGCTGACGGGATGAAAAGACAGCCGTCTCAGCGCAGAAATCAAAAAAACCTGCCCCCTGGCTTTCTGAAGCAAGTGAATGTTAGGGAGGCGCAGCGGCCGACGATGAGCGTAACCTCAGCGATAATATGTACAGTGGCCGCTATCGGTGAACTTAAAAAAAGAGTAGGCAAACGCAAGCTGCGGGAAAACAAGACGCGGCGGAACCGCGCCTTGCTTCGGCTGGAGTCGGGCTACTAGTTACCGAACGTCATTTCCACTTCAACACCATAGGTAGTACCTAACTGGATTCCGCCGGTGCAAAAAAGAACGGAAAGGCAACCAACGATCTCGAACTCTTCGTCGAGCAGGTTATCGCCGAACGCAGTGACGCGGAATCGATCCCATTCATAAGCGATCTGCGCGCTCACGAATTCCGTCTCTGGGATTGCGGTACCCTCATCATTAAAGGTGTCGGTTTCCTGCTCATCCACATAGTTATACTTCGCATGCAGCGAGAGTTCACCTGGGCCCAATTGAATGCTGTAAGTCCCACCAAGGCCAAAGGTCCACTCCGGTGCATACTTGGGGGTAAAGCCTGAGGCATCTATCGGCACGCAACTATTGTCCACGTTGCAAGGATCTTCAGCGGGAATGGCGCCTAGTGAGAAAAAATCATCGTATTCCGCGTCCAGATAACCCGCCGTAGCGAAAAGGTCCAGGTTATCATTGACGACGAACCGCGTCTCGACTTCAACCCCCCAATACTGCACTGCAGATTGGTTTTCCCACACACTCGCAACCGTGTTGGTGTCCTCGTCTCGCACTACGTTAGAGTCCTGCTTATCTTTAAAGTCGTTTAGGAATGCCGAGACGTTCAACTGCAACCTGTTTTCCATCCACTGCGACTTCATCCCGATCTCCCAGGATTCGGCAGTCTCAGGGTCGTATTGATTACGATCAAAATCCCGGATGTTCTGGTTGACCCCATAGAACCCGCCGCTTTTGAATCCCTCAGCATAAGACCCGAAGAACATGAGGTCGTCGGTCGCGTGATAAGCCAGACCAAGCTTTAAGGTCGTTTCGCTCCAGTCATTGCTCAGAGCAATGTTCGGCACGTTGAAATTGAACGGATAGCGCAGTCTCGCCGCACCTTGGTAAGCCTGATATCCGGTGAAGTCTTTTTCGTCATTGGTCCAGCGAACGCCCGCGGTCAGAATCAGTTTTTCGTTAACCTCGTAATCAACCTGTCCAAAGTATGCATAGGACTCGGTCTCTTGAGTTTGAAAAAGGCGCTGATCGAAACCGACACCAAGTGCTTGACCAAAATTTTCTCCTCCAGGCGCAAAGCTCACATCACACCACAACGTGTCATTGCCAGGTATGGCATTGCTCGCGCATATCGCCGTGTCCTCTGCAGAGTTGGCCAAATCTCCAGCTGCGGGCGGGATGACGATCGACCAGAAAGAACCGACGGTTGCCCAGTCCTGATCATATTTGCTGTCCAGGTAATAGGCACCTACCACAAAATCAAAGCGCTCGTAGCTGCCTTCAAGGCGCAGCTCCGTACTGAACTGCTCGTATTCGTTTCTGTTATCAATGAAGATGAAGTCAAGCGCGCTGCCGTCGAGCTCGGAGACCGTATCCTCATAGGGCGTGTCGTGGTAACCCGTTGTTGATATTAAAGTCATGTTGTCGTTGATCTGGTATTTCATGGTCAGTGCGAACACATCGTTGCGATAGTCTCCTGCGTTGCGCTGATTGGTATCCACCGAATCGCCTACGTCTCCGACGCTTTTACTATTTCCCGCGCAATCCCCGAAAACCAGACAAGGAAACGTGAACGGGATCGCTGCAAGTACCCCACCACTATTGTTCCAGTTCGTGGGTGCACCACCATCGCTTTGGTTGTTATATCGATCGAAGCTCATCAGAGCTTCAAAATTGTCATTTGGCTCCCACAGCAACTGAACACCGAAATTTTCGTAGTCGACTTTCGGCGCATGCCCGCCGTCGAACGTACGATCTAGAGGTCCATCGTCCTTGACGCTGACGTAGTAAACCTTAGCAGCCAGGGTGTCCACTATTGGAAAGTTGAACAAAGCGCGCACTTCCTCCTGACCGTAGCGTCCGCCCGTGAGTCTGATCTTGCCGCCTACCTCGCCAGTAGGTCTGGTGCGAATTACATTGATCACGCCACCCACAGTGTTCCGACCGAACAAGGTCCCCTGAGGGCCGCGGAGCACTTCTACACGTTCGACATCGAAATTCTGTACGATCCGCCCGGAATCTGAATTAAAAAATACCCCGTCCAAAGACACTGCAATAGGGTTGTCGAAAGATTTTTCCCCCACCGCACTACCAGCGATACCGCGAATGATCACCCGGGTGCTTCTGCCCCCGCCGCCAGACGAGCCGTCGTTGAAAACGACATTGGGCGCATAGCCCTCGATATCAGCCAGGTCGCGAATGGTAGAATCCTTCAGTTCTTTCGACAACGCGGTCATCGCGATTGGAACGTCCTGAACAGATTCCTGTTTCTTCCGTGCGGTAACGATGATTTCTTCAAGTACCGCACTGCTTTCTGCGGAGTAAGCGGTTGAAACCCCAAGGGTTCCAAGAAGAAATGCAATAACGGTTAGGAACTTAAAAATCATGGCTATATCCTCTTAGCTGATTAACTTAATAGTTATTTTGGCTATCAGGGTTTCTTCTCGGGTACCTGGGGCATCTGCGTTAGCCGGAATTTCTACAAGGCCAGGCTTTTCATTCTTCGCATAGGAAGCTAAGGGCATCATCGAGCGTAAGCCTGATGATATAGCCGCTATGGTGAGTTTTTTAAGATTGTAGTCAAACATCTTTACCCCCTTTTAGCGGTGTAGCTGTTTAAATATTCCTTTAATGTCTGCTGATGTCAACTTTTAAATTTAGAACTGGAAAAGAGGTTGTTCTAATCTCTTAATCTTGAATTAAATGGCAGGATCCCTGCCAAAATAATTGCGGAAGTTAAACAGTACGATTTTTTAGGGACGATGGGGCTGCGCCCCGCTCACTAAACGTCTATTAACATGGAGTTCCATAGCATTCCTTACCATCAAAATCGGTTTTTGCGGGCATAAATAGCAGCAAAGGTTCTAGCGATAAGTGGGAACTTTAAAGCCATCTTGCGTTTTTTTAATCTATGCACCCATAACTAAAATACTGAGGCGCTTACAACTAAAATACTGAGGCGCGCTTTATATTTCCAGACATTGTGTTAGATGATGGCCAAAGCAATGTCACTGGCGAGCGAACTGATTATTTTTTACATTGGAAAAACCAGCAAGGTCGCGTTTGTAGGAATAATAGTAAAATTGGCGGGGGTCACGCGCGTGCCCCCTTAAAGATAAAGTCTTAGCTGAGACTAATTAGGCACCCAAGAATAGCAATACCTCTAGTTTGGAGCAGCTGTTTTTTTAAAACCCAGTCACCTGCCTGATTTCTAAGGAAAAGGTGGTCTCCATGACCTTTATCAAGCTTGAGCAGATAAGGAAAAAGTAAGCTATTAAAGTCATACTCAACATCAGCATCTCAGCAGAGAACAATAACGCTATCTCTATGCCGACGAATTCTGCAAAAGCGACGACCCAGTTAACAAAGTCATTGTCCAAACATCATGTCTCTCGCCATCAGGCGCGAAACTGAACTTACTGTAGCGATAGGCTCTCGCGCAGTTTTTGATGAATAAATATTCGCAACCATGTTATGTTGCATTTTATGCTTTCGCACTAACGCCAGAGACCCAACGCACTAAACACCTCTTCGAGAATTGTGTCAGGTCCATCGCTCACTGTCACACGAAGTGACTTCTCGTACCTGGAGAAACATATATGAATAACATCAAGAGTCCCCACAATATTCCAGCCTTGAGTCTCAGAGCAGCGCGATCAGCACTGTTTCTGGGCTTTTTAGCACTTGCACCCAGCGCCTCAGCGAACGAAGCTAACCTGACTCGCTTCGGGCCGGAGGTCTATGAATTTGTGCAAGGAAAACCAACGACCTACTCAGCTACGTTTAGGGCCATCGACGGTCCGGCTAAACTGGTGCTTCAGGACAACGGCGTTGCCAACGCCTGGATCAAGGTCAACGGCCGCAGTGTAGTCGAGCCGAAAGACTTTAGCGCGAACGGTGAAGTCGTTCTGCCTTTGAAACTCAACCGGGAAAACACGATCGAGGTGAAGGTTCCAGGTAGTCCCATTGGAAAACTCGGCGTCCGCGTGACCCAGGTCACCCAGGCCAATCTCGGGCTGATGCGCCAAGGCTATTTCGGTCTCAACACGACCGATATGGAGCGCCAGCGAGCATTCTACGACACCCTGGGCTTCATCGGTGAGATCTACCCGGCAGGACCGGAAACGAGCACCACCTTCGCGCAATCGCTCGGATTTCCAGTCGATTACTTGATCCACGTCTCGCTGCATAGCTTAGAAGATCCACCCACGGCACCATTCGTCGACACGGTGCAATTTAGGGGTGATTCGTATCGCAAAGAACCACCCTATGCCAACCTGAACCACATAGGCATGGCCTACGCCACCTACTCGACGACTGACCTAGATGGCGATCACGCTTACTTCCAGTCAGAGGGCGTGGAATTCGTATCAGCACCGGCTAAAGCACCTAATGGTGAGCGGTTCGTGTTCTTAAAAGACCAGGACGGCACTTTCTTAAAGTTGATTCAGACCACTGTAGGTGATGGGCCAACTCCCGGGCCTGACCTGGTGCGACTGGTGAACACAAACATTAACGTGACTGATCTGCAAAGGTCGCGTGAGTTCTACCGGCTACTTGGGTTCACTATATCCGAGCCTATCTCGCAAGCTGGCTCCGGAGAGTTCTCTGCAGCCCACGGCTTTGATGGTCCAATCGAATTCAAAGGAGAGGACATCAGTCTAGGTGCTGGTACCGACGGAGCAACGCTACAGTTGCGGCAGTGGAATAACCCCTACGACGACTCACCGTCCTACCCACCGCCGGTGAATCACCTGGGCATCGACCGAATCAATTTCTATGTGAAAGATCTGACCGCGAGCATAAAGACGATGAATGAGCTCGGTTACGAGCAGCTGGGCCCAATCGGCGGTAGCTCCGAATTCGGCATAGTGTTCTTCTATGACCCCGACGGAATTAAAGTTCAGTTGGCAGGACCGCGCACCAACTAGGGCCAACGTAGCCGCCGACCCTCAAAAACCTAGGCGGCAGCTGGTATCCAGCAAGAGGCTGCGGACGCTCGCTTCGCCCGCAATGCGTCCTCTATACCCGAACGACAACCGTTCCTGCGACTAGATCATGCAAACAACGGCGACGCTTTCCGAAAATCAATACCTGATCGAGAACCGGCAGCAACGCAAGCCAAGGCACCACCGAGAAAAAAAGTATTGGAAAAAATAACGCTCGAATGAAAATCAGCTTCCAAAAGGGTGCTGGAACGTACGCGCTCTTGCCCTCACTGCCACCCCTTACAACCCCATCCGGAATATGGCTCGACGCCGGCACGATGGCAATGCCCATTAACCATTTCCCCAGCGTTTGACCTTGATGCCAGAGTGTGTAGCCATTCAAAATCATATACGCCGCTATTGCCAACAAAAATATCCACAAAAGCATCAAATCCACGTTAACGTAATCTTCTGCATCTTCCATGACATCGGTGATCATCAGCAGCACCAAGGACAGCGAAGGAACCAAAATCGCATCAACTAAGGTTGCAACCAGCCGTCGGAAGCGACCAGCCAAAGGTAGCTCACTGCTCATTTTTCACCTCCACCTGGAATACAAGAAACGCGTTGCCGCCCCGCTGCTGTCCCACATAACTGTAACCGGAACTTACGAGTAACAAGTCGTCGGCAATCATCGCCCCATGGGCATCAAATGCACCACCCGAAGTTACCACGTTATTGACGGATGGATAATCACGCCACGAATCATGGGACCAGAGTAGTTTTCCAGATTCCGCAGAGAGAATCTCAAGAATGCCATCCATGCTGCCGGCTACCAGGATATCGTTGCTGGCAATAATAGCCGCAGAGAATCCAAAGACGCACTCCAGATCCGGGCATCGGGAATCCCGAGAGTGTTCCCAACGGCGATCGCCAGTATCAATATCCAGCGCATACAATCCAGGGGTGGGCTCACCCGGAGAGGGAAACCCCACAATTTTCTTATCGCTAATAGGCACATAAACGAGCCCAAGCGACTCGTTAGCTGCCATCCCCCAATGCACGCCACCAATGATGCCGCCGCGTCCTAGTTTCTGTGTCCACACCACTTCTCCGGTCTCCGGATCCATCGCGTGAGCATCTGCCGACTTCTGACCGGCAATCACCAAATCCCGCCCGAATTTATTCCTCACCAACATCGTCGCCGCGCCAAAGTCTACATCGGGGCCGGTAGGATCCGCACAGTTGGGATGATTGAGCGCTTCAAGGTTGCAGGCTGCGGTATAGGCGTCGTTGGCCGTGAACTGACGAACCCAACGCACCTCACCGGTTTCTGCGTCCACCGCGAAAATCGAATCGCTGGTGTCAGTAGTCGGATGGGAGTAGTTCTGTCCGGTACCAAAAAAGATCAAGCCCCGCTTCGCGTCATAACTGGGAGCTGCCCACACTGGAGCACCGCTAGGCCCGTACTCCTGAACGAAGAGCCAATGCCGCTCAGTCGGCTTCGCTATCTCTGCAATCGTCGGGATATACCAGAGCTTCGCCCCTGTGTTGATGTCAAAAGCTGCCATCCCGCCGCTAGTGGTACAGCACCCGTAAATCGGATTCACTGAGTAACCTACTTCCTTGGAAGACACCGGCAGAATCACCCTACCGCCGAGCACTAGCGGGGAACCCGAGTACCAGGGTGCAGGTTCATCTTCCACTGCCGCATGCCAAATAAACTCACCGTCGAGTGCATCTATCGCAAACATTCCATCGTTTCGATCGTTAAAAATCAGAATACGCCGCTCTCCGATCCAGCCCTGGAGTATGCTGCTGCCAATTGGCCCCTTGTGCTCGTATATCCATCGCTCGCACCCGGTTTCTCTTTCAAGCGCCACTAAGCCCCGCCCACCATCCCCAACAAAGATAGTATCTTCGGTCACCAACGGATATGACCTCGGGGTTGTGCTTGCCATACCATAGACCCACTTGAGAGAGAGCTTGGCGACATTACCCGAATCAATCGTTGATCGCGGCTGGTAGCGAGTGTTGCGCTGGTCGATTCCCCAACCCTCGGCATAGGAAGATTCAAAGCCTGGCTGTGGGTCAACAGTTCCGCACTCAGCTACCACCACCCGCGTGAAGAAGGCGGCGCAAAAAAACACCGTCACCGCGACGGGCAATGGCATACGTCTGCGCCTGGCGCTATAGAGGCTGCGCGCCACCCTAAGACAACTCATCAAATATTTCCTCAGCTTCAATATAGAGATCACTTCCATCGCATCAGTAATTTTATAGTCACCTATCCGAACGGGGGCGGAACAGCCAAAAGCATTAGCCGCGCCCATGATTTTATTTTTCGTCATGTTCACCGATTTCAATTAGCCCGACACTACCCCTGATCGGCAAAGCATCCAGTGGTGGAATCGCCTCTCAAGGTTGCCATTTCACTCCTATAAAATCCGGGCTCACCTTTCCTGGGAAAGCTAATTTAGCGCTCTAGCTTGCCGCATCGAAAACGACGAAAACACACTGAACAAGCTTGCGGTGTCTGCGGGAGTTTTTGTTTCTTACCCGGCCAAGTAATCCTCAATGACCGTTTCAAATTTATCCTGCGCTTCCTCTATGAGTTTCGGCAGGTGATAAGTGGGAAAGAGATCGTCACACGCCTCATAATCACGTAGCAAAAGCTTAGACAAGTTGCTTTTGTGGGCTTCGGTCGTGCCATCCATAATGCCCATCTGCGGAGCGGACATCCACATCTCACCTAACGGCGTCTCGTTGGACATACCAAGTGCGCCATGCAGGTGAATCGCCCGATAGATAATGTCGTGATTAACTTTTGCAGCACTGATTTTGATCGCCGCAATCTCTTTGCGAATCTCCTGAGTGTAGGCCTTGGTTTTATCGATCAACCAAGCGGTGTACAACACATGGAGACGGAATTGCTTAAGCTGAATGTAGGAGTCCGCGATATCCTGCTGCACCATTTGCAACTCTGAGAGCATCTGCCCTTTGGCCTTTCGTGACAGGGCTCGCTCGCACATCATATCTAACGCCTTTGTACAGACGCCGACGGCACGCATCGCGTGGTGCACCCGGCCCCCGCTCAGTCGGGTTTGTGAGCCTACAAAACCCGCGCCTTCTTTGCCGAGCAGATTATCTGCAGGGAGGCGTACGTTGTTATAGCGAATGTAGGCATGGCCGCCTGAACTCGTAACATCGTAGTTTTCTTTGAGCGGTGTACCAAACCCGTGCACATTTCGTATGATTTCGACTCCCGGTGTATCACGATCAACAATGAACATTGAGGCACGCTCTAACAAATCTTTCTCGGGAGAGGTAATAGCCATAACGATAAGAAAGTCAGCGGCGGCACCATTTGATGTGAACCATTTTTCACCATTAAGCACCCACTCATCCCCGTCACGACTAGCAGAACAGACGAATTCACCTGGCTCACCGGCGTGCGGCTCGGTCATTGAGTAAGCAGAATGTTTTTCACCCGATAGCAGTGGTTCCATATATTTCTTTTTCTGTTCCTCAGTGCCGTTGTGAGCAATCAATTCCATATTGCCCGTATCAGGTGCCTGGCAACCAAAAATAGTAGGCCCCATACGGGTACGGCCGAGTTTTTCATTCAGCAAACACAACTTGACCTGACCGAAGCCAGGCCCACCTAGATCTGGCCCCAGGTGAAACCCCCAGAGCCCTTGATCTTTCACTTTTTGTTTCAGGCCCTCGATGTGAACCTTAATAGCTTGCCAACCATCGCGATCAAGTGACTTTTGGTTTTTCATTTTCGGCGCGCGAAGAAAATTGTCGAGTGGCTCAATTTCTTCTTTGGCGAACTTTTCTACCCAGTCAATCTGTTCTTGAAATTCTGGTTCTATATTAAAATCGATGGCCATTTGTTTTCCTCACACAGGTTTATGTTTTTACGGACGATAAGGGTATTGTGCATTTGTTAGGGCTTTAAGGTCTAGTCAAACTTGCAAGCCTATATCTACTTGGCCTCCCTGACTTAGACAGCGAACTAGATAACGCACGGGAACACCTGAGGGCTCGCGATCATCAGCGAAACCCAAAGTTCTGTGGTCTGCCCCTTGTGTTTTTAAACCAGTCACGGCGATTACTCTCTTTGGCTTATGACCCGGCCCAGTAGGAGTGAGTACCGACACAGATTTTTTGTGGCAGGGCGACTTTAGCAATCGGTCCTGTTCCTATATCCCGAGCATCGAATATCTGACAATGGGAACTGTTTGTATTCATGTCGGTCGTAAAGGTTAAAACGTAACCGTCATCTTCACTTTCTCCGGCCGGAGATGGTGCCATTGGGCTCTCGCTGCCATACACGCCCTCGGGGAACTTGTATTGCTGACGTTGCCCTGTAGTTGCATCCAATCGAACCAAACCATCAAAAAGATACCAGCCGGGTTTCGTCGTCATGGCCCAAGAGTACTGATATGGCTTTCCCGCAATGACAGGATTTATCATGCCAAATTCCGAAAGGGCGGCTTCCAATGGACCTTCAATCACGGTCCCTGTCTTCATATTAAAACGCCATCGATAGGCGTGGGCACCAATCGCGTTGATATCCAGAATAGTGAAAGGCTTTAGTCCATCGGGTAGACCTTCAGTCGTAATACCTTTTGACGGGTCCTGTTTGTAGCCGTCAAGAATAATTTCATCACCTAGTTCATAGGCGTTTATCCAGTGCAGTACATAAGCAGGTTCAGCTTCAAACCAGACGATATCTTCAGGTTGGCCAAGTCTGGGCACAATCGCAAAGCGACTTGGCAGTCGGTGAAAGCGGACAGCATAGGCGCCATTTTTTAACGCCTCTGCATCCCAAAATAAGGGCAGGTCATTCAAAATCGCGTAGTTGGTTGTAAATGCCATATCGTGGGGTAAGCGGGGACCCGGCAGTTCAATGGGTATGTAGTGAACCAACTCCCGTGCTTTGTTGACGACGCCATAGTGCATGTACGGGGCTTGCGTGGAATAGTTGAAAAACAACATTTCACCCGTTGCCTCATCTACCTTGGTGTGTGCGGAAATACCCCAGCCAGGCGTGACGCCTTCGGTCCATTTTGCCTTGCCAATGGGCTCGAGTGTTCTTGGGTTAAGTTCGTATATATCACCACATTGGTAGAAGCTCGTTGCGGCAACGCCACCATGCACGACGACATCCGTACTGGATGAGTCCTTTAGTTTTGTTCTGGCACCCCAGCCATCTCTCAGGGACATGTCTGGTCTTTCGCGCAGACCAGCCCATAGCGGCTTGCCCGCAGTATTTTCGGCAGCTAAGCCGTCTGTCCGAATAAAACGGTTCCTATATTCACAGCGCCCATTGTCAAAACAAATTGAATGCAACATGCCGTCGCCATCGAACGGGTGGTACCGGCCAAGAGAGTCGTGCACTGGATTTTCCGTGTTTCGTAGGTAAATGCCGTTCAGGTCCGCTGGAATCTCGCCAATGACCTCTGGCTCAGTGACATCATACTCTTGCATATTGGGTTGCCACGCCCCCGTTCTGTAGGGATGCTCATCATCCAGCGCCAGCGTGCCACGTTCTTCATTGACAAGTTTTGATTTCAAGGGTGATCCGAATTTGGTTTAGGCCTCAGTTTAACCCTATTAGTGCAGCTTCAGTATCTATCGAGCAGATCATCAGCATTTCGTTGTCAGCCTCGTAATGGGTCGCGCGCCCCGTGATAGGTAGAGTGATGGCTAAAGACCCGGATCAGTTCCTCGGAGAGGTTACAAGCGCAGCCCCGGTGCTGCGAGTGCGACCACACCGACGCCACTGGGCGACGAACACACAGTATGTCCACACTAATGAAACGTCGCCTTATTCATCATGCTTGAGTCGATACAATATAGGCGAATTCTCATCAAGGTCGACAAACTCTATCCAGACTTCCGACGGCGTAATATCAAACCTCGCAAACCCATGATTCGCATAGGAATATATAGTCTCTTCCCCTGGGTTGACGAACGTTGTTTTCGCTGCAGACCCAGACACAACCTGAAGTAAGCTATCAGACACCACATTGAGTTGTAGACTATGGTCATGCCCTGCGATGAAAATCACGGGATGTCTAAGCGAGAAGGCTTCAAAATCCGCAATAAATGACTGGTAGGCTGGGTGGTCCAGGTTACCGTAGTCTTCGAAGAAGAATAGCAGCGCCCTGAACAGCCGGTAAGGAAACGAATCTTGTGATCCAAGGTGTGGACCGAAGGTGCTGACGGGATGATGAGCCAGAATAAAAGTCCACGACTTGCCAGAGGACGCAAGCAGGTCCAACTGTGCCCAGTGTGCATCGAGATCCGATTGCAATTCAGGTTCATCCAGGACTCTGGAATAAAGCTCCAACATTTTCTGGGAGTCGATCGCGATAAACGTAGCGATGCCAGAATCAATTTTTATGGGTTCTGGTAATTCAATCAACCCGGCTGCGTCATTCAACGCGTCATATTCTTTTTGGTCATTGGTGTCAGGGATATCAGGGTGATGCTGGTTGTAAGATAGGATAATCGGCCTACCATCCTGGCCGGAAAACCTGCCTTCAACATAAGTTTCCCAGAGTCTCAGGTCACCGCGGTGGTCATGGTTCCCAGCAACGACATGGTACTCAATCGGTCCATTTTGGTAATGAATATCAGCATAATTCGCATCAATGACATTGGATAGTTGCACCATCATCTCAGGATTGTCCCAACCCCGCTCAAGGCCATTTTCGTAGACATTATCACCCGCCTCCAAAACAAAAGGCTTTATGATCCGGTCAGGCACGTTGGCGACATTCTTCGCCAATAGCAGTGCCACCTGTTGCTGGTTTTGATCAGCCGTTCCCCAATCTCCCAGCGCGTAAAATGTCAACACCTCCGCCCCATTAGGGCGCTGTGAAATGTCACTAAATGACTTCAGCCTCCCAGTTGGCTGCGATTGATAGGGTATTGGTTCTGCCACCCCCGAGTACACATAGTAGCCAAGACTGACCACAAGCAGCACATAACCGACAAAAACCAGCAGTGGATATTTAACTATTTTCCAGAACCACCTTAACAATACTGTTAGATAACTATAGATTTGAACGTAAATCACTATCGTTTACTCAGCCTATTTCACGTTGGAAGTCAGGGTCACATTGGTCTTCACCTGTTCAAGGATCTTGTCTTTGGATAACCACCACGTCAATAGTTCGCCATCAACCCAGACGGGGATCTGGTCGTTATAGTGGTCGTTGAACTGACGTGCGGTAACGCCACCCGCAACCACAGCTTTGATCTTTTCAGGGTCCGCCAGGTCCATAACGAGTCGTGCGGTGGCCGCAAATGCGGTATCGAAGCCATCCTCAATATTCGCTGTGCGCGAATAACCGGCTCGGTTCAGTGTCTCTCCCGAGCCTCCTTTCGCAAAAGTTCCGCCACCCAGCAGGCGACTCCCCAATCCGCTTTGGCGTAGCGGTGACACAAAGCTGACCTTGTGGATTTCTCCCCATTTCTGAGTTGTTGGATCATCGCCCGAAATCGCGCGCAATTTGGCGTCACCCAATGTCGCAGCTCTGCGAATGATGTCATGCAGATCTTCAACTTTATCTTTGGTCCGTTGATCGTCAATCCAATACTGTCCGTACTCCTGCCCTACCAGATGCTGAATTCGTTCTTGCCAGAAGTACCAGTTATTCGAATAGTTGTTTGCAACCTCTTCCCCCAGGTCATCCTCAACAATGACATAGGCCAGATAATGATAAATAGCGTGATAAAGTGAGGGAGCGACGAGATCAGTTCTTTCTTCAAAATCCCAGGATTCAAGAATCGGTACCCAGGCTTCGAACGCAGGGTCTTCACGGAGAGCAGCAAGAACATTCGGCATGAACGCTTCGGCCTGAAGATTCCTAATATCCAGCATAAAATCGCGATGATCATCCGGGCTTGTTCGAGGAGTGCTCTCTATGAGCTCCGCAATCCTTTGATAGCGAAACGAAGGCGCAAATCCGCTTGAGTAGTAATAAGGATAGTCGTCAACCCGGGTATCGTGATTGGCGGTACCCACCCAACCTCTGGCAGGATTGAATTGTCCCGGCATCTCATCTTTTGGAATCCAGCCCTGCCAGTGATTGCCAACCGTTGCGCCATCTCTCATGTAGGCGCCATTCTTATCTGAGCGAACAGGAATGCGCCCTGTGCTTCGATGGCCGATATTGCCTTTTGTATCCCCAAAAACAAAATTGAACATGACGGTATCAAATTCAGCCAGTGCCTGGTCGAATTCAAAAACGTCTTTGGCGAGCATCATACTGATAACGCCGATCCCGCCACGATTGCCCTCATCCAGGGCCCATCGCAAACTAATGACTGCGCCCGGTAACTTGTCATCAAAGAGTCCGAGGTCCGATGCAACAATACCGTGATTGGTTTTACGATATTGAATCGTTTCTGCACGATATCCCTTCTCCGTGGAGGAATCCTTAACGTTGAAGGTATGATCATCCCTTGCGAAGGTCAGCCAGTCATCATCACTCTTGTATTCGTTGTCGTTGGCCGGGTTGACTGTTTCTACATATAGATCCTGAACATCACCGTAGGCGTTAGTAACACCAAAAGCCACGTAATTAGTTCGTCCCCCGATCAATCCAGGCACGCCTGGGAATGCATACCCCACAGCTTGAATATTAGGAGACTGTAGTCCAATGGGGTGCAACATTCCCGGCATACTACGCACACTTAGATGAGGATCATTGACGACAATGGCCGCACCGGTCGTTGAACGACTTGGGTTAACCGCCCAATTGTTCGAACCGAACCTGGGTATCCATGCTGAAACAGGAGAGGTTAAACTGGAAGTCAGTTTCAACCCGGAGGTGGGGGCATCTGAATCGAGCGTGGCGCTCATAAATTCTTGACGAGTTCTATCAGGGTTCCGACTGAGGGGTAGGATTTGCGCTGCCAGATCGGGTCCAAGGATGCTCATCAATTCAGAGGTCAGCAATTCTGCGGACATGTTGGTTGAGTGGATGAATCCACCAAAGTGGATGATCGAAACCAGATCAAGCAATTCCCAACGCCTGCTCTTAAACAGACCCAACGAGAGTTCCAGTGGATGCTCGTGCTGGTATAATTCAATGTAAGCATTCACCCCTTCGAGATAGAGATTAAGCGCATGACGGTCCAGTTCGTTGAGCATTGCCAGATGCTTGCGTGCATTGGCTCTCAGGCCCATTGCGATCATGCGTTTGTCGAGTGGTAGCAGGCTTTCGCCCAGAACCGAACTCATTTCTGAACGTACCATCGTGAAATATGTAGTCATCTGAAACAAACGATGCTGTGCCGTCACAAATCCCTGCGCGCGCCAGAGGTCGTCATCGGTCTTAGCGAGGATATAAGCCACGCCATAGTCATCCCGCCGAATATCAACGTCCTGATCCAGGCCATCGAAATTCATCTGGCCTGTTACCTGAAAATCATTGGCTTGCTGCAAGTAGCCCCAGAATGCCAAACCGATGCCAAACAGCATTCCGACCACAATAACCAGTTTTTTCATCATCACACATCTCAAAATATCGCCTGGGAATCTCTTACGCTTGAAAGCGTGAGATCTTAGACATCGCTGTTAACGGCCATTAAGGACCTGTAAACCCCTGGGAAACCGAAGGAATTAGTCATTCTGAAAAAAGATTTTCACATTTTTCGAGGAGTGAACTTAGTTGCTTATAAGCTATAGAGCAGAAACCACTTAACTCGAACAAAAGGCTAACACACGGCGAACTAAAGCCGTATAAATCCAAATATCAGTGTGCTCCGCCGAGCGCCTTGTACGCTGCTTCATGCCACAAGTCGCTGCATTGAAACACCTCGTCACACACCCTGCCTTTCGCGTCTTTAGCGGGGAAGGCCAAATCGGCAAGCCCTGCAAGATGCACAGAGGTAATCGATCAAGTTCCAATCACGGTACGGCCTAAGAACCAGAAACCTCGAGGGCGTTGTAACTGAAAAGACTATCCATTGTTCGGTTTCCGGCGGTTTTCAGAGCTCTGTTTCGCAACCAGGCCTTCACACCCGACAAGTGGAAAACTGTCGCATTGCGTCTTGAACCCCGCTGGATTCCAGCAGTTCGGTCGCGTCTTAAGTCTTCGTATCGCGCCAGCGCCATAGGAATGTCTTTGCGACCGGACAAGCACCCTGCCAGCACCGCGGCATCTTCAATAGCCATTGCAGCACCCTGGGCCATAAAGGGTAACGTCGGATGACTCGCGTCACCCAACAAAGTCACGCGGCCTTTACCCCATCTGAGGCATTGGGGCACGATCATAAAGCGCCCACTTAAAAAGCGAATCCTTATCCGCATGATCAATCAGGTGTTGGATGTCACTATGCCAACCGGTAAAGTCTGATTTTAATTCGTTGTAATCACCGCGCTCGCTCCAGGACTCCACTTCCCAACCTTTCTTTTCTACGACACATACGCAATTAATGAGTTCACCTCTTCGCACATAGTAATGAACAAAGTGTTTTCCGGGGCCCCACCAGGCTGTGGACATTGGTAGAATCAGATTTTTTGGCAAGCGCTCCGCCGGGACCAGCGCGCGCCACGCTATATTGCCGGTAAAGCGAGGCTTAGCCTCACCCCAGAGTCCCACGCTTATCACGGAATGAATACCATCCGCACCAATCAGCAAGTCACCCGGGTAATTTGTATCGCCCGTGATGAGACTGACACCTTCATCGTTTTGCGTGAACCCCTGGACCTGCAGATTCGTGTGGAGCTCGATATTTGAATCCTCTTCGACGGCTTCAACCAACACTCTCATGAGGTCCTGGCGATGCATGTGGTAGTAGGGATAGCCGTATCGAGCTAAGGCGCTGACACCCAGCAACGATTCTCCGATCACTTTGCCATTGTCCCACTGCCTAAACTGCGTGCCTTCCGGCAGAAAGGCACTTCCAAGTATGGATTGTTCGAGCCCTAGATCATGAAGCACCCGTGTACAATTAGGCGACAACTGCAGGCCTGCCCCTACTTCACCAAATACCGGTGACTGTTCGAATACGCTGACTTTATTACCGCGTCTGGCAAGGCACAGCGCTGCAGTAAGGCCGCCAATACCCCCCCCGACAATTAACACATTCAAGTCTGGAACCTCCCCAGCTCACTTTCGTTGATTCTCTCATGCAAAGGTACGTTGATGTCCAATGCTTTAACAAATACCCGCTCAACCGGGTCAGTTTTCATAGCCCTTATCAGCGGCGCCATAAAAGCGTAGTCTTAGGACAAGAACTTCAACTCTAACGGGAGAATTTAATGCCGCTACAAGACATCACACCTATCAACGATCAACTTGCGGACATCATCGTCCGTGCCGACGAACCGTGGATTGAAACCGAGCCGGGCATGGCGTGGATGAAAGTACTCTGGACTGGAGCTGAAACGGGGCGCTGGGTTGCACTCTTTCGTTGGAGCAAAGGTTATACCGCCGCACCTCATAAACATCTCTCGGACGCTCACACCTATATATTGAAGGGCAAGTTACAGGTTCGCGACGGTATTCTTAACACCGGCGATTATGATTATGAGCCCAATGGCGTGCTACATGGCGAAACTGTAGCGCTTGAAGACACTGAATACTTGTTCATCTGCGAGGGACCAGTATTGTTCTACGACAAAGATGGTCTCACTAATTATTTGAGCTGGGAGGAACTTGCTAGAATGAAGGAGGCAGCAAAAAGTGGCCAGGACACCAAGCTGAACGTTTCAGCGGCTACCTAGTACCCTGACATGACAATAATTTAAAGGCGCTCTTGTGGCGCCTTTAAATTTTACTAATCAGCAATCTTCACCATTCGAGTCCCAACGTTACCACCAGCAAGAAGATTAACGAATGCCTCGGGGGCCTGCTCCAATCCTTCAACGACATCATTAACCGGATTCAACTGTCCTGATTTAATCCAGGATTTTAGCTGGCTCCTCGCATCCCTGTATTGATCCATGTAATCGAATACCAGGAATCCCTGCATTTTGATTCGCTTGTTAATTAATAGACCGGGAATACCCTTGGGTCCGCCGGCAGGATTACTCGTGTCGTACTGCGAGACCACTCCACAACAGGCAATCCGGCCACCCTCATTCATGCGAAAAAGGGTCGCACCCAGGATTTCTCCACCGGTATTGTCGAAATAGACATCAACACCACTGGCACAAGCCGCCTTGAGTTCAGCTCTGAAGTCTACACTTTTATAGGATACGGAGGCGTCATAACCGAGTTGCGCTTCCAGCATCTGGCACTTCTCAGCCGTACTGGTCACTCCAACGGTTCTAGCGCCTTTGATTTTTGCTATCTGGCCTACCAGATGACCCACACTCCCTGCCGCCGCACTCACCAGTACAGTATCATTTTCAATAGGCTGGCCAACGTTCAGCAACCCAAAGTAGGCAGTCAATCCATTGGTACCAAGCGCGCCCAGATAATGGCCAATATCAATATCATCATCAATCTTTGTGCAGTGAGACGTCTTGTGAACACTGTAATCCTGCCAACCACTGGGACACACGACCAGCTCACCCACCGCGAAAGCATCAGAGTTACTCTGCTCCACCCGAGCGACACCTGTGCCATTCATCACGATATTGGTTTTGGGTGCTCCGGCATAACTGGCACTACCCTGAAGTCCCGCACGACTACCCGCTGCAATGGTCACCATCAGCGTTCGGCAAAGAACCTCCTGATCTCCTGCTACAGGTATCGGACTCGAGACCAGCTTGTAGTTATCCGCCGCCAGCTTGCCTTCTGGCAACGAATCAATGAGGACCTGCCTGTTATCTGATTTCTTATCGGCCATGCTAATACTCCTGGTTACAGTCTTGAAGAACCATCCAAGCTACACGATATATTTTAAAACACTCTGCGCGGCTACAGCACTAGAGATTATTCACAGGATAAAGCAAATTACCCACCCTGTATTCTCGGCAATAGGTAGACTTCTGCAGCAGCAGGAATTTTAACGCTATGGTCATCGCGGTAGATCGTACCGTCAATAGCCACGGCAATCCCCTGATCCATGTGCCGTTGCATAGCCGGGTAACGTTCTACCAGGCGCTGCAACAGTTCACGGATGGTTCTTGCTTCCATCTCAAAGGACTCGATCCCACCCGCCGCATTGCGCAACGGGCCTGACAGATCGATTTTCATTCAAGTGCTACCGCAGGTCAGTTACGCACCTGCATCGTCGAGGGCCTTAAGAATCCGCGGCGGCGACATGGGAACATGATTTAGGCGCACACCAACGGCATTCGACACAGCATTACCAATAGCAGCAAGTGGCGGAACAATGGAGCATTCACCCACGCCTCTAATGCCATAGGGGTGATTGGGATTTGGAATCTCCAGAATCTTGGTGTCAATAAATGGCAGATCGGAACAAACCGGGACACGATAATCCAGGAAGCCAGCATTCTGCAGACAGCCATCCTCACCGTAGACATATTCCTCATTTAGCGCCCAGCCTATACCCTGGGCAGCGGCACCCTGGAACTGACCTTCGACGTAATCCGGATGGATTGCCTTGCCTGCATCCTGCACAACCGTGTAGCGAAGCACGGTTGTCTTGCCGGTTTCAGGGTCCACTTCAACATCACAAATATGTGAAGCAAAAGAAACCCCGGAGCCGTCTGCAGTGACTTCATGATGTCCCGCAATAGGCCCGCCGGTAGCGCCAGCTTCTGCAGCAATTTCTTTCAATGAGAGCGCTGGCAAATTGCCGTGCTCTGCACCAACAGCTCTCGCCTCACCGTCTTTCCATTCAACGGCGTCCTCGGGAATACCCCACATCTGTGCTGCACGTGATTTCATCACTTCAATGGCTTCGCGCGCTGCAAAAATAGTCGCCATTCCCGACGAGAAGGTACCCCTGCTGCCCTCGGTTGTATCGTTGTGACCAAGGGAAGAGGTGTCACCAATATTAGTTTTTACCTGGTCGTAGGAAATCCCCAGCTCCTCCGCCGCTATGAGCGACAGCGAGGCACGAGCCCCTCCCACATCAACTGTGCCTACAGTCAGATTAACTGTTCCATCGACCCCGACGTTCAGGTCACTGCACGTTTGGCCACCAATGTTGAACCAGAAACCGCTGGCCATACCCCTGCCCTGGTTTTTACGCAACTTTGCTCTCATATGCGGGTGATCTCTCACCGCCTCCAGCGTCGGTTCGATTCCAATCGGGCCATAAATGGGGCCGTAAGAAGAACGCGTACCCTCTTTCGCAACATTACGAAGCCTAAACTCGACGGGATCGATATCCAGTTCTTTCGCAAGTTGGTCAATGGTGCTTTCGACACCAAAGGCCATCATCGGAGCTGAAGGCGCTCGATAGGCAGCTACTTTCGGTCGATTGACCAGCACATCGACACCAACCGCTTTACAATTCTTCAGGTCATAACAAGCCCATGCTGTCATGCCACCCAGCATGCCCCAGATTCCTGGAAAAGGGCCATCAGAATATCTGCATTCGATAAATGCAGCTGTAATCGTGCCATCTTTTTTAGCGCCGATTTTTACATCCATAGAAGTCGCGCAGGTTGGTCCAGATGCCTTGAACACCTCTTCCCGACTCATCACCATCTTGACCGGACGATTAGATTTTCGGGCCAGCGCCAATGCTACGGGTTCTATCCAGACATGGGTCTTGCCTCCAAAGCCGCCTCCGATTTCAGACGAAGTTACTTTAAGCTTCGCCACATCCATACCAAGTAAAGCTGCACACATGATACGAAATGAAAAGTGTCCCTGTGTCGTTACCCAGAGTTCACCACTGCCATCAGGACCGACCGTCGCGAGACACGCATGCGGTTCAATATATCCCTGGTGCGTCTGTTCTGTCTTGTAGCTGCGTTCCAATACGATATCGGCTTCTAGCAATCCTGCTTCAATATCACCATGGCCAAACTCAAAATGACCGGATTTGTTGCTGGGCTTTCCATCTTGCTTGTTGGTCGGCTGAACCAGCGGCGCGCCTTTCTTTAACGCCTCGTCGACATCCGTTACGTGCGGCAACTTTTCATAAGTAACCTTGATCAGTTTTAACGCTTTCTTTGCTGAAGATTTATCGGTCGCCGCCACTGCGGCAACTGCGTGACCGTCATAGAGTACCCGGTCACGGGCCATGCAATTCACCAGCGTCGCATAATTTCCCGCATCACCGTTTGTCAGGTCCGGCAGATCTGCCGAAGTCAGTACAGCTTTAACGCCCGCCACCTTTTCGGCCTTCGAGGTATCGATTTTTACAATACGGGCATGAGCATGCGATGACCTAAGCACAAGGCCGACGAGTTGTCCTGGCGCATTGGCATCGGCGCCATATCGGGCACGCCCCGTGACCTTGTCTACGCCATCAGGTCGTTCAACCCTGGCACCAACAACTTTAAATTCCTGTCCTGTATATTTCTGATCGTGCTTCATCTGTCGCCCTCCTATTTCTTCTGACGACGAAGATCTTTCGCCGCGGCCTGAACAGCCCTAACAATTTTGTCATAACCGGTACATCGGCAGAGATTACCCGCCAGCGCATAGCGGATTTCCTCGACCGTCGGGTCTGGGTTTTCGTCCAAGAGCGACTTGGCAGCGATGAGAAAGCCCGGGGTACAAACGCCGCACTGCAACGCAGCATTATCGATAAACTGTCGCTGCAGGGGATGTAACTTCTCGCCATCCCCCATACCTTCGATAGTGGTGACTTTTCGACCTTCAGCCTCAGCTCCCAGCACCAGGCACGCACAGACCAAAGCGCCGTCAAGTGTGATACTGCATGCACCACAGTCGCCTGTGCCACAGCCTTCCTTCACACCAGTCAGTCCGACGCGATCCCTCAGCACATCAAGCAGTGATTCGTCTGCCGGACAGACATACTCTACCGGGTCACCATTAATACTTGTTGAAACGTGTACGCCTGTCATTTCTTACCTCCCGCCCGTTCAAAGGCAATATTCGCAGCGCGTTTTGCCAGTACACCGGCAACCCTGACCCGGTATTCAACCGTGCCGCGCTTATCATCTATTGGATTACATGCTGCTGAACAAGCTGCAGCCAGGTTCTCCAACGCCTCTTTATCCAGCTTTGTACCGATAATGGCGGCCGCTGCTTCCTTAACCAGCAACGGGGTTGGTGCTACAGCACCCAGGGAAACCCTCGCACTATCAATAACACCGCGCTTACACGTCAGGCTCACTGCAACACCAACAACAGCAATATCCATTTCTGTCCGCGGAATGAATCTTAGGTACGCATCACCGGATTTTGCCGGACGCTTGGGCAATGTAATTGCTTCAATAATTTCGCCTTTGGCCAGTGAAGTCTGGCCAGGGCCCGTGACGATGTTTTCTACCGCAACTGCACGACGTTTGGCCTTTCCGACGACCACCGCCTTGGCACCTGCAGCGATCATCGCAGGCACACTGTCCGCCGCTGGTGATGCGTTGCAAAGGTTACCTACCATTGTGCATCGACCCTGAATCTGGTCTGAGCCAATGAGGTTGGTTGCCTCGACAACACCCGGCCAGGCTTTGGCAAGCGCTTTGCTAGCACCCAGCTGCCTGCCGGAGACGGCTGCGCCGATCTTAAAACCGGTAGCCGTTTTGTTTATTTCATTCATGGCTGGAATACGTTTGATATCGATCATCAGATCTGGCTCGATCATATCCATCCGTAATTTGACCAGTAAGTCAGTGCCACCGGCAAGCACAAATGTCTTACCTTTTTCTTTGGAAAGCAGCGTAACTGCCTCCTTGGTGGTTTTAGGAGATTCATACCTCATAGGCGTGCTCATTAACCGTAGTGAATTCGTGGTGAGAGTGTAACGGAAGCAGTGTTCCCAAATAAAGGGTTATGATCGCCACTTCCTGCTCACTTCACTTGCTCGACAGCAACTTCTTGCTCCTAATGCCCATATCACGCCTAGTTTAGCCAGCCTCGTGGTAAAACAATTAAGTGATCATGCGGACTCGTAATACGCCAAACTTGATTGCCGACGATGACCAACAAACACTATTCTCTGACCGGTTGGTGTCTGGTAAGACAAAATTCAACTCGACAAAAGCCATTCCGGTCCTCATGGCAGTATGTGCTGACGCGGACCATCACCAGGCATCGCCCGATTATCGAAGCATCATTCAATCAGCTAATCTTAGTGGCACCTACCTTTGGTCAAGGTACATATGGATCTGCAAATGTCTCCGTTTGACGCCTTCGACTATTTTGAATTCTTCCCCGTCCAGCTATCGGCTTTTTCCCTGATCAGAACGGGCAACAGCTCTGCCATTGCTTGTCTTTTCAGAGCGACAACCTCATTGGTATCCCGGCGTTTCTCCGACCAGACTGAATCTGGAAAATACGGGTCATCTCCATACCGGGGAATGATGTGCCAGTGAAGATGAGGCACCTGATTACCAAGCGATGCCAGGTTAATTTTTACTGGCTTCATTGCGCTAGCGATGACCTCTTCTACGTCAACGACAATACGCATTAAAAGATGTCTCTGGGCATGATTCAGCGCAGACATTTCCGCAACATGTTGATGCCAGATGACGCGGCAAAAACCGGGTAAACCAGGATCATTGACCTGGACTATTCGGCAATCCTCACCCGACCAGATCAGGGCACCACCCTCTTCCTTGCACAGGCGACAACTATCCATGACACATTTTTCCTCAATAGGTGCAATGGATTATACGTATTTAACAGTCCCGTTATGTCCTAGGCTGTTCAGCCACTATTCACGCAATACCTCGCGCCTCAGACGCGGGCCGTTCTGCGTTAACGTAACGGCAAACAAAGCATCAACTTCAAGGACTGTACAATGACCACAGAGGAACTACGATACGATGGACAGGTTGCGCTGGTCACAGGCGCCGGACGCGGACTTGGCCGCGAGCATGCACTATTACTCGCATCCCGTGGCTGCAAAATAGTCGTCAATGACCCAGGGGCCGCCTACGATGGAACGGGAAGCCCCCAACATCAGGTGGCAGACGAAGTAGTCGAAGAAATTAAACACGCTGGTGGCGATGCTGTCGCCAACTATGATTCCGTCGAACAGGGTGATGCCATCATCAAAGCCGGTGTTGATGCATTCGGGCGAATCGATATTGTGATTAACAATGCAGGCATCATCACGCCGGAAACATGGAGCGAACTCAGCCTGGAATCCTGGCAAAAAACGATCAACGTAAACCTGACAGGGGTTTTCTCCGTCATGAAAGCTGCCTGGCCGGTAATGGTCGAGCAGCAATACGGGCGATGTGTGTTCACCGCTTCGCCTGCTATTTATGGCGCGGGGGTCGCAGCCTACGCCGCGAGTAAGGCAGGTGTTATTGGCCTTGCCAATTCATTACAGTTTGAAGCCAGAAAATTGAAACTTGATATCAAGTGCAACATCATTATTCCCCAGGCCAATACGCGGATGGTGCAGGACCTGAACTCCAACATCTCGGCAAGCCGGGTTGCCAAGGGAAAGCCTGAACTGAAAAGCGCCCCGCCAGAAGTGCTGGATAGAATGGGGCCGGAAAAAATTTCCGCGATGGTCGCATGGCTTTCTCACAGCGAATGTCAGTCTGATGCCAAAATTTTTGAAGCGGGTGCGGGTTACTTCGCCCAACTCAACTGGGCACGATCAGCACCCCTGTTTGCGACTGAAAAGGAAGGTGTCGAAGGTGCTCCATTGCCTGAACACATCCGCGATGGTCAGGACACATTGCACGATTACGCGACGGGTGATATGCCCAGGTCAGGCGATGGAGCAATGGGTTCACCCAATGCGCTTGAACGAGTGTTTGGCCATCTTCGATCTTAACGCTTTGGCAGAAAGACCATTGCCACTGCGCCGGGAATAAGCACAGCAAGCGCCACCCAGAGCGCCAGGTTGTAGTTACCGTGGATCTGAAACAGCGTCGAGAAGATCATGGGGCCAAAGGCACTAGCAGCAAGGAACGGACCTAAAAGTCCCATGACACTTCCAAACGAAGCAACACCAAACCGTGACGCAACTATCGCACCGAGTAATGGCAAAAAACCGCCGGCAGAAAATCCAAGCAGGCCACTTAAGACGATGAGCATTGAATAGGTTGGGTTTGTCAGTAACCCAAGCACAGCGACGGCACATGCCAGCAACGACAGACCAAACAGCCCTCGATGATCAAACCTGTCCGCCATCGTGCCGAAGAAAAGCTTACCCAGAATCATGATTGTTGCAAAAACAGATATCAGGAATGCTGTCTGCATAGAGTCGACCCCAAGGGTCTCTGCATAGGGTCGCAAATGTTGCTGAATGCTCCCGAATGCGGTGACCAATGGCAAAAATGACAGCACGACAACCCAAAACGTTCGCTGCCTGAGAATTTCAGCAATCGTCCAATACCTTTCTTGTAGCTCTTCCGACTCGCTAACCGATTCACCGGCTGATTCAGCTTCAATACCCAGTTCCGCCGGCGTACTTCGAACCGTCAGCCATACGAGCGGCAGAATGACTGCAACAAATGCTATCCCCAACATCCAGTGAGCATCACGCCAGCCATAAGACTGATGGAGCAAAGTCACAACGGGAGCCATGACAACACCACCAATTGAAGTGCCAGTAGTTGAAATCCCAATCGCCAGGCCGCGATTTTTACCAAACCATTTCGCTGCCAGGGTTTGCGCTGCCAACGGACCGGCCAGCAGGACACCGGCCATGATCAAGGTGCCGTAGATCGCGATGATCTGCCAGAATTCTGTTGTCAGCGAGATAAGCACATAACCGAATCCCGCACACGTGGTACCGGCACAGATCAACGTCCTAATGGAATACCTGTCCATGGCGTAGCCAGCGAAAGGCGACATCAGACTCTGTGCAAGGTTTAGGATAGTGATGGGTACCATCACATAAATTAGTGTCACACTCAGGTTTTCGTCATCAAGCCATTCCCCAACCCACAGGGTGTATGAAAAGAATATAGACCCGAACAAGACACCCTGAAAAACAAGACTGACGCCAACAATGTTCCAACCGTAATACCAGGGTGTCTTCAAAATTGACTCAATTCGCCACTGCCGCGATTTTGCTGAAGCCAAGAGCATAGCATCCTTAAAATCTGGCTGTCCGGCAACAACTGGTCTACTCTCCACACCACTCATCTAAAGGAAGCGGCCATGGATTACCTGACAATTGAACAAGTAAAAAAGGAATCAGGGCTAAGACTGGTGTTGACCCGCGATGTGCCCGGACCCTGGAGCGAGGCGGCCAAGGCCGTTTTGCGATGGCATGAGATAGGCTATAAAGCAGCAGAGCAGATCGGCGGACGGGACAACCCGGAACTGGTCGCATGGACCGGTCACAGGAATGCTCCGATCGCCTTATACAACGACGAACCCCCAAGGGTACGATGGCAGGAGATCCTGGATCTTGCAGAGAGACTCGGCAGTGGCCCGTCGCTTTATCCACAAGATATTGATCAGCGAATCCAGATGGTCGGCATTGCCAGTGAAATCTGCAATGAAGGAGGAATGGCCTGGCACGCCCGTATGCTCATGTTAAATGTCACCTATCAGGCGCATGGTGATGTCGTGTTCGAAAAAAACCCCATGTTTCGGGAATACGGCTTTTCCGAAGCTGCTGTGAAAATGGCGATCGAGCGTGTTGAACAAATTTTAGGTTACCTGGCGAAAACCATCAAAGCCCAAACAGCGGCGGGTTCCATTTATCTGGTCGGCGAGTCTATGACAGCAGCAGACATCTACTGGGCCTGTTTCTCCAACATGCTGGAAGCGTTACCTCACGAGGTTAACCCGATGCCGGATTCACTCAGGCAGGGATGGAGTGCACTGAAAAAAAGCATCAGTGGTTACGACCCGATACTGATCGAGCAGCGTAACGCGATTTTCGAAAAACACCTGTGGCTGCCGCTGGAGTTTTGAGCGCTGCGACATCAGGCCATCGGATCAGGGCTGGATGGGATAGCCGCTATAGCTGCGCTTTCTGCTTGGCAATGGCTGCTTCAATCCGTTTTCGTTCGGTGCCATCCTGGCGTTCGCGCAGCCCTCGATCCATCTCATCCAGAACTTTGGCTGCAAATTCATTGCCCTGGATTTTGTCCCAGTAGGCTGCCACGTGCGTAGTTGCCAGTATCGGGTTTTCGACATCCAGCATTGGAACGGTTCGCTCACACAAAAATAATGCCGGAACCAGGGTGCAATCAGCTCGTGTCAGCTTGCCCCCAACAGCGTAGTCACCTTGGCCAATGTGTTGCTCCAGGGCTCCCATACCACGGGTCACCTGGCCCGCTAATAGATCGCGAACCGCATCAACCCTTGTCTTGCGATTGACCTGGGGCAGCGCCATGAAGATGTTGTTCATCAAGTAGACATCTGCAATTCTGGAAATCAGGCGAACCTGTGAACGGATCCACGGGGATTCCCCCAACATGCTTCTATCGGGATAACAGTCGTCCAGATACTCGGCGATCACTTCTGACTCAGGAACGATTCCCTCCTCTACTTCAAGCACCGGTATTCGGCCTATCGGAGAGTAAGTTGACAATTTCCCCATAAAAAATGAGGCAGGCAGATCGAACTCCACGTCATCAATGCCCATGGCATAAAGTTGCATTCGTACTTTCGCCGAGTACGGACTCAAATTACCAGTAATCAGTTTCATCATCGTTATCCATTATCGCGACAGTTCCGTAGCCGCACTCACGTTCGTTGCTCTTTTCAGGCGCTGTTAAAGCAGCGTCAAAAGGTAAGCCACAAATTCTACCTGAATGAGGGGCTGACCAGAATAACCATTCACCTGCAGTAAATATGGAGCGTAAAGGTGCTTAACAGCGCGACCGGTTCACCGTAAGATAGCCATCCGATATTGCCAGAAGGAGCAGACCAATTACTGAGAATTCAAGCGTTTGGGTCGTTACCGGAGCCGCTTCCGGAATTGGGGCTTCTGTGACGAGATCCGTCGCAGCCATGGGGCAACGCGTGCTTGCACTGGACGTCGCTGACAAGGATGGACAGGCGGTCGCGCAATCGTGTGGTGCGATTTACGAACACTGTGATGTTGGTAGTGTCAGTGACTGGCAAAAGGTCGTTGAACGGCTGTCTGAACTGGGCGCTCCGACTAATATTCATCTCAATGCCGGTATCCAAATCGCCCCACCCGAGGCTCCTCTTACCGAATACCAATTCGATGCAATGTCGATAGATCGTTACAGACGCATGATGAGTGTGAATGTGGATGGCGTCGTATTTGGCCTGCAGGCTTTGCTACCTTTACTACCTTCGGGATCAGCCATCGTGGTCACCGCTTCGCTCGCGGGCATCACCCCCTATTCTGTTGATCCTCTATACGCCATGAGTAAACACGCTGTAGTTGGCCTGGTGCGCAGTCTCGCCCCAACGCTTGCTGAACGAAACATCAAAATTAATGCGATCTGCCCTGGCGGTATAGATACTGGAATCATCCCTGAGGCCCAGCGCAGTCGTGACGCGATATTTATGACGCCCGAGAATGTCGCAGCTGAAGTCATCCGGCTTATGAGCGTTGAAGAAACAGGAAAAACCTGGGCGAAGGTCAGTGAGTCGAAGCCCGCGTTCATTGTTCGCGCTGCCGGTGACAAATCCTAGGAAAGTCAGGTCGCTATAATCATACGACACGCCGTGCGCACAAAATCCTTTTCGTTGGTCGACGACAAACCTTCCATACCGTTCTACTGGGCCAACGGATGTTTCCTTGTGATAGCATCAACAATGAAAACAACATTTTTACCAACCAAAGGAATCTGCAATGCCTCATGAGCAATTGGGTTTAAGTAACGACGAGCTATTAAGTACCACAAGAGCAGTCCGTAAACGATTAGATCTCGATCGGCCTGTGTCTGAGGATGTGCTGCGGGAATGCATGGAAGTTGCCGTACAGGCACCCACTGGATCAAACGCCCAGGGATGGCAGTTCGTTTTCGTGACTGACCCTGCAAAAAAAGCAAAAATCGGAGAGATCTACCGACAGGCATTTTCAATCTATCGTGACATGCCCGTTGCCATACACAAGTTGCATATGGATAGCGGTGACAATAACCTGACCGACAGCCAAACCCGTTCTGCATCATCTGCCGATTATCTGGCCGAGAACATGGGCAAGGCACCTGCTCTGCTTATCCCCTGTATTGCCGGGCGCACAGACTCACCTGAGACAAGCAACATTATCGCCCAAACCGGGACACTCGGCTCAATCATACCGGCTGCCTGGAATTTCATGCTCGCCGCCCGCGCAAGGGGTATTGGAACCGCATGGACAACGCTACACCTGATGCAGGAAAAAGAAGTCGCAGACATTATTGGAATACCCTTTGATGATTATATGCAGGTTGCACTCATTCCAATCGGATACACCAAAGGAACCAGTTTCAAACCGGCCTACCGTCCCCCTGTTGAAACGGTTATGCACATCAACAACTGGTAACTCAACGAACCCTGGACAAGAACTGGACAAGTATTGGACGAGTATTGGACGGTATTGGACGGTATTGATAGTAATTAGGGATTTCTCATGACATTGAAAAAAAGAATGGCAGTGACCTTACCTGCCGGGCCCAGACTGGCAGATACAGCAGCAAGGCTGAAATGGGCAGAAGACAATGGCTACACTGACGCCTGGTTTGGCGATGCAGGTGCACCGGACAGCCTTACCCAGATTGCCGCACTTGGGCAAGCAACCGGCAATATCCGCATTGGCGTTGCGGTAACACCCGTTTATACAAGGTCGCCTTCCGTGCTGGCAGCAACAGCCAATGTCATCGAGCAGGTCATTCCCGGACGGTTCGTTCTCGGGATTGGGTCTTCCAGCCAGACAATCATGGGACAGTGGAATGGCATTCCATTGGATAAACCACTGACCCGGGTTAAAGAAACCGCGCAGTTGGTCAAGCAGATGCTAAAGGGAGAAAAGACCGGCTTCCAGGGCGTGACACAATCCAGCAAGGGTTACAGACAGATGCCTCTTGAGAACCCACCTCCTGTATACATAGGATGTCTACGCCAGAACATGGTTGAAATGGCAGCTGAGATTGGTGACGGTGTGATTTTCAACCTTTGGCCGAAAGGTGCCCTGCCGAAAATGATGGAAGCCGTTAAACGCGGCGCGCAACGCGCGAACAAGGATTGGCAGGACGTGGAAGTCGTTAATCGCGCGATGGTTTTATGCACTGACGACAAGGAATACGGGAGAAACCTCTTTAGAGCCGCTTTCGCACCCTACTATGCGACACCCGTTTACAACAAATTTCTCGCCTGGGCCGGATACGAAGATGCCGCAGCAACCATCAGTGCAGGCTGGGCCGAAAAAGACCGGGATAAGACAAGCAGCGCACTAACCGACGAGTTGATCGACGAGATCGCTATTATCGGAACGGAAGGCGAAATTCGGGCGCGTATCCAGGAGGACGCGGATGGCGGTGTTCATACCCATATCATTGCGCCACTGGCGGGTGGAATCGAGGATATTGAGCGAACTTTCGAGGCATTTACCGCGGATAAATTTCAACTCAGGTAGCACTGATTTCCGGTAAAACAGGCCAAAACCCGGCAAAATCAACTCATTACTGCCCTGACAGCCGCATAGAATCAGTGCCTCAGCGAAGGTGCGCCGTGCCTAAATCAAGGCGTATACTATTGGCATGGACACACTGCCCTCAGTGCTATTCCCGACGCTGCTCCTCTCTATTAGCGCAGCTTTTGCTGAACAAACCGAGCCGGAGTTTGGCTCTGCAGGAAATCCTGTGAAGACCGAGGGAACAGGTGGTACTCGTGCATACATTGACAGCCTGGATTGTGAAAATGGCGCCATACCCGAGTACAAACACGTGAGCGCGTCAGAAGATGGCCCTTATGGCAACAAACTCGATAAATACATCATGCGATGTGAATCAGATAGCGTCAAAATATTCACGATCTATCTTGACCCTAACCACACCGAAACAGACACACGACCAGTAAAAGGCTTTATTTCCTGGTTGTAGTGAATGCCCCGGTTACAAGGGGAATCTGTCGAAGATCGATCCAGTCCCGACTCATCGATAACACTCTCTCGATAATTCTCTGACGCTACGACCGCTTACCGGCTCACCACTTGGATGTCGCTACGACTAGCAATTACCTGGCCCGCGGCGGGGATATCGATCAATTCAGACAGGGGAGGTAAGATGTTCTTGCATTCGGTCCGCACAGCAGGTATCAACGACACTCTAGCTGATATGACAATCTAGTTAACTCAACACAAATAGGGAACCCACATGACAATTGTAACCGTCGTAGAAACCATCGCTGCCAATGCCAATGACGTCTTTAAAGTTCTTGGAGACTTCGGTCGTATCAAAGTTGGTGGCGCTATCACCGCTTTTGAACTCGAGGGTGAGGGCGTTGGTGCAGTGCGAACAATTACCATGGGCGGTGGACAGGTTATTGAACGTCTCGACGAACACGATAGCGAGAAGCTCGTATTCGGATATTCAATACTGAACGAAGATAATCCTTTACCTGTCTCTAATTATTCATCCCAGGTTGAGATCACCGCCAACGGCGAGGACGCATGCACAGTGAACTGGTCCGGCACTTTCGAACCCAAAGGTGCTGACGAAGCAGTCGCATCCAAGGTTATCCACGGGATATATACTGGAGGTATAGCTGGCACCCGTAAAGCGCTCGGATGCTAACTCAAGAAATTGTTTCGAGGCGCCACTCGCCTGAAACTGCCTTTCTATAAAACCGACGCAGGAAACCCTTTCAACTGGCAGCAGTTGGCATCAGATTTACAGGTTGTTCGGGAGAAAGAAAACACGGACGCGCTTACACTTCACCCATCTGGTATGCACCATGAGAGTATAAAATGATCGGCCAAATAATTCGTCTTAAAGTACACAAAGGTAAAGAAGCAGAACTGGAAGCCCTGGTATCTCAACTGATGCTGGACGTTGAATCCAACGAACCAGGCTCGATTTATGATGTGCGGCGGGTCCGCGGCCAACCACAGACTTATTTTTACTTTATTTCATTTCCGGACCAGGCTGGTTACGACCGCTATCTGACGGCCGATTACCACACCCAAATGTCGCCGAAGGCGCTGGCGCTTCTGGATGGCGACCCTTCGTTTGAAGATCTCGACTCTTTCGACTGATCGCGGTACTTACCAGCGATCAAAACGCATAACGTCTGCAACCGGCTTTCGGCTAACCGGCCCAAATTTTCCCTTGGGATAACCAACGGGAATCAAACAAAGCGCTGCAAAGGTTTCTGGCAGGTTCAACACCTCCCTGACAGCATCCTGGTCCCGCAGGGCAAGTGTTGTTGGCGCTGCACCTAGTCCCAATGACCGCGCTGCGAGTAACAGGTTTTGAATACCTGGCCAGACTGAACCCGCACTTCGATAAACGCCCAGCCCCTCAACTTTTTCGGGATAGTCAAAGCAGGCTACTATTAATGCAGGGATTTCATGCATATGGTCCATTTGCCATATCACGGCATCAAGCAGCCGTTTGTGTTTTTCATTCGGTGGATTCGCTCGCTGCGGCGCAATATAGGGTTCTGCGTGCTTACGGTTAAGGTCCGCCAGTTTCTGTTTCTGCGAGGCGTCCCTCACAACGACCCAACGTGCGTTCTGTGTGTTCGAGCCAGAAGGTGCCTGGTTTGCCGCATCAATCAGCTGGATTAAATCGGCTTCAGGAACTTCACGCGATTCCAGGCGGCGCATAGCGCGACAATTGTACATCGCCTCATTCAGGGACATTTGTTCAGACACAACGGCTACTCCATTAACTTAGTTTACACAATTTGGGATCATACACACTTGGCCCAAGCCTATTCGAAAGAGAACCTTTCGGTTGTTACACTCGCCTGAGCGGGCTCGGAATAACGAGGTCCCGATACCGCTTCAGGCGCAAATTCATCGTTCAATGACGCCAGCACTTCGGCCGGCAGAACAATGGATGCTGCATTAAAGTTATCTTCCAGGTGCGCAAGGTTGGTCGTGCCAGGAATAGGCACAACGCCCTTACCCCAGGCGAGGGTCCAGGCCAGGGCAAGCTGCGCAATTGTACAACCCAAGTCAGATGCATGTTGCCTGGCTTTCTCCAGCAGGCCTAAATTAGCCGAGAAATGCGGGTCAGTGAAGCGCGGGAAAGTGCGCCTTAGGTCACCATCCTTATAACCATTAGGATCCAGCGGTTCGTCCGCTAAATAGCCTCGTCCGACAGGAGAGAAAGGTACGAAAGTAATACCCAACTCGCGGCAAACATCAAGGACCGCTATTTCCGGGTTACGGGTCATAAGCGAATACTCAGATTGGATCGCTGAAATCGGATGCTCCGAGTGCGCTCTGCGAATTGTATCCGCCGACATCTCTGACAGGCCAATCATTCGGATCTTGCCCTGCCCCACCAGGTCTGCGAGCGCGCCAACCGATTCCTCAATGGGCACATTCGGGTCGGGGCGATGCATGTAGTAAAGGTCTATAACATCAGTTTGCAGTCTTTCAAGGCTGGCCTCACAAGCGCTCTTGATGGCCTCGGGACCGGCATCAAGCAGGCGCTTACCGTCTTTAAACCCAATGACGCATTTGCTGGCCAGAACAAAGTCACCGCGTCGGCTTTTCAGAGCCTCGCCGATCAGTTTTTCATTGCTACCCATCCCATATATGGTCGCCGTATCAAAGAAGTCGTAGCCCATATCGATCGCCTCGCGCAGGAACGCGATGGCATCGTCATGTTGCTGTGCCGGACCATAGGCGTGACTCAGATTCATACATCCAAGCCCAACAGGGTGAACCTCTAAGGTTCCAATTTTTCTCTTTATAACAGTCATTTTGTTCCTTGATGAGTTACGTTGTATCTAATTAGCGAGGGTACGTGGTCCATAGATGATCGCATTAACTTTTGGGTCTCCCCCACTCCCCGGACTGAATTCATAAACAAATACACCCATAATCCGCAGCTGATCACCCACAACAGATGACACCCTGTGTAATGAGTGACAGCCCTTGAAGATACAAAGCGCACCGGGTTCGCGATCAATTCTGACAATCGTATCTTCTCGCTTTCCAGTCAACACCTGTTTGACCTCATGATAGTCTTCTAAGGATGCGCTTCGTATGTTGGCAGACATCTGAAAAATGCCCAATTGTCAGCCAGCTAAATCATCAACGTCATCGCAAAATGGTTGTCGCACTCAAAATGCCACGATGACTGGTCCTCACTCTTATTCTTAATTCAGGAACTGCACGGTCTCTGAAACCGGCGCCCGTTCAGTCCTTGCCTGGTTCGCAGGGACATTTTGGTCTTCAAAACCAAAACTAATACCGAACAAAACTTTTACCTCCGGAGCCAGCCCAAATGTTTCACGAACCAGATCAGGGTAATCCCGCAGAGAACCTTGCGCGCAAGATGCAATGCCATTAACACTCATGGCTAACATCAACGTTTGGGCATACATACCGACGTCTGCGACGGTATGTCTACCAAACACATCGTCGATACACAGAAACGCCACGTGAGGGGCATCGAACAGCTCATGATTGCGCTTGGCTGCCGTACCGCGACCCACGCGGTCTTCCCATTCAATGCCCATTGCGCCATAGAGCGCACGTGCGCAGGCTCGTTTTCGTTCCCGCCAGATATCTCCAATCTTGCCATCACCTGGGTGGTCGGGATTGGTGCTGATTTTGTTGGCGACTCGATCCAGCAATTCAGACCGAATTAGATCTCGCGTCTCACCGGAAGCAACACAAATTTGCCACGGTTGAACGTTAGTGCCGGAAGGCGACCATCGTGCAGTTTCGAACACCTTCTGCATAAGCTCATCCGGAATTTCCTGGGGCAAAAAACCCCTGACTGAATGTCGCTCCCGAACTACGTGATCGAATGTGGCAACCTCTTGCGCCGAATACTGATGCATCAAATCTTTATACCTTTTTGCTGTTTACGTTTACTAGCTAGACTTAACGACTTTCAAAAATGCTCAAAATACTCAGGAACGTTTTTGTTAGCCTAACGTTAACGAGGTGCGAATCGCTGCCCGGCATCTACACGAATGGTCGAACCATTCATCATAGGGCATTCATAGATCGCTATCGCCATGGTGGCGAATTCATGAGGCTGGCCCATTCTACGAGGGAACGCAGCGTCCTTGGTTAACTGCAGCGCACCTTCATCAGGAATGCCCGCTGTAAGACCTGTATCAAAGAGACTAGGTGCAATCGTCATACATCGTATACCAAGCATCCCGAGGTCTCTCGCCATAGTCAACGTCATTCCCGCGATACCGGCTTTTGCTGCTGTATAGGAGACTTGTCCGATTTGCCCTTCGAATGCGGCAATCGAGGCTGTGTTGATCATCACGCCACGTTCACCGTCAGCGTTAGGTTCATTTTTTGCCATATGTTCTGCCGCAATACCATTGATATTGAATGACGCGATCAAGTTAAGGTCAATCACACGACGAAAGTCAGACAGTGAATGGCGCGTGCCATCCTTCTTGAGCGTTCGCTGCGCACCACCGCCGCCGGCTGTGTTGACGACGTAATGCAAACCGCCCATGTCAGATACAGCGCTGTCCATCACATCCGCCATACCGTCGTAATCCATCACGTTGCAAGGATAGAATTTGCCACCTAATTCTTCTGCAACGGCCGCACCGTCAGAACTTTCCAAATCGAGAATCGATACCTGACCGCCCTTCCCTGCAAATTCTGTCGCCGTTGCGCGGCACATGCCCGAAGCACCGCCGACAAAAATAGCCTTACTACCTGAAATATCCATGCTAACTCCTTGATTAAATTACTTGTTGGCAGGCACTGCTTGAGCACCCAGCAGGAATGGACTGTATGTTTTTCAGTGAGCATGTTCAAGCATCTAGCCGAGTGATTCGCTACTTGAACTGCTGCGTTGTACGCCCTGGTTCTATCCCTGTGGCGGATCACCTGGCCTTCTAGGGTGTTCTGATAGCGGGCCACGCCGCCCCCTATTGTCATGACGCTTCATCATGCCCAGGACATGGCTACGCTCCTCTGGCGCAAGTTGTCGAAGGTTTTCCACCATTTGCTTGTGCATGGACTCCTGAAGATCAGCCGATACTCTGCGAACTTCTGCAAGCCTCGCGACCACATCAGTCTCCACATACTCGTCAGTGGCAATGGCAGAGCGAAGCTGATCCTGGGCTTTGCGCAGTTCTCTGCGAGCAGGCAGGGATTCCTGCATATGCTCACGCATGGAAGATCGCAGCTTTCTACGGGTTTCTTCACTGACTTCCTGGGTCATCCATTCGAAGTGAGCTCTACCAGGTAACATACCAAACAAATGACGTCCCACAGTAACGCCAATAAATGCCAGGTTCAGGCCAATCGAAAAAACCAGCAGTGCTACCAGAAGTACCTTCCTATTCATTGCTCCATTCCTCACTGACGGGATCGGTGAAAGCCAGCAAACTCAGCTCTTCATCCGATGATAATTCATAGGTGTTGTTGGTCAGCATGAGACCAATGGCAACGCCAAGCAGCAACGGCATACACGCCACCAGCGTCGGCCGCCACAATGTGTGGGCAAGATCATCAAAATCCGGTAAAACCCAGTTCAATAATCGTTCCAACGTTCCTTGTTTCAACGATTCCTGTTTAAATGCGGAAAGGATACCCATCTCAATCCGCCGCACTGAGAGTTCACTGTTAGGTAATTCAAACAAGGCTAAATGCTGATCCAGTTCTGCAGCCTGATCGAGTAATGACATAGCGTCGGAGGAAGTACGTGAAAATTCCAGTGCCTCGACACGTTCGTCCCCCGACCACTGCTGCGAATCTGCACCATAGCTTTCAACGATCAGCTTAAATCGTTCCAGGTTCATTCCAACTCCTCCGCCAGTATCTGTTTCAGTTTACTCCTGCCTCGTCGCAGTAAAGACTCCAGGGCATGGACAGACAAACCCAGTATATGGGCAGCATCATGCTGACTGAAGTTCTGGTAGTGACAGAGAACAATGGCGCTGCGCTGTCTTTCGGACAGGGTCATTAACGCCTTATTTACCACCGCCGCACGAATACTAAGTTCGTAGTCTGTATCAGGACTATCCTGGCTGTCTGATTGCACTGGTACCTGTCTTTCTTGCAGCTGCCTTCGTCGAAAATAATCGATACAAAGATTGTGTGCGATCCGGTGCAACCAGGTCGTGAGTTTTACCCTATCCGGATCGAACCGGTCTCGCGACACCCAAAATCGAATAAACGTTTCCTGGGCAAGATCTTCCGCCTCGATACTGTTACTGGTCATGCGCCGCACATAATTGAATATGCGCTGAGTATGCAGGTCGAGAATCTTTCGGAAGGCAAGGTCGCTACCGGCAAGTATCCGTTCGATGATTTGTCGCTCATCTTCCTCAACCATTGGTGGTGCTCAATCAGGATTCACGTTCCGGCCCAGCTCGGTCTACCCGGAGGGTGTCTGCCACCATGGGGCGGCTTTGCATTGCGTAATTCTTCCTCGGTCAGGTAGCCATCACCATTCTCATCGACGCGTTTGAATGCAGCCGCCTGCGCTTCCTTCTGGGTAACGGCGCCGTCGCCGTCAGTATCAGCGTCATTAAAAAACGTATGTATTCTCGCGGTCTCCTCTACCTGTCGGTCGACCATTTTTGTTTGGCGATCGGCAATCTGCTGATCTATTTCCTCCATCGTGACTGCGCCGTCGTTATTGACATCCAAATGCCCAATCATGCCTCGATGTCGAGGAGGTTGAAATTCCTCGGCACTAATCATACCGTCTCCATCGCTATCGAGCTTATCGATCATTCGATCCACGGGCTTGCCGAAGGCAAGCGCTGCACCAGCAGCAAGTAATATCAACGCAAATGTTTGGGCTACTTTTATCATTACAGTTCCTTATCGATGTCTAACAGGAAGGCAAACTTGTTGACCTTACAACGATATACGGGGGAGCGAACAAAATCCGTCGCATTCAACGGTAAGTACTTACCTTTTCAGAAACTCGGCGTCACCTCCTACAATCGTTGAACAGGGCCACCAAGGTAGTTATCTTCCTCAGTCTTTACCTGATCGACGATACTGTTGGAATAAACCCACATTCAAGCCGTCGAGAATCGCTCACGCAACAGGTTTTTCTGCACCTTACCCATCGCATTACGCGGCAGACTCTCGATCACCTCCACTCGCTTGGGGACCTTAAAGTTGGCTAATTGTTTCTTACAGTGACTGATAACTTCATCGGCGTTGGGTGGATCACCGTTCCCAATAATCACCGCGACAACTGCTTCGCCGAAGTCGGCATCGGCGACACCAATGACAGCGGACTCATTGATACCGGCCATGTCATCAATGACGAGTTCTATCTCTTTCGGATAAACGTTAAGGCCGCCAGTAATGATCATGTCTTTAGCGCGACCAACGATCGAGACATACCCATCGGGGTCGATCGTAGCCTTGTCGCCTGTGTTGAAAAATCCGTCGTCGGTAAAGTCCTCTACCGTTTTCTCTGGCATACGCCAGTAGCCGGGAAACACATTCGGGCCTTTTACCTGCAAGTTACCCGTCTCTCCAACAGCAAGATTCCCACCGAAGTCATCGACCACTCGAACAGCCACACCCGGCAGCGGTGGACCCACGGTACCGGCACGTCGCTCGCCGTTAAGCGGGTTGGAAGTGTTCATTCCCGTCTCTGTCATGCCGTAGCGTTCCAGAATGGTATGTCCGGTACGGGATTTAAATTCAACAAAGGTTTCTGAAAGCAGAGGCGCGGAGCCTGAAACAAACAGGCGGATGTTAGAGCAACATTCTGACCCGAACTGTTCGTTTGCCAACAACCGGGTGTAATACGTTGGAACACCCATCATGACTGTACAATCTTGCATTGCGGCGATAGCGGCTTTATCGGAGAAACGACTGTGCCATGCCATGCTAGCGCCACACATCAACACGCAACCAAGGCCGACAAATAGTCCATGCACATGGTAGATAGGCAGCATGTGCAGCAACCGGTCGGAAGCCGAAAAACCCCAGGTTTGAACCAATGTTTCGGCATTCTTACGCAGGTTGTCGTGGCTCAACATGATACCTTTCGGCTGCCCTGTCGTGCCTGAGGAGTAAAGCAGGGCGGCCATTTCGTCGCCCTGGCACTGGGCCACACCCGCTTGCTCACTGGCGCCTGCCGCCTGCTGCATCAGAGTGCCTCCACCGTCAACATCGAGAGTCAGCAGTGCTTTTATTCCGTTTGCCGGAAGGATAGATTCAATAGTGGCCAGCGCATCACTGGCACAGATCACAATGGTTGGTTCTGCATTCTCAAGAAAGTATGCAAGTTCAGATGCTGTGTAAGCTGTGTTGAGCGGGTGGTAAACCAGCCCCGCACGCAGACAAGCTAGATAGAGGTACAAATTTTCCACCGATTTTTCAACCTGCACTGTGATCCTGTCGCCACGGCCAGCACCAAGTTGCAACAGCGTGTTCGCGATCCGCGCAGAAGCTTCGTCTGCCTGCAGGTAAGTGACTCCGCGACCGTCCACATCCGTTAGCAGTTGCGTATTCAAGTCAGCAGGAAAATGTTGCTGAAAATGGGCGTAGAGATTAGTGTTGCCGTTCATGCCAGTTGTTCCTCGTTTGTTAGACGCTGGTTTTATAACAGTTGAATATGGCCGGTGAATCCGGGCCACGATAAAATGTGCTGTACCTCTGGAGACCCGCATGTTCAGGCCAAGCCGCTACATTGGGTAAAACACCTTTAACCAGGTTGTACATCGTTGGACTATTGTTTGCTTTCAGTTCCTGGTGTTCGGCGCAAGACATCAGCAGCAGTATCGCCACCAGAACGCCAACCAACTTTGAGCGACAAAGTGAAACAAAAATCATGTGGCCTGCCCGAGCAATAAATTTTTCTGGCATCCTCGTACCAGGCCCAACGTCGACTACAAATCGACATCGACTGTCTGTGCACATTTATTCGCCATCTCTCGCGCTTGTTCAACGCTACCAGCATTGGCCAGCGCGACACCCATGCGGCGCCGACCTGAAACCTCTGGTTTGCCAAACAGGCGCAGTTGAGTATTTGGCACGGACAACGCCTTTTCCAGATTACCAAATTGTACATTTTGACTTTCCCCCGAGGCCAAAATGACGCTCGAAGCACTGGCACCCAGTTGTTTTATCTGCGGAATGGGTAAATCAAGAATGGCCCTGGCGTGCAGTGCAAACTCGGACAGATCCTGTGACACAAGGGTAACTAGACCTGTATCGTGCGGGCGTGGAGACACTTCGCTAAATATCACTTCATCACCTTTGATAAAAAGCTCCACGCCAAACAGTCCCTTGCCACCAAGTGCATTGGTGACCCGCTCTGCCATCTGCTGGGATGCCTGCAACGCTGCTTCGCTCATTGGCTGCGGTTGCCAGCTTTCCTGGTAGTCACCGCCTTCTTGTCGATGCCCGATGGGGGCACAAAATGAAGTGCCATCCCGATGCCTGACAGTGAGTAACGTGATCTCGAAATCAAAATCGACAAACCCTTCGATGATCACCTTACCCTTCCCTGCACGGCCGCCTTGCTGGGCATAATCCCAGGCATCTGTGATTTCCGAGTCATCCCGCACGAGAGATTGCCCTTTTCCCGAGGAACTCATGATAGGTTTAATGATGCAAGGCAGACCGATCCTGCCAATGGCATCCAAATACTCCTGCCTGGTTTGGGCAAACTCATAGGCGCTGGTTTTCAGGCCAAGCTCCTCAGCAGCAAGTCGACGGATGCCTTCCCTGTTCATGGTTAACTGCGCAGCCTTGGCTGTCGGGATGACAGTGAATCCCTCATGTTCAAGTTCAGCCAACGTATCTGTCGCTATGGCCTCGATTTCCGGCACAATCAAGTCTGGTTTTTCCGACTCAATAACACCCCTTAATGCCGCGCCGTCCAGCATACTGATGACATGTGATCGATGGGCTACCTGCATGGCAGGTGCATTCTTGTATCGATCTACGGCGATGACTTCAACGCCCAGGCGCTGAAGTTCGATCGCGACTTCTTTGCCAAGTTCTCCCGACCCACACAGCAGCACTTTCTTTGCGCGCTGGCTTAGCGGCGTACCAATTTTCACTGACATAAGGTGGTTATTCTTGTTTATTTAAAGAGTTTCAATGTTATCAAACAGCAGAACCACACCCCAACCGATTTTTGTATAATCAATTTCCCTTGCCATCTTATCTATCTAGTCATGGAGTTGAATATGACCAACCTGCTTTACATCAATGCATCCCCAAGAGGCGACCTCTCTGCCGCAAATCAGGCAGCCCTCATTTTCACCGACGCTCTAGCCGACTCTGTACAAGTCAATCGGCTGGATTTGTTTGAAGCAAAGTTGCCAGAAGTCACGCTGGAGATAACTGCCGCAAAAATGAAATTCGCCATGGGACTAGATCTTAACGAAGAAGAAGCAAGACAATGGACAGCCATCACAAATTTAGTCAGACAGTTTGTGGAAGCTGATGGTTATCTGTTTACCATCCCCATGTGGAATTTCAGCATTCCCTATAAGCTAAAGCAGTACATTGACCTGATTACTCACCCCGGTCTGACTTTCATAAGCGACGAGAATGGACCAAGGGGGCTGGCTTCCGGCCGGGCAACGTTGATCTATTCCCGCGGTGGAGACTACAGTCCAACAGATGGCAAGCCTGATCCATTCGACTTCCAGTCACCCTACATGAATGCCTGGGCCCGGCTGGTCGGTCTGGACCCAGTTTCAGATGTCCCGGTACAAAAAACAATGGCAGGGCCTGATGCATTGAACGAGACGCTCGACGCGCAAAAGAGCCAACTTACCGTCCTCGCCAAAGAGATGGGATGAACGATTATTAACTGCCGCTAACTTCTCTGCGATGCCTGGGTAGAAAGGCGAGGGCTTTTCCCCAGACTTCCGCAAGTTTAGATCGTACGAGTGAAGAAACGGCACCTGGCCACGCTCTGCTTCAGCCAATAATGGTTTCATCATTTTCAGCGATCACCGTGTTCTCGATGTAACCCAACTTTTCGATCTCAACACGAACAACATCGCCAACTTTCATAAACGAGGGTGGCTTCATGGCAACCCCGACACCGCCCGGCGTACCCATGAACAGAACATCACCGACATCAAGCGTGAATGACTTACTAAGATGCGCAATCGCATCGAAGCAGTTGAAGATCAGGTGTCTGGTGTTGGATTTTTGGCGCTGCTCACCATTCACCGTCGCTAGAATATCAAGATCATGGGGATCACCGACTTCATCGGGTGTTACGAGCCATGGTCCCATTGGTCCATGCGTATCGAATGATTTCCCAATCTGGAAGGTAGGCACACGAAGCTGCCAGTCACGCACGCTGACATCGTTTCCACAGAAATAACCACCTATAACCTCATGTGCTCGTTCAGTCGGAACATGCTTACAGCGTTTGCCGATGACCAGGCAAAGCTCGGCCTCATAGTCGAGCTGGTCCGAGACCACGGGCAGGTTAATGTCTGCATAGGGGCCGTTGGCGCAGTTTCTTTGTTTGTTGAACCACATCTGAAACTCGGGTTTTTCAAAACCAGTTTCAGCGATGTGATCACCGTAGTTAAGACCAATGGCAAGTATTTTACCGGGCAGCGGAACGGGTGCGTGCAGCATGACAGAAGACAGGGGCAATCCCGATTTTCCCGTTGTCGCCGCCTCGATAGCATCGTTATCAATCCCGGCTTCAAGCAGCGACGTCATATCTCCCTCAATGCCATTGTCCACAAGTGGAACAATTTTATTATCGAGGACGAGGCCGACTCTTAGTGCGACGTCTTCAGGTGTCGAATAGGTGGCAAGTTTCATCGTATTCTTCTCCTCAGTGTTCGCTAAATATACGTCTGAATATTTGTTAGCAGGGTGCTGCGCATACTGGAAAAGAACGGTATCTATAAGCTTCCTGGGCGCTGTTCATTCCAACTCTAGCAAAGGTAGGTTGGCAATTCGCTCAGCTTCTTGCGACTCGAGACCTACCACCCGAAGAAACATTTCAATCATATGGTCAATCGTTCTGTTCGGATCCGATGAGTCAAAGCTGGCCAGCAACCCATTCACGAAGCCACCCAACATATAACTTGAGGCTATGGTTAACTCCGGGACCTTGAACCTACCAGACAGTAAACCGCGACCAAAGTTCCGGGCACCAAACCGCCCGATCGCCTGTCGCATATCATCAACCGGCACACCTGAGTGCTGCAGAAACCAACGCCAAAGCGGGTCCGCCACAATAACCCTCGCCATGTGTCGCGATGAGCTGGCGAGCACGATAGCAGGATCATCGACATCACTCACCCGCTGCTGAATGATTTCATCCCAACGCACGGCCTGCTGTTCAACAATCGGGATGAGCACTTCGTATTTCGATTTGAAATGCAGGTAAAAGGTACCATGACCAATATCCGCAGCATCGGTGATGTCCTGGATAGTAATTTCATCAATGGGTCGACTTCTCATCAGGGACTCTGCCTGACTGACAATACGGTCCCGTGTATCCCGGCGCTTGCGCTTAGCGCGAGACAGCCTATTCGGCTCATCACTAACGGCTAAAGTTCTTGCGTTTGCTAGCTTGGACATAGCGATTCCGGGTGCTTGAAACGAATTCACTGACTGTAGTCAATGACTTCTAATCAAACAAGAATGGTTCAGTCTACGACCTGATCATCATCGGCTTTGGCCCCGCTGGCTGTAACGCAGCAATAATGATGGCTGAGGCTGGATTGAAGGTCGCTGTGGTCAAACGGTCTGAATCAACTCGATATAGGAGTAGTATCCCTTTTGGGCTTGCGGGCCTGTCGACGGTCCGCGGTCGATTTGATCCGCTGTTCGAGCAGTTTGAAGGCGCGATTGTTCGTCGAGACCGACTGGTGTTTGGGCATACCGATGAATCCAACAGCGTTGACGATCTGGTAGCGAAACTTGCGAAAAAAATTGGCATTAACAAACGATATTACACACTAACGAAGAGGCTAAAGAGCCTGATAATAGGAGGAATGAGCTGATGAAACTTAGCTGGTCACACGTAGTACTGAACGTAAGAGACGAAAAGAAAATTCTGGACTTCTACACCGAAACGCTTGGGTTTAACGTCAGCGACAGCGGCCCAGTCACAAAAAACGGGCCTAACATTATTTTCATGAGCCAGAACAAGGATGAGCATCACCAACTCGCGATTGTTTCCGCGCGAAAGGACGAGGACACATCCACTTCACTGAACCACCTGGCTTTTCGTGTCGAGTCTTTCGACGATGTGAAAACGCTTCACAGCAAACTGGCATCAGCCGGTGTCAACGTATTACCATTATCCCACGGCAACACCCTGTCTCTCTATTTCAGCGATCCTGAAGGCAACGGCCTTGAGGTCTTCTGGGATACGCCCTGGCATGTCGCTCAACCTGAAGGCATCCTCTGGGATACCAGCCTTAACCAGGCAGAGGCGCTGGCTTGGGTGGAAGAGACTTTCAGCAACAAGCCCGCCTTCAGCAAGCGCGAAGATGCGAATGGCGACTGGATTAACAGACCCTGAACCAGCTCATCGATGCCAGTGCTGACTGTAACGGAGCTTCCCAGGCCATAATCTCTGTATTTAAAACATAGATCTCTGTATTTAAACCAAGCCCCAAGTTTAGGCAACGGTTCCCGTTTTTCACGAAATTTCATTCCACTTTTTCCGTTAATAAACCAACATGCACACCAATAATTTAGGTAGTGCTTGCTGATACCTGAAGGCATGATTAACAAGAGGCCTGAAGAATCCCTTGCATCACGCGACAGCGCAAACAAGCCCACCACCCAATGCCCCCCGGAGACAAACGGAAATGGTTCGAGCAGAAATTATAGAACGTCAAAAAGAGATTTCAAAAACACCCGCTCTGGATCGCATCGCCGCAATGAAGGAATCACTAATAGCTGCAGGCGACGAAGCCCAGCAGCTTCGACATCTCCCGGCCTGGGCTTCGAAAGAGATGGCAGACCAAGGGCTCTACCGTTTTGCGCTACCGACCGAACTTGGTGGCGAAAACCTTCGAGCCCGCGAACAGATCGAAATCATTGAGGCCGTTTCCGCCATTGACGGATCGGTTGGCTGGTGCACCCAGATATCTTCTGAGATCAACGCCCTGGTGATCCGTCGTATGGACCCTGCCCTGGCAGACAAAATCTTCGACGACTGGGATGCTCTAGTGTGTTCTGGACATGGTCCCGCCAACGGCCCCACTCCCGGTCGAGGCGCCCAACAGGATGGCGACGGTTGGCGTTTGAACTACCAGGGTTCATTCGCTAGTGGCTGCCATAACGCGAACTGGAACTTCCTGATGGGAGCGATGACCGTCGACGAGACCACTGGCAAACCTGCGCAGGCATCCTATATGGTGCCCCTCGGCGACTTCGAGATTATCGATACCTGGGATACGGGAGGAATGCGCGGTTCCGGCAGCCACGATGTGCGGATGACTGATTGTTATGTTCCGCCCGAGCACCTTCTTCCTTTTCGGTCCCTGGCACCCAGCGAGATCTGGGCGAACCCGACATACAGGAACCCAACTCATGCTGTCTATAACAAAGCCGCGGTTGCGCTGGGTGTCTGCCGCGGGGCCATCGATACATTTATTGAACTGGCGCAAGAGAAAACACCATGGGGCTCGGTCTCGACGCTCAGAGACCAACCCCAGATTCAATACCGGATTGGTGAAGCCCAGGCAACACTGCTGGCAGCTCGGTCATTTGTGATGGAAACCCAGGATCGTCTGGAGGAGCATCTTGGGCCACTCCCTGAAAATGGCGGACGACTGTCCCCGGAATGGGAATACTTCTGGCCGGCGTTGCTGGCTTGCGCACATGCTGCACAATCTACCAGGAAAGTTGTCGGCATGATCAATAACACAGCGGGCACAACGGGCAGCAGAATGGACAGTCCGCTTGAGCGTCAGCTACGGGATGCACAACAAGCCGCTAACCATGCGCTCATCTCCTATCGACACTACGAGGAATTGGGAAAAACGTTCGTCGGACACAAGCAACCGGCGGGTTACATGGAACTCTCCCGGGCATGATGCACGGCCAAGCATTAAGAGTTGACGTTAACGTAAACGTTAGGCTACGATTCGTTCCCTATGAGCAGTCAATATTCCATACGCGAATTATCACAGGAATTCGATGTCACCACTCGAACCCTACGCTTCTATGAAGAGAAAGGTCTCCTCTCGCCCGCGCGGTCTGGCCAGAACAGGACTTATTCAGCAACTGACAGGGCTCGACTGATACTGATCCTCCGCGGTAAAACATTGGGGCTATCTCTCGAGCAAAGTACAGACCTGATTGCCATGTATGACCCGGCCTCTAACAATAAAAGGCAGCTCGAAACCCTCATCGAAAAAATTCAATCACGAAGACATCAACTCGAAGCTCAAAAGCACGAACTCGAACGTATGATCGTTGACCTGGAATCATGGGAAGAACGCACTAGCACCGCAATGGAAAATAAAGAGAAGTCAAAAAAAGTTAACTGATATTTCCACCCACAAAAATCATTGGGAAGAACATTAATGAACACATCTTATGCCATGCTGGATCACGGACTGGGTGAAGATCTGGACATGTTGCGCGATCTGGTCTACAAATTCGCCCAGGCAGAAATCGCCCCGCGTGCCGCAGAGATAGATAAAAACAATGAGTTCCCCGCCGATCTCTGGCAAAAGATGGGTGATCTCGGCATTCTGGGTGTCACCGTTGCAGAAGAATTTGGAGGTAGCAATATGGGCTATCTGGGCCATGTTGTCGCAATGGAAGAAATCAGCCGTGCTTCAGCTTCGGTCGGCCTGTCCTACGGCGCGCACTCCAATCTCTGCGTTAACCAGATTCACAAAAACGGCTCTGCTGAACAAAAGACAAGGTATTTACCACAGCTGTGTTCCGGCGAACATGTCGGCGCCCTTGCCATGTCGGAGCCAGGCGCAGGCTCTGATGTCGTCAGTATGAAACTCAAAGCCGAGAAAAAAGGCGACGTCTATGTTCTGAACGGCAACAAGATGTGGATCACCAACGGTCCTGACGCAGACACTTACGTCATTTACGCCAAGACCGACAGCAATGCCGGTTCGCGTGGTATGACTGCGTTCATTGTTGAGCGTGGCTTTGGCGGATTCTCACAGGCTCCAAAGCTCGACAAGCTTGGTATGCGAGGGTCCAATACCTGCGAACTGATATTTGAAGACTGCGAAGTCCCCGCAGTTAATATTCTCGGCCACGAAGGCGAGGGTGTGCGCGTGCTGATGTCGGGCCTCGATTTCGAGCGAACCGTTCTTTCAGGCGGCCCGGTCGGCATTATGCAGGCTTGTATGGATATCGTCGTACCTTATGTTCATGACCGAAAGCAGTTTGGTCAGGCGATCGGAGAATTCCAATTAATGCAGGGCAAGCTTGCAGACATGTACACCGTACTCAATGCCAGCCGAGCCTACCTGTATGCGGTTGCGCGTGCTTGCGATCGTGGCCTTGAAAGCCGAAAAGACGCAGCAGCTGTCATTCTTTATACCGCAGAGCAGGCCACGCAATGTGCACTGCAGGCCATCCAGGCGCTGGGCGGTAACGGCTACATCAATGACTACGATACAGGTCGCCTGCTTCGCGATGCCAAACTCTATGAGATTGGTGCAGGCACTTCGGAGATCCGGCGTATGTTGATTGGTCGCGAACTTTTCTCAGAGGCGGGCTAAGCCATGAGCGCCATCAAGACAAAACTAAATTCTCGCTCGCAAGATTTTATTGAAAATAAAGAATATATGCAGAGTCTGGTAACCGACCTGCAAGCCCAGGTGGAACGAATCAAACAAGGAGGCGGTGAACGCTACCAGCAACGGCACATCGCCCGAGGGAAACTGTTACCTCGCGACCGGGTTGACGCACTGATAGACCCTGGCTCACCCTTTCTGGAATTCTCACAACTCGCTGCGCACAACATGTACGGTAAAGATGATGTGCCAGCCGCCGGCATTATCACTGGCATTGGGCGAGTGAGCGGCCAGGAGTGCGTCATTGTTGTTAATGACGCAACGGTTAAAGGTGGCACCTATTATCCCATCACCGTGAAAAAGCACCTTCGCGCACAGGACATCGCGCAGGAAAATAACTTGCCCTGCATCTACCTGGTGGATTCCGGCGGCGCCAACCTGCCGAACCAGGATGAAGTCTTTCCCGACAGACACCACTTCGGCCGGATCTTTTTCAACCAGGCCAACATGTCAGCACTGAACATCCCACAGCTAGCGGTGGTGATGGGCTCCTGTACAGCCGGTGGTGCCTATGTGCCAGCCATGGCAGACGAATCCATCATCGTAAAAAACCAGGGGACGATATTTCTTGCTGGCCCTCCCCTCGTCAAAATGGCGACGGGCGAGGAAGTAACTGCTGAGGAACTCGGCGGCGCAGATATCCATTCCAAAGAATCCGGGGTCACTGATCACTACGCCAGAAACGATCATCATGCACTTCAACTCGCCAGAAATGCTGTAGGCCGCCTGAATAGGGTAAAGCCCGTTTCGCTGGATGTGAAAGAAAGTGTAGAACCCTTGTACCCGGCCAGCGACCTCAACGGTATCGTGCCAAAGAACGTACGCCAACCTTACGACGTTCGCGAGATCATCGCCCGCGTCTTCGACGGCTCTGAGTTCGACGAATTCAAAGCACTTTATGGCACAACTTTAGTCTGCGGCTTCGCCAGGCTCTACGGCTATCCTGTGGGCATCGTTGCTAACAACGGGGTGTTATTCAGTGAGTCCGCACAAAAAGGTGCGCACTTTATTGAGTTGTGCGCACAACGAAAAATACCGCTCATTTTCCTGCAAAATATTACCGGATTCATGGTCGGTCAGCAGTATGAAGCCGGCGGCATCGCCAAACACGGCGCCAAGATGGTAACGGCTGTGGCTAGTGCCAAGGTACCCAAACTCACGCTCATCATCGGCAACTCCTATGGCGCCGGTAACTACGGGATGTGTGGTCGGTCCTATGACCCCAATTTCCTGTTCATGTGGCCCAATGCCCGAATTTCAGTCATGGGCGGTGAACAGGCAGCTGGCGTCCTCGCCCAGGTAAGACGAAGCCAGATTGAAAATGCCGGTGACGAATGGGCCATCGAGGATGAACAGGCTTTCAAACAACCGATCATCGATAACTTTGATACTGAAGGGCATCCTTACTACGCCAGCGCACGACTTTGGGATGACGGCGTGATAGATCCAACGGACACAAGGCGCATACTGGGCCTCGCGCTCTCCGCCTCACTTAACAAACCAATCGCTGAAACCCGTTTCGGCGTCTTCAGGATGTAGTCAGAACATGTCTATTATTCGTACAGGAACCCACTAAATGTTTGGCAAAATTCTTATCGCAAACCGCGGCGAGATCGCTTGCCGGGTGATTCGATCCGCTAGAAAACTCGGCATACGAACAGTGGCTGTCTATTCAGATGCAGATTCCAATGCCCTGCACGTACAGATGGCCGATGAGGCGGTGCATATTGGCGGCTCTGCGCCAGCAGACTCCTATTTGATAATGGAAAAGATTATTGACGCTGCAAAACAAACACGCAGCGAAGCGATTCACCCCGGCTACGGTTTCCTGTCGGAAAACGCCCTATTCTGTCACCTCTGTGAAACCAACAATGTTGTCTTCATCGGCCCACCGGAAGCGGCCATTAAGACCATGGGCTCCAAATCTGCCTCAAAAATAATGATGGAAATGGCAGAAGTACCTTTACTGCCGGGATATCACGGGGCAGACCAGAACCCTACCCTGCTCAAAAACGCAGCCGAAGAGATTGGCTACCCGGTGTTATTGAAAGCGGTATCAGGTGGCGGCGGAAAAGGCATGCGGCAAGTTCATAGCCCGGATGAGTTTGATGAAGCGCTTGCCGCCGCAAAGCGAGAAGCGCTATCAGCCTTCGGCGACGGTGACATGCTCGTAGAAAAGTATCTCGAACAGCCCCGACATGTTGAGGTTCAGGTCTTCTGCGACTCACTGGGCAATGGCATCTACCTGTTCGAGCGGGATTGCTCTGTACAACGTCGACATCAAAAGATTATTGAAGAAGCGCCGGCACCAAAGCTGCCTGACGGCGTTCGTGAACTAATGGGTGACGCCGCGTTGCGTGCAGCCAAGTCTGTCAACTATGTCGGCGCAGGCACGGTCGAATTCCTGCTGGATTCAACCGGGCACTTTTATTTTATGGAGATGAACACCCGACTCCAGGTCGAGCATCCTGTTACCGAAATGATTACCGGTCAGGATCTGGTTGAATGGCAGCTAAAAGTAGCCAACGGCGAACCACTGCCGCTAGCACAATCTGAACTAACCATCACCGGTCACGCCTTCGAAGCAAGAATCTATGCGGAAGACCCTGACAACGAGTTTTTACCTGCCGCAGGAAAACTGACATGGCTGCAACAACCTGTTGAATCAGCCCACGTACGGATCGATACAGGTGTTATTCAGGATGACGAGGTCGGTGTCTTTTATGATCCGATGATCGCGAAACTGATTGTCTGGGGTGAAAACCGCGGGCTTGCCCTGCAGCGCCTCGCGCAAGCACTGGCAACCTATCGCATCATTGGCGTAACCACCAACATCGACTTTCTGCATCGCCTGGTCACCCATAAAGCATTTATCGCAGAAGAACTGAGCACTGATTTTATTACAAAAAATGAAACCAGCCTCTTTGAAACCAGACAATTACCCATCGAATCCCTGGCACCACTTGCGTGCCTTTACCTGACGTTGCGACGCCAGTCACAACCTGTACCAGCTTCTGACCGAACATCCCCCTGGCATGCCTGCGACAACTGGCGAACGAATGCAGCGGCCATCCATCTTGAGACAATTGTTGTTGGCAAAACAGACTATATTATCCGCACAGCAAAAAGCGGGCCGGACACTTTTGACATGCATTTTGAGAACACTTCCTGCACTGTCAGTGGCAGTCTCGAGGGGAATAACTTGATCGCTACCATTAACGGCCATCGACAGACTGCAGTCGTTGTTGAAGGGGTTACTACGATTTCTCTTTTTACTAGTAATGGCACCTTCGAGTTCACAACCAAGGTTACCGATCTGGGAGAAGAGGTAGACCAGGATGATGGCTCAGGTTTTAAGGCACCGATGAATGGCACGGTCGTCGATATTCTTGTTATGAAGGGTGAGACAGTCAGCGCAGGGGACACGCTAGTGATTATGGAAGCCATGAAAATGGAACACGCCATCAAAGCGCCAGTTGATGGGTTAATCAGCGAAATTTTCTACGGTAAAGGCGATCTCGTTGACGGCGGCGCAGATCTCCTTGCTTTTGAACCGCTTTCTTTGGCAAACAACCAAAACTGATGAATGTCATTTCTTTGCTTCGAGATCTGGCCGAACCAGACTATCTAATGGTGCGGAGCCCGGCATCGTGATTCCCTTGTGGCGACCAAACGAAGAGCGAATTGCCAACAGCCAGATGACACATTTTCAACGCTATGTTGAACAGCGGCTTAATCAAACTTTCCCGACTTACGATGCACTGCACCAATGGTCTGTCATCGAAACGGATGACTTCTGGGCCGCCATTTGGGATTTCTGCGACGTCAAGGCAACAGCCCGCTACCACCGGGTGACGTCGAACCTGGACAAGTTTCCAGGCACTTCCTGGTTCAACGGCTGCGAATTGAATTTCGCGGAAAACATGATGCGTCACAACGACGACCAGGTCGCATTAGTCGGTTTACTGGAAAATGGTCAGCGAAGCAGCTACACCTACGCAGCGCTCTATCATGAGGTAGAACGACTCGTATCCGCCATGCGGCATCACGGGATCACCAAAGGTGATCGTATCGCGGGCTTAATGCCAAATATCCCGGAAACAGTCATTGCCATGCTGGCTACCACTGCTATCGGCGCCATCTGGTCCTCCTGTTCACCGGATTTCGGCACCAACGGCGCCTGCGACCGGTTCGGCCAGATCTCACCGCGACTTTTGTTCACCACAGAGGCTTACGTTTACAACGGTAAGGTCAATGACTGCCTGGAAAAAGTCACATCTATCCAGAAAAGAATCGACAGCATCGAAAAGATTATTGTCCTTCCATTGCTGAACCAGACTATGAGTCTGACACAGATGGAAAAGGCCGAAAGCTACGGTGATTTTGTCCAAAAAGACATCACACCTTTAACCTTTACACCCCTGCCTTTCGATCACCCGCTCTACATCATGTATTCCAGTGGCACCACGGGAGTTCCAAAATGCATTGTCCACGGTGCAGGCGGTACACTCATCCAACATCTGAAGGAACACAAACTGCATACCGATATCTCTCGTACAGATACGCTTTTCTACTTCACGACCTGCGGCTGGATGATGTGGAACTGGCTGGTGTCCGGTTTAAGTACGGGATGCACACTGGTGCTCTACGACGGTTCACCCTTCGCCAATGAGGGTAACGTACTACTGGATGCGATCGACGATGAAGGCATAACAGTGTTCGGTACAAGCGCCAGGTACATTGCAGGCCTTGAAAAGCAGGGATTAAAGCCGGCGAAGACTCATCAGCTGAGTTCAGTGAAGACGATTTTGTCAACAGGATCGCCCTTAAGCGAAACCAGCTATGAATATATTTACCGTGACTTCAAGGCCGATGTTTGCCTGTCATCTATTTCCGGCGGGACCGACATCATCTCTTGTTTCATGTTGGGCAACCCTAACCTACCGGTGTACGCGGGCGAAATTCAATGCCGTGGACTTGGCATGGCGGTAGAATTCTGGAATCAACGCAACGAGTCGGTTACCGATGCAGGCGGTGAACTGGTTTGCACCAGACCCTTCCCATCAACACCTATTGGTTTCTGGCAGGATCCTGAAGATGAGCGATTCCTCAAAGCTTACTTCGCCGAACATCCTGGCATCTGGACACATGGTGATTACGGGGAGCTGACCGAAAGTGGCGGCATTGTCATTCAGGGTCGCAGTGATGCTGTGCTTAATCCTGCGGGAGTCCGAATCGGCACCGCAGAGATCTATCGGCAGGTTGAAACCATCTCTGAAGTTGTCGACAGCATCGCCATCGGGCAGGACTGGCAGGGTGATGAGCGAGTGGTTCTATTTGTCGTATTAAAGCCAGGCATCAAACTGAATGATCGACTCATCGAGACCATCAAATTGACCATCCGGCAAAACACAACGCCCAGACATGTCCCGGCGAAAGTCATCCAGGTTGCAGACATTCCGCGTACCATCAGCGGCAAGATTGTCGAACTAGCGGTCAGGAAGGTCATCCATAATAAACCGGTAGAAAATACCGATGCACTGGCAAACCCTGAAACCCTAGACCTGTTCAAGAATTTGCCTGAACTCCAATCTTAGCCAAACATTAAAAAGGCGGATTGAATCAACTATTCCTATATTTGATCAATCGACAATCTGCACGAGGATAATGAATTGACGATTCGCTACGGAATTATCGGCACCGGCATGATGGGCTGTGAACACATCCGCAACCTTGCCGCCATGGAAGGGGTAGACATTACCGCAATTGCGGACCCCAATGAAAAACCACGGGACTGGGGTCGTAACGCCTGCGGCGATCGCTTTACACCCGAGGTGTATGAAGATTATCGGGATTTGCTTGGCCGTGACGATGTTGATGCGGTCGTCGTTGCATCACCAAACTACTCCCATATCGATGTGATGCGTGACATCTTTCAAACAGATAAGCATGTCATGCTCGAGAAGCCGATGTGTACGACTATCACTGACTCTAAGGAACTGGTGAAATCTGCAGATCAACATCCGGGGATCGTCTGGATTGGTCTTGAATATCGATACATGTCACCCATTACCGCGACGCTGCAGCATCTCGATGCCATTGGTAACATTCGTATGTGCGCTATTCGTGAGCACCGTTTTCCATTCCTGAAGAAGGTCGGCAATTGGAATCGTTTTAATCGCAATACAGGCGGCACGCTGGTTGAAAAATGCTGCCACTTTTTTGACCTAATGACCCAGGTGATACCCAGCAAGCCGACCCGGGTTATCGCTTCAGGTGGGCAGGATGTGAATCACCTCGACGAGTTCTACAATGGCGAGACACCTGACATTATGGACAATGCCTATGTCATCGTGGAATTTGCCGACGGCGCTAGGGCAATGCTCGACCTGTGCATGTTCGCCGAAGGCAGCCGGCATGAACAGCATATCGCCGTGACCGGTGACATCGGTAAAATTGAAACGACTGTACCCGGCAATGAACTGATCATTAGCAACAGAGCAAGCAACGACTTTAAAACCATTCAAATCGAACCCGACCCCCGAGTAAAAGAACAAGGCCTTCATCACGGCGCCAGCTACCTTGAGCATCTCGGTTTTATAGAGGCGATCAACAACGGTTCGCCCCCTTCTGTTACTGTCAGGGACGGCCTGCTGTCTGTAGTGCTGGGCGTGGCAGCACAACAATCGATCGAATCCGGACAGGCGGTAAACCTGCACGACCTACTGTGAAAGAACCAACCTGAACGAACAAGGACAACGATGACATTTCAAACAATAAAAGACATTCCTCACATAGGGTTCGGCCTTTGGAAAATAGCACCTGATCATTGCGCAGAAGTTGTCTACGAAGCGGTCAAATCCGGATACAGGCACTTTGATTCTGCTTGCGACTACGGCAATGAAAAACAGGTAGGTCAAGGACTTCAAAGAGCGATGACCGAAGGCTTATGTTCTCGCCAGGACCTTTGGGTAACATCAAAACTTTGGAACACCTACCATCACCCAGATCATGTTCTCCCCGCGATGAATAGAAGCTTGTCAGACCTGCAACTGGATTATCTTGACCTGTACCTGATACATTTCCCCATCGCCCTGGCCTATGTCCCGTTCGAGACGCGCTATCCTCCAGAGTGGACTCATGATCCAGCTGCAGAAATCCCGGTGATGCATCCCGTTAATGTGTCGTTGCAAGAAACATGGCACGCTATGGAACAATTGAAAGCTATTGGTCGCGTCAAACACATCGGCGTCTGCAACTACAATTCTGGACTGCTCCACGATCTGATGAACTACGCGATCCAGCCGCCGGAAATGTTGCAAATAGAATCGCACCCCTACCTGACCCAGGAACGACTGATCAAACTCGCCCAGCAGTATGGGATGGAAGTGACTGCTTTTTCACCTCTCGGAGCAATGTCTTACTTCGAACTGGATATGGCTGACCAGCATGAATCTGTCTTGGAGCATTCGGCCATCAAAGCAGCGGCTTCCCGCACGCACAAAACGGCGGCACAGGTAGTCCTACGTTGGGGACTGCAGCGTGGTACATCACTGGTTGCAAAAAGCGTTAAGACAGAACGCATGCGGGAGAACCTGTCACTTGATGATTTCGAACTGACCGCCGCAGAAATGGATGCCATCTCAGGACTCAACATCAATCGGCGCTTTAATGATCCTGGCGACTTCTGCGAGGCAGCATTCGGCACCTTTCACCCTATCTACGATTGATCGTGGGCCTATGCCCTCGTTCCGCTATCCCCATGCTTAGCTACCGGCCAGCGCACCGGTAACCGTTGCTGGTAGCACTATCTTTGTATTCTTATTCTGGTGTTTCAGGACAGACTCGGGAAAGCCAGAACTCACGCTGCGACTTTGGCATCGACGCACTACCATTTATTGGTATGATACAGGAAAGTTATTCCAGCGGAGGAATCCCATGAGCTATGACCTCGTTATCAAGAACGGCACGGTAGTAGACGGATCAGGCAGTGCCAGGTATCGCGCCGACGTTGCGATTACAAACGGTAAGGTCGCGAAGATTGGCCGCGTTAACGAAAAATCCAAACAAACCATTGATGCAGAAGGTCATGTGGTTTCGCCCGGCTTTGTCGACGGCCATACCCATATGGACGCCCAGGTTTTCTGGGACCCCATCGGTTCCTGCTCCAGCTATCACGGTGTCACCAGTGTGGTGATGGGCAACTGCGGCTTTACCCTGGCGCCGTGTAAACAGGAGGATGCTGACCTGGTATTCCGTAACCTGGAACGCGCCGAAGATCTGTCTCGTGATGCGATGCTAGAAGGTATCGACTGGACCTGGGAAACCTTCCCTGAGTTTCTGGATACCGTCGACGATCTGCCAAAGGGTATCAACTATGCAGGCTATATTGGTCACTCTGCACTGCGCACCTACACGATGGGGGAACGGGCGTTCGAGGAAGAGGCCAACGAAGATGAAGTTAAACATATGCAGGCACTGGTAAAAGAAGCCATGCATGCGGGCGCGATTGGCTTTTCTACTTCACGCACCTTCAACCACACCACCGCTGACGATCGACCCGTCGCAAGTCGTCTCGCCAACTGGGAAGAAGTCCGTGCCATCGTCAACGCAGTTGGTGAAACAGGCAAAGGCATTTTCGAAATCGCGGGCGAGTCACCAGGTCGCAGCCCGGAACGTAATCGTGAATATCACGATCGTCTTAGGGATCTCGCCGTCGAATCCGGTGTAACACAAACCTGGGGCATGTTCAGCGTCAAGGCTGCACCCGAAATCTGGAGACCCTATTTTGACCTGCTGGATGAAACCGCAGCCGCTGGCGGCAGAATGTTTGCCCAGGTGCATAGCCGCGGTCTGAACAACATCTTGTCTTTTGAAAGTGCGACACCTTATGACAACTGGGAGCTGTGGAGTGATATCCGCGCCCTGCCCCTGAAGGAGCAAAAAGTACGTCTCGGGGATCCGGCAACAAAGGCGAAGCTCGTTGAAATCGCCAACCGCGAATACACCGGGCCGCGTATCGTTGGCGCAGAGATACGCCCACCGGATTGGGACTATGTGTTCCCGATGGACGATATGAGCTACGACAAACCGTCAATGGCGCAAATCGCAAAAGAAAAAGGGGTTGACCCTGTCGAGCTAATGATCGATATGGCACTCGAACGTGATTTGAAAATGTTCTTTCGCGCACCTATCGCCAATGAAAACCAGGATCATGTACTGGAGATGATCAAACATCCTCGTTCCGTCGTGACATTCTCTGATTCAGGCGCGCACGTATCCCAGATTATGGATAGCTCATTGCAAACGCACCTATTGAGCCACTGGGTCCGCGAGAAAGAAGCGTTGACCCTGGAAGAAGCGGTTAAGCAAATCACTTATAACACCGCTACCTTATGGGGATTACATGATCGCGGTCTATTACGTGAAGGCATGGCTGCCGATGTCGTGGTTTTTGACCCTGAGACAATTGGGCCGAACATGCCAGAAGTGTTGAACGACCTACCCGCAGGCGCAATGCGTTTGAAACAGACTGCCAGCGGTATTTTAAATACAGTGGTGAATGGCGAAATTTTCCTAACGAATAATGAGCACAGTGGCGCAACCGCGGGTCAGTTATTGCGGAGCTAACATCCTGCTAAATTACCCAGCAGGATCACCGGTTTCACCAACTAGTCCGTCAAACGATACCGGATGTTCATATGCTTAAGCCCATGGACGAAGCTGGCCCTGACGCGCTCAGGATCCCCAACAAATTCCATTTCGGCTATTCGCGGAATCAGCTGTTCGAAGAAAACCCGCATCTCCAGTCGTGCCAGGATCAGGCCAAGGCACTGGTGGGGACCCGTACCGAAGGCTAGATGCCTGTTCGGTTTTCTCTCTATATTGAACTCGAAGGGCTTATCGAAAATTTCTTCATCAAAACTGGCTGACGCATACATCAGCCCTACCGTATCGCCCTTTTTAATTGTCTTACCGCGCAGGTCATAATCCTGCTCCGCGGTTCTAGAAAATTGTACAACGGGCGTTGTCCAGCGAATCATTTCTTCAACTGCCAGTTTAACGGCATTTTCGTCGTGAACGATTTCCTTAAAACGTTGCAGTTGTTCCGGGTGAGTCAGAAGCGCGTGGAGCCCACCGGTGATAGAATTTCGTGTCGTGTCGTGTCCAGCGGTAGCAACAATAGTGTAGTAGGAAATCAGCTCCTTGTATGGCAGGTACTCGCCATCAATTTTGCCATTGGCGATATAGCTCGCCAGGCTTTCATCCGGGTGCTCCCGGAATTTATCCGTCAGGTCGCTAAAGTACTGGTAGATATCCTTGACCGTATCGAAGATCGACAGCGGGTCATCCGCTATACGCTGCATTTCCGGATCATCGCCCGCAAAGAGTTCGTTAGTCAGTTTAAGGATGCGCCACTCGTCCTGTTGGGGTACACCTAGTAATTCCGTGATTAACCTAAGAGGCGCATAGATTGAAACGTCCTGAACAAAGTCACATTTCTGGCTACTGCCATCACCCATCATCTGATCCAGGATGTCTTTGGTAAGCTCCTCGAGCCGGTCACCGAGCGCCTTGATATTCGTCGGTTTGAACCAGGGTTGCACAAGTTCCCGGTAAGCCGTGTGGTCGGGCTGGTCCATTTGTACCAGTGAGCGAATTAACCCTTGTTCCGAAGACGTTGCAAGCACCTCGAGCAATCGTGGAGCGTCCTGCAGCTTTTCAAAAATTGCACTGATTATCTCTTCCTTCATTTCCGGGGCTGTTGCTTCACGCATCAGAATAGGTCGTGCCTCACTGGTAAATATGTACGGCTGCTTTTCTATTTCAGTAATGTCCGCATGTTTAGTAACGACCCAGAAAGGCCGAAAACCCTCCGGCTCAACCATTCGAAGCGGATCGTTAGCACGAAGCCAAGCAAATGCATGCTGCGGATGGCCTACCTGCTCATAAACTTCAGGATCAATGACGTCTTTGTCCTGGAAAGTGTAGTCTTCAAGTACGGTCACTGTATTTCTTTCTTTTTATTTTCGAATAGCGTTGATCCCTAGCATATTCGATTTTGGACTCGGAAATAAGCTCGGTTGAGCTATTATCGGTGGCCATTTCCCTCGCTATAGCCCGCTATCCATAAATTAAAACAGCGTAGCTTACGGTGACCCGGCGCCTTCCTGATTGCCTGCCTTGAAAACCATATTCAGAATCTCACTGGCAGCACTGAAAGGCGTTAACTGACCGGCAGCAACCTGCATCTCAAGCTCCGGGTAGGAGTGTCTCACTTCATCACTGGCCAGGATTCGCTGTTCGATTTCCATGGTGATCAGTGTTTTTAACCAGATGACGTTCTGAGTTTCCCGTCGTACCGTAAAGCTATCGTTGGTTTTAGCCAATTGTTCAAACTCAGTAATCATGCCCCAGACTTCCACCAGATTCGATCGCTCCAGGGCAGAACAGGTAAGAACTTTTGGCTTCCAGGCATCATTGGTCCGAAATATGTTGAATGCGCTCTGGAAGAACTGCTGCGTCTGCATCGCGAGCCCGATGCTATCGCCATCTGCCTTATTGATAACAACGCCATCAACCAGCTCCGTGATGCCCCGCTTTATTCCCTGGAGGTCATCGCCACTGTTAGGCACCATCAGCAACAGGAAGAAATCTACCATACCGTGGACTTCAACCTCGGATTGCCCAACGCCAACCGTTTCAATCAGGATGACGTCGTAACCTGACGCCTCGCAAAGCAAGATACATTCTCGGGTTCTTTGTGCGATGCCACCCATTACACCGGATGAGGGTGAAGGTCGGATAAACGCATTCTCGGACCGTGACAGCTCAGGCATCCGGGTTTTGTCGCCAAGAATGCTGCCACCGGCAACCGGCGAACTGGGATCCACCGCGAGCACTGCGACTTTTTTGCCCTGATTGATTAGCTGTAATCCAAAGGACTCGATGAAGGTAGACTTGCCCACACCCGGGACACCGGAAATGCCAACGCGAAGGCTATTTCCACTGTGCGGCAGCGCTGATTCAATCAGTGATACTGCCGCCTCACGATCCTGCGCTCGCTTACTTTCAATCAACGTGATCGATTTAGCCAGGGCGCGGCGTGACCCACTTACCAGCCATTCAAGGTCTGGGACCACGGCCATCAGACGTTAGCTTCAATGACCCTCAGGACCTCGTCAGCTGCCTGGGGAATGGGCGTGCCGGGCCCAAAGATCCCTTTCACACCAACCTGTTCCAGATAGCCATAGTCCTGTTTAGGAATGACGCCACCGATGATCACCGCGATATCACTGGATTCTGCTTTTTGCAGTTCGTTAATCAATTGCGGAATCATCGTTTTGTGCCCAGCCGCCTGAGACGATACACCGATGACATGGACGTCGTTTTCAACCGCCTGACGGACAACTTCTTCCGGCGTTGAGAACATGGGAGACAGGTCTATATCAAAGCCTACATCGGCAAAAGCAGTGGCTATTACCTTGGCACCACGATCGTGACCGTCCTGGCCCATCTTGCAGACCAGCATTCGGGGACGCCGACCCTGCGCCTCTTCAAATTTATCGACCCGGCCAATAATACCCTGCCAGGCTTCGTCGTCCTTGTAGAAACTGCCATAGACGCCTTGCGTTGTTTTGGCTTCAGCCGCATACCGGCCGTATACCGACTCCAGAGCACTCGACACCTCGCCAACGGTAGCCCGGGCACGGACAGCCTCAATAGCAAGCGTCAGCAGATTGCCATCTCCATTTGCCGCGGCCTCACTTAATGCGTTAAGCCCAGCTTCAACTTTACCTGCATCACGTCCCTTTCGAATTTTGGCCAGTCCCTCCAGCTGAGACTTTCTGACAGCGGGGTTATCGATTTCCATAATATCGACGTCACCCTGCTCCTCAGTCTGGTATTTATTAACGCCAACGATAACTTTTTCACCACGATCAATCAGCGCTTGTTTACGTGCGGCGGCTTCTTCAATACGTAATTTTGGCAAACCAGTTTCGATAGCCTTGGCCATACCCCCATGGTCTTCGATTTCCTCGATCAACCCCCATGCTTTGTCACCAATGGCTTTGGTCAAGGATTCCATCATGTAAGAGCCACCCCAGGGATCGATCACATCGGTGATACCGGTTTCTTCCTGGATAACCAACTGGGTGTTTCGTGCAATACGGGCCGCGAATTCACTGGGCAGCGCAATTGCCTCATCCAGGGCATTGGTGTGCAGGGACTGCGTACCGCCAAAAACCGCCGCCATCGCTTCAATTGTAGTGCGGACGACGTTGTTATACGGGTCCTGTTCAGTCAGCGACCAGCCAGACGTCTGCGAGTGAGTTCGAAGCATTTTTGAGCGCTGGTTCTGCGGTTCAAACTCCTCCACTATTCGTGCCCATAGCATTCGGGCCGCCCGTAATTTGGCGATCTCCATGTAAAAATTCATGCCGATACACCAGAAAAACGAGAGCCGCGGTGCAAAATCATCAATCTTGAGGCCCGCCTTTAAGGCCGTACGAATATATTCTTTGCCGTCGGCTAGTGTGTAGGCCATCTCAAGGGCGGAGTCCGCTCCAGCTTCCTGCATGTGATAGCCGGAAATGGATATTGTATTAAAGCGTGGCATGTGTTCTGTGCAATGCGAAATGATGTCACCAATGATTCGCAAAGAAGGTTCAGGAGGATAGATATAGGTGTTACGAACCAGGAATTCCTTCAGGACATCGTTCTGTATGGTGCCGGCCATCTGCGCCTGTTCTACACCCTGCTCTTCCGCGGCAACAATGTATCCTGCCAGAATAGGCAGTACAGCACCGTTCATCGTCATGGAAACTGAAATCTTTTCGAGCGGAATGCCATCGAACAGAATCTTCATATCCTCAACAGAGTCAATCGCCACACCCGCTTTGCCAACGTCATGGGTCACGCGTTCATGATCAGAGTCATAGCCCCGGTGTGTAGCCAGGTCAAAGGCAACCGAAATACCCTGTCCACCCTCAGCCAGCAGCTTGCGGTAGAAGGCGTTGGATTCTTCGGCTGTTGAAAACCCCGCATACTGACGAATCGTCCAGGGGCGACCTGCGTACATGGTTGCCTGGGGACCGCGAATAAAGGGTTCAAGCCCAGGCATTGAATTAGTGTACTCAAGTGCTTCCAGGTCCTCCGCGGTATAAAGCGGTTTCAGTTCAATCCCTTCAGGCGTATTCCGATTAAGCGATTCAAGCGGTTTACCCTTCAATTGTTTTTCTGCTTCAGCCTTCCAGCCATCAAGACTGAATGGCGGTGCAGAATATTTTCTGTCAGACATTAGTGACCCTCCGGGTATTCGTTCAATTCGATCAATACACCATCACAGGACTTGGGGTGAATAAATATGACGCGGGTATTGTGTGCACCAACCGAAGGCTCGTCCGACAGGAACCGGTAGCCCTTGTCCTTCAGGTTAACGACATCTTCATCGAGGTTATCGGAACGAAAGCAGAGGTGGTGAATACCGGGGCCACGCTTTTCCAGGTGCTGGACCAGAGGACCCTGGCCATCAAGCGGGTGAACCAGCTCTATCGATGTACCATCAATGGGAAAGAACGCTGTCGTTGTTTTCGCCGCTTCGACATTCTCTGTTCCTTCGAACGTCAGTCCGAAGTCACCGAGAAACCGGTCGATGGCTCGTTGAAGATCCGGAACTGCAATCGCTATATGATCCAACGCTACTATCATGGTGGTGCCTCGTTATTTAAATCCTGTGTATGAAAGAAAATTATCAGTCTGTCTCCGAATCTCTGCATCTTTTTCTTCCAGAGATTCGATGACAACTTCTTCATCTGGTGTCACTTTGAATATCGGCTGGCCCTTCTTTATGATCAAAGCATCCGTATCAAGCAAGACTTCATCAACCGTACCCGCAAAGGGAGCATGTACCTTGTTAAACATCTTCATCACTTCAGTAATGAACAATGGATCACCGACCTCGAAGTGCTGACCCGCCTCAACGAACGCAGGGCGATCTGGGGCCTCACGCGCATAGTACATGCCGCCCGTTGGTGCTGTTATTTCATTACCGGAAATTGCAGGCGGTGGCGACAATATCTTGAAGGCTGCCTCCTGGGTATCACGATCCTGCAATCGTTGCGGAATGATAACGCCCAGGCCGGCGGTAACTTTAAGGTTAAAGAAGCCGGTTCTCCTGCCGATGTAGGGCAGAACTGAAAGAATATCGAATCCAAGCTGGAACCCGTGATGCGCGGCCTGGATGTCTGCCAACCGAGCCCCAAACACGTCTTTGCCTTTCTTGCCCTTAAGCGCTTTGCCCAGCGCCTGCCAGTCCGAGATCCCTGATTCTGCCTCCAGGCTGTCGTAAAACCCGAGTGCCTCCTGCAGAAGTTCATCGTCATGATCCCAAATGGCATACAAGGCAGGTATTCCGCCCCGTGCATCCATGTTGAGATATCGATAAAGGTTTGCCAGTACCCGAACAGGGTTTGATAGCCATTCCACACCATCTTTGCCGATCGCAAAGTGTTGCTGGTTAAGCGCCAGCCAACCTGAAAGGTAATGCGGTTCTGCAAACAATCGGTTGATCGCACGAGCCAGCAAACTCGCCTTACGCGTCATGATTTCTTTTACTGCCGACTGATAGGCGGCATCCGTGTTTTGTTCCAACTGGTACTTCTGGATTTCATTGTAAGCGTGCACAATGTCAATGTTGTCACTGACCGCTTTCAACTGCCCGACGGCTGTCAGATATGGCAGTACGAAGTTGGTCGCCGGTCTGGCTTCGACATTGTTACCCATCAACCAGTTGACCAGGCCGTAAAGAAACTCGATGTTTGTGCTGAGGTTCTCGCCGCTGAGTCGGGTCTGCCTTAGAATCTCCGCCATCTGCGCGTAGGATTCAGCTCGCCCCCCACCGGTACTTAGCAGGAGCGCAATGTTGGAATCATAGGCTCCCGCCAGGTGGTATTTCATGAACACATCTGTATCGGGATTGTGCAGGCAGATGCCCTGGTCATCGCGAATTTCGCCTTCGATGGTATCTGACCATTGTGTGATAACACCACCGGCATGTGGTTTCAGTGCAGGATCGGTCGCATTCATTCTTGCTTCAAGTGAAGCTGGTTCCCGACGCTCACGGGCCGGTTTTGGCAGCCGTTTGCCATGGCGAGCCAGCAACACCATTAGCTCTACGATGGAATCGACCGTAAATGAATCATCGCTGTTATCCGGATTTGTAAACCGCAGGCTGTAGCACAGTTCACTGACCCTGTGTTCTACCTGTACCCGGGTGTTCATCTCCATGAAATAGTGACGATTACCATCGATAATACATTCGAAGGTGGAGACAGAATCAAGACCGACCGCACCGCCGAAGCGTGATGCTTCTTCTTCCATTTCCTCGAGCATTTTTAGATCAGTTTCGAGTGTTTTTCTCTCGGTCTTGTTATCAGTTCGTTCAATCGCCTCAGTCAGCTCTTCTACAGTAACCGAGACCTCAAGCAGCTTCTGCTCATTCATCTGTACTGAGCAGTCTCGTCCACCGAGCGTGGTACACCAGTCGCCGTTGCCGATTACCTGTATTTCAAGGTGGCGGACGGTTTCAACATTGATCTCTGCAAGCACATTCTTGTTGTCGCCAACGCCTGTGGCTTTGACCTCAGAGAGAACCTCTCGCAGCAATGGCGCAACAGGCTTGACAGCCTGGCTCAGTTTTTTTGCAGCGCTGCCTTTATAGTGACCCGGCGCGTCAAGAATTCTTTGACCTTTACCGCCACCACCACCGATAGCCTTGAGTCTGATTCTATTGTCCGGGTTTTTTCTGAAAATTTTGCCTATTTCGGCCGCAAGGGTTTCTGCCAGCTGGCCAACCGAGAAAAGATCGATGCCCTTGGTATAGGACGCATCCAAAACCAGTTCGGCTTTTTCATCGAGCGTACTGGCCGAGTTCATCGCCGATTTACTGATCTTAAGGCCGTACTTTTTAATCACTGCCTGCAGTTGCTTCTCACCGGGATGCAGTCTTAACAACGTCAGCGTAGTAGCATTGTCGATCCCCGGTGTCACAGAGACATCAACTTCCAGAGCGGTACGCTTGGCAAGATCTTTTCTACCGGCTGTCTCAACGGTGCCTGAACAGGGGCCGATAAAGTTCAACCCAGCAGCTTCCATAGCAGAAACCATCGCTTCATCCTCTGCCATAAAGCCGTACCCGGCGAAGATACTGTCGTATCCATTGTCCCTTGCTATTTGAACGATCTGGGCGATACGTGCGTTACGTTCTTCTTTGGTCGCACCGGTGTAGTCCTGAACCCGATGCACCCTGGAGGGATTGACGTGTTTTCGCAATTCAGGTGACAGGGCATTGGCATAAGTGATGGAGTCTTTCTCTGACAGAAGGATTCCAAAGTCTTCTATGCCCATCTCCTCAAACACCGTCATGGTCTCTAAACGAATAGGACCTCGACAGATAATCAGTGGTCGCATGTCCGTGCAACTGAAGGACTGTTCCCAGGGGGAGCCCGATGACTTGCGCCGAAGTTTATGGACCAGGGAGTTACGTAAATAGTATTGGTCAGACATGACGGCCCCTTAGTGAAATTCGCGCTGGATGCCAGCGAATGGTCTGGGTTCATAGTGCCTCAGGTGGAACGCCATGTTGTCTGCCAATACCTGACGCAGGTCAGATGGCATCACAATCTGTGAAACCGAACCAAGGCTGAGTGCCTCCTTCGGGTTCATTAGCTCCTTCTCATAACGCTTGCCCAATATGGCTTCTTCTGCCGCCAGCCAGCTGGCAGCATTCGCCTTTGCGCCTGTTTCCAACTGGACACCTTTGATACCTTGCGCCTGAAGTGCCACCCTTTCCTTTTCTACTCTCTGTTTCAAACCTCCACGAAGACCGCGCAGTTCATCTTTGTAGACGAATTCAACGCCAGGCGGACCCATAACAGCAACCCGGGTAGTTGGCATTGCTATGACCAAGTCAGCGCCCGTAGGATAGTTGTTGTAAGAAGCGTAAGCGCCACCGATGGCATTGCGAATCAGGACCAGAAAGCGAGGCGTTCGCAGGTCAATAATCGCATCAAGCATGGCACGGCCAGCCTGGACAATACCGCGACTTTCCTGTTCCTTTCCCGGGAGGAAGCCCGTCGTATCTTCCATAAAGACGACGGGGATATTATAAAGGTTGCAAAACCGAATAAAACGCGCGTTCTTGTAGGCAGCATCAATATCAATCTGACCCGAGCCAACCGCTGAATTGTTAGCGACGAACCCAACGACATTGCCACCAAGCCGTCCGAAGCAGGTGATTGTGTTCCTGGCACGGTCTGGCTGAATTTCAAAATAGTCACCATGATCGCAAACCTGCTGAATGATAATGCTGACGTCGACGGGTGTGTTGAAACCAGTGGGCGAGTTGAATGCTTTTTTGAACAGCAGGTCGATGTCCCAGGTCTTTCGGTCGGTGGGATCAGATGTGGGCTGGAAAGGTGCCATTTCTGCGTTGCCACTCGGCAGATATCGAAGCAACTCCTTCGCGGTCTGCAGTGCTGTGACTTCATCTTCGACAGTGATGTCAGTAACACCGCTTTGAGAATGAACACTGGGTCCACCGAGCTCGTCGGCCGTGACGTCTTCACCAAGGACAGATTTTACAACACCAGGGCCAGTCAACCCGAAGAAGGTTTCTTTCGGTTGAATCAGGAAACTGCCCTGTCTGGGAAGATAGGAACCGCCACCAGCATTAAAACCAAACATACACATAATTGAAGGTACGACGCCGCTGATTTTCCTAAGGGCAGTAAAGGCTTCTGCATAGCCGTCAAGGCCACCGACGCCGGCAGGTACAAAGGCACCTGATGAATCGTTCATACCGATAAGCGGTATCTTGTGCTTACCTGCCAATTCGTAGAGGCGGGCAAGTTTTTTACCATTGGTGGCATCCATCGAACCAGCGCGGATGGTGAAGTCGTGCCCGTAAAGCGCAACGTCTCGACCTTCCACCTCAACGACCGCTGTAACCAATGACGCGCCATCAAGATTGGGGCCCCAATTCTGGAACTGTATTTTTGGTGGTTTTGAGGTCAGGACCTTGATCCTTTCCCACACCGTCATTCGATTTTTCAGGTGCTGCCGCTGTACATTTTTAAAACCCGCAGAGACAAAGGGTTTTTGCCTAATGTTATGGGCTTCCTCCAGGGTTTCTTCGTAGAGTCCAGGCTGGTAGTCGATCTGACCCGGCGCCGAAAACTCCATCGGCTTGGACTCGGTAAACGGATTCTTAATGCTTGGGATCATCTTATTCTTGGGCATAGGCTAATTCAGTTCAGGGCCACGGAAATCGTGGCGATTATATAGATTTCTCAGTATCGCAGCCATAAGGCAGGACGATCATTACATTAGTCACCTTTATAGTGATAAAGACACCACACAGAGGTTTCGCCTGATATCATAGCGCGCAAATTTATTATCGATATGGAGTTAACCATGGATATCAACGGAAAAGTCGCCATCATTACAGGCGGCGCATCAGGACTGGGTTGGGCGACCGCCGAATTGCTGCACAGTAAAGGCGCGAAGATTGCTATCTTTGATATGAATGACGATCTTGGGCAACAAAGAGCCACAACGCTGGGTGATGGCGCCGTTTATTTCAACGTGAATGTTGCCGACGAAGCCTCTGTACAGGCTGGTATCACTGGCGTACAGGAGGCATTTGGGACCGTACATATCTGTTGTAACTACGCTGGTATCGGCACACCGGGCAGGACCGTTGGAAGAGACGGCCCACTGCCGCTCGACTGGTTCAAGCGAGTTATCGACGTTAACCTGGTTGGAACCTTTAATGTGATTCGGCTAGCTGCGGCGGTCATGATCAATAACGAACCCGTTACGGACGATGGCTGCCGGGGCGTGATTATTAATACCGCGTCTGTTGCAGCTTATGAAGGACAAATCGGACAGGCTGCCTACAGTGCATCCAAAGGTGGCGTGGTAGCTATGACCCTGCCGATTGCACGGGATCTTGCCAGTATGGGTGTGCGGGTCAACACCATTGCACCGGGCCTGATCAACACACCAATGCTGCAGGGTTTACCCGAGCCGGCCAAAGAGTCACTGGCCAATACCGTTCTCTTCCCAAGACGCCTGGGTGAACCTCAGGAAATTGCCCGCGTTGCAGAAATGTTAATCGAGAATGACTATATGAATGGTGAGACCATTCGGATGGATGGCGGTATCAGGATGCAACCAAAGTAAGCAGCCTTTTAAGCTGCTTATCTCTAACGGCGCCTGGGGTCCTGGTCAATGTCCCTTATACTGGGACATATTCAGGATAGACTGGCTCCCAGATCATTTCGTCCAGGGCCGCCTGAATCTCCAGTTCGGTCCTCATCGGCGCAACGCCCTCTTCCACTGCTCGAAGTGCCACCGCCAGGGCAACCTGGCGTGATACTTCACGCAGGCGCACGACCGACGGGTACAGTGACCCTGTTTCCAGCTCTTCGTCTTTAACCGATTTTGCCAGCGCGATCGCCGCTGCACTGACCATACCATCGGTCACTTGTGTCGAATCCGATGCCAGCGCACCCAGTCCCAGACCAGGGAAGATAAAGACGTTATTTCCCTGACCAATGACATAACTTCGTCCATTGAGCTCTACCGGCTCATAAGGGCTGCCGGTAGCAACCAGAGCCTGGCCGTTAGACCATTTGAGCAGGTCGGCGGGTACCGCTTCTGACAAACTGGTTGGGTTGGAGAAAGGCAGAATAATCGGTCGCTCTGTATGAGTGAGCATCGACGCAACGATTTCCTGGTGAAACGCTCCTGGTGACCCAGACGAACCAATCAAGATCGTCGGCTTGTAGTTATCAACGACAAGCTCAAGGTTTGGATCATTTACATCCAGGCCGTACTTCTGTGCCAACTCTCTTGGCCATGCAAGCTTCTGCTTGTAGTGGCCATCTTCAAGACGATCAGCAATAACCAGACCCTTACTATCCAGAACAGCAATGGACTCCCTAATTTCTTCGTCAGACAAACCAAGCTGGGAAAGCTCGTCTATAACCTGCAGCGCAATACCGTAGCCGGCTGCCCCGGCACCATGTATGACTATGCGCTGGCCCGCCAGTTTCTCACCCTTGACCCGCAGGCCCGAGAGCACACCAGCCAGCGCGACTGCTCCAGTCCCCTGGATGTCATCGTTAAAAGAAAGAAAACGATTTCGATACTCTTCCAGCAGGATGAGCGCATTATTATTACGAAAGTCCTCCCATTGAATCAGCGCTTTGGGGAAAACCTCAGCGACGGCTTCCACAAACTCTTCGCACAATGCGAAGTATTCTTCGCCGGTCAAACGCGGGTGGCGCCAACCCAGGTACAAATCATCATTCAGGAGCTCTTCGTTATTCGTGCCAACATCCAGACAAATGGGCAGGGTCTCGGCGGGATGAATACCTGCACCAGCGGTATAAAGTGCCAGTTTGCCGACACTAATTGCCATACCCCCGGCACCCTGGTCACCGATACCAAGAATGGATTCGCTGTCCGTGATGACAATAAGCCTGATGTCGTCGAAGAAAGGACCGCGGCGTATAATATCCTTCATCTTTCCTTTGTGATCCGGTGTAATCCAAAGGCCTCGGCCACCACGAAATTCGTGACTGAAGCGTTGCGTCGCCTGACCCACGGTCGGCGTGTAGATGATCGGCATCAGATCCTCCAGATTGGCGCAAAGCACAGAAAAGAATAGCTGCTCATTTCTGTTCTGCATCGTCACCAGACTGGCGTACTTATCCATCGGCTCCATAATTCGACGGATAGCAGAGCCCGCGCGCTGCACCTGTTGCTCCAGCGTATTGCTCTCGTGGGGTAACAATCCGGTGAGATGGAAGTCCTCGCGTTCCTGTGCGCTAAAGGCCGTACCCTTATTCAGTAACGGGTGTCGGATCAGATCACCCCCACGCAGTGGAACTTCCAAGAATAATTTGCCACTGGCGTCTTTATGTTTCTTTAGGGGTCTCATTGAATTTCCAAAGCCGACTGAAGTGATTTGATGGTGCAATCCCCCCGGATCACCTAAACCACCCCAAAAATCGAAGCCGCATGGTACCACAGACTTCCCTGTCTTTAAGAATACAAAGATCGTTTCGGGGTATCAAAAAAACAGCAGTGTACGTCGTCAGCCTATGTGATGCCATATGGGCTGACGTCACACAAGGCAGGACGAAAGATTGCAGTACTGGAACCAGACCATTGAGCGAAGCAAATTGTTAGCCGAAGCGTTTGATGAAACGCTGAGTGCCCCCAATCCACTCTCCCGTTTAGCAACCGGGAGATAAAACGCCGGGCAATACTGTTGTGCGAACTTTAGGAGTAACGCATGATGTCATTTGATAATCAGATATTTTTTGGAGTCAACATTGGATACAGGAAAATTAGGCGTTTGGTATTTCTTCGATGGGCTTAGTTCTTTTGAGGCAGCAAAGACTGCACAACGAATAGAGTCGCTAGGTTTTGGAACCCTTTGGATTCCAGAGACGGTGGGCAAAAGCCCCGTGGTAATGGCATCCTGGCTGCTCGGGAACACACAGAAGCTGAATGTTGCCACCGGTATCATGAATATCTATCACCGCGAACCTGGCGTCACCATGGCCGCGCAAAAGTCGCTGGCAGAACAGTCCGAGGGACGTTTTTTGCTGGGGCTTGGCGTCTCACACAAACCGCTGGTCGAGGGCGTGCGTGGCCTTAAATATGGTCCACCGGTCGCAACGATGCGAAACTACCTGCAAGGTATGGCGGCGGCACCCTACTCAAGTATTGAGCCTGCAGAGCCCCCAGCCACGGTCATCGCGGCACTGGGCCCAAAGATGCTGGAACTTGCAGCCTCTGCCTCTCAAGGCGCGCACCCTTACTTTTCATCTCCTGAACATACAAGGTTTGCTCGAGAGATCATGGGACCAGATGCCATGTTGTGCGTCGAGCAGAAGGTGATTCTTGAAAGTGATCCTGACAAAGCTCGCGAACTGGCCCGACCCGTTGCAAAAATCTATCAAGGTCTGCCCAACTACAGGAATAACTGGCTTCGCATGGGGCTCACTGAAGATGACATCAATGATTTGAGTGATAAATTTATTGATACTACCTTTGCATGGGGTAACGCGAATGCGATCAAATCCCGTATACAGGAACATATGGATGCGGGTGCCACCCACGTCTGCCTACAACCGGTAAATCCTAACGGCAATTTTGGCGAGCTGCATTGGGAGTCACTAGAGGCCCTTACCGCTTAACAACCGGCACTCTGGGCAGAATTGGCTTTTCTACCGGAGTGCTGAGGTTACCGTTGGTCTGACTTCTGTTGCTGCGGCTGTGTTAAGTCTTTTTAATCAAACAGGGTCGCTAAACGCTTTTTCATGGAATCGGCGATATAGAGCGAAACGGCCTGAAGCGTGCTCGTCGGATTAACACCCGCGGAGGTCACAAAGACACTGCTATCGACCACGAACAGGTTTTTGACTTCGTGGCTTCGTCCCCATTCATTGACGACGGATCGCGTTGGATCCGTTCCCATCCTGGCGGTACCCATGGAATGGCCACTCGAGACGCCAGAACTGATGGTAGGACTGGTGGCAATTGCGCCCGCAGCGTTAAAGACTTCTTTCGCTCGCTCGCCAGCATGCTCAATCATCTTCTGGCTATTCTCACCCAATGTGTAAGATATTTTCACGGCAGGAATGCCGTTCGAATCCACTACCTCCGGGTCCAGCGTGACCGTATTGTGTTCTTCGGCAAGATCCTCGCCAACTGCACAAATACTCCCCGCTTTATCGAACAACTGATCGAATGCAGCATGATGTTCACTGCCCCAGGGCAGCACGCCCATCATCATCCCATTAAGTGCTGTGCCAGAAGGTCCACTGCCTCGCACGACTTCCATCGTGTAGCCACGTTTGAACTTCCTCAACGGATCGGTTTCATAGAATTCTTTGCTCCAGAGCGCGCAACCAATAGGACCCATAAACCCATCAATGCGGGCATCAAACTGACCCTGAACAACCGCCATTGCATGCAACATCAGATTCTTGCCTACCAACCCGCTACCGTTGGCAATCCCATCAGGGAATGCCGTTGATACTGAGTTCAGTAAAAGCCGTGGTGTGCCCACACCGTTACAGGCGACGATGACAACTGCGGCTTTCTGCTCGTGTTCGATGCCGTTTTCGTCGTAGTAAATGACACCTGTCGCCATTCCCTTTTTGTCCACGGTGATTTCACGCACTCTACATCGTGTTCGTAATTCAACTCCGGCTCGAATGGCATAGGGCCAGTATGTGATATCCGTACTCGCCTTTGCCCCCTGGGCACAACCGGAACTGCAGGGACCAAGATTCAGGCAACGATCACGACCATTATAAGGCTCAGTCGCAATTGCACTTTCTGACGGCCACCAATGCCATCCAAGCTCATTGAAACCGCCGGCAATTCTTTCACCAAGCTTGCCGAGGGGCACTGGAGGTAATTGTATTTCCTTGGGCGGGCAACCGGGATCACCCGCAAGACCGGCAACGCCCATCATCCGGTCATTTTCTGCGAAGTAGGGTTCCAGTGTTGCGTAATCAATCGGCCAGTCTTCACCCACACCGTCAAGGGTGCGAGTCCGAAAATCCGACGGATGAAAGCGCGGGAAGTGCGCCATATATAAAATAGTCCCGCCACCTACGCCATTAAAGTTCACGACCTTTACCGGAGATTCACCATCATCAATAGGGTAGTCAACATCGAGCTGACGATCATTGGGTCTAATCGCAAAATCCTGGCGGGTTTCATATCCAGGGCCAGCGGATGGGTAGTTAGCGGAGTTAACCCAGTCGCCCTGCTCCAGACACAGAATCCTCATGCGAGTGTCAGCAAGGCTCCAGGCGACAGCCGCCCCCGAAGCACCAGCACCAATGATTAGTACATCAACCGGTTCGTTGGACATCCCTACTCCCCTGATCCCAATATCCGGTAGAAAGGTTCACGACCTCTAACCGGATCCAGCAGTGACCAGTCGGTTTCCTCAACGTCGTAACCTCCTGGATACGGAGACGGTGCATTAACACCGAGCGATGTAAGAACGGCTGAATTAGCGTAGTACGCCTGGATGACCTGTGATTCGAAGACTTGGAAAAAAGTAGCGTACGCTTCCCGATGCTGGTTTATTAGCGTCACCTGTTCACTGGCGGCGAGTTTTTCTAATGCGAGCGTCGCCAGAATAGCTAACGCGGGCTTCAATAGAGCTTCATGGGTCGAAAGCCGGGAAAGGATGTCGTTGAAAAGTTCAGGATCAGCGGCTGAGGGTCGACCCTCACCCGCGGGAATCATCAAATCACACAACCTGGTTAGCAGCGCCCTTTCGTCTTCGGTATAGGTGCTATCCGATGCCAGAATATCACTCAAAACTGAAACCTCTGCGTTTTAGCTATTCACCATGAATCGTACCAGATGAATCCGTTTATACTATCGGTTCAGTATTCTACCTGGAACTAGATTTGTACTACGACACAGAAGCCCGCACCAAAACATCAGCCGCACCCGGTTTGCCTTTCAACCCATTTAAGGCGCTGATTGCACCTCGCCCTATCGGCTGGATTTCAACTCTGACCCCGGAGGGCAACGTCAACCTTGCACCCTATAGCTACTTCCAGGCGGTCGCAGATAATCCCGACATCGTGATCTTTAGCGCCACTCCCGGGCTGACAACGAAAGATGGTGCTGTTGGCTTTACCGATGAACGAAAGCATTCTGAAAGCAACGCCATCAGTTCGGGTGAGTTTGTTTGCAACCTGGTGACTGAAGAGCTGGCTGAAGTCATGAACATGACATCAGCCCATCTACCCCAGGATATGGATGAAGCGGCGCACGCCGGAATCGAGATGATCCCTTCAACCAGAGTAAAGCCACCGCGGGTGGCTGCATCGCCGGCCGCCATAGAGTGTGTAGTGGTCGATACTCATACCATTCGCCATCGTGGTGGTGATCACAGCTACCAAATGGTGTTTGGCGAGGTTGTTGGAATACACATTAACGATCAATTTATAACCGATGGACGGGTTGACACGACAGCAATGCGAATCCTGACCCGTATGGGGTACGACGAGTACGCTGTACTGACTGAATCGTTCCGCATGACCAGGCCAGACAACGACCCCATTCTGGATGGCAGGTTGAAGGTTTAGCTGCCCATTCTTAATATCGGTCTGATTACCTCACCACTCTTACTATCTGCAATTGCCTGGTTGATATCCGAGAAATCATAAAACTTTACGAACCTGCCGTAGGGTAACTTCCCCTGGGCATGCAACGCGGCCAGGTACGGCACAAAAGTCTGCGGATTAGAATCACCCATCACGACACCTTTGATCCCTCTACCGAAACCGACATGATCCATATCAAGTGGATGCATAGTTCCTGCAGGCGTCGGACCGGCTTGAAACGGCAGAAAAGCCAAACAGCACGTTGAATAATGTAAGGGTCCGTCGAACAGCTTCAGTCGAACAAATAGTGCGTTAAGTTTTCCAGATTCTGCTCACTCGCCTCTAACCTCGCGATGGTTTGCAGGTGCACTTCATCGGGACCATCATAGATTCTAAAAGCTCGGGCTTTACCAAAAGCGCGGGCAGCAGGTGTGTCATTCGTGACGCCCTTAGCGCCATAGAGCTGCACAGCACGATCTGCGATCTGCTGATAGACACGGGCAACAGCAACCTTAATCATTGATATTTTCTTACGAGCTTCTTTATTACCCACAGTATCGATGAGGTGCGCGGCTTGTTGAACTAACAACCGACATTGATCAAGTTCGATTCTGGATAAACTGATCGCCTCAGAGGTAGAGCTATACTCATCAAGACGCTTGCCGAAGGTCGTTCGCTCTGTTGACCTTTTCAGCATGAGTGAGATCAATACCTCGCATTCGCCTATTGCTCTCATGCAATGATGCAGCCGTGCAGGCCCCAGACGCGCCTGGCCCATTGCAAAGCCCTCTCCCTCTTCGCCTAAAAGATAAGCCACCGGTACGCGCACATCCGTAAAGGAAAGTTCTGGATGACGGCTAGTGACGCTCTCATGCTCGAACACTGGTAGATTTCGGACGATCTTGACACCCTCCGCATCGCGAGGAATCAATATCAACGATTGGCGTTTGGATTTTTTTGCGTTCGCATCGGTAACACCAACAAGAATAATCAGCCGCGTATTATCATGAGAGGCATTCGAGGCAAACCATTTTCGGCCATTAATGACATATTCATCGCCATCACGAACGATCGTTGTTTCCAGATTCACAGGATCTGACGATGCCACACCTGGCTCGGTCATCGCAAAGGAAGAACCGAACTCGCCCTCAAGCAGGGGATTAAGCCAATCTTCGCGTTGCTGAGCCGTTGCAAAAAGTTGCAGCAGCTCCATGTTCGGCACATCTGGCGCATGGCAGTTGAACACTCTTGATGCCCATTCAAGCCGGCCTAACACTTCAGCCACGCCTGTGAATTCCAGATTACTCAGTTTTGTACCCGGCTCGCTGTCACCCAGCCGTGGCAGCGCCATATTCCATAATCCCAACGCTTTAGCTTCGGCGCGAAGCTGGCGCTCAATATCTGGAGTGCTTTGGCCGCTTCTCGCTTGCTCTACCCAAAGTTTATTGTTGGGTAAAACTCGGGCATTAAAGAATGTCTCTACTTCATCTCTTACCTGGATTGCTTTGTTAGGTAGTTCAAACATTGGATAGCCCTGGCTAAGGTTTCAGTCGAAGTTTACCTCAGGGACTTACTTAAATTCAGGCAAAAAAAACGGGCGCCTAAAGCGCCCGTTTTTAAGTACTACTTTATCGAGTTATTACTGCCCCAGTGAGTAGGTCACCTCTAGACCATACAACCTTGGCGCGGTTGTTCCAGCAGAGTGACGATAGAACTCTCCTTCACCCTCTCTAACAACCTGGAGAACACCAATATCATCAAAAATGTTGTTCACAAAACCAGATACAATCCAGTTACCGCCCGCTGACGTCCAGGTCGCTCGGATGTCAGTTCGGTCGTATGAGTCAGCTTTTTCCGCTTCGGATTCAAAAGGTGAGTAGTAAACCTCATCAATCCAGGAGTAAACACTGAATAACTCTAGGTTTGAGCCGCCGGGCAGAGGCATTGCGTAACTGGCAAATGCTGTGTACTTAAGCTCAGGAACCTGAAGGAGCTGGTTACCATTGATATTTTGGGTCAACTTGTTTGCATCAGGGAAGAGTGATTTCGGCGTAGTAAACCCTGCTATATCTGCTATGAAAAAGTCTTCCGTGTACTCGCTTGGTGTGTAACTGAAGTTACCGCCAATAGTCCATCGATCAGTAGCCAACCACAGCGCCTCTGCTTCGATACCCCAGATTTCAGCACCTGGTGCTGCCAATACCGAGGTCGTTGTGCCTGGCGAGCCACCGACTACCAATGGCGGAGTAACTTCGGTTGCTACGGTATGAATGTTTTCATAATCGTAATAATAGAATGAACCATTCAACTGCAGCGAGTTATCCAGTAGCTGCAACTTGTAACCAAACTCGTATGCCAGCAGTTCCTCAGGATCGTAATCCGGTGTGGCACTGAAGAACACAAGGTTGTTGCCGCCAGAGCGGTAACCAGAGGTCGCCGACAGGTAAAGCAATGCGTTGTCAGTAACGTTCCAGTCCAGGTTGATTCGACCGGTTGTTTCGGTGTCTTTACGCGTAAATGCCCGATAAACGCTGAGCGGCAACTGGAATGCCACCGTTGACGGCTTTCTCAGTTCCACGCCAACCACCGGGTGCGGTTGCATCTGGCACTACGCCGCCGTTAATCTGGTTGTAGCTGAATATGCTCAAACCGAATGCAGGCAGGAATCCTGCCGCAATCTCTGAGTAACGGAATAGGTTCTCTTGCGCAACGAATTCATCTGATGCGTAACGAATACCAACGGTTAAGGTAAAGGTATCATTGATGTCCCACACACCTTGAGTGTAAGCCGCGAACGCCTCTCTCTCCGATCGAGTGTGATACAACAGATCACTACCGATGCTGTTGATACCATGCGCCACATCTAAATCAGGGTTGGTGCCGTCATCACCACCCCAGACGCCGAGATGCAGGTTATTATTCTCATTTGGCGCCGGGTTTTTAGATGCATAGTTGACCTCACACTGAGGCTTACGCGTTGCAGGATCCTCACATAAAGTCCTCGCGGAGTGCAGCGTCGGCATCGACCGTTGACAGTAGAAGCAGCAACGCCGGCGGGATTGCCAGCCGAAATAATGCCTGGCAAAAGCGATACCACAGAATTCGTCAACTGTAAATGGGAACCCCGCAAGGCCGGTATTATCTTGGTAGGGATTAATGAATCTATCTTCACCCACTGAGGAATAGAAATCGCCGCGCTGATCAATCAGCGCATCGTAGAAGAAGATACCTGAAGTGACAGAGAGGTTTTCGCTGATATCCCAGAACGCCTGAAGCTCATGGGAGTCATAGACTGCTTCGTGATTCACATAGAACTGGCGATCTATAAATTGACTGGCGGTATTATCGTCATCGGTAGTCCGCTCGTAAGAAAGCTTGTTGTAGCCATAGATATACTTGATTTCCAGATTTTCGGTCGCGTTCCATGTCGTGCTGAATTGCACACCCTGCTGGTTGAACTCTTCACGGTTCAGGCCGTTGGTCGCGCCACAGACATCGTCACCACTAATATCACCGGTAAAGACACAGTCATTGTATCTTGCTGCGCTTTCCGGGCTGGTAACACCAAACCCGTCAAGCGATGCGGCAGCGTTTTGGAAGCCAGCAAACTCCGCAAGGTCAACGCCCAGCCGGTTATGCTGTGCCTGCACGTTTAGGCCCGTTCCGGGATCAATGAAATTAACAATTGGCTGTGATGTGTCATACCAGGAATTTGAACCGAAATTAGCAGGATCCGTATTGGTTGTATCGATTGCTCGATAACCAGCTACCGCGTTCGTGGTGTTCCTGAATCCTTGGCCATCCTCGTTCAGAACAACAAGGCCGCCACCGTTGGCGCCGCCAAAGTCACGATCGATTTCCATTTTGTTAAATCGAACATCGAACGCCAGGGTGTCAGTGGGCGTGAATCGGAACTGCGCCGCGACGTTCGTGGTTCCAAGACCATCAAGATCACTACCATCCCCGAGCTCTTCAATGACACCGTCTCGGTCACGAACACTAAAGTTAACCCGCGCAGACAGTTTGTCTTCGATGATTGAACCGTTAATCATGCCGTAATATTCAGCAGTGCCAAAATTGCCGACAATACCTTTTACAGAATAGTCATATTCATGGCTAGGTTGCTTGTAGAGAATGTTGATCGCACCACCAACCGCATTACGGCCGTACAGGGTGCCCTGTGGTCCACGCAGGACCTCAACTCGTTCTACATCCCAAAAGGTAGCTGCCGTGGCTGTCAACAGGTCTTCTGAATAGACGCCGTTCATGTAGGTTGCTACACCGGGGTCACCGCCCAATGCTCTAAAGTTACGACCAACACCACGAATGGTTGCGTCGTAAGGCTGAATGGTCGTTGCCGGCACAAAGTTCTGCAGGTCTTCCTGATTACGGATACCGAAATCATCAAGCATCTCGCCTGTGAAAGCTGTAATCGAAATTGAAGTATCCTGGATAGACGCTTCACGTCGTTCCGCGGTTACAATCACTTCCTCGATTTGCCGACCCGATTCCTCGGCAAAAACTGACGTGCTCATCACAGAGAGTGCGCCCATCACAGATACTGTGGTCAGGAGCGCGAGTCGCCCCCCATTTGGTAATTTAGTCATATTTCCCCCATGACATTAGTTCACGCCACCTTTTTCAGGATGGCTTAATGCGCAGGGGAAAATTCAAATCCTCAGAGGTCTAAGGTCTGATACGGCTTTCACAACCCTGCGGCCAAGATTAAATCACCTAACGACACTAAAACATATGCATATGCTTTAATATTATAACTGCGCGATTTTTTAAGCATTTACAAGGGATGTCTAGTGCTTGTCTATCAATACTGGGTTGACAAAAACTAAACCAGCAAAAACCAATGCCCCGCAAGCCGTGAGATAAAGGACTCACGTTGGCCTATTGTTCGCTTGCAATAATGCCACCGCGAAGGTCTCAGACTAGCGTGATCGATAGCAAAACGCTCTCCCTCGTCGCGTAAAAATTAAGCGACAGCAAGACGCGCCCGCAAATTTTAGGGTTTTAGCCTTGGCATCGGTAACAACAAGAATAGCCAGCCGCATATCATCATGTGACGCTATCGGGGCAACTTATTTTCGGCCATTAAAGACATTTTCATCGTTATCACGAACGATCGTTGTTTGCAGATTAACAGGGTCTGAAGATGTCACACGCGGCTCAGTCAGCCCGCATTAGGCAGCGCCATTTAACGTTGGCGCAGCGTTGGCGCTCGATACCTGAAAGGCTTTATTCAGCAGGTCGCTCAGTGGCTAGCCCAGGTCAGGTTGGCATCAGAAAACGCCCTTAGAGACTGACTTAGATTTAGACAAAAAAAACGGGCGCTTTATGCGCCCGTTTTCTGTTACTCACCTATCTGTTACTCCCCTAACTGGGTTTTACTGGCCCATTGAATACGTAAATTCTAGACCGTACATGCGCGGGGCGGTTGTTCCAGCGGAATGACGGAAAAACTCACCTTCGGGCTCTCTTACCACCTGAAGAACACCAACATCATCAAAAATGTTGTTCACAAAACCCGATATCACCCAGTTGCCAGCGGCAGACGTCCAAGTAGCCCGGACATCCGTTCGGTCATAAGACTCAGCTTTCTCCTGTTCGGATTCAAAAGGCGAGTAGTAAACCTCATCAATCCAGGAGTAAACACCGAATAGCTCTAGCCTTGAGCCGCCCGCAAGAGGCATTTCGTAACTGGCAAACGCTGTGTACTTGAGCTCAGGAACCTGAAGGATCTGGTTACCATTGATGTTTTGAGTCAGCTTGTTGGTATCTGGGAACAGCGATTCCGGCGTATTAACCTGCGCTGGATCCTGTATGAACAAATCTTCTGTATACTCACTTGGCGTATAACTAAAGTTACCGCCAAGCGTCCATCGATCAGAAGCCAACCACAACGCCTCTGCCTCAATTCCCCAGATTTCAGCACCCGGCGCAGGCAATACCGACGTTGTTGTGCCCGGAGCACCTCCTGCGACTAATGGCGGCGTGACTTCAGTGGCCACCGTATGAATGGATTCATAATCATAGTAGTAGAAGGAACCATTCAATTGCAGCGAATTATCCAGCAGCTGGGTCTTGTAACCAAACTCGTAGGCCAGCAGTTCCTCAGGATCGTAATCCGGCGTTGCACTGAAGAATACCAGGTTGTTACCACCGGAACGGTAACCAGAGGTTGCCGACAGGTAAAGCAACGTGCTGTCCGTGACGTTCCAGTCCAGGTTAATTCGGCCGGTCGTTTCGGTGTCCGTACGCGTAAACGCTCTGTAAACGCTGAGGGCAACTGGAATTCCACCGTTGACTGCTGCCTCAGTGCCACGCCAACCACCTGGCACGGTTGCATCTGGCACTACGCCGCCGTTAATCTGGTTGTAGCTAAATATGCTCAAACCGAATGCTGGTAAGAAACCTGGTGCAATCTCGTCATAACGGAACAGGTTCTCTTCCGCATCGACTTCATCTTCTGCGTAGCGAATACCAACCGTTAACGTAAAGGACTCATTGATGTCCCAGACGCCCTGAGTGTATGCCGCGAAAGCCTTCCTGTCTGTTTGCGTGTGGTACAACAAATCGCTACCGACACTATTAATCCCGTGCGCCACATCCAGATCAGGGTTAGTGCCATCATCACCACCCCAGACGCCGACATGCAGGTTGTTATTCTCTGATGGCGCAGGGTTGTTAGAAGCATAGTTGACCTCACACTGAGGCTTACGCGTTGCAGGATCTCGACATAAAGCCCTTGCCGAGTGCAGCGTCGGCATCACACCGTTGAACGTACTGGCGGGAATGCCGGCGGGATTGCCAGCACCAATGACGCCTGGCAAAATTGATACGACAATTGCGTCAAGTGGCGCACCATATAATGCGGCGGTATTATCTTGGTAGGGGCGGCTGTATCTATCTCCGCCCACTGAGGAATAGAAATCGCCACGCTGATCAATCACGGCATCATAGAAGAAGATACCTGATGTAACAGAGAGGTTTTCGCTGATATCCCAGAACGCCTGAAGCTCATGAGAGTCATAGCGTGCTTCGTGATTGACATAAAACTGACGATCTTGATATTGACTCGCCGTATTATCATCGTCGGTAGTCCGCTCGTAAGAAAGCTTGTTGTAACCATAGATGTACTTGATTTCCAGGCTATCTGTTGCTTCCCACGTCATGCTGAACTGCGTGCCCTGCTGATTGAACTCTTCACGGTTCAAGCCATTCGTCGCAGCACAGACATCGTCACCCCTAATGTCCCCGCTGAAAACGCACTCATTGTATCTAGCGGCACTTTCCGGACTGGTGACACCAAACCCGTCAAGGGAAGCTGCTGCGTTGCGGAAACCACTAAACTCAGCGAGGTCAACGCCCAACCGGTTATGCTGTGCCTGCACGTTTACGCCCGTAGAGGGGTCAACGAAATTCAGAATCGGCCGTGATACGTCATACCAGGAGTTTTGCCCGAAATTAGCAGGATCCGTATTGGCTGTGTCGATTGCCCGATATCCAGCGACCACATCCGTGGTATTTCTGAATGATTGGCCTTCTTCGTCCAGGACAACAAGGCCGCCACCGTTGGCGCCACCAAAATCACGGTCGATCTCCATCTTATTAAACCGCACATCGAATGACAGCGTGTCGGTTGGTGTGTACCGGAACTGCGCCGCTACATTCCTGGTACCTAGACCGTCAAGGTCGCCGCCGGGACCAATTTCTTCTACCACACCGTCTCGGTCACGCGTACTAAAATTAACTCGCGCAGACAGCCTATCTTCAATCAGTGAACCGTTAATCATGCCGTAAGTTTCAGCGGTGCCAAAATTGCCGACAATACCTTTTACCGCGTAGTCAAACTCATGACTGGGCTTTTTGTAAAGAATGTTAATCGCACCACCAACCGCATTACGGCCGTACAGGGTGCCCTGTGGTCCACGCAGGACCTCAACTCGTTCTACGTCCCAAAAGGTAGCAGCCGTGGCTGTCAACAGGTCTTCTGAATAGACGCCGTTCATGTAGGTTGCTACACCGGGGTCGCCGCCTAATGCTCTAAAGTTACGACCAACACCACGAATGGTTGCGTCGTAAGGCTGAATGGTCGTTGCCGGCACAAAGTTCTGCAGGTCTTCCTGATTACGAATACCGAAATCATCAAGCATCTCGCCTGTGAAAGCTGTAATCGAGATTGAAGTGTCCTGGATAGACGCTTCACGTCGTTCCGCGGTTACAATCACTTCCTCGATTTGCCGACCCGATTCCTCGGCAAAAACTGACGTGCTCATCACAGAGAGTGCGCCCATCACAGATACTGTGGTCAGGAGCGCGAGTCGCCCCCCAATTGGTAATTTAGTCATATTTCCCCCATGACATTAGTTCACGCCACCTTTTCAGGATGGCTTAGTGCGCAGGAGAATACTCAAATCCTAAAGATTTTAAGGTTTGATACGGCATCCAAATCGCTGCTGCGGCATTCAAGCATCTGGGTAATCTAAAACATATGCCTATGAACCAAATTTATAACTGTCCATATTTTGTCAATGTCGAAGTTGCAACAAAACTACTGACCTGCGTGGGGAGGATCGAACGAACAAACGACCTTGCTAAGGTTGCTCAACAGGACTCGCGCACCACAAACTCGGCGACCCGACCAGCCACAAGACCATCCACCAGACCAGCCACCAGAGCGAGTCTGGTCAAAGATCTTCATGCCGACATAATGGGTGCCTTTGGTCGGGCGGATCAGCGTCAATATGACCAAGCTAACAGACGACAACGGTTTTAACCCGGCATAGGACGAAGAGGGTTTCGGCCGTCCCAGTTTTTGGCGGCATCTTCGACCAAGTGAGCAACGTCGTTGAAGACACTCGAATTTTCCCAGACTTCCGTAAAATGCCCAACATGTTTCCTGGTATCGAAGTAAGCCAGTTCTGCGCGGCTGACGGTGCAAGAGAACGCTTCCTCACAGCCTTGCTCCAGGAACGTCGCTTTAGCCAGTTCGAAGCTAACTGGCATAATACCGAAATGATGCAATCCTACGTGTCCGGCAGGATTGGTTTCGTTGTAAATTGAAGGCACATCGTTATGCTGTTGAATGAGCTCAATCTGCACGTCGCCGCTATTACCCAGCGCAATATCCACATCAACGGCGCAGCGTTGACCACGATAAATTTGTTCTCTAAGCGCACAATGCTTAATCATAAAAAAAGGTCCGGCTCCGACCACATCCACCCAGTATTTTATGGCTTCGTCCAGATTGCTAACGACGTAGCCAAGCTGTCGAATCGTGTTTAGTGGTTGCATTGCAGGTCCTTTAGTTAATTACATTACGGGCCCTATCATGGGCACTATCCAATCGACACTCTGCGGGTCGCGCTGACAGCTGAGCGCCTGACTTTCTGCACGACGACTTCGGGTTACGACATTAGAGCGACTAAGCTTGAGAAACTAACTTTCATTCAAGATCGCAGCGCGAACCCGGCGATGCTCTGCACGTGAAAGATCGTAAAAACTCGCGGCGACTACAGTGACGCCAATCATTATCAGAACGCCAGGCCCCATCGCCATGGCCAGGGTCCGCAGTGACTCGGGATTAATCGTCTCCACTGTTGCATTGCGTTGAATGCCTGCCAGATCTACTACAACCCCGGAGATCACAATACCAAATCCGCCAATCGCCTTCGCCGCGAATGATGAAGCAGCATAATAGATGCCTTCGCTCCTACTGCCGTGTTTCTCTTCATGCTGGTCGGTAATATCAGCGATCATCGAACCGATCATTACCGTCAGAACGCCAATACCCATGCTGCATATAGCGTTGGACGTCATCACCAGATAAAACAATAAAGGGTCACCCGGTTTCGGGAAGAGCCCCAATAGACTCAGGATGATAGGCAAAGTATTCCAGACGGCATACCAAATGAGCCCTCCCATCAGCAAAGTTTTCTTTTCCTGAAAGATGCGTCCCAATGGCGCTGCCAGCCCCGCACCCAGAAAACTGCCCAGGACAGAAGCTGGAAAACTAAGCCCTATCAGCTCCAGACTGAATTGAAAGTAAAGAGTGCCCAGATAAATTGACAAGGCCGAAACCATACCCATGGTCATACCAAAAAGCACCGCGGTTAGTACAACGGCCTTAAACGAACGCAACCCGAAAGCCATACTTGCCTCACGCATCACCTGCTGCAAACTAAAGCGATGACCATTAGGGTTAGCCTGGGGCAAATACGGAATGTGGCTATGTGTCCCATACGCGGTCAAAAGAACACCGACGAAAATAACAACAGAGAACATTCCCGCGAATCTTGGATAGGCCGCTGGGTTTAATTGGCCATTCGGGTATTCAGGCGTCGCTCCGAAAAATATCTGCAAACCGATCAGAAATACCATCAATGTACCAACAGATTGCAACAACGATCGAAGTGAAGACAACAATGTCCGCTCGTGGTAATCCGTAGAAAGCTCGGCTGTAAGCGAAGTATGTGGAATTGAATAGACTGACTGGGTCGTTCGAGTCAGCACTGAGAACACGACCAACCAGATAAAAACCTGTGTTTCGGTGAGTCCCGCAGGCGGCGAAAACAAAAAGTAGAAACAGATCGCAAAGGGCGCCGCGGCGGCATACATAAACGGATGCCGACGACCCCAACGATGGCGGATGCCATCCGACCACGAGCCAATGACTGGATCACTCACCGCATCGACCAACAGCGCGATAACAATCGCCAGACTGGCCAGAAACCCGGACAAACCCAATACCTGATTGTAGAAAAACAGCAGGAAAAACCCAAAAGACGTTGACTGCACGCCTTCAGGTATTTGTCCCACAGCGAACATAAATCGCACTCGCCAGGTTAACGTTCCAGCCGCCGGTATGGTCACAGCTTTTCCCCTTACTTAGTTACAACTAGTCAGGCGAAAATAAAGAACTGCCCTGAGTCGTCCGGTTTAAAGTGTTACTGCAAAAAACTGATACTGATTTTACAAAAGCCATCGGATCAGCGACTACAGCCGCGGACCAAGACAATAACTCACAGTTCTCTGCAAATGCAAAATAATCAATGTTCGTTGTGGATCGAATCTTGTTAGCTAATAAACTGGAAGCCTAACTTTAAAATGTAGCTCGACGGCATTAGCAATCTTCAGCCTACAGGCCTCCGAAGACTTCCCCTCTATATCGCTGCAGGAAAATGCGGGAAAATATTTTCACGACAAGTGGAGGTACCAACAATTGCAGCTCAAGGGGTTTATCTGGTATTTAAATCACGCTTTTTCTAACCCCAAAAATTTGACCCACGGAAAAAAATGCGTGTATATTGATTTTGTTCTGCCAGCAATTGGGCCACGCTAATCAACATTAAGACACACAATCAGCAGGTACCGACCATTAACTCCAAAACCTACGGCGTGCGGGTATTGTTGCTTTAGCCCCTTAACCTCACTTCATACAAAGCTACAAAGGCAAAAAAATGGCACAAATTGAACGTGAAATTCTTGAACGCACAGAACCCACCGAAAGAGCATTCAAGGCCCCTCCATTTATCCCGCGTGTTAAAAACGCTGACCTTGGCCTTGAGAAGCTTGATGGCGAACGATATTTCTCACCGGCTTTTATGAAGGCCGAGTGGGACAAAATCTGGACCAAAACCTGGCAACTCGCTGCTCGCATCGACGAATTTACAGAACCCGGCGCCTTCTACGTGCACGAGCTGGGTAAAGAATCTTTCATCTTTGTGATGGGTGATGATCAGCAAATACGTGGCTTTTACAACGTCTGCCAACACCGGGGTAATCGCCTCTGCCAATCTGACCTTGGTATCATGGACACGTTTACCTGCCCGTTTCATGGTTGGAAGTGGAACACTGACGGCACCCTAAAGCAGGTCGCCGACCCGCAATTTTTCCGTCAGTTTGATGCTGGTATTCCAACCCAGGACCTGGGCCTGACACCCGTGAAAGTGGAATTCTGGGGAGGCTGGGTCTGGTTCAACATGGATCACGACGCTTGCCCACTAAAGGAATACCTGGGTGAAGCCGGTGTACAACTAGAGACCTACGAGTTTGAAAAATTTCATCTGGTGAACTACCAGACGTTTGAATGGAATGGCAACTGGAAGCACGCATGGGATGCTTTTAACGAAAGCTATCATTTTGGTGAGCTGCATCCGGACATGATCGAATTCGGTGAAGGTCATGACATACCCATTGAGCTATTGGGCGTTCATTCACGCATGATCAATTTCAATCGGACCGTCAGCGAAATCGTCGACGATCAGGATACCATCACCCCTCTTCGGCAACGCATGATGCTGGGTGATCAAGAGGGGTGGCGAAAGAACGGAACCAAAGATTACTCCGGCGCCGCAAAAGACGTGCACCTCGAAGAAATTCGACGACGTCGGGCTATTGAAGATGAAACCTATCTACCCTTTGAACAGATGAATGACGAACAACTCGTTCATCAGTATCACTATAGTTTCTTCCCCAGCGCGACCTTTACCCAAACGCCAGAGGCCGGCGCGGTATTCAGATACCGTCCTCATGCCACAGATCCAAACATCTGTTACTACGACTTTTTTATCATGCAGCATCTGCCACCAGGCACTCCGAAGCAAGAACGTCCCGAAAACAAGGTCCACCGACACATCGATGGCATCGATTACGCCGAGGCCTTTGGGGGTACCTTTGACCCCGTACTCGCCAACGTCCTATCTCAGGATGGATCCAACATGACCACTATGCAGGATGGCGTTAAGTCTGATTCATTTAAGGGCATGAACTTATGTGATCAGGAAATTCGATTACGCCACTTCCACAAAATGGTCGACGATTTTATTTCTGGCGCGACAACTACGCACAACCTTCCAGATGGAGAAGCCTATCTCGACAGGCATTAAGCGATCATTGGTTGATGATAAAGCGCGCGGTAAGCTCTTTGACGATCTAGAAGCCAATGGCTTCTGTGTCGTCGAAAATGTACTGACTGCCGCAGAAGTGTCCGGCATACGGAAAAAACTGCTGGATGCTGCAATTGAAAGCAATCGTCGCGGTGTACCTACCCATATCCCAAGCCTGGACCCAAATGACGCAAACGTTCGAGTTTTCAATCTACTGGATCTGGATCCGGTTTTCCTGGAGTTGATGGAACGGCCCGAGGCGATTGAATTTGTAAAAACATTGGTCGGTGATGATTTTATCGTTTCAAACTTCACGGCGAACATAGCCCGTCCGGGCGCGCAGTCGATGCATGCACACTCGGACCTGGGTATCGTTTTCCCAGGGCCATGGCTTAAACCCTGGTCAATGAATGTTTTGTGGTGTCTCGACGACGTCCACCATGACAATGGCGCGACCCGATATCTACCCAACAGTCATAAAATAACGTCTGCAAAAGATGTCCCGCACGACATGCTCGACAATATGCTGTCGTTTAATGCAAAAGCAGGCTCAATTATTATCATGGATGGCAGGCTGTGGCACACATCCGGCGAAAATGTGACAGAAAACGAGGAACGCGCAATCGTCTTTGGTTACTACTCTGCGGCGTTTCTTCGTCCGCAGGTAAACTGGAATGTCTTGTTAGCGGAAACGACCCAACGCAATTTGTCCCCGCTAACACGACGATGGCTTGGGCTAAATGGTACGGCGAACATGCTCAGCGCAGACTTTATTGAAGGCCCAGATCAATAGAGTACTGCCGGGTAAGGAAAATAGCTCAAATGGCCGCCACACGGTTTATTACCCATCCACAAATTCAGGCCTTTCGGGTGACGGTTGCGCAACCAAACTACTCGCTAAATCACAGGCCAACTTTGACTTGCCCCAGGTATCCCTGCATTAACGAACAACCAGTAATTCCACCTCAAACACCAGCGTCGTATTGCCGGGTATAGGCCCAACCCCATTGGCACCGTATCCTAGCTCCGGTGGGACAATCAGCCGCCATTTGTCGCCTTCTTTCATCATCTGTAGTGCTTCAGTCCAACCGGCAATGACACCGTTCACGGGAAGATCTATCGGCTCGCCACGGTCTACAGAACTATCGAAGACTCTGCCGTCTTCAAATGTGCCATGGTAATGCGCACTGACCGTGTCAGTCGGCCCGGGTGTCGCACCCGACCCACTGGCCAATATTTCGTACTGCAATCCTGAATCTGTTGTTGTCACTTCACCCATCACAATCCCTTAAAAAAGCCGAATACCCGATATGGTGGCACGTATAGACCCAAAAAAGAAATACCTGTAGTTATTCGTCGTCGTCGCAGGCCCTGGCTAATAAGCCTCTCGAATTCCGTTGCGGTACTGGCAATTTACAGGCGTTCTCTCCCGGGCCGCTACATCCACCTCTAAGAAAGAATCTACAAATATGGCTACAAAACAGCAGGGTTAATCACGCTACCATTATCAACGCGCAGTTCCGCACCATTGATGAACTTAGCCTCATCTGAAGCGAGAAACAGCACGGCATAACCTACGTCCATCGGCTCACCGAGACCCGGACTTGGTATTCGTTGTTCTGGCGGTACTGGAGCGGGTCGTTTAACACCACGCGCTCTCAGCTGCGGCGGCTGCATCGGCATACAGTTTTTCGATCAATGGTGTCTGGATCACACTTGGGAAAATACAATTGACCCTGATGTTGTAACGAAGTTGTTGACAGTGAATAGCCGCATGCGAAGTCATCGTTCGGATTGCACCCTTGCAGGCCCCATAGGCAAAGCTGGTGTGGTATCCCAGTAATGCTGTTGTAGAAGCAATATTGACAATCGCGCCCAACTTACCATTGGCCTTGATCGTCTCAATACCATACTTAATCCCAAAAAATGCACCGTCCATGTGGATGCGCTGATGGATTCGATATTGATCCCAGGTCACCTCTTCGACCGAACCCGGTATAAACATGCCCGCATTATTAACCACAACATTTAGCTCATCAAAATGATCCAGGGTTTGCTTGATCACAAGCTGCCACTGATCCTCTTCAGCTACGTCGTGCTCCAAAAAAATAGCGCCGTTACCTGCGGCATGAGCCGCTTCCTCCCCGTTTTCCTTATTGATATCAGTAATGACAACCTTTGCGCCCTCTTTCGCCAACGCTATCGCATCGGCACGCCCCAGCCCCGAACCACCACCGGTCACCAGGCAAACTTTGTCTTCGACTCTACCCATCTGCATACCCTTTTAAATAATCAAAAATATGGGCCAACGTTAGACCCGGTTCAGTAACATCACAATTAGCATCAATCTCACAAGTGCAAGTCAAACCCATTCCTGCACGCGGGCAGGTTGTGAATAAAGTGATCCAAAACAAGCCAACGCCAATTCGAGGCGGTCACTACAAATCAGCCGCCGGCATGCATCATCTAATCCTCTACAAACCCCGGCCAGGTCGCCATGTAGTCGATGAATTTTACAGACAAGCCTTCGTGCGCTAGATAGTCCCTCGTGACGGGAAGGGGCACGGGTATAAAGCCGACATCTGCGGCGTACCGCTTGGGGAAGTCATGCTGCAGAATTGCCGCTCGACCGAGCATGATCCAGTCAATTTCATGATTCATTGCCTGATCAGCTAACTGCGGTGTTCCGATCTTACCGGCGACACCCAGCTTTACCTGGGCCCGCTCAAGACCGGCGAACAATTCCAGCAGTGAGCTGCCTGAAAACGCTTCATCTGCCGGTTCTTTAAATACATCCCACAATGACATGTCAAGGAAGTCCAGACGGTCATCGTTCAGACAGAGCCTCGCCATTTCAACCGCTTCGCGAGTATCGATGCCAAACCTCTCGGGGGACAGCCTTACCCCTAGCTGAAAATCGGGACGACAATTGTGACGAACACCATCAATGATTTCTTCCAGGAGGCGATATCGATTCTGCAATGACCCGCCGTACTCATCCTCCCGACGATTGGTTTCTTCGCTGAAGAACTGACAAAGGAGGTAGCCATGGGCGCCATGTAATTCAACACCATCGAAGCCGGCCTGATCACACCGCACTGCAGAAGCAATGAAATCATCCCGCAGCTGATGTACTTCATCAGTGGATAATGCACGAGCACCGGTTTCTTCATCATCGGAGGCACTAACAGGTGCTTGTCCGATAATATCTTCTGGCGATCGCATGCCCGCATGGTGTAGCTGCGCATTCGCCAGGCTACCTTTTGACTTGATGGCCTCTGCCAATCGGCTCAGGCCTTCAATATGCTGGTCGCCGAAAGCACCGAGTTGGCCGGGGAACCCCTTGCCTGTTTCCTGCACATGGGCAGCGCAAGTCATGGTCAAGCCAAAGCCACCTTCTGCCCGCTTCGTTAACCAGCGAAACTCTTCATCTGACAGGATACCGTCCTCGTGGCTCTGCCAGTTCGTCAGGGGTGCCAGCATGAAACGGTTTTTCATCGGGCGGCCGCGTTGAAACTCCAGGGGCGTCAGTAACTTACTCATTTACAGGTTTCTTTAAAAAAAGAAAAGAATTATGCCTGTCGGAAGACTTGATACGTACGACGTTGACGAGCAGCATCTGCAGGTATCAATATAATTTATGTCATAGCCGGATATCGGGTATATCGCCTTATTAGGCTCACCCTTTACTTTCACCTACATTGTTTTATGTTTCGAATATACCGAGCGACACGCAGCGGCAACTAGGCTCTAGAGGCCAGCCAAATCACGTGCCGCGACCCTTTCCCCTTATGCGCCCGAACGTGCCGTTCGTTAACCCGGAAGCCGGCCTTCTTTAATAGGGCCGTAAATCGAGGTGCAGAGGTCGCGGACCAAACGGCGAGCACACCTGATTTACGAAGCGCACGGTAAGCCGTCTCTAGTCCCTGAAGTGAATAAAGGTCGTCGTTTTCAGGGTGAGTTAACCCTTCAGGTCCATTATCAACATCTAATAGTATTGCATCGTATTCACCCGAAGCACGATTGATCAGGTCAGCCACGTCTGCGATGGTAACCTGCACCCGTTTGTCGAGGAGAGGTTCTCCTGCGCATACACCAAGAATCTCGCGGTTCCATTTCAAAACACCCGGAACGAGTTCTGCAACCTCAATCGTCGCGTCTGTCGGTAAGCTATCCAAAGCGGCTGCTAGTGTGAATCCCATACCTAAACCGCCAATAAGTACTCTGGCCGATTCCGCAGTCCTACAATGAGCACAGGCTAATTCGCCCAAAGCGTCTTCCGACCCATGTGTACGAGAGTTCATTAGATCACCCTGCGACCCAGAAATCCGGATGGAAAATTCATCGGCGCGTCTAAGCAGACGCAACTGGCCGCCATTACGCGGAATATCAGCCGTGTCCAATAACTCCCATCTATTCACTGGTCATCCTCTGTTTATGTCAATTAGTTGGCGTCGATTAGCAGGCTTCGATGAGGATCGTCTGAGCTCATGGTTCGGAATCGGCATATCGCACCCCGGGGAGGCAGTCTTGCGCTAATCCGCCTTCAAAATCCATTTCCAGGTACAGCGGGCAACTTCCATTTAACAACTTCCCGGCACCAGGACCGCAACGCTGACAACATAACATTCCCCAACAACAATATTATTCTCGTTTTCATATTTTTCTTCCAAGGCAGTTTTCGTCACCAACTCCTTGCTGTCGTTCTTTACGCGAGTTGTGTCGGCCTCGCGGCGCTAAGTGTATCCCGGATTAAAACCCCTGAGCTTTTCGGCAACCCAATCACCCAATCACCCAATCACCTAATCATCGATCCAATTCGTTACACTGATAATCCAGCCCAGAAAAGAGCAACACAATGCAGACTCCAGAATCATTCTCCCCCGGTGAAGTAGCAACCGGGGACCGTGGCCAATTGGCGCACCCTGCCGCCATCGCGCATAGCAGGCGCCTGGTCAGAAAACTTTACAAGGTTGGCGACAAAGCATGGTCACTCGTTGGCAACGGCCTCTCAAACCAGTCTTTTGTAGAGGGACCGGAAGGGCTTATTGTCATCGACACCGGTGAGTGTATCGAAGAAATGTCAGCAGCGCTGGAAGAGATAAGAAAGGAAACTGATGCGCCCCTGGCGGCATGCATCTATACCCACTTTCACTACGTTGGCGGTACAGAAGCACTCCTGGCCGAAAATCCCGACCTTCCAATCTGGGGGCATAGTGGTATTCAGGCTAACCTAAAGCGTTTCGGGGGAGAGGTTGCACCAAGAGTTACAAGAGGACTGGTGCATCAGTTTGCCATCATGATGCCGAATGAAGGCGCTGATGGTGTGGTAAATGTTGGGCTGGGTAACTTCTATCGAAACCCGGCGCATGCGCCCTTTACCGGTGGCCACGTTCCCGCCCAACATACTTTCGACAAGCCAACAAAAGCGTCAATCGCCGGGCTGGACGTTGAATTTTATCCGGCACCCTCTGACGCAACAGATTCTGTGACCATCTGGTTTCCGGCATTGAAGCTCGCAGTCAATAATCTCCTATGGCCAACGCTTTTCAACGTGTTCGCGATTCGCGGCGAGGAATACCGTGACCCCAGGATACTACTGAAGGGCTTGGATGGACTTGCCGGACTTGGCGCCGACGACCTGATTGGCGCTCACGGTTCGCCGTTATCAGGTACAGCAAACATCGCGGAACGCACCCGCGATTACCGCGATTCAATACAGTTTATGTGGGACCAGACCGTGCGCTGCGCCAACTTGGGCCTGACGCTCAATGAGACTATTGCCGCTGTTCGCCTGCCGACATATTTCAAAAAACACTACACTACCCAACAATTTTATGGCGTCGTAGAACATCACATTCGCCAGATCTACACTGGTCTGTTTGGATGGTTTGATGAAGACGAAGCGAACCTGTTTCCCACACCGGCACCCCAGCGTGCGCAGAAGCTTATCAACGGATTTGGCGGTATCAGCAAGGTACGTGACGAAGTAGATGAGGCACTTGCGGCGAAGGATTTCCGCTGGGCCATAGAAGTATCATCCTGGTTGGTAAGATCCGAAGTCAACGAGACCGGCAGAGCAGACGCCGGAGAGAGCGAAGACCGCGTAAGACTTGCCCAGGCATTGCGTGGCGTTGCCCAGTCAACAACATCCGCCAATATCAGAAACTGGTGCATAACACGTGCTATGGAATTAGATGGCACGATCAGCCTGGAGCGCTTTCGTGTCCATCGATTTCACAAACGGGAAGTATTAAATCGCCCTGCCAGCGAATCCCTCGCGCTATTGCGCGTTCTGCTCGTGCCGGAAAAGGCGAATGAAGTGGAAGATGAAATCAGTGTGACTTTCTCTGACGGCAGCAGTGCCGGCCTGGCCCTTCGCCACTGTGTTGCTGTGCCTTCAAGCGGGGAGAATGCCACTTTGTCGATGACGATCAGCCACGAACATTGGGCTGAAATACTCGGAGGGAAAATGACCTTGAGCAAAGCTCTGGCCGAAGGTTTAATAAAGACAGATGATGAAAATCGTATCATCAGGTATTTCGCCTGTTTTGATCTCAATACACTGAATAGCTAATAAATCGATGAGCGATATAGCCAAACCAGTGTTGCCCGCCACAATTCATTGCTCAACCTGTCAGGCAGCATGTTGCCGAATGCAGGTCATGATCCTCGATGACACCGGCATGCCAGAACGCTTTATTGAAACGGACGGCAGCGGTGTTCAATCTATGCGAAGGCTAGATGACGGATGGTGTGAAGCATTGAACCGCAACACTTTTCTGTGCGATCAATATCTCGTTCGACCCACAATCTGCCGTCAATTCGAAATGGGGGGTGCCGATTGTCAGGGCACGAGGATCGACGTTACTGCCCCGTGGATAGGCGACGAGCCTGCCGGCTAATATTTAAACCATCGCTGCATTATCCTAACCTTATGAGCGACGCCCCACTCCAAGAGATTTCCCAACTATCTCTTTCATGACGTCATTGGTCCCGCCGTAAATAGTCTGCACTCGACCATCACGCCAGGCTGCGAGCGACGTCATAGTCATCCATGTAACCGTAGCCACGGCCCACATTTTGTCCAGCAATCGCAGATCTATATCCCTTATAACTGCCTTGTCATACAAAAGAACACCTTTCATAATAACCCCACTGCTGATTCTTCTAATGTTTACGGATTCTCTATGAGTGACTTAAATACATTCCGTCAAGAAACACGCGCTTGGCTGAACGAAAACTGCCCTGCATCATGCCAGGGTGACGACAATATTCTCCCTGACATATTGTGGGGTGGCAGACGTCAAAAAATTGATGAGCCAGATGTCCAGCTTTGGATGGATCGCCTTGTTGCCCAAGGTTGGACAATTCCTGGCTGGCCGAAAGAATATGGCGGCGGTGGTCTTTCTGATGATGAGAGCAAAGTACTGGCTGAAGAGATGAGCGCTATCGGCACCCACTCGCCGCTCTACTCATTTGGCATTAGCATGCTTGGGCCTGCGCTCCTGGAATACGCGACCGAAGAACAAAAACGCGAACACTTACCCAGGATCGCCAGCGGTGAGATTCGCTGGTGCCAGGGATACAGCGAACCGGGTTCTGGATCAGACCTTGCAAGCTTGCAATGCAAAGCAGTTAAAGACGGTGATGATTATGTCGTCACGGGTCAAAAGGTCTGGACCTCCACTGCTGATGTATCTGACTGGATTTTTTGTTTAGTGCGAACAGACTCAGATGCACCGAAGCACGAAGGCATCAGCTTTCTGCTAATCGACATGGAATCTGAGGGCGTCTCGGCACGTCCTATCGTATTGTTATCGGGCGCATCGCCTTTTTGTGAAACGTTTTTTGATGGTGTTCGAGTACCTATCGCCAACAGAGTGCACGAGGAAAACAAAGGCTGGTCCGTCGCCAAGGCGTTACTGCTCCACGAACGAACCATGTTGGCAGGCGGCCCTGGTCGAGCCTCGACTGGTGACCAAAAACGCACATTGCTGCAAGTTGCACGCGATTCAATGAACGCTCCTACCGGTCCATTGCCGGACAAAGCTGTTCGAGCCGAGATTGCGCAAACCGAAATGGATCAGATGTGCTACGCCGCAACCTTGCAAAAGGTCCAGGATGCCGCCAAAGCCGGGAAAGGCATGGGCCCGGAAGGCTCCATGTTTAAGCTCTACCTTAGCGAGCTGGGACAACGCAGCGCAGATCTTCGGCAACGACTTAATGGGGCTGATGGCTTGATCTGGGATGGCGATGAATTCCATCCGGAAGCCAAAGAATCAACTCGCGAATGGCTGTACTCGCGCGCCTCGACAATTCTGGGCGGCACTTCTGAAATTCAGCTCAACATTATTACCAAGCGTGTGCTTGGATTGCCGGAATAGCGACATGACACTAATACTCAACGAAGAACAAGAACTACTCAGAGACAGCGCCAAAAGTTTCGTCGATGATCAATGGCAATTAAACCAGCTCCGAGCGAACCGTGCATCGCCAAAGTCCGGCACAATCGATACCGGGCTATGGCAGCAAATGGTAGAACTCGGCTGGGCCGCGATTCCTTTTCCTGAAGAATTTGGTGGGCTCGGCCTCGGATACGCCGAACTCGGCATCGTGATGGAAGAAGCCGGGCGCAAACTCCTAATATCACCACTGCTCTCATCGGTCGTACTCAGTGGCAGTGCCATCGAACTTGCCGGTAACAATGATCAGAAAACTGAGCACCTGCCAAAGATCTGTGACGGCAGCGGCCTGTACGCCATGGCGTACCAGGAAACTTCACGACACGAGCCTGAAAACGTGCACGCAGCGCTCACGAAAAGCGACGGTGGCTATCAATTAAGCGGCCACAAACAATTGGTTATCAATGGTGGCTCTGCTAATCATCTAGTGGTCGTCTGCAGATCATCGGGTGATGCCGGTGACCGGGATGGTCTATCCCTGGTGCTGGTTAACAGTTCTGCAGCGGGGGTGTCCATCGCCAACAATCTGCTGCTGGACAGCACGCCTTCTGCCAACATTACCTTTACAGATGTGCCAATTTCACCTGAGGATATCCTTGGCGAAATTGGCAATGCCGCGGATGTGCTGGATGAAGTTTACGCGCGCGCCGCGATCGCTTTGTCTGCCGATATGCTCGGGGGTATTCAATCTGCCTTTGAAATGACGCTTGAGTATCTGAAAGTCAGAGAACAGTTCGGCGCGAAAATCGGGACGTTTCAAGGTCTAAAACATCGCGCAGGACGCTGGTTCTGTGAAGTTGAACTCAGCCGCGCAATCGTGCTCAAAGCGCTCCGGAGTATTGATAGTGGCAGTAGCAATCTTGCGCGAGTCTCTAACGCCTGCAAGGCTCGCTGCACCGCCACTTACCAGCTATCCGGTAAAGAAGGCATACAGATGCATGGTGGAATTGGCGTGACAGACGAACACGACATCGGTCTGTACTTCAAACGGGCGCGTGTGACAGAGATTCTGCTAGGCGATACGAGCTTTCACACTGATCAAGTTCTGCGAACCAGCCAAGTAGCTTACTGAGCGCGCGTTAAGCCAGAGGCCGAAAAGCCTCTGCACAGCCCACCCAGATAGTCCGGAAATGTCCGGATCGTAAAGATCGTCATTCAGCTGTTAGCTAGACCAAAACCGCGCCATACGTGACACTTGATTGAATGGTTCGCCGAAGGCGAATCACCTGGCGCGCCACAAATATCCATTCCCCGTAGATGTGTATAGAATGCAGGAAAGTCCGCTCTCGCTCAATTTCATTCAACGTAGGCTGCAGCGCGACGTGCCGGGGATCATCGCGATGAGCGATTGCGGCCTGTTCGTTAGCAAAAGCCGCGACGAACAACATATCGCCTGCTTTAACGTCCGGACCACGGTCGGAATCCCGAAGCGCGAGTCCACCACTGTAGATCAGCGTGCCAGGTTCAGCATCCCTACAATAGTCAGCATGCTCGCCCGTTACTTCGATATAGCGTCGCTTCATGGCAGCATCAGTAAAGCGTGTACCAATTAACGTAATCGTGATGCCTGCGTCACTCATGGGCTCGTCCGATTGCGCTCTGTCCCACCAGCCATAGCCTTCAATATCGACGAACTGGTTACTCATCACGCGACGCCTTGTCATACTGCGCTCACCCATGGTTTCCATCAGGGTCGCGTGGGCCGGACGTGCAACATGTGCATCAAGACTGGACTGACCCTGTGCATAGCGTTCAAAGACAAGCACATGGCTTTCATCCTGCAGCGAGCGGGCAGCTTCGTAGGCACTGGTACCAGGTTCACCCACCAGTGCGTCCTGACCTCTTTTCTGCCAAACATCCAGCCACTCGTCGACGGTCGTTGTTTCTGTGCGAACTTGATATTCGACCAGTGCTGTCAATGGAGAATCACCAATACTCATATTTTCTGTGCTCATAGTCGCCTTAAAATTTTTACTTTTATTCTCTGCCTGGGTGCCCTAACAGGTTCATTGCCTTCAACGGTTACCCGCTTCTTGCAACCCACAAGTTAACCGACCCACTGACCGCATGTCGAGCTGAATAACATCTATCAGGGACACCGTCTTAGAGCATATTTAGGACGCGAAAAACCGGTCAAATGGTTGCCTCACAAGGTAAACCTTCATGATGCTAATATCGTTACTGCTCAGGGTGCTCACGCACTTCCTATTGATATATTTCAACTTTCTCGAAACTAGTGTCGCTGTGAATACCAGATAGCCCGGTTTAAAGGCTTCGCGTTATGTCGACCTGGCAGGAGCAGGAGTTCACATAGGACTTGAAGCTATTTTCCTATTTGTGACCGACAAGCCAAAACAGATCCCAGGCAGTTAATATATGTTAGTCTGAATCGACAATTAAAAACCCAGTCATATCAAACTACCTAGTATTTACGGAGGCTTTAACAGATGAAGCGAGTTCTAATTCTTATTACCATGCTGTTCGCGGCACAAATAACCCAAGCCGGACACCATGAAAACGGCATGACGTTGTCCAAACGTCAGCCGGACACTTCGATGACGATTACCTCGGTCAACCTTGGCCAAGACCAAACCGTCATTACAGCGACGGGGGACATGGGAGCCTATGGAAAGGTATACACAACATACAACCTGGCTTATAACGGCGATCGAAAAAGCGGATCAGTAACAGGCCAGGGCAGGGGCGCAACGGCTGAAGCGATTGTCGCTGGAGTTTTTGCAGGCCGTTGGTATGTAGACGGCTCTAAAGTGATCATGAGAACTGTCGTTCAGATCAATGACGGTACGCAAAATCTAGACGTTATCACCTTTGATGCCGCTAAAAGTACTCTTGAGGTTGAAGTTTATATTCTGAAATAGAAACTTATAGGGACAGGCTTCGTCTGTCCCTATATCCCGCCACATATTTCCTGCTCTTTTACTTTTGCGCCGAAAGTTATCACTTCGGCTGGATTGTCATCAATGCCCGCCTTCGCCATCAGCGAATTATTCGGCACCCACGCGACACCGCCAGATAGCGCCGTTGTGCCACCATAGAACGCTTCTTTTTCAAGCACGATCACATCCAGACCTTCATGCTCGCCAACGACAGCAGCTGTCAAACCGGCAGAGCCCGAGCCTATGACAAGGAGGTCTGTTTCAAAATCCCAATTCACAGTATTCACATCTGTTTCCTGCGCAACTTGACCGGGTTTAATCTGAACGATTAGATATTTTTATGGCACGACTGTCATAGGATTGGCCGGTGAAGTCAAGCGATTGCTAAAGGGCAGGAATGTCGTCGCCGGCTTCTCACTATCGCTCATCAGACACGCCGATGACCCCGTCCTCCTCGGTTTCTTTAATCTGGTACTAAACAGACCGGTACTCCACTGCGGGCAAATTGAAACGCAGCGAAAAAAAATTGAACCTTACAGAGATCTAGCGCTATCTGGCTTTTCCAGGCAACTCCCACAATGCACGCCCATAGTTTTCCGCCGCCTCTTCCCATACCAGGGACACGTGTGTCACACCGGCATTGATATCCCGCTGGTAACGCTGAATCGGGTTACTGAGATTAATCGACGTGGCACCGGACATAAGGGCAAGGTTGTTGGCCACTTTGCCCATCAGCCGCGAGACATATGAGGCATCCCGCTGAGACGATAAGGCATCCAGTGTGGAGGGCGGCGCACCCGCCTCCCCCCAACGCATGAGTTCAGTCAGCCGATGGCGCATGATGAGTTCCGCTGCATGAATATCGGTCAGTGCTTCGGTCAACTTCATCTGATTGGCAACCCGCTCCGCCTGCAATTCTCCGCTGAACAGCGCTTTTTTACCTATTAAAGTCTGGCGCACGGCCTCTGCCATGCCATTAGCCATGCCGACGAGGGCTGGCGGAATCCCCCACACCGCCGGGAGCACAAACGGTAGCCTCGCCAGAGGAATACCATGCGCCTTACCGCCGGGTGTATTACCCGTCGCAAGATCCATAATCGGCAGTCGGCGGTGTTCCGGTACAAAAACATCATCGAGGATCAGGTCTTTACTACCGGTGCCTGACAAGCCCGACACAAACCAGTCATCGACAATGTCCAAATCGCCCCGCGGCACTAGTAGCCAGTCCATACAGGTAGGACTGGGCTTTAAGATAATGAACCAGCCTGCAAAGTCACAGCCGCTGGAAAACTTCCAGCGTCCAGAAAGCCTGAAACCGCCATCAACTTCTTGCATTTCGCTGTGGGTTGCAAAGGATGCCGTGGAACATACCTGATCCGAACTGTCCGCCCAGTACTCTTCCTGCGCCTGAATCGGAAACAGCCCTATCTGCCAGTTATGCACAATGAACAGGTTGGCCACCCAACCGCTAGAGCCGCAGGCAGTTGCTAGCGTACGAATGACCTCCGCAGCTGTGTCGAAACCCAACTCAAATCCGCCAAACCGCCGCGGCTGCAGAATCTTGTGGAACTCAGCCGCCCGGAATTCACGTACAGTGTCACCAGAGAGCCGTCGACTCTCTTCCGCTACCCGGGCACGCTCGTGTAACCCCGGCAACAACGCTTCAGCCCGCGCCACTAGCTCTGCCTGATCGGGCACACGTTCTACCTGCATTTGATTCAATGTCATGACTGGTCCTCCAGACCCACTTATTGGGAATTAACTTGATAGTATATCCATCGACCTTGTGTGCAAAATCGGTACATCTCAAATCACTCTGATCACTTATCTGGAGATTAAAACATGAATAACAGCTTTAATTACGACGATGTGAGCCACTACACACTGGAAGAAGAAGACGAACAGGAGCTTATAGACGCCCAGAACGAATGTACCTTCATGTGGAGCACCAAAGAGGGCTGGCCCGTGGGTGTCATCATGTCTTACGTTTATAATCGCGGTTACTTCTGGCTTAGCGTCTCATCACTAAGGGTACGGGTTCAGGCGGTTGCCCGGGAACCTCGTACATCAATCTCCATCACCAGCAAAGGTTGTGACATAAAAGCACCACTGAGCCTGACCTACAAAGGAACCTGCGAGGTACTCAGCGATCAAGAAACAATAGACTGGTTCCTGCCGACCCTGGCAAAACGTTTGCGTGCAGGAGACCAACAGGCACAAAAGGAATTCGTCAGACTGAACAACACGCCGAATCGGCGCGTACTAAAATTCAAGCCGGTCAAAAAAATCGGCTTCGACAGCCGTAAAATGCGTCAGGCAACACTTGATGCAGGCCAGGGTTGAAGCGTGATGTGCTAGTGATATCGCGCGTCATTACCAGAGGTATCTCAGAAAGGGATATCGTCATATTCGTTCTCATCGAAAGGCGGTGGTGAAGCGCCTTGATCAGCCGACGAAGACGAATGTGATTGGCCTGGCGCTGGCGTCACGCGCCAGGCCTGCAAGCTGGTAAAACACTTCTCCGGGTTACCGCCACCTGACCAAAGCCTGCCCGAAAGATTAAACTGCACCTGGATTTCATCGCCGATATTATGATTGTCCATCATTGCGCACTTGTCTTTAATCAGTTCAAGGGCAATGTGATTAGGGTAGGTTGGATTTTCATTCTGGCCGGTCAGCTTGATCACAAACTCTCGTTTTGTGAAGCCGTTGTTGCCGTATTCAGTGGTATCGCCAATGGAATGGATCAATCCCTGGACTTCAAAACTTTGCGACATCCTTGGGAGGTCTCCTGTAACTCAAAATTTGATCAACAATCCCTATTGTAATTCAAATTAGAGCAAAGCGAGACTTATTGTTCATAGTTCCTTGGTTCTAATACGAACATCACAATCCGCAGGCAGCCAACCGAGAACCTGCGCAACGCAAACCGGAAAGCTGCGCTCGCTATTGCCAAACAGCTCGACCACCCGATCGACCTTGTAAGTTCAGACGTCATCCTGCCTAAAAATGAGCGGGCCAACTCTAGGTGACTCATTTACGTGCCATACATCCGAATACACAGGCGCTATTTATCTCCGGGTATCCAAGAACCCACTTCGACGATATACCTTCCGAAAGAGATGGTTTTCTACAAAAGCCTTTCTCGGGCGACGAACTGGTCAGCCGAGCTCGAGCACTTTTGAACGATGCGGACGATTTTTCGGCGACATGATGCACTAGTCGATTCGACCGTTGTACCCTGGCGACAACAAACTTGAATATTGAAGGAAACGCTCAGTGAACGGGCTAAGTTGTGACATCATAGCCGTTAACCTTGCCCCTACTGGTGCGTCACCGGCAACTTAGATCGCCCCCAGAATAGAAACGGGCCGACCCGCTCACCTTCGTTGACTAACCGCAACTTTGGATAACGCTTACGAAGCGCCGTTAATGTGACCCTTGCCTCAAGTTTCGCTAACTCTCTTCCAATGCAAACATGCAAACCTACACTGAAGCTCAACATCTTCTTCCCGGAGCGCTTCAACTTAAAGGTGTTCGGTTCAGAAAATGCCTGTGGGTCTCTATTTGCCGCACCGTAATGCATCATGACTTTGGTGTTGGACGGTATCGTCACGCCGTCGACTTCCACGTCCCGTGATGTCGTCTTGAACAAACCCAACAGCGGTGGATCAAATCGCAAGCTTTCGTTGATTGCATCGTCGACGTCAATTTCATCCCGACAAAATTCATTCCACAAATCACCAATTGTCAACAATCTCCAAACCAAATTTGAGATCAAAGAGGTGGTTGTTTCGTTCCCTGCAACAAATATTTGCCCCGCGAACGAAACTAACTCGTCGTCTGACATATATTCCCCATCTTCTTTGGCAAGCGCCATAACGGATAACAGGTCGCTCGATTTCCCTGCTTTCCTCTTGAGATGAATCTGTTCCAGAATATAGGCACCCATCTCAGCTAGCTCATCGGCGTATTCAGACGGGTCTTCCGCACACATGTTTGCCACCGAAGCATCCGCCCACCTTTTGAATTTTTTAATGTCATCAGTAGGTATCCCCAGGATCTCACAAATGATGATTACTGGAAGCGGAAAGGAAAGCTCATCGTGTAGATCCCATATTTTTTTTGACGCAACCCCATCCAACAACTCCTGCACGATTTCTTCCAGCCGCGGTTGCAGATCACTAATTTGCTTGACCAGGAAATCACGCTGAATCAGCCCTCTAGTAAAGGTGTGATGCGGCGCGTCTGACAAGATACCCTGAGCCGGTTGAAAATTAGGCCCGTTGCCGAACCCTTCAACATAGGTTTCTGCATCTAATAACGCGCCGTTGACGTCTTCATATCTGGACAAAATGAAGAACGGTGGATCGAATTTGTCATAAAAATACGCTCTTTCCTGACCTAAAAGCTTTGAGGCCGTTATCGACGGATCTCGAAGCTCCTCCGAACCCAATAAATCCACATCTTTTTTTTGAGCATTTTTCAAACCCATCGTTTCGTCAAACTCCATCGGTTAGCCCCTATCGTCCTTCTTTCTGGGTGAAAGTATATACCCGGTTGTTATTGAGTAACTCTAACACTGGTTCGCTCGATCACATTATGAGCAGAAAACCCTACGATCAACTCCAATCGTTACTGGACGAACATTTGGAATGTCTTTTCCCCGGAGTGCATCTTTTCTGACAGCATGCGGTAGTGCCAATACCGAACCACTTCATTGGCATCATAAAACTTAACCGTTCCTTTAATTGTCGCCTGGCCCTGTGGCAAAGAGTTTGGTGCACTACTGCTCGATACGATGACTGAGACCCGAGGATCGCGCTGCGCCATATGAACTATTGCGTTATAGTTTAATGATGATTTAGCAAATCAGCACACTCACCTGAGCACACCCTTATGAACACACCCGGTAGCCAAGATTGGTTAGACAGCATCACTGAAGATATCATCGACCCCGAGCAACGAATCATAGACCCACACCATCATCTTTGGCGCCACCCAGGCAACGAATATGTCGTTGAGAACCTGCATGCTGATACGGGTTCTGGGCATAATATTGTTAAAACCGTTTTCGTCGAATGCCACTCAGAATACTTAAAAGATGGTCCGGCGCATTTACGCCCGCTGGGCGAAACCCGATTCGTTGCCGAACAAGCCACAGAATCCGCTGAGAGGCACGGCGCTGAAATCTCCGGTATTGTTGCCCATGCGGATTTGACCCTAGGGGATGAGTTAGTTGAAGTTCTTGCCGGGCATGAAGTCTCTGGCCAAGGTCTATTCCGAGGCATTCGTCACGCCGGCGCCTGCGCCACACACCCTAAAGAGTTGTTTATTCCAGGTGGCGCACCGAAGGGGCTTTATGCTGACCCAAAATTTAGAGCCGGTGTCCGCCTGCTAGGCCGCAAGGGCTACAGCTACGACACCTGGCATTATCATTATCAAAACAAAGATTTCTATGAGCTAGCTCTCGCCGCACCTGACACCCAGATGATACTGGACCATTTCGGCACACCTCTCGGCGTCGGTTATTACGCAGATAAGAAAGCCGGGATATTTAAGCAATGGAAGCAGGACATTAAAAAGATAGCAGAGTGCGACAATGTCGTTGCAAAAATCGGCGGGCTGGCAATGCCAGATAATGGCTTCGGTTGGCACAATCGATCTACCCCTCCTGATTCAGACGAATTTGTCGAGGCGCAACGGGACTACTATTTGCACACAATCGATTGTTTTGGACCAGATCGCTGTATGTTCGAAAGTAACTTTCCCGTTGATCGATTCTCTATCTCCTATCCGGTGTTATACAACGGTCTAAAGAAGATCGTCATAGACTTCAGCGAAGAAGAGAAAGATGCGATGTTCTATAATACCGCGGAACGAATATATCGTTTACATGAAAAGGCTGACCGAAATGTCTGATGTTTTGTACGAACAGAACGGTAAAACTGCCGTCATTACACTTAATCGCGCAAGCAGGCTCAATGCACTGAACGAATCGTTAATTCAGGGCCTACGGGCCGCACTGCGACAGTTTCGCGATTCCGATGCTCGCTCAGCCATCCTCTGCGCGGATGGTGACCGAGCATTTTCAGTTGGGGCCGATATCAAGGACCCACCAATGGAAATGTGGCAGGGGGTACCCGGTGTTGGTGTCATCACCAACAAACCTATTATTGCTTGCGTCCAGGGATATTGCGTTGGTGGTGCCTATATTTTGGTTCAGATGTGCGATCTGGTCGTTGCAGCTGACAACACCATATTCAAATACCCCGAAGCTCAGGTTGGTTTCACAGGTGGGTTGATCGCAGGTTGCGCGGCGAAGATCCCGCATAAAATCGCGATGGAATTTATGCTTCTGGGCCAGGACTTAACGGCGCAGCGTGCCTATGAAGTCGGCATGGTGAACAAGGTCGTCCCTTTGGGAGAACAGTTGGCCGCGGCTCAGGAGTACGCTGACATTTTTGCCGTTAGTGCACCACTGGTCGTTGAGACCATCAAGTCAATGGTCGCAGAGACCGTTCCCCGTGGACCCGCCGAAACAGCGGCAATCACCCGAGACCAATTGCTGGCCGTTCGAGACAGCGAGGATGGTGCCGAGGGCAGAGCCGCATTTAAGGGTAAACGGCCACCTGAATTTCACGGCCGTTAAACAAAACAGGTGGAAGTTCTAACCCGCAATAGCCAGGTCAGCAAAGCGCAGATGAGGCATTAGTGCGGACCTTTCCCAGTTCCAAAACTGTTTATCTCCTATCAGTGCAATTTTATTGAGCATGTCATAGAAGTTTCCCGCCACTGTAATACCTCGCACCGGTTGTAGCCTTTGCCCATCTTCATAAAGGAACCCTGAAGCACCGAAACTGAAATCACCGGAAATAGCATTGGCACCCGAATGCATCCCTGTCAGGTCAGTTAGCATCAGGTATTTTCCAGAAAACAAATCTGCCTGCGAGCTGCTGCCTGCAGCGATTTCTAGTTGGTGCAGCCCCACACCCAACGTCGATTTAGGTCCTCGAGCTGCATGTCCGGTAGTCTTCATATCAAAAAAGGATGCTGTGGCACTGTTATGAATAAGCGTGTTAAGGGTGCCATCAACGATCAAGGGTGTTGATTGTGTCGCTGTACCTTCTGCATCGAACAATTGATAACCAAACCCATCAGCACTCAGCGGCTGGTCAGTAATGTTCAATCGGGTATCGGCAATAGATTCGCCTAACTTTTCCCGCATGGGGTTCACCCCATCCTTGGCTGATTTTCCCGAAAACATCATGGTGAAAACTCCAAATAAAGAAGCCTGAACTTCTTCATCGAATATCACATCATAGTGACCACTCGGCACAGGGGAGCCGTCAAGGATATCAATAGTCTGGGTATATGCCCTGTCAACGATATCGTTAGCATTTAAAGCAGTAAACAATCGCGCTGCCTGGCCGATACCTTCCATCGCGTTCTTATCACCCTGCTCAATCAGCGCATAAGCATAGGCGGCACACATTCTGCTTTTAGAATAAGCACTAAGACCTGCACTTGAAAAAATATGGCGCTGAGTCGTATTGTCCTGAACGCCGTTATAGGGCACGTTTTTCACCTTGTCCCTGGCGGCAAGATCACTTTCCATCTGTAAAGCAAAGTTAACCTTGTCATCAATGCTTACCTCCTCGGCCGGGCACAAAACCGAGTCATCTGTTTTCAGGTTGACCTCATTAGCCAGAATATTTTCATGAACTTCTATCGCCGTAAAGCTCGCGTTAGTCAGCGCCTGCTCAACCAGTGAACTCAAGGCGTCACTATCCGCGGCCTCGCTATAAGCGGTACCCACTTTGCCGTCTTTAATCACCCTCAAACCAAAAATCTGGCTCGAACTCACCTTGTATTCTTCAAGCTCACCGTTACTTGCTTTCAGGGACAAGGATTCTCCCTGGTCGATAATCAGGTCACCGCTCGCACCTGCGGCCTTAACAAGCCCAAGCACCTGATTCGCCTGATCGGAAATAGTCATCAGGCGTTACCCCCAACAAGGATGTCATCTACCTTAAGTGTTGCCTGACCCACAGATGTTGGCACCGCACCCGAGACTGAACCACACATGCCGCAGGCCAAAGAGAAATCATTACCAACCATTGAGATCTCTTTAAGTACTGCAGGTCCGGTGCTGATGAGCGTTGCGGCCTTAATAGGATATTGAATCTTGCCATCCTCTACGTAGTACCCTTCCGTCACCGCAAAGTTAAACTCACCAGTTCCCGGCTGCACTGAACCACCCCCCATATGAGAGGCATAGATGCCTTTATCAATGGAGCCGATCATCTCTTCCAGGCCCGCATCGCCAGGCTCGATAAAAGTGTTTCTCATCCTGGAGGCGGGCGCATATTTGTAGGACTCACGTCGGCCCGAACCAGTTCTCTCGAAGCCAGTTTGCTCAGCGCCAATCTTATCGACAAGAAAACTGGTTAGCTTGCCGTCCTTGATCAATTGCGTTCGTTGCGTATCAAGGCCTTCGTCGTCAATATTGATCGAACCCCACTGCTTCGTCATCGTGCCGTCATCCACCGCACTCACCGCTGTATTTGCAATCATTTGACCCATCTGGTCATGGAACACAGACGCCTTTTTCGCCACCGAGGTCGTTTCCAGCAAATGGCCACAGGCCTCATGAAAAATCACGCCACCGAAACCATTACCGATGACCACGGGCATACGACCCGAGGGACAAGGTTTTGCACCAAGGTTAACCAGTGCTTGCCTTGTCGCTTCTGTTCCGGTTTTTTCAGCGCTGATATCATCTTCAAGCTCCCAGCCCATCAAGCCACCGTCATTCCAACTCCCCGTCGCCTGCTCAGAGCCATCTGACGCAATGGAAGTGAGTGAGGTGCGAATATAGTTACGGGTATCCCCTGTGTGCAGGCCTTCACTGTTAAAGAGTTCGACGTGCTGTTCTTTTTGACGACACGAACCCCGGGTTTGCGAGATCATGTTGCTAGCGGCACGAGCCGCTAAATCAGCCCTCAGCAGGTATGCCACCTTGCTCTCAACCTCAGAATCATTACTTAACGTGCGCACCGCAAGATGCAAATCTTTTATCTGCCTATAGTCAAAATTGAATGCTGAGACGCATGGGTCTCGCAAATCCTTCGCAGCCAGTTCAGACAGGATTCTTTTCAGCTCATCTCCCTCAGGTTTGTTGGTATAGCCATAGAGGACTTTAGTGCCATAGACCAGGCGCAAGCCTATGCCGAAGTCTATCCCCGACTCCACCGATTGCACCTGGTTACTCAAGGTGCTGATGGTATTGGTCTGGCTTCTTTCGACAAATAGTTCGGCGAAGTCAGCGCCGAGTGAAATGCCATGGTCAATGACTGACTGTGCCGTTTGGTGATTAAGCATGAAACGTCCTGTGTAGGCTTGATGATTCAATAATAGCAGCGCAGTATAAACGGACAAACCCGTTCAGTGTATAAACACTGAGCTTAATAGAAACCAGGCGACATCGAATGACCTTACGCCTTTATCAAAAAGCACCTGCGGTTACCTCTGGAGTTTTAAAATGACCTACCCTGAAAACAGCGACATAGAGAGATTCATTAGTAGCGAAGAACCCGAGGCGGTCCTGGAGCCCGATCTGCCAATCATAGACCCACACCACCACCTTTGGGACAATCGGGTCGCGACATCAATCTTTGAACAAACAGTTTATCTGTGCGAAGAAATCATGGCGGATATCAACAAAAGCGGTCATAACATCACCCAAACAGTGTTTGCTCAATGTGGTGCTTTTTTTCGCGCAGACGGCCCAAAAGACATGCGTTGCGTTGGTGAAACAGAATTCGTTCAAGGGGTTGCCGCCATGAGTCGCTCAGGAATTTACGGTTCGACGCGACTGTGTACCGGTATTTTTGGCTCAGCCGACCTGAGAGCAGGCGCCAGCGTAGAACCTGTGCTAGAAGCCCACCTGGCCGCGTCAGCCAACTTTCGAGGGATACGTACTGCCTTCCCCTCTGATCTTAATCAAACCTATCTTGATGGCTTTGCGCTTCTGGCGAAATACAATCTCTCATTCGATCACTATTCGCCAGATTTCGAACGTCTACCTACGCTCGCCAAATTGGCCGCTGCCCATCCTGAAGTCCCTGTAATCGTCAATCACTTCGGCGGTACTGTTGACCTGGATGCTGATGCAGAAACATTCGCACGATGGCGAGAATGTATCGATATCGTTGCGGCAAGCCCCAATACGGTCATGAAACTGGGTGGAGCCCAGATGCGGGCAGGCGCCTGGGAACCTTCTTTTCATATGCACAAACAAGATACACCGCTCAGTTCCGAGGCGTTCTGTGATCTTCTATACCCATACTACATCGCCGCAATCGAGGCTTTTGGACCTGACCGCTGCATGTTTGAGAGTAACTTTCCGGTCGACAGAGAGTGTATTTCCTACCGGACGCTCTGGAATATGTTTAAAAGAATCGCGGCCAAAGCCGGGCTTTCCGAAGACGAAAAAGCCTCTGTCTTCCGCGGCACAGCCGCAAGGGTATATCGACTGCAGGATTAACAGTTGGAGAGATAAAAGCGGTTTCCGTCCAGGGTAATCGATCACTGGGCGGCAAACGCGTAAAGCGTTACTGTTAAAGTCGATCTACCTTCGAAAGACCTGTCATTGTCCAGACAAACACTACCGTAAAAAAGACTCCTGCAGCGGCAACAAAGAATCCCAACAACGGATTCATAACTGACGCAAAGTACCCCATGGATACCGCACCGATCGGACCGCCGCCCAGCGTACCTAGCGAATAAATAGACAATGCTCTTGCTCGATAATTCTCTGGCGCTGATTCCTGAATAATCGCTCGCCCCAGGCTCATTGCAACGCCGCCGCACATTCCCCACAGTCCAATACAAAGAACGTAGCCGTAAAATGGCAATCTAAGGTTTATTAAAACCAAAAATACACCACCAGCTACCAGTGCGATCATCAAACCCAAACCCTGTCGCCTAATCCCGCCGATCGCCACCAGGATAACCGTCATGACAATGGTGCCAACCATAAAGCACATATAGGACAGCGCTATATCGAAGGCAGCACCGCCGTACACATCCCTGACGGCAAGTGGATTCAACACGGAGAAGGCACCCATATAAAACACACCGACAGAAAACATCAGGATCATCACGGGGAACATACGCGGCGAATTAAAGATAAGAGATAGGCCATCCCTTATCTCGCCAAACACGCTTTCACGATTTTTTTCCCGGGTCTCAGCAAGCGATTCCCTCTCGGGCATCGACGAAGGCAGCTTTAACGCAACCAGAGCGCCGAGAAGTAAAACTGTTCCTTGTATGAGCAACAACGGAACGGGACCTGTAGTATCTGCCTGGCTGGCAAACCCAAACCCGACAATCTGCGCAAAAAATGACAAACCCATCGTCATCGTCACGGCCTGCTGGATATTGGGTCCCGATACCTGATTTAAGATGCTGTCTCTAGCCGGTTGAATGAAGGCATTGAAACTCCCTACACCGACCGCGAATACGATTAACATCAGATAGCTAAGCGTCGAGATTTCGATCAACAGCACTAGCGTAAATACCGGTAGCGCTGCAAGGCACTGAAAAACGATGAGTATCGTACGCCGGTCGACCCTGTCGGCTAGAAGTCCACCGAACAGGATGAAGACTAGGCCCGGCAATTGAATACACATCTGTGCGATGCCCAGTCGAACCCCGCCTTCTCCTAAATAGACGGCGACCATCCAGGTAAACAAGACGCTATTGAGACCCCACGGAAGGAACTGGCCAACGACGCCAGCCAAATACCAGGAGAACTTCGATGGTGACGCGCTCATCGTTATGATGCTAACAAAATCTGCAGTCCAGAACGATGCTCGTCGATATCATCTAAATGTGTTCAGGAAATCCGAATACTTTCTAGCCACCTGATTCCAATCGCGTATAAGTCAACATAGGACAGATTTCACCCGACAGGTTAATCCCGCTACAGCTAAAAGTTTGACTTGAAAATTCCTGCACGCATACTGCTCGGATGAATATCGACCTAGATACGGGCAAGCTGGTTGTTTTTCTCGGCGGTCTGCTATTTTTTCTGGGCGTCGAAACCCTTGCGCCAAAACGACCGTGGCGTGAGAGCAGATTCAAACGCTTACTCTTCCATGGTGGCATAGCAGCACTTAACACGGTATTGATCCGATTGGTGATTTATGTGCCGCTCCTACTATGGGTCGTATTCGTCGAACAACAGGGTTGGGGCATCTCACGCTGGTTAGGCTTAACGGGCTGGGTCGAACTCGCGGCTTCTCTCGTCGTACTCGACTTATTTGATTACTTCTGGCATCGCGCAAATCACAGAGTCACCTTCTTATGGCGCTTTCACAAAGCACATCACGCGGATACCGCGATGGATGTGACCACGGCCCTGCGCTTTCATCCCGGCGAGCTGATGATATCGGCGCTAGCCAAGGCTCTTTGGATTGCCATATGGGGACCCACCGCCATTGCATGGTTTCTGTTTGAAGCCATGGTGAGCCTATGCGCACAGTTCCATCATAGTAATATCGATTTCCCTGACCATATTGAAGGGGGCATCTCGGCACTGATCGTCACACCCCGCTTCCATGCCAGCCATCACGCCGTCGATCGCCATTATGGCGACGCTAATTTTTCAACTATTTTCAGTCTATGGGATCGCCTATTGCGCAGCTACCAGCGTCCAGAAAGCGGCGACGCAATCACCAATACGGAATATGGCCTGGGCTTACCCGAGGCGCGAGACCGGGCCTTCTCACCCGGCGCATGGCTTGTCGAGCCCTTTCAATCCAACAATTTGAACGTCAACAACAAAAAACAGACCCAGCCGAGTGAAATGTCGTGACCTCAGCGTCGCAAGTACTGATAATGCATACACCTTAATCAAGAGTACTACGGCTAATGAAAATTTTATTAACTTTTATTCTGTTACTCCCCCTATTCGCCTTCGCTGACGGGCATGACCCATCAAAGGAACACGGTGGCAAAGCTGCTGAGGCAAAAGAACACGGTGGCGAAGCTGCTGGGGCAAAAGAACACGGTGGCGAAGCTGCTGAGGCAAAAGAACATGGTGGCGAAGCTGCTGAGGCAAAAGAACACGGTGGCGAAGCTGCTGAAGCAAAAGAACACGGTGGCTAAGCCGCGTCTTTAAAGTAGTGAGCAATCGTGCGTGAGTCGCTACCTGCCTGGTCGGCGAATCAATGCTACTCTGATCAACAGCCTGCTTGCCGGGCTGTTGATTATATTTAGCCCTTGGTCTACCGCCGAATCGACAGCCGAGACCTCGCCCCAAACGTCAGTATTCAAATTTTATGTGGAGGACATCAAGTCCACCATGCAAGCATATGTGGCCAGCCAGGTCGATACCGATAGTATCTTTCATTTGAAAGATGATAAGACCGGTGAAAACCTCGAACTGAAGTTCGTGATGGTGCACGACCCGGTTCGTCAAATTCGAGGCAACATCTATTTTGCCTGCACAGATTTTCATGTGCAGGGAGAACCAGAGAAAATTTACGACATCGACTTCTGGATGGACGGTTCAAGCGGCGAACTTAAGGTTTACGACACCAAGGTGCACAAAGAACCTCGCTCATCTCTGCTTTACGGGTGGTATAAACATCCACGTTATACCTTCGTCAATGACGAGGTCGAATACCTCTATTGACTCGATTGCACCCTAACAACGGCTCGCAACAACGGGCTCGTAGCAACGGGATAATGACTCCGGCCCCGCTATTAGAGACCAAAATTGGCGCCAAATTTGTAGTAACTTTTGCGTAACGATCAACGAGAGCACAATTTATGAGCCATTTGTTGCTGGACAAAAAAAAAGACCACATAGCCACGATCACCTTTAACCGGCCAGAAAAGCGCAATGCTTACAGTCCCGAGATGGCCGTGAAGCTCACGGAATATTTGAGAGACTGCGATCGTGATCCGGACGTGCGCGCCGTCATTATTACTGGTGCAGGTGATGCCTTTTGCGTCGGGCTTGACATGAACGATGTTAAAGAACGCGGTGAGAATCCCAGATCATCTGAAGCACCTGACGTCTCTGATTCAGGTGGTCACCCAACCCAGCGAGTGCTAAGAACCTATCCGTTCCAGATATCATCAAAGCCCGTCATCTGCGCCATCAATGGTTCTGCAGGAGGCTTCGGCGCTGCCTATCCACTCACCTGCGACATACGAATTGCAGCTGAAGATGCCAACATCGCCTTTTCTTTTGTGAAGTGGGGGTTGATCCCTGAAATGGGTGCAACCTGGACCTTGCCGCGTTTGATCGGTATTGAGAAAGCCGCGCACTTGATGTTGACCGGCCGTAAAATCACGGGTGCTGAGGCTGCAGAAATGGGGCTGGTATTACGTGCCGTACCTCGCGACCAGGTATTAGATGAAGCGATTGCGCTTGCAACGGAGATAGCAGAAGGCTCATCACCTTCTGCCGTGTCGCTTGTGAAGCAGATGACCTGGGGGCGAATCATGGATGAAGGTGAGCTCTATCGAGCGATATATGAAGACGATGATGCAATTGCCTGGGCTTTCACCGGGCCTGATTCTTCAGAAGGCAATGCTGCGTTCCTGGAAAAGCGTTCGGCAAACTGGGCAGAAGTCGATCCGGACCAGCTGCCAAAGTTTGGTCGACGAAATGCTAACCCCTTTGGCTTGGGCTAACACAGAATTAGCGAGTCAGTCTTGATGCGCTCCATCGAAATGGTGCTCGAAACATCAGAGTCGTGTGCAACGATGAAATGTTTTGCGAATATTACTCGTATCAGGCAATTCGGCCTATCTCAGCGTTTATATAGATCATGTGCCTCTCACCGTCAGCTGTTCAAGCCCTCGAAAGAAAGGTGAGTCCGACCAGACAAAGTCCTGCTCAGGTAGTGTTAGCTCGGGATTAGGTGCCTTGCTTTCTCTATCCGGGAAATGTCGAAAAATAGTCTCGGCCTAAACTTGAATATCCAAAGGTAAGGCGACCTTAGGTATTAGTCCTGTAGATAAAATCGAGTCCCGCAAATCAGCACCTGGTCGTCTGAGACATAGCAGTCACGACGCTTTGCCGCATTCAGTATCGCGGCCCGATCCGCGACTCGAATATGCAGCCCAGAGAGACCAGGCCCGCGATCGTCACCTAAAGGAACGAAACGTAACGTAACATTGTTGAGCGATACAACGATGCTCTCTGCGTCGACAGCGCATTCAGCGCCAACAATGCGCGCCCACTTGTCAGCAAGCGAGGCAGGGTCAGCTGCTTGCAGTTCAACGCCGACGATATCAATGGTGACATCCTGCCTGACCTTGTCTTCCCAGCCGAGGCCGCCGACAGGCATCCAATAACCATCAAAGTCATTATGCTGGTCTGACTCAAGTTCAAGGAACGCAGCCTCAAGATCCCGAGGGTGCAACTGCGTCAGATGCCAGTCACCTCGCTCTGCCTCATGCGCAATCCTCACGCCGCTATCGAGGGCCCGCTGTCGTGCTGCAAGTTGGGTCTCTCGACTATCGGCTTGGGTGATCACCATGTAGCCGCCATCACCGCCGCGACGTTCCAAATAACGACCACCCGCGGTTGCCTCCTGTATTGGCGCGACCACCTCAAGGAAGTTTCGACCAATTGGCATCAGGGCGTTCTCGAGCCCAAACGCGGCGACACCATCATCGACGTAACAGACATTAATGCCGAGGATAGCCGTTAGGTCTTCAATGACCGGCTCGAGTTGTGCGGCAACAAGACAGATCTGGCGTAGTTGAATACCTGGCTGCACTTCTGGTTGAATGCTCACTGGATCAATTCTCCAGCTTGGAGAAATTAGGTGCACGCCTTTCTACAAAAGATGCAACACCTTCCTTAAAATCGTCGCGCGCCAGACTCTCGTCCATCCAGCGAGAGGACTCCGTCATCGCCTCTCCCAACTCACGATTCAAATGTTTGTACACCTGGCGCTTCATCATCATAATGGAAGCGGGCGCTGACGTATTTGCTATGTCGCGCAAAAATTGCTGTGCCTCGCTGCAACAGGTGCCGGATTCACATAGTCGATTGGCGTAACCCATGCGGAACGCTTCTTCGCCATCAATCCGCCGCGAGCTCCAATACATATCGAGGGCATTGGCGGGACCCACAATGCGCGGCAACATCCAACTAGTACCATGCTCGGCGATCAATCCACGGGGACCAAAAGAGGTGACCAGTTTGGCATTGCGGTCCATAAAACGCATGTCGCAGAATGTCGCGTAACTGAAGCCGAGTCCTGCAGCCGCACCATTGATGGCGGCGATCAACGGCTTGCGCAGCCCCAAAAAATAGGTCGGCGACCCATGGTAGTTAGGGTCGCCATCTGGATTGCCGGGTTGCGCTTGCAGATGTTCGAAGTTGGCCGTGGTGCGCTCGCCCGCATCACTCATCGACCCTAGAGCATTCATGTCTACGCCAGCACAGAAACCACGACCCGCTCCCGTCAGAACCGTGCCGATCACGTTGGAGTTTGTTTCTGACTGATCTAAAGCGTGGCGAACCTCTGCCTGGGTCAGGTCGGTCAGTGCGTTCAATTGGTCCGGCCGGTTCATTGTGATGGTGGCAACAGGACCATCGACAACATATTGAATTTCCTGATATTCCGACATATTCATTCTCCTCGATTTACGCTTATTTTGCGTACAGGCTACCGCTGTAAGGCATACCTTGTCGAGAGATTCGAATCTGGCGCTAAAAGCAGGCATTGATCTATTATTGAACTAGTATTGATCTCGTATTGAACTCGTATTGATCTCGTATTGATCTAGTCATGAAATTGATCAGTGGTCGGCAGGAGCTTCGCCGTATGGCTGGAAGATACTTGGCAACCCGCACAAAAACAGGTCTGATTCATCCTGTTCCCCACAACCGCAGTGACTGCAGATTCATCGATGATCTAAATAGATAAATATCCAGGGTGGCTTGATTTAATGCATAGCTTTAAAGCCCATTTATATTGCACATCGATCAATGAACGTATCTAATCCCCGCTTAATCGTATCTCCTGAACTTTTGGCGAATTTTACTTGGCCACTACAACCACTTTTTAATCGGTCTACGGAACAGCAAACATGGGGAGGTTACAAAGAGATTACTCAGGTACTACTTTACCCGTCTCTACATTTGTACACGTCCTATACCGTCACGGCTGCACAATGGGTTTTATTGCCGCCACTCTAATTTTCCTGCAGTCGACACCAGACGTTTTCTGGGCAGTTATTTCAGACTTTTCAGATAGCCCTTCAACTTATATCGTGGCTTTATTATCCGCGCTAGGTTTTTTCCTTGTTTTTTTAGTCAGTAAAGGCGTGCCACTGAGTAGAATTCAAGGCCTGTGGATTGTCTATCTGCTTTATATATCGATTGTTGAAGAACTAGCCTTCAGGCTCTTTCTGCCTATGGTTATAGAACCATCTGCAGGGTTTTTGTCTGCAATATTGATGAGCAATTTTCTTTTCGCGTTGCTCCACTATTTTACCCTTCGATGGAAATGGAAAAACTGCGTGTTTGTCTTTTTAGGAGGAATAGGTCTCAGCAGGCTGCTGGAAAATTCTGGCGATTTAGCTTTATTAGTATTGGTTCATTTCGTAGCTACTTTCCTGAACACGCCGTCGCCGCCAGGTACTTCGACCGATTCCTGGCGAAGCCACCATCGGTAATTGCCAACGAAGTTGTGGTGTCTACTCGTCATGCAGTTTGACCGATACTTAAGTGACGCCACCAGCTTTCGGCTTGGTATTATCAGCCTATAATGTGATTGGTTCCTCGTTGACTCTAAGTTGCTGAGTTACTGTCTTGAATACTTTTTCTCAATGACCCTCCTGAACTAAGGCATACTCCTAAGTCATCGATATCGATCACTATAACGAGAGGAGAAAGATGTCTAAGAGTCGATACAAGAGTTGTGTAGCGGTAATCGTGGTTGCTGTCCTGATGTTTACTGGTTGCTCGACCGAGCAGGAACAAAGTGCTGTGCCAGCGGTCGTCACAGCAGACCCGGTTGGTACGGTCGTCTCGGTAACTGGCGGTAATATCCGAGGTATTGCACGAGGGCATGGTTTGCACGAATACCTTGGGATTCCGTTCGCGGCAGCACCGGTTGCAGAAAAACGTTGGCAGCCACCACACCCAATTGAATCGTGGGAGGGTGAGCGTGATGCAACCAAATTTGGTCTGCCTTGTTATCAGCCAGGGTCGTTAAGTGCGTTTTATGATCGCCTCTTTGTTGAAATGAGTGAGGATTGTCTGACGCTCAACCTCTGGACTCGGGCAAAAGATGCCTCTGCAGCACTTCCGGTCATGGTATGGGTGCACGGTGGTGCGCTAGTGATGGGTTCAGGAGGTGATTACGATGGAGCGCCATTAACGGCAAAAGGTGTAGTACTCGTCACGGTCAACTATCGGTTAGGACCATTTGGGTTTCTTGCCCATCCCGAGCTCACCCAGGAAGGCGGCGGGAATTCAGGTAATCAGGGCTTCCACGATCAGATCGCAGCATTGCAATGGGTGCGAGACAACGTAGCGCAGTTCGGTGGTGACCCTGGCAACGTAACGATTTTTGGTGAATCTGCTGGGTCTTGGAGTATGTCTGTTCTGCAAGCTAGCCCCATGGCGAGAGGGTTATTTCACAAGGTGATTGGTCAGAGTGGTGCGCGATTTATTCCATTAAGTGCTTTATCCAAGCCAAGGTGGGGGATACCCTCTGGCGAAGAATGGGGTCAGCGACAAGCATCTGTTTTTACGGGGGCGGACGAATCCGATTTGGCTACGCTGCGTGCTTTACCAGCGAAGTCGATTATGGATACCTTCTCTGAGGATCCGGAGCTATTACTGAATTTTGACCGGCTCACCATTGTTGATGGGGCTGTCCTGCCAGATGAGGTGAACACCATTTTCTCCGAGGGCCGCCAAGCTGACGTGCCCGTGATGATTGGTTCGAATGCGGATGAAGCGACTACTTTTGACCCAGCATTGGGTAATCCTGGTGGGACAATCGATTATGTCGCGGCGCACGACCAGTTCGTCAAACTTACTTTGCCAACTGCGGCTCAAGAGATATACACGCTCTATCCAGCGGAGCCCGATGTTGCGCGGGATTCTTTCATTCGATTCAATACAGATGCAATGTTTACTCAGCCCATGCGTTTATGGGCAAATTACATGGAGAACGTCTCCAGCCCAGTTTATCTTTATTGGTGGGATTGGCGCCCATTAATCGATGGCAGTGACCAGTACGGGTCGTTTCACGCCGCAGAAATCCCTTATGTGTTTGGCAACTTGTCAATATTCAATATTGATATTGGGGACAGGGACACAGAGTTTTCCGGAAAGATGATGACAATGTGGACGAACTTTGCCAAAACGAGTGATCCAAGCGCTGAAGGTATCATTGATTGGCCCGCTTATACTGAAGATAAGCCAGTCACTGCTGTACTGGGAGCTGACATTGGTTTGCGAAATGGGGTACGTTCTGCTGAGGTTGAACTGATAACGACCGGGTATAACGCGATGCGAAAATAGGAGCGCGGGGTACATAAACCAGGGCCAATCGGATCAATCAACGTGACTCAGGCCTCGAATTGGCCTATAGCCTCAGAGATTCCATCGTGCGCCGACCTGAAACTCAACGTTCAGGGATGAAGGTGTGCTTGGCTGGCCTTTCGAGCAGCAACAGCGCATTGCTTTATGGTGATGCTTAGCCTATCGCTTCCACCCGGACAGGTACGGACTTGTGCCACGGGGTCCCAAAGTATTTATCGGCAAGATCGGTAGACGTGAGTTCGTTTGGCGCAGCTCCAGTGGTTTTCATGTTGCCTTGTTCATCGGGATAGTCGAGGCCTAAACCGTTTGGAATGGAGATATGTCCACGCTGCATCCGATCGTTAATCGCCACAACGACATCCAAAGCACCACGATCAGTCGTGATGCGAGCGTTTGAGCCGTCGCCCAAATTCAGTCGTGCTGCATCACCGGGGTTAATGTACATCGCCCCTTCCTTATCTTTTCTGCGCCATGCCGGGTTCCGAAGAATAGTGTTCGCGGTGAAATCGCGTCGTTCACCGGCTGAAAGAAGAAATGGAAATTCAGCGGTTGTTTCTTGAGGATTTTCTGAATTGAGCTGAGCTGCAGCTTCCAACATTTCCGGAAGATCGAAATTAACACTGCCCCCGGGCGTTCTTTGCCAGACATCGGGCCAATCTTCTTTGCTCATGATAACTGCACTGGGTCCAGCCAGGATCGCATCAAACAAATTGTCTCCCAGCGCCATACCTTCGCCAGCGACCCCAGCGGCTTCGACGGATATTCTGTTGGCGATGACATGTTGGTGACATACCGCCCACAACGCAGCGGCGTTTTGCATGCCTTCCGGTAAGGTCCTACCAAGAGTCCGGTAGAGGAGTGCCGGGGCGACTTTGCCGAGAGCAGGGTTTTCCCGGAGCTTAGTGAAAATCAAATTTCGAAAGCCGTCGCGACCGCCTTCCGCCAGGGCGGCGTTAAGTTCTTCTTCGATACCTTCTGGAATAGCGCCAAGAGCTATTGCAAGGCGTGCATGGATTTCAGCTTCATCCAAGACACCTTCAGGCCGAGCGAAAAGCGGGGCCCTCACGTGAAAGTAATTTTCAGGGAACTCAAAGTTAAAGAAAGTCGCCTCAGCTTTTTCGTATTGTGTGGTTGCAGGTAGCACATAGTCTGCTTGGCGTGCGGACTCAGTCATTGCAATGTCGATAACGACACTGCACTCAAGCGCGCGCATGGCCTTGCGCCACTTGGTGCTATCGGGCAACGAGTGCACGGGGTTGGCGGATTCGATGATCATTGCGCGATAACGATTTGGATGATCGGCCAAAACTTCATCAGGTATGATGTTCGCAGGAATGATGCCAGCGATGATGCGACCGCCTAACACAGGGCTTTTGCCTCTCTCTTTGCCGCTCCCCAAATTGCCCAAGCCATTGGATGTGTAGGCAGTTCCAGGCTTGGCGAAGTTTCCGGTCAACAACCACGTGAGGCGTTGCAGGTAGCTCACGAGCGTGGAGTGCCGGTTCATTTGAGTGCCTAGGTCCTCAAGAACCGCGACGCTATCAGCGAGCGCTATAGTTCTTGCAGTAGACCGAATGATGGCTTCGTCTATGCCAGACTTTCGTGCGCAGTCGGCGATATCAATCTTATCAAATACACCCATGACGGCTTCCACACCGTTGGTATGACCTGCAATCCATTGGTCATCCTGCAAGTTCTCCTGCACGATTGTTGCGACCATGCCCGCGAGTAGCCAGGCGTCGCGACCCATCTTTACGGGTAAGTGGATGTCTGCAAGGTCTGCGGTTTCTGTTCTTTTCGGATCGATAACGACCAGAGTTCGATTGGGATCCTTGGACATTTCACGAATCTCGGCGCGTGCCCGATGTAAGCCATGAGATTGCCACGGATTTTTACCCAAAAAAATCACGACCTGGGCGTGCTCAAAGTCGGCATGGTTGTAGCCGCCTAGCATGCGATCGGCCACCCAAAACTCACCGGTCTTTTCTTGTGCGAGGGCGTTCGAGCGATATTTCACGCCTAACGTCGACTGGGTTGTGCCACTGTAAGCGCCTGGCAGGTGGTTCCCTTGACCGCCGCCGCCATAGTAAAAAATCTTGTCTCCGCCAAGTTCGTCACGAATCCCACTGAGCTTGGACGCGATCTCAGCAATCGCGGTGTCCCAATCAATGGCATCGTACCCGCCTTCAGCATTACGCTTCATGGGGGACAACAGGCGATCATCGCGATTCTGGTAGAAATTTAAACGTGACGCTTTGTTGCAGAGATAACCCTGCGACGCGGGGTGATTCTCATCTCCCTTGGTACGCACAATCTCGGTACCTTCTGCATTCAATTGAACTTTGACACCACAATTTAAAGTGCAAAGGATGCACGCTGTGGATTTCCAATCGCTATTGTTTTTGTCAGGCCCTTTATCTATGCCTTTAGCCATGGGAATCCCTTAAAGTGAGTTTTGAGTTTGACACTTTAGGATCGTTGACGAAAGGCTTGACCTCTACGTGTTTTTGAGCAGCCTGATTAGCCAGCAGGCATAGGATTGTCGCTGGCAAATGTGGTCTGAACGCCAGCAGCTTCGCGCCGGCCATCGTAGTAGATCGCCATGACCAGAGCAAAGCACATCAACACCATCACAACCGAGAACGGCAGTGCGCCAATTACCATCGCCGTCTTAATAGCCTCTGTACCACCTGAAATAAGCAGACCCACCACCACAAGCCCAAGGGCTGCACCCCAGAACAGGATATGTGGCCGTGCCTTCGGGCCTTCATCGCCACCCGCGTTGATGGTGTTCACGATCAACACCGCCGAGTCAGCCGATGTGATAAGGAACGTCATCAAAAGTACAACAATCAGCAGCGCCATACCCCATGCCAACCAATCACCGATTGGCGCCAGCATGAATTCCGTCATGGCAAAGATCTTGTCAGCATTGGCCGAGTCAAAGATCAAACCGTTGGCGCCACCATTGAGTTCCAGATCGATGGCAGTCCCACCAGCCCAAGCGAACCAAATAAAACACATCAGTGATGGCACGAACATCGCCCCAAGCACGAATTCACGGATCGTGCGCCCACGCGAGATACGTGCCAGGAACAATCCAACGAACGGAGCAAACGCGATCCACCATGCCCAGTAAAACACCGGCCACCAGCCTTGCCACTGTGTCAGCAAGAATGCTTCTGATCCTTCAACACCATCTGTACGCCAGACGTTAAAGCTCATCTGTGGCATTGCGAGCAGGTAATCCCAAATACCAAGGAGCATCGCAGAGCCACCAAAAAAGGTGGAGCCAAAGATAATAAAGAAGCCAAGTAGGATGATCGACAGAAACATGTTGATATTAGACAACCACTTAATGCCTTTGCCCACGCCAGACAGCGCCGACAACGTCGATGCCCCCATGATCAGAATCAGAGCGATAATGATGCCAAAGGAGTTTGCAACGCCGTCTGCATCTACCAGACCCCCAATGCCGATCCGGGTCAGGCCAGCAACAAACTGTTCCACACCAAACCCAAGGGTTTGCGCCACACCCAAAATGGTCGCAACAACGGCCACAATATCGATAAAGTGTCCCAACGGCCCAGATAGCGCCTTACCGAATATTGGTGCCAGCGATGACCGAATGGTCAATGGCAATGCACGGCGATAACTAAAAAACGCCATCGACAGGCCCGTAATCGCGTAACATGACCATGCCCCAAATCCCCAGTGCAGGAACGACCACTTGAAGGCCATGCGCACATTGTCCGCCTCGCCGCCTGAGGTTAATCCTTGAATGACCTCAGGGTTGTTGCCGAAATGAGTAACGGGTTCGGCCACGGCCCATGTCAGCATTCCGACACCGATACCGGCACTGAACATCATCGAAAACCATGAAAAATTAGAAAAATCAGGTTTTTCACCTGGTCGCCCCAGGTTAAGCCGCCCCGCCGCGGGCCAAAGTGCCAAGCCGATACAAACACTGACAAAAAGAGCGACAACCCAGATGTACCAGGCTGCAAAATTGGCCAGAATAAGTGTGTTCCAATCGCCCAGCGTCTCACCCGCCTGGACTGGCCAAAAGATCGCCCAAACGACAAGTGCACTGATAATGATTTTACTGGCAACGGTCACGTCGACGCTAAATCCCCGATAAAAACCAGTCTCCGCGAGCTTAATCGGAAGTTCCGATAAAGCTGGTTTTGGGGCCATAATTGTTTTCCCGATGACTATTATGATCAGAATTAACCAAAGATTAATCAGCGGTTAACCAAGCTTCCAAGATAACACGCTTGTTCAATTCATGAAAATTGATGAGACACGCACGTTGATTCCACGTTTAAAATCGACCTCCAGCTCTAATGTTCTTAGCTGGCAAAGTCGATGCTTTAAATTTTTCATTGACTGAAGGTGATGGCAGTGTTGTCAAAACTGCCTGCAATCGCACTAAATACGAAAGCAAATACAGCAATTATCGCCAAATTTTGGTATCCGAGGTTTCCCTCCAGATTCTATTTGACTTTAGAGCATCCTGATAGAAATATAGACACTCCGACTACAGGAGAGATCTTGTGATTAGACTCGTATTTGCGCTTAGACGCCAACCTAACCTGTCGCTCTCAGAGTTCCAGGATTATTGGCTAAACCAACATGCCCCTTTAGTTGCCAGCTTCGCCACCGACCTCAACATACTGCGTTACGTCCAAACGCACACAATTGACTCTCCAATGAATGAATCGGCACAAAAAGCACGCGGGAAAATGGAACCTCATTTCGACGGTGTCGCGGAACTCTGGTGGTCATCGGAATCTGAACTTAACAAGCAGATGGGTTCTGCGTCCGGCAAGGCAGTGGAAGCTGGCGCTGCTCTTCTTGAAGACGAATCCAAGTTTATCGACTTGCCGAACTCGCCACTCTGGTTTGCCTATGAATACCCTCAAGTCAACCCAGCACCGGAAGACATCACGGCAAAAGTAAAGAGCAACATTCTTCGCGTCTTCTTCCCTCTGCGACAACAATCAAAACTGTCTGAAGAAGAGGCCAGACACTATTGGCTAACCCACCACGGACCCATTGTTCGATCACATGCTGAGGCGACTCGCACTTTGTGTTACCGACAGGTTCACCGCGCTAACTCACCACTCGACAAAGGAATTCAAAAAGCACGCGGTACCAGGGTTGAATCCTATCTTGGTCACGCAGAAGCCTGGATCGATATGGGGACGGCACCGAACACAGACGAAGCTCGTCGAGCCAACGCTGCCTTCATCAACGATGAGCACAACTTCATCGACATGGAACGATCGACGTTTCTATTTGGGAAGGAACACACGATCATCGACAAACGATAATCTGCTGCCGCGATAATTTAAAATGCGTAAGTGTAGGCGATGCTATAAGTGCGAAAGTCTGCTCCAATTTGCCGATCATCTCGCTTGACCCCATCGAATGTCGTATCCCGGCCGTGGGCATAAATAACTCCCGCGCCGACCCAAAGATCAGGGGCAAAGTTGTAGCTCAATGTTGCACGAAATAGCCCAATAGGATCCTGCTCAAGCTTACGAGTCCCTAACAACTCACCGTTGCGCGAATACCAGGAAATGCCAATAGCAGACTCAATAGTCCTGCGATTAAGCTGTCTCGAAACACCGAACTGACCAACCACATTCCACCGATTGGACCCGACATTAAGCACCTTGTCTTCAACGTATCGACCAAAGGGCATGCCAACACTAATGCTGCCTCCAACAATAGTTTTTTGTTGATAGGCCGCATATTCCTTACGTGTGGTTGCGGGTGCACCGCAGAAATTAACCGACAGACAAATTTTTGGATCACCAAATCCCGGCCCCCTCCTCCGACCCCACTATTTTGACCCCGTCATTTCAGGTAGCCATGGTCCTCGGCCTACTCCGACCAGAGCCGTCACGCAGAAGCAGCATACGCCAGCGATCGTCATCCAGGTCGACCAGCCCCATATATCTACTACCTGGGGTAAGCCAAGGTTCAAAAACAACCCTGCCAAGGGGGAAAGCGTGGCGGTTATGCCAAATGCGCGGCCCACACCGTGAGGGCTAATCGCCTCGGCGGTTTCTGAATACATGGCGCACCAGGCCGGATAGATGAAGCCTGCAAAAAATCCGGTCGTCGACCACATGATCATGAGAGTGGTTTCGGGCGTATCCACAGGCAAGTTCGCGCCGATGATGAAACAACCACCCGTCGTTAAACCGCCGAAAGCGATCACGGTTTTACGTACGCGCAACCGGTCAGATAGCCAACCCGAGATGAACACGCTAAAGGTAAACACTATCCAGAAGTAGGATGTGACCGATGCCGCCCGGGCGGGCTCAAGATGATAATGCTGGGTAAGAAAAGTAGGCACGTAAGCCGATACGGTGACATAAGTTAGCGACCAAAATACAATGACCAAAGACAATAGCCAGAGCCTTGGGCTTTGATACACCAGTCTTCCATCGTCGTACGCATCTATCGCTTCTTTCGACTCGGCCACTGTAGTCGACGTTAACTTAGCGGTTTGCTCCGGGGTTTGTTGAACCTCGCCACGCACACGACTACTCAAATCCCGATAGAAAATGAAAATTACGAGTGCTGTGAATGCGCCTAAGCCAGCGGCGATCCAATATTGTGAACGCCAACCGGGCCAGATTGGCAGAGTCTGCGCGGCTACCATGGTCGACATTAATGCGCCTATCGTGAAGGCAAGCGACACCCAGGCGTAGACCATGGCGCGCCCCATTTGCGGCGTTAGATCGCGAGATGCTGCGTGTACTGCCGGGTTCATACCCGCCATCAGAAAGCTACCGGCTGCGACGAGAAACGCGAGAGTCCAGAAGTTTGGCGTAACCGCGCCAACGACGGAAATCATAGCATAGGCAAATACAGGCCAGATCATCAGCGGCCGACGGCCGAAGCGGTCCGTGGCTCGGCTTAAGAGCATGGCGCCAATGCTGTATACAAGACCCGCAAAGGCGGCGACGTAACCCCACTCCACTAGCGTTTTGTCGAAGTCCGCTAGAATATAGACCAGCACGGGACCGTTTTTGAGCGCCTCGTATTGTTCAACCGCCCAACCCAAGACGATCAGCCCCAATAGCCACCAACGCAGCTTTCCTTGTGGGAAGAAGTCGAGTTCTTTGTGCTTGCGGTAACGCCAGAAGCTTGTCTGCTTCATTGGGTAATCCCCCTCGGGTTAGGCTACCGCAGAAACGACGCAAATATCGCTACTATTTGAGTTGTTACACTCCTTTGGGAGTAGAGCGTGAAATTTACCTGGTTTAATCTGATGGCTGCTAGCGTAGGAGAATTAAACTAGTCACTAAAAATGACGTATAGCGATAGTTGAAGTTCTCGATTTCAGTCTGTTATTGTTTTGCTACTGCTCACAACCAAAAAATTTTCGCATAAAAGTAGAAGTCGATGGCGCAACCCTGAACGTCGAAGTCGATGGACCTGCCCATGGGCCCAATGTTCTACTCTGGCATGGTGCAGGCTGTACTCTCCGCATGTGGGACTTTGCCGTGGAGCGACTCATAGAAAAATTCCGTTTCATCCGCTTTGATGTTCGAGGAATGGGACTAAGTTCAGAAACGGAAGACCCAGAAACTCAATACACTTTTGAACAATATGCTGAAGATGCCAATCAGATTCTGGATGCATGCGCTGCGACAAAGTGCCATGTCTGGTCAATAGCATGGGGTTCCAGGGCGGCTCTCGCCTATTGCTCGCTGAATCCATCACGGGTACTTTCTGCCGCGTTTTACGATGCCAGCATCGGTGCCGCGGACGACAAGGCACAGCAGCAGGGTGGAAAGAAAGCTGTGCAGCTTCAATTACAAGCAGGCATCGAGAGATTCCCGAAACCCGAGGGCTGGAATGTTCACGATGCACCTGAATTAGTGCCTCAAGCACTCGCAGCCGCTGCAAGGTTTAATCTTCCCGAAGCTGTTACTGCTTTGACAATGCCGGTATTGGTTGCAACAGGCGACCACGACCCGAATCTGGCATCAAGTCGTGATCTTGTAGACAAAGCTTTGAATGCCCGACTAGAGGTCTTGGAAAATGTTGGACACGGTTCCATTTTACAACGGCCAGATTTAACTGCCAAGACATTCATGCAGTTTCAAGAATCACTAGGTAGCTTAGACTCAAAGGAAAATTGATAAACCTGTCACCAATTCAGGGAGCAAAGCATCTTACGGTCGGAACTTTAAGCAGTTGATGGGCTTGCAGTAAACTACCTAAAATTGGGTAATCAAAAGGAACGCGCCCAGACTTCGCTCAATACACCAATAAGCCGAGCCAGAGCCGATCAGGTAGATAGGCAGCCAGAGCCATCGCTCTGGCGCAATCACAGGGAACCTTGGACGAGCAATGGCAGCCATCCCTGAGCCAATCGCGATGACGACACCTAAGAAAAGCAATTGACCAATTTCAACACCAACATTAAACATTAACAGGGCCACCAGAACTTCTTCTTGGGGCAAACCGATGTCTCGTAGCGCGCCAGCAAAACCGAGACCATGCAATAAACCAAAAGCGACGCAAACCCAGAAAACATGTTTACGGATTAGGCTAACTGGATTATCTGACGTGTCCTGTTTCATTTTGCTTTTGGCCATCTCAGCAGCCAATACGAAAATCGACAGAGCAATAAAAAATTCGGTCAGTTCCTGCGGCACGCGGACAAGCTCCAATGCTGCGAGCGCGAGCGTCACACTGTGACCTAGAGTGAACGCCGTTATTGCGATTAACAGCTTTCGACGGGTCAACATCAAAATCAACGCCCAGACAAAGAAAAGGTGATCAATGCCACTTAAGATGTGTTCGGTACCCAGCTGCGTGTAATCGCGAATCACCGCGCCTTTCTCAACTCGTTTAGGTACCAGAAATTCTGGTTGGCTACCGTTGAGCAGTTTCCTGTAAGCGCGACCGTCTAGCAGATCTATTTTGACTACCGCCGCACTCTGGTTTCCCGCTAGCCCACTGACTCGAACCAGGGAATCCACTAATCCTTGATCGCCGCAATCAACTCGCCATTCGAAAACCATACCCACAGGATCAGGTACCGGCTGTCTTTCACTCAGGTCGGCACAATGATTTGGTAGATAAAGCTCAATCCTTTCCGGGGTCGGCAGCGTTCTTGGCGTTTTCCAGTGTAGATCAAACTGATTCGGTGCAGTTTCTTGAATCATTAACAGAGACGGAGCTAGTTTGTGCGCCAAGGTGGTGCTTGAAAACAAAACCAGTATTACAAGCGCAACGGTTCTTTGTGTTGTCAAGATCATCATTCAGGCGCACCCGTAATCTGGTACTGCGCTCTTAGCGCCGCCATAGCATTTTCAAAACTGAGGTTTCCCGTTTGACTGCGGTATTCGTAAACAAGTTTTGACTTGACGGACTCATAACTCATCGGCTCTGCCGGCAGTCTTTCGCTTAGCCAAACTGCGTGCCAACCGTAAACAGAACGAATGGGGCCACCCCATTGCCCCACCCTGCTGTCGAAAACCCGCTCACCGAACCCTGCACCGAACTCTCGCTCGATTTGCCGCTGTGTTACTTTGCTGAAACGATAACCCGAAATGAACGGGTCACCCATAGAAACACCTGCGTCTGGGCTCAGTTCATCTTCCTCAAAATGTTTAACCAATTGTTGTGCCCGTTCTAATGATTTCCCTCTATATCGATCCTGGCTAACAAATGCATGACTAAAACTCAGTCGTTCTGGTTGAGTAAAGGTTTCGATTTGCTCCAGATAAAGCACTCTTAGAACTTTATCGGTTAAGGGTTGGTTTTCACCGGAGGCACGAAGGTAGCTTTCCATCATCTGAACCAGACGGCGGCGAACCACTAGATCGTTGACGTGCAGATTCATGGCGTAGGCTTGTTCCAACAATTCAACATCGCTCGCCGCAGAATCATCCTGCATAAAGCGCATATCTCTGATTAAACGCTGTTGAACAATTGAATCCTGATAATGGAAACCCAATCGCAATGCTTCACTCAGGAGGATCGACTGGTCAATCGCTTGCTGGATCATTCTCGCCAGACCTGCCGCTGAAGCCACTCGCCCTCTAGCCTGCTGCCATTGGCTAGCCAGTGCTGCAATCTGATCGGCGTTAGGGTACGCCACTTCAAGCACGACTTCAGGGGCGAAGTAACCACGCTCCACCACAAAAATTAGAAAACCGATTAACCAAAAATGTAACAGAGGGCGACGAAGAAGAGAATTCATCCCGCCCACTATTCGATTTGTTGTGTTTGTTTTCAAGATAAGCCACTCAGTTCTTCGAGACATACTCTTACCACTTATTCGCCTTCACGCTTAGGTCGGAACCAAATGGGAGAAGACCAGGCACGTTCCTGAATGGTGGCATGCAAATCCGACCTTGGTGCGACGCCTGCTCGAACGGCATCCCAAGTCGACCATCGACAGGTAGGGTTTTCCATAACTCGCGCATAGTAAAACGCTTGATGCTCCGAATTGAAATCTGGGTCTGTCCAAGCAGTTTTTAACTCCGGCGCCCCGAGATCTTCAGAAATCGAGCAATCACTTATGTTTACCTTTGCGCCATTGTCAGGGCAACGATGAGTTGTTGAATCAACTTTTCCGCCGTCGGCGCAGGCGACATCATAAATCTGTTCATGATGTTTGCCATCGACAACCCATCCTTTGATGATTTGCAGTCGTTGTAGAGGTGCCGAACGGGCATCCTGGGTAGCCCAAAGCAAAAAGCTGGGCGCTTCACTTTTCCCTTCAATTTGGGGGGATGCCAGAATGTCCGAACCCATCGCTACACCTGTGGCATAGGCTTTTTCGATCACATCTTCATCATTCAACATTTCATTGTCAAAACCATAACCGGCAAACAACCGAATCTTCATCCGAGGGCCGGATGTGGCAAAAGTTTCCTTGCGGCGAAACGCATCATAAATCGCGTCTCGGGTATTTGCTTCAGCCCAGACTCCAGCGATTCCGGAGGCACCAAAAGTTTCGATTGCTCCAGAAATGTACTCTTTGCCATCAACTTCCTTAATCCTATTTTGCCCGTTATTGTTGTCGCGCCTTGTTGCAAGTTCTTCTTCCGAAGCTGGTACCGAACCACGAAGCATCGCATTGGAATCCATCAAGCCCACCTTTGAAAAGTAGTTAGCCTCATCATCACTGGTGGCCGCCACGTGTGTGTCAGATGATCCTATAAATCCAAACTTGTAGGGGTTGGTTTGATTCTGATCCCAAAAATTTAAGCCGTTCAGTAGCGCTTCCCTGGCGTAAGAACCTTTTGGTTCACTATCCAAGGTTGTGGCTACTCTGTATGGCGCTATTTCAAAATCCGCCCATTCATCGGAATCAGACAAGGATGGATGAGTTTCGGACGTACCCTTAACTTGCGTGATTTCTATCAACGGTTCATTTCTTACACGCTTCGCCGTGTAGTTCTCATCCATGGGGTCATCAGCCCAATCTACCAATTTAAACATCTGTCCATTGGAGCCGTTGGAATTGTGCGGTATGGCAAGACTTTCAATACCTTCGGATCTAAGTTCATCCATCCAGTTCCAGAGTCCTTCTGGGTCTTGACTATGGAAACGCGAAAAAGGCATCGCAGGAAGTTTGTCAGCACCTTTGAAAATCACGTTACGATGAAGGTTACCCATATCAGCAGTAGAAGAGGTGTATTCGTAGGCGACAAAGGTTGTGAATGTACCTGGATCATTGAACAATTCAGCGGCGTTAATCGTATCCGCCCAGGCATCGACTACAATCTCATTCAGCTTATCTATATCTACCGTGCCGTCCACGATACCGGTCAGAATACCCGGCAAGAAACCCCGAAAGAGAGAGAATCGCTCTTGAACAGTATCCGTATTCAGTTTCTCTGGTGCGTTAAAATTGTGCAAACCCTGGTTGAAGTCATATTTCGAGAATTCAGTGGACGTGTCTGCCGCCGCGGGAAGTGCCCCGAGGAACATCGCATGATCCGTCACCGCGTAAAAATCCAAAGGCTCCCTCAGCTTTAAATCGAAACCCGCGGGATGTTTAATCGTTTCGCCTTTAGCATAACGATAAGCATCATATGGACTAGCCATTGTGCCAAACGCAAAGGCATCGAAGGAGTAAGTTGTGTGGACGTGCAGATCACCAAAGTAGGCGCTGCGCTTGGCATTACGTTCCGGATGCGCTGTGAGGATATCGGCAGGCATTTCCAACAGCTCGCCGCCGAATTTCCAGAGGACATAAGTTTGAGTCGCTTTGGTTCGCACAGCGTCTAACGCATCGGAGCAACTCTGCAGCGTGACTAACCCGCCGATCAGCGCAATGGCAACTACGATTCTGTTACCTTTATTTTTTGTTTTCACAATTCTCACCAATCTCCACAAGTTTCACTCAAGCCACTACTTTGCTTTCACCCAGATAGGCGAACCCCAGGCCATTTCAGTGACCGTGGCTGGGGAATCGTCGAGCGGCTCGCGCCCCAGTCGTAAACTGTCATAGGTTGTCCAACGGCACGTTGGGTTTTGCACCACGCGCACGTAATAGAAAGCATCTTCGTTTGATCGATAATCCGGGTCAGTCCAAAGTGTTTTAAGCTCTGATGCACCGGCAGTATTGTCCCAACTGCAGTCATTCATATCCACTGTGGCACCGTTGGCTTCGCACTTGCCTGTAGCTGGGTCGAATTCCGATCCACCGCAAGCGACATCGTAAACCACCTCTTGCCGTTCACCCTCTTCTATCCAGCCCTTAACAACTTGAAGCTTCGCGAGCGGTGCATTATCTGGGTCTTTTACGGCCCACACAAACAGTGAAACACCTTCGGCTTTTGACTCACTCGCATACAGCCTTCCGCCCATAGGAACACCCTGCTTATATGCGGCAGTAAGATCACCGGTTTCGGCTATATCAACTGGCATATCAAACCCCGCGAAGGCGCGCAGTTTTATGCGCGTGCCACTGGTTGCATAGACCTCTTTGCGTTTCATGGCATCAAACAACGCTTCGCGCGTATTTTCGGGGGCCCATACTGCAGCAAGGCCACCAGGATTGTTGATGCGAATTCCCGTTACGTTATCTCCAGACATTCGACGTTCCGCTGGCGAAGAACTGAACGTTGTGGCTCCACGAAAATCCCATTCCTCCACATCCCCCGGGTTGGAGTTATGCGTGTCTGTCGAACCAATCATGCCAAACTCAAGCGGGTTAACACCGATTTGATCTTCCAAAGCCAGACCTATTTGCAAGCCATCTCTCGCCATAGAGGTAGGGTAGATGCAGGAGGTTTCCTGCCCCTGGTCGCAGGGAGGAAAAAACTGCTCATATCCACACTCCTCATCGCCGGCACCAAACGCCACAGAGCACTCTGAATTACCCTTTATTTGAAACATTTCAACGATGGGTTCGTTTCGTTCTCGGAGCTTCCAGTCGTCCTCTGTGTATGCGACGCCATCGATGGTTTCTCCAGAAAACGCCAAGCCCCAAGTCTTGTTCATATTGTGCGGAATAGTCAAAAACTCACAGTCATTCGTACAGGTAGCTTCAAGATCCTTCCAGAGTTCAATTTCAGACACGGCATCGAAACCTGACACCGCATATTTGGGTACGTCCATGGATCTGAAAACAATATTGCGATGGTGCTTGCCACGGTCTGGTAGGGCTGGTGAATACTCATAAGCAGCAAAGGTCGTGAATGCGCCTGGCTCATAATGACGATCGGCAGCATCCTGAACCTGCTGCCAGGTTTGCGCTGCGAAGTCTCGTTCGACCACGGAGTCCTCGTTGAAAATAGCCAAGTCTCGAATCATGGGGCGTTGCTCTGCTTTTGAGCGCAGCTTCAAAAAACCAATAAGAGAAGGTGTGCTTCTCTCCTCACACTGCTTAGTGCCTGCCTCACTTAAATCAGGACCGTCACAAGCTATGCGACGTCCGAAACCTTCTGCGTGATCCGTCAGAGCTGCAAAGTCGAGGGGTCGAGTAAGCTCCATCCGTTCACCTGTTCTGGTTTTCTGACTCTCACCTTTCGCTATTCGATAGGCAGTGTCCATATCCAATCGGTTACCAAAAAGATACGCGTCGGAAGAAATATTGGTGTGAACATGCAGATCACCAAAGTAAACATTCTTCAACGGATTTGCTGCTTTAGCCTCTAACGATTTTCTTGTCGGCCGATAGAACGCACCCTCATTTTGACGGTCAACGATTTCTCTGACCGCGGCGATCTCTTCCTCGCTATTGGGCAGCGTCAGTGCGTTTATCAGGAGCGATACGCGATAAACACCAAAAATTAACGCGATAAAAATGGCCAGCCCTACCCATTTTTTCCAGTTCATCTGTTGACCCTCAAAACCTGATAAAATGCTATTTAGCATTATGCTAACTTTATTTGTCGTAATGATAGCTGTTACTATCTCGTAAATGCAAGGCAATCAAGATTAGAGTGTTTCAATGGCCGTAAAAAAAGTTCGGAATAAAACAGGTAAAAAGGGCGCGCGCCCAGACAAAGAGCCTTCGCGACGGCGAAGTCGCGCCGAAACGGAACAAAAACTCATTGATGTCGCACTAGATCTAATCCGCGACAAAGGCGTGCTAGCTGGGTTGAATCTTCGCGAAGTTGCCGCAAGGCGCCGGTGTTAATCGCGGTAATATTTATCACTACTTTGGCTCACGACAAGAATTACTTAGAGCTGCGATTAGTCGCCGCTTCAAGGCCCTGGTAGGCACCGTGGCAGCCAGCAATCAGAATAAGCCTTTCGTTGACCGAAGACTAAATTCATTCCGCCTGTCCAAAGGCAGCAACGATAGTAAGTTGCGAGCGCTACTCGTTCTTGATGGTGACGATACCGTTGACCCGATACCGTTTTACGAGGAGGGTCTGAGCCTGCTACGCAAGGATGTGATCGATGGTGACATTCACAAGGAACATGACCTGGAGGCATTGCAGGTAGCACTTTCGGCACTATTGCGTGGTTACCGCATTTTTCGAGAAGCCTATGCTAATCGGCTTGATATTGATGCTAACGAGCTCGACGAAAGGGTAAACCGCATTATGCGCACCTTTCTAGAATCGGTAGCTGAAGCACCTTCTTCTCTAGATCAGAGTAAGGGGGCGCAATAAAACCGAGATTCGTAACGACATTGATATTCAGAATAATGACTGGATATCGCTGTTAAAATTGCTGCTCTCAGAATATTGACTGAAGATCCCTGTTAGAATTCCTTTATTCAGCAGGTAGCGCCAAGCTTGGAAGCACCCTGAATAGACGAACCAAGGCCCTGGAGGAGACCAAAATGAATGCTATTTCACGTAGTTGGAATATTACGAAGCTTACTTTTTCAGTGATAGGGCAAGACAAAGAGATGCTTCTCTTTCCCTTTTTCGCCTCTATTGCCTCGATTTTATATGTTGCCGCAATCCTTGTACCTAGTGGGGTCCTGCAGGTTCTTAGTGAAAGCGATGCTGCTGGAGCTGGAGCACCTTGGGGAGTGGCGGAATACGCTATTCTATTCGTCGTCTACCTTGGGCTCTCGTTTATCGCTACTTTTTTTAACGTATGCGTTGTCTATACCACTAAGACTCGATTTGAGGGCGGCGATGCGACCTTCATGGAGAGCATTCGATTTGGGCTGAGTAAAATTGGCATCATCTTTCAGTGGAGCCTTCTCGCTGCGACAGTTGGCCTGTTCTTGGCAATGCTCGAGAAATTCGCCCAAAGGCTGGGGGGCGTTGGTGAATTTGTCGTCAGAATTATTCGTTCGGTGCTCGGCCTAGTGTGGTCGGTTTTGACGCTCTTCGTTGTACCTGTTTTGGTGTACGAAAATGTGTCTCCCCTTGGAGCAGTGCGGCGCTCCAAGGATATTCTTAAAAAAACCTGGGGCGAGAGTTTGGTGCGCGCTTTCGGTCTTGGGTTGATTCAATTTGTTTGTATCCTTGCTGTTATAGGAATAACAGTAGGATTAGGAATACTGGTACCTCAAGGCCCGGGCGCTCTTGTAGTCATGGCCCTTGGAGCGGTCTGCTTGCTGGGCGTTTTCCTGGTTTTTAATGTTGCCAATACTATTTTCAATACTGCACTTTATGTTTACGCTAGTACGGGTAAAGAACCGGCCGCATTTGATGCCGAGGTATTGGTAAGCGCCTTTAAAGCTAAAGGTTAAATTAAGTCTTCGCGTTCACAACGCTCCCCATACTCTGCCTGCTGGCCTAATATCCCTGTTAAAATTCCTATTCTCAGACGGGGTGAGGTTTACCCGGTCATCTACAGGAGCTTTGTGGCAGGGCACCAAACAATGCAGCACCGTCTGCATGAAACTAAAACAGCTGCGTAATGGCCGGAATCAAGGATCTACCCGAGGACGAAGGTGCTCGGGTGAAACTGATGTCCAAGACCTCTGGTGGTATCAAGCTAGCACTAGCCCAGCATAAGGTAGTCAAAGGTCAGGGCTTTGAGACCTTTCTATAAAAAAACTTAAACAGCTTCTGTGCCCGAAAAAGCAAGCTCATCCGGCTTACAGACAAATCGAACCGGTGGAAAAGTCACCGTTTCATAAGCAAGACTCGCTGAGACAACGGTATAAGGATCCAGCAACGAATTCCCCCAGGCTTCACTGTCAAAATTCAAAAGCCGGGATGACAACCGTTCCACCTGACTAGCAACATGGTGCGCTTCCAATTGGACCAGCCTAAGTCCGTTAGGTGTATGTGCAAGATTCAGGGTGCCAGTATATTGTACGTCAGAATTGTTCATTGGCTCAGGATCAAGACAAGCCGCTTCGAAGATAACTCTTGATTCAAAAATCACTTTAACATCAGTTCCATCGAAGCTATGACGAAAGTCAATCTCTGCTAATTGTGCTGAAAAACCAAATTGTTGCTTAAGCGCCGTCGCCGCTATCTGCGAATTCGTATATACGCGGGTTGAATAGCCTCGCGCACGCACACCGCTGCGACAGCCAATTCGGCAAACGACCATTTTGAATTCACCAAACGGACTACGACTGATCTCCCATGCTTGCATTGATAATGTTGCCGGTACTGTCGGATGCAGCCCCTTTGGCAATACGGCTTCTCTGGCCTGGTTTCTCATCTCCATGGTCATCTGGAAACAAACAACATCCTCAAAAACAATTTCAGATGTACCAAAAGACTCAATTGTCGCTGCATCCTCCGCCAAGGTTTCTATGTTAGCGCTACCAACAATCATTTTTCAGCTCCCACAAACGCAGGCAATGAAGTGGGTGTGTATACCGGCGCCGCTAGATCTTCTTTGCTGCGAAACCTGGGCATCACCTCTTTGGCGAATAATTTCATGCTCGCGAGCACCTGTTCTTGAGGCACCATCTCCATCGCATTTAACAAAAAGTTAATGCCGGTGACGCCTATTTCCTCCCATTTCTTAATGGTATTAATCAGATGCTCAGGGTCGCCTACCCCTACTCCCTCAGGTAATCCTTTAGCTAAACTGGGATCATCTACCGCTGTTTTCTTTGCTTTCATGCCCGCACCCGCATTACCAAGGGTTTGATAAGCCCGGGTCGGATAAGCTTCACGAGTCCAGTACAAATGCGTATTCGCGACATTAAACGCATTCACCATAGGCACACCAATGTCACGGGCCTTACGGTAGTCTTCGTCGCAGTAGAGGAAGTTCATCGTGTGCACCTGATCGTTGATAACACCACCAACGGGGTCACACAGTTGGATACGGCGATGGTATTCTTTGGTTCGCCTTTCCTGTTCTTCATATCCGGCGGCAGAGACACCGAGGCATCCCAAACCACGGTCGGCAGCATCAAGTTCCGTGCCTGGTGTCGTGACTGTCACCCACATAGGCGGGTGTGGATTTTGATATGGCTTTGGCAATACATTTCGCGATGGCATAGAGAATCCTTTACCCTGCCATTCGAATTCTTCTTGCGTCCACATCTTCGGTAAAACACGACAAAATTCATCCCAGGTTTTCTTTGTATCATCAGGATTCACCTGAAATCCACCTAACTCTGTCCAGGTGGAGGACCTGGCTGTACCCACTTCCAGTCTGCCGTTTGAAATGATATCCAATGCAGCCGCTCTTTCCGCAACTCTTACTGGATGGTTCATTTCTGGCACACAAACAACGGCTCCATGACCGATTCTTATTCTTCTCGTTTGGGCGGCGACTGCAGAAAGAAATACTTCTGGAGAAGAACAGTGGGAGTACTCTTCAAGAAAATGGTGTTCCACTGCCCACACATGATCGAATCCCAATTCATCGGCCAATCGACATTGTTCTAATCCATTGTGATAAACCTGCCATTCATTCCGTCTTGTTAATGGCCTGGGCGTCGATAGCTCAAAGAATATTCCAAATTTCAAAAAAAAATCCTTTTCTTATATGATCGAATGGTTTGCCTGCTGGTTTTTATAATACCACCTAACTGGAGTATTGGCCCCTTAACCGGGTTGTCCTCGACGCGCCAATCTACCGGGAAAAGTATCGGTGGCAATGTTACTAGCAAACTCATCAGTGAAAACGATAATGCGAGGCTTGAATCTGCGCTCATCGAATGCGTTACGTGATAAACAGAGAATATGAATTCTAATCGGGATATTCGGCCAGTCGTTAGAGTATCAAAGCAGAGCGGGTGTGCTGCTTCATGATAGAGTGAAACCGTATTGCGACCCTTCACTTAAGGCTTATACTTCTTGCTGTATCTAATAGGAACAGGCAATGACCGAACCGGATTTCAAGCCGAATGGCATACGGCACCGCGAGAGCAATACACCATGGTTTCACAAGGTAAATCGTATGGCGAAGCTATGAGTGTGTTTCAGTGCTGGGGCCCCGTAAGCTGATGGCTTTCGATGGTCGATGCGTGTTTGGTCAGATTCACTATCGACTGACCCGACGAATCCTGAACGCAGCCCACTGCTGTTGCAGCATATGCCGACGTGCTCACGGTACCGGTTTCTCAACGCACGTCGCCGCTCGGCCGGACCAGCTTAGATTCCCTACCGGCACGCTCATCGATTACGAGTCTTCACCCTCTGCTGTTCGTTCTTTTTTCCCCCACTGCAGTAGGCGCACTCTCATTCCGGGTCAAAGTGGCGGCAGGGATTTCGCGATCCCCGCCGGGACCCTGGACGGGCTGCCGCAGCACCAGGGATGGCCTTCGGGTTTCGGCGCAGCAACATGATGGCCTCGCGTTTGGACCTATCTCTCAAAAGCTGGGCAGCAGCAATATTGATCAGCGCCGGCATTGCTTTTTTGGAGACTCAAACCCTCAACCTGCCGAGGATCGTCGTCGCGCACCTGCTGTTTGCGCTCAGCCTGTTCCTGCAGGTACAGCCGGTTAGGATTGCGGTGTTCAGCGCAGCCCTCGCGCTTGTTATATTCATCGGCAGCGCACGAGATTATCTCAATGCGGATCTGTCACACCTCTCGGCGACGGTAGATCTGATTGGGTTCGGCGCGACCGCCTGGTTCGCGCTCGCAATATTTCGCGGGAGAGGTCAGGCATGACATCCGGGGTGAGCACAGACAAGTTAAGTTACGCCATGGCAGCATCTGGCGATGAAAAATATCTGTAAACGCCATCGCTCCGCTCCTTCGGTCATCCAGTATGCTGGTTTGGCTTGCACACGAAACAGAAGCCAACGAATGCTGCTTCGATATTCAAAATATTGACTGGATATGCCTGTTAAATTGTCCAATCTCCAATCTGCATTTAGAGTAGTAAGTCCCTAGTCTTCGTACTGAACTCGGGTCAGTGGATGGCGACTGGGTTGATCACAGCTTGGACTGCTCCTTCGAAGCGGGGCTGCCCAAGTACAAATAAAAATTCGGTGACGCTGTCACGCGCCAGCTCTCTACTGTCCATATTCTCGAGTATGTAGACACCGTTTTTGGCCAAAAGCTCGGGGTGAACCGGAAAAATTTCGCCGCTTTTTTCGGCCGGGATCACTTCCAAGGCCCAATTGTCGGCGCCAATAGCGACGACACCCAATTGAGCAAGATAGCGGGCACCGCTCAAACCAAGTCCGGGCTGGCCTGCCATAAAGCGATCAGGGTCAGTATCCATGATGTCCAGCCAACCAGTGTGGAGCAATACAACGTCGCCGCTTTCAATCTGCACATTAGCGGCCTTTGCTGCACGTTCTATTTCCGGCTGGTTAATTGCAGTGCCTTCCGGAAGTGGATTCCGTCCTAGAAGTTTAGTCATATCGAGCAGGATGCCGCGAGTAACGATTGGTGGCAGGTCATGAATCGAAAACTTGGTTAGCCCTTTTGGAGTAACAAACTCGCGAGCGTGGGTGGCGTTGTAGTAGACGTGATTTTCACCCATATGACCCAAGCCATCAATCTGACTGCCAATGCCCATCCAAAGGTTCATCAGGTCATCATTGCCTGTGGCATTGTTAGTGCCTAGGGGCGTACCTGTACCGTCATCCAGCTGCAGAACTGTCATAGAGTATGAGCGGGGTGGATAGGCCGGCGATGTGGGACCGGTCGTCACCCCAAGTCGGTAGGTCTTGCCATGTTTGACCAAACGTGTCGCTTGCAATACTTTTTCAGGGCTAAGGTTGTTAATCGCGCCCAATGTGTCATCGGCGCCGTATTTGGAAGTAGGTACCTCTGCGTGTGAGGTACTAAGTAGCCAGACAGATGCAATCAATATGAGTAAGCAGATATTTTTCATGGTGGCTCCGGTGATTGTCGTAACATTAGTTGTGAAAAGTGCTGAGTTACCTCGGCTGGTAGTTTGCCACAGATACCATCAGGTTCGCGTTAATCATCGCAACAACGTGACGTTACTTTCCGCTTTGCGGAAAGTAAGAAAAAACCACGTTTCGTGCTCAATGATAAAAGCACAATAGGCATTTTAACAGGGTCATTCGGGCATTAGGCAAAGTATCGTTGCAGCACCCCTACCTTAATATTTCGGGTCAACGTGCACCCGTCCTGATCAAACCCATGTCAGAATGCATTCGACAGCGCCTTTATCAATTGCATCGTTAAGTCTTCGGGTGTCGCAGAGCCAGCTCGCTCAAAACGAATATTCAGAGTGGGCAATACAATCTCTGCACTGTCTAGATAAACATAAACCTTAATGTCGTTCACTGGGATTTCTGCCACGAAGTGTTTTTCCTCAACGCCCTTCTCTTCAAACATCACCTCTGGAATAAACTTGGCTACTTGCCTGCAACATAAATTTTGAAACAGCGAGGTTCCAAATACATCTATTCCTTCAATCTGCTTCCAGGACATATGTTACTCTCAACCAAGCTTAGCCAGGCCATCGCACAGCAATCTAACACTCTGCATAGTGGCAAACTGTGCGGTAGCTTTCCCAAATTAAAGAAGTGAATGAGTTCATCTGCAAGCTACGAGGCTACCCTCGCGAATACTTGAATAATTCCGCTATCCGCAAGAGGTTCATAAAGATCTGCTACAAGTCCAGCGTAAAACTTTGAGGCGTCGTTCATGAATCCACGTGACTCCTTTTAAGGTAAAGAGGCAACAGCAACTGCCAAATTAATCTGGAGGGTTTTTTCTCGCCCAAATAAATGAGCGAAAACAGATCACACTAAACCACGCGCCAGTGACTAGTAGCATTAGTTTTGACGCACCGGCTGCAGGGCTAGCGAAAAGATCGCGACCTGTCGCCAGACCACGGAAAACATCAATACCCCCCATAAATACAATCACGCCGAACACGGTGGCAATGTGCATCCATATTTTCCTCTTTGCAGGGAGTAGTAGGCACATCAGGCCCATCAGTAGAATGGGCACTCCCAGCATTGCGGGAATCCAAGACGTTATTGATTCAGTGCCTGTGGCGACAGAGACAGCAGCTGCCCAACTAATCAACCAAACCCCATAAATTATCGTCCAACAAACCATGCTGATTTTCATAAAGACAAATTGCTGTTCCAAAACAGACTCCACACAAAAATGAGTTGAAACCACCCATAAACGTAGTCCCCGGGTTCTTTTAGTTCCTTCAGACTGATACTGATACTATTGATGATCCCGATCATTCACAATAAAATTTGAAGCAGATCTACTGGAACGCGTTACGCCAGCAAGACGATTAGAGAGACAATAACCCATTGGTTTCGGCAATGAACCCCTTCGGCGTCACCTATCACCGGAATCGTGTTAAGTTAGACAAATCAACGGGTTGGCGGGAGATGACCACAGATGGTTAGATTCCATCCAGGAACCATTAATAATTAAGGAGCGAATATGAAGCCACTTGAAGGCGTTACCATCCTGGAATTTTCCACCATGATTACCGCCTCATTTGCGGCGATGCAAATGTGTGAGCAAGGTGCCCGGGTGATTAAGGTCGAGCCATTAAACGCCGGCGACCCGCTTCGTTACATTGGCGCAACCAAGGGCGGTATTTCCTCGTTATTCGCTAATTGTAATCGCGGCAAGGAAGCCATTCGCGTCGATATCAAAACAGAAGCAGGCCAGGCACTGATTCGCGAAATGGTACCCGAGGTAGACGTCGTTATTCATAACTTCAGGCCAGGCGTCATGGACAGGCTTGGTTTGGGCGGTGACGCGCTACGCGCACTGAACCCACGATTAATCTACACCGCGATTTCAGGATTCGGAAACACAGGCCCGAAGAGCGGCTCACCCGCCTATGACCCGATCATCCAGGCTCAGTCGGGTATTACCGCGACCCAGGGTAAAGAAGAACCAGCATTCTTTCGCACACTGATTTGCGACAAGATCACCGCTTACACTGCTTGTCAGGCAGTCACCAGCGCGCTCTATCTTCGAGAAAAGACAGGCGAAGGCCAGCACATCGATCTATCTATGTTAGATGCTGGTTTATTTTTTATCTTCCCTGACGGCTTTCAGAACCATACATTGCTGGATGATGATGTTGCGCCGCAGCCCTTGCTCATCGATCTTCTCTACGAGCTGACCGTAACCAAAGACGGCGCAGTCACTATTTCCGCCGGTACCGCCGACCAACAGATGCGCTCACTTATTGCCATGGGGATGGAACATCTATTGGCTGACGAACGTTTTGATGACATGCAGAAATTACTTACCAACATTGATGTTTTTAAATCGCTGGTAGCGGGCGAGTACTTAAAGCACACCACCGACGAAGTGATCGCGAAAATGACAGAAGCGGACGTACCTTGCGCTCGCTTCCTTGATCGGGACGAGGTTCTGGCCCAAGAGCAATTGCAAGCGAATGGCTCTATTGATGTTATCGACCACCCGTTGATGGGTTCAATGCGAGTAGTGAAATCGCCACCGAGGTTTGGCGGCGATGTCCTTGAACCAGGGTCGCCTAGCCCTGATCACGGTCAACATACCCGGCAAGTATTGGCGTCATTCTCGGTTGGTGAAGACCGCATTGAGAAGATGTTTGGTGATGGTGTGGTTAGCTAATTGCGGCTCTACATCTATCTTTTACAGCGTTTTCATTCGGAAAACTGCCACACCCGGTCTCAGTTCAGCTGCGTCCAGGTCCCGAGCAACTGTTCGCTCTTCGTCCGATAGCTTGAACGCAAGACGGCGATACAGATCGTCTTCAATTCGCATGATTACCGAATTGTCCGGTTCAACGTTCTTCGGCCAGTATTTCGTTACGCAATGTCCGCAGCCGACCTATAGGCTACCGTAACTGAATGCTGTATGTGGTAGAGGGTTCGGGTCCTGGTTTTCAGTGAAGTCACCACTTAGACGAGTGCCAGCGCGCTGTTCCGCTGGACCTTAAGGAACAACTAGCGCGGTAAAGTAGGCTACAAAAAGAAAAATGGTATTGATTGGCCTGTCGTGCACCCATTTGCGAGCGGTATGGCAAATGTCCTATCTATTAGGGCGCAATCTGTGTTTTTGATGGCACAAGCCCTTAAAACCCTTGGTGCTATGAAGGCGCGTGGCGGTATGACATGATCAATTCACTAACACCGGATGGATACCATGGAACAAAATAGTTTTGACGCGATCCAGGAGGCGGCGATGAGCGAGGTAGAACCTTATGTCCCACTGCTCCAGCGCACGGAGGGTCAACCACCACCCAATGCGGCAAACGGTGGCTTGTCCTATATGTCTTTCGATCGTAACGGAGATGCGGGAACAGAGGCAGCGATAGAAACTGCACTTAAACAGATTGCAGGTGGTGAAGGGCAAGCTGTAATCGACATGGTTGAAAGTGCGCCGCCTGGCCCCATCGCGACCAAATGGGGGCTCGGCTTTCGTCGATATGCAGAATGCCTTGCGTATATTAGAGACAACAACATTAAGGCACCGGAAGGCGGTGTTGCGATTCCGCTGCGTTACACGATCGACGAACAACCGTCTTACTCGATCGTCTCGAGCAATGGATTGTGGCAGGACCCAGCTCGAGAGGCGCAGGCAAAGGCACTGCGCAAAGATGAGAAAGACAGTGTTAGACGCAGTCTGTATTTTCCTCAGGTGCTACGAGATGCGAGGCGTATAGAGGAGTACTACCCTGATTTATCGCCATCCAGCCCAGAATGCATGGACAAACTTGGCGTCTCTCTGGCGCACCTCGAATCGGAGTGTGAAAACTTTTACGATGCAGCAGAAGTTGAACGTGTGTATTACCCCGAGATGGAAAAGCTCCTGCTTGAGTTTTTCCCAGACGCGAAGGATGCGCTAGTTTTTAATCATGATGTATTCGACAAAGATTACGAAGGGGATCGCACCGAGGATCAGGATAAAAAGAACCCGGGTGTAAACGCTAACTATGCCAACCTTGTGCATAATGATTTAAACGACAATAGCGGTCGCGTGCGGTGCCGCGAGCTTCTCACCAGAAACCTTCGCAACTTTGGTCGCGAGCAACATTACTCCGACGCTGAAGCGGATGCGAAGATGTCGCGACGTTTTATGTCGATCAATCTTGCCAAGCCGATGCAGACGGTTCGTCAGAATCCATTCGTACTTTGTGCCTGGCCGTCATTCTCGGATCAATCCTATATCACTGGCTATCGTGTGTACGATGATCGTGTCGGTGAAACAACACGCTTCACCTATCGACCTGAACATGAATGGTATTGGTTGCCTGAACAAACCCCTACCGAAGTTTCAATGTTAAAGTGCTATGACTCAGTTACCGACGGTTCGGTCTCTCGTTGGTCGTTCCACAGCGCTTGCGTGGATCCAACGGCACCTGCCGATGCACCCTGTCGGAAAAATGTCGTCGTTCGATCATTTGTCTTTTTCTAAGCAGAGATATACTGGCGCGGGCATTTAGACTTCAAACCGGAAACGTTTCGCCTTGCGAAGGACTTTACCGGCTGACGGTGATGCAAAGCGAGTGCCGAGCCTGCCATTTTAATTTACTATTGCGTTCGCCCTACTGATATCAACGGAGACCAACATGCTAAAACCGGGAACAAGACTAAAGAGCGCCGTATGCGAGGCCGAATTCATGATTATCAAAGCTGCAGACAGCGACGAGCTAACCTGCGGCGGTGTTGCGCTGGATGAGTCATCGGATCGAGTCGAAGGGGTCATCCGACAAGATGGACGGCTGTGTGATTGGCAAACGTTACATTAACGCTCAGCGAATCTATCGAAGTGCTCTGTGTTAAAACAGGCGAGGGTTCGCTCTACTGCAACGATGAAGAACTGATGACTAAAGACACCAAGAAACTGCCCTCCTCCGACTAGCCAACTTCTGGAACAACATTCACATGAACATCGCCCTTTTCCTGCAGATGGCCGCAGAAGCCTGCCCGGACCGCCCTGCGCTGACCCATCATGGCAAGCACTATACTTACGCGCAATTATTCAGTGCAGCAAAGCGTGCGGCACTTTATTTTTCTACCGGCAACTGCAAGTTTGTATGTTTGCTTGACACATCGAGCCCCGCTACGCCGATAGCCCTCATGGGCGCAGCTATAGCCGGCATACCTTATGTACCACTCAACTATCGTTTGAGTGAGGAGCAGATCACCCCTCTGCTTGATCGCATCAGTCCGGCCTACCTTATTTCGGGTCCGCGGAATGAAACCTATGACTTTGACGGTTGGGTCGTTCAGGATTCTGCCGATTTTCTTAGCGACGTGCTGAACGGCGAAGAGGTGGAAGTCACCTGGCATGAAGATCCTTCAGCCGTCGCGGTGCAACTTTTCACCAGCGGCACCACAGGCATTCCCAAGGCAGCATTACTACGCCATGAACATCTGGTGTCCTACATACTGGGGTCAGTGGAATTTATGGGCGCGCTTGAGGACGAAGCAGCGCTAGTGTCAGTGCCGCCCTACCATATCGCCGGTATTTCTGCAGCGATGAGTAACATCTACGCCTGCCGCCGAGTCGTGCAACTGCCAGACTTCGATGCTGCCGAATGGCTGCGCCTGGTAGCCGACGAAGGCGTTACCAGCGCCTTTGTCGTTCCTACGATGCTGACTCGAATTATCAAGGAAATCGACACCGCCAAGCTGGACCCCAAAACGTTTCCCACTCTAATGTCCATCGCTTACGGTGGCGGCAAGATGCCGGTGCCCGTGATAGAGCTGGCACTGAAGTTATTTCCTGGCGTCAATTTCACTAACGCCTATGGATTGACTGAAACCAGTTCAACCATCGCCCTTCTGGATCCGGATGACCATCGAGCAGCGGTCGATCACGATGATACGGGCGTGCATGCAAGACTCGGCTCGGTCGGAAAGCCTTTGCCTTCGGTCGAAATAGAGGTTCGAGACGAGGACGGCAAACAACTCGGGCCCTTCGAGCCTGGCGAAATCTATGTTCGCGGCCCTCAGGTATCTGGTGAATACGATGGACGCAGCGTGCTGGACGCTGACGGCTGGTTTCCGACCCGCGACGCGGGATACCTGGATGATGACGGCTATCTCTTCTTGTCCGGCCGCGCTGACGATGTGATTGTTCGCGGCGGCGAGAATATTTCACCCGGCGAGATTGAAGACCTGCTTCACCAACACTCCGCCATCGCCGATACGGCTGCAGTTGGCATACCTTCCGAGGAATGGGGCGAAGTTGTCGCTCTCACCGTT
>CALKBV010000009.1 GCA_937775265.1 uncultured Pseudomonadales bacterium
GGCCGGAGGTGGAATCGAACCACCGACACGGGGATTTTCAATCCCCTGCTCTACCGACTGAGCTATCCGGCCATAATAAGGTTAATGCAGCGGTCGGTCTCCGCTCACGCTGCTTGATCAAATTGACGTATACAGTGCGTTCACCGCGGTGGTCAAAATGACGACTGCTAAGAAGGGCGTGATTAAAGCGAAAGAGGTCACCGGAGTCAAGTAAAACGCGCTTTTCAGAGGTTTAGTTGGCAGATAGCCAAAGTCGCAACAGATGGCGCTTTTTCTCGCGTTCATCAAAATCAATATATTCCGTTCTCGCGTGTGCGATTACGTGGTTCGAGATGAATTGCATATCCCCAACCTGTAAGTCCATCTCAAGATAGTACTCAGGATTTAGTCCAAGCTCATCATAGAAGCTCAATATTCCGGCTTCTTCTGTGGTCAGGTCGATTCCGTCATGCCGTTCTACCGAGTGATAGTAGTCGCTGTGGTAAAAGGTTCTTAGTTGTTCGCCGTCGAAACAGCAGGGCGTGATGAAGCTGTACGGTTTTTGGCCTTCTTTAAGCTCGCCTCGGCGATCAAGCTTGATAGGTTCAAACAGTCGGGGGATCCATTCTGGGTGTCTCTGGTAGAGGGCGTTGAATAGACTCACGGTGCTTACGATCCTGCTCTTGCCGCCTGTCTTAGCGGGTTTTAGACAAAGCAGCCCAACGATATCAGCCGCGTCACAGTGGTAACGAATGTTGTTGTTGGTTCTATAAAGTCGCACGAACGGATCGTCGCGGGCTTCGTCGTAGTCTTTCACATGACCGAGCAGTTCATTGTCTGGGTTTTGTGCGCCGGGCGTGCCGAGGTGATGGCCGATCCCCCAATAGGCGAAAGCAATTTCAGCCTCTGACCATTGCCCCACCGGCAGGCCTTTGACGACTTGAACGCCAGTGCCGGTCATGATGGTCTGCCGCCACGCTTCAACTTTCTTACCCAGAGTTGGCAACGGGAACGAGTCGCGGGTTACTTCTTCAAGTGCCAGGCTATCTTGGCTCACCAGAAGGACTGCGTTTTGGATTTCTTCTAAATCGGTTTGATTGAGTTCGTACATCCATGTATCAGGATGCTTTTGCAATTCGGCGCCTTTCCATGCGGATGGAAGGCTCAACGGCGCAGGCGGGACGCCAATATGTTGGCGATTAAAGTAATGAGCGCCTTGTTCCTGGAAAGACCTGTAAGCCGGTGTGTTCATGGTTTAGGTATTTGGTACATATCCTTCTGCTCGATCGACTTCGCTACCTTCCAGAAACAGATCTCTTTGCGTATTCAGATATTTCCGCGCTTCCTTGTCCATCATGTTGAGATGCTTTTCATTGATCAGCATGGTTTGTAGGTCTGACCATTCCTGCCAGGCTTTGTCCGAGACCGTCTCAAAGATCTCTTGACCCCTGGGGCCTGGGAATGGCGGTGCGGCCAGGCCTGGGAGTTCTTCTTTTAGTCTTGTGCAGAGTACTGTGCGCGTCATGTTAATTCTCGATCAATGGGAGAAGCAGTTTATAGGATTATTGGAGCAACGAAAAATAGTCTTCAAATCTTACCGGACCCGGATAGCTGGAAGTTCAGCCAATATTTTGGTGACAGGTTTTGTCAGTCCAACTGACTGGGGTGTCGTTACGTTGAACCAGATTTCCGCACCGGGTTCAGCAATGCGGTTGGTTTCGCGAATAGTGACCCGGATTGGTTCTATATCCAGATGATAGTGGGTAAAAGTGTGCCTGAATTCTGGCAATCGTGTTCGTTCCAGTTCCTCAAGATTTAATGATTGGAGCAGTGAATCAATTGCTTCGACGGATTCGCATTCCGGAAAACTCCACAATCCGCCCCAAAGACCTTTCGATGGGCGTTTTTTTAGCAGCACGTTGCCGTTGAGTGCCACGATCAGCATCACGGTACTTTTCACGGGCATCACTTTCTTTGGCTTCTTGCCTGGATACTGGTCAATGGTGCCGTTGATCCTGGCGTGACAACTTTTGAAGTAAGGGCATGCTGGGCAATCAGGCGAGGAGCGTGTGCAGACGGTGGCGCCCAGGTCCATGATTGCCTGCGTGTATTCAGCAATGCGATTATTTGGTGTCAGTGACTCTGCTTTGTCCCACAATAGCGTCTGAGTCTGGGTCTTTCCGGGCCATCCTCCGATGGCGAAGTGCCGTGCCAGTACTCTTTTCACGTTGCCATCAAGGATTGCTGCGTGTGTGTCGTGACAAATAGCGACGATAGCGCCGGCGGTGGAGCGGCCGATGCCCGGCAATGTCATCAGCTCATCCACGGTGACTGGGAACTCACCGTTATGCTCCGCCATTACCTTTTTTGCCGAGATGTGCAGGTTGCGCGCGCGAGCATAGTACCCAAGGCCGGTCCAAAGATGCAGAACCTCGTCTTCGGTAGCCAACGCAAGTTCATCGACCGAAGGAAAACGGTCCAGGAATTTTTTGAAATAAGGGATCACCGTCGCAACCTGGGTCTGCTGCAACATGATCTCGGAAAGCCAGACGCGGTAGGGCGTCTTATCGGTCTGCCAGGGAAGTGATTTTCGGCCATGCTGATCGAACCAGTCGAGCAATTGTTTGGCGAAGCTGGTCACTTCTTCTTAAACAGGTTTTTGAATAGATCTGCGGTGATGTCCTTGTACTCGTCCGGCAGGTTGTCTTTGATGAGCTCTTCTATTTTTTTGCTGCCACGGCGCTGCAGGTCCTGTTTGACGATTTCAGTGACAAGTTGGCTAATGGCGCCACCTTTTCCGAGGCAAAGGTCAGCTGGTGAATCCGAAAATTTTCCAGAACAGATCAGTGGCCAACGGATTCCTGATAGCTGATCGCTGACTTGAAATTTCCCTGCCTCAGTTTTGTTTAGCGTGGTGGTGACATCGTAGTTCAATGTTTCCGCCTGTAGACTGATTCCGCCGAGAGCAGTGATGGAGATGTTTTCCAAAGAGGCGTTGAAAACCTGGCCCGTTTCAATGCCATCTGTGAAGACGTGCTCTCCAGTCATGCTGTCAAAAGGCATGATGTCAGGCCAGTCGCTGATGGAAGATGTTTTTCCCGTGATTGAATCAATCGTTGCTGCGACGGATTTGAGTGGAAGTACGTCAAGTGTTCCGTCCTTGATGACGAAGGTTGATTTTCCGATCAGCGTTTTCTCCAGCTGGCTCAACATGCTGCCATAAAATTTGACGTTAGAGTTGGCGGTCAGTGTTCCCGTGATGCCCTCTACCTCAACGAGTTCTGGGATATCAAGTCGATCCAGGGTGAGCTTGAGTTCTGTCGATATTTCTCCGGTCAATTGTGTGTTGGCGCTAAGAACGATCCTCCCCTTATAGCCGGATGCATTTGCGATGAGATCAAGCACCTGACGGTCATTTCGCAGCTCCACTTTTGCGTTACGTAGTTCCCCTCCATCAACAATCACTGAGTCTATTCGGATGATGGTTTTAAGGTGTATGTGCTGTAGCAATCCCACGGGGATCAGCTCGCTGTCTATCGGCACATCTGATTTAGTAGCAGGGTTGGTTGCTACTTTAGTATCAACACTTGGTGAATCTGACAAATAATCGGTGGTATCCAGCTTGTCTATTCGAAGGTCAGCTGTGATTGCGTTAATGGGCGACAATTCAAGCGTCGCCGTTCCCTTGAATTTTGACTGGTCGAATTCACCTTCGAGAGAGCGCATGTGAATGAGCGTTGGGTCTATCGCAACATCTGCGGTGAATTGCAGGAATTTGACGGGAAGTTCCGTGTCGAAATCCCGGGATAGTTGCGCCGGGTCCGCAGTTTGTAGATTGACTAGGCCGTCGTATCTGGGTGTAGCACCGCCGAGGTTGATCACACCCGAAGAACTGATATTGGCCGAACTCACGCGGATATCGTTTCGCGTTAATACAATGGATTCTTGCGAAGGTCGCCATTGCCCTTTACTGGTCAGGTTAATTTCGGGATAGAGTTCGTCGTCAACGACCAGTTTTATGGTTGTAACAAGGTCATCAAAACCGAAGTGGTCGTTGGACGCGTGATATTGCAACTGCCCGGTGGACTTAATCGATGCCTTCAGGTTCTCGAGGTTATTCTGAATTTCCAGGATCAAGGAAATATCAAATGGCCGGTCCGAAGTGAGCGCGCTGGTGGTGAGCTTTTTCAGCACCACATGGTAGTCCAGGTCGGCTTGTTTATCGATATAGCTGACCTCCAGATTTTCTACCCAGAACCTTTGCAACGTGGATGTCTGGGAGATTTCAGTTGGATCGGAATCGCCAGGTGACGGCGGCGTATTTGTAGTGGTCAGCTCCCAGTTAGCTTTGCCGCTCGCATCGATCAGCAGTGAAACCCTGCCGCCTGTGATGGCTATTTCATCGACGTCGATGATCCGTTGCTGCGTGATGAGCGGCATCAGGTCGATATCAACAGATACCTGGTCCAGTTTGATGAAGGGTGCTTCACCGGGGGTGCCGAGATGTATCTGTTCAGCATTGATTGCGATTGGCGGCCAGTATCGCCATGACAGTTCACCTTCAACGGTGACTTCGTAGCCTGTGGCTGATTCAATGCCTTGTGATATCTGGTTCTTGAAGCGATCCGGATTTTCAAGGAGGAAGAAGGTAGCTGCTGCGACAAGTCCGAGTAACAATGAAACGAACGCAAGAAACCTGATCATGGCGCTAGCCTTTGGTGCGGGCGAGGTTTTGGCGGGTATAGTCACAAAGAACGTGCACAATTCCTCGGGTCACTTCCTGGTTTCCAGACATCAGGTCATACAGGGATTCACCATCAAGCCTGAGCAGAGTGCACGCCTCAAGCGCCTGCACGGACGCTGCTCTTGGCTCTGGGTCAAGGGCGGCCAGTTCCCCGAATACGGCACGTGTGCCGTGTTCGGCCAGGTCCTTATCGCCCTCAAAGATTCGAACGCGGCCATCTACCACTATATACATGCTGGTGCCTAGGTCGCCCTGGGTCAAGATGATTTCACCGGCGTCGTATTCTACAGATTCTACAATTGTCGCAAGATCGACCAGCTGTCCCTCGGGAACGGAAGAGAAGATAGGGACGGATTTTAAAATGAGCACTTTCTCTATAGTGAGAAGCATAAATAATACTTGATGAGGTTCGGCTGGGTACAGTGAGGATTATGCCCGAAGTTGGGTTCAGGTTCTAAGTGAAATTGTCCCGTGGCTTTGGGAATTGCGCGCTGGAAGGTTATCAACGTGAGGGAGCCGCGAGCGCTAAGCCGATACCGGAATAAGTTCACGCTGCAGTCCTGCAAGGACTGCAGCGTGGAGCGAACTAGTTCAATAGGTTGCAGCTAATAGAATCTGATGTCTGATTGCCGATCGGCGTTGTTACCGATGCAACAATCGCACCAGCACCACCACCGGCTTGTGTGACGGAGAAGTTAAGTCCAAAGCCAACTTCTGTGCCGACATCGAACTCAGCAGAGGTATCCGTGGTTACAGCACGACCACCAACCGAAGTCAGCTGACAACCGGTTGCAGCAGCAGATGACAATTGCACTGTCGTGCCATCCGGCAATTGTCCATTAAAGCGATCCGTGAACCAGAACACACCGGATGTTTGCGTGGTGAAAATTGCGGGTACATTTCCAGAGGGTGCTTTGCGTTGGCTTACTCCAGGAAATACTGTGCTGTTATTAAGGTCTTCACCAATGTTGAACTCTGTGAGGTTGGTCAACAATCTATCATTGGAAACCAGAGCCTCAGTTGAACGGAATTCGCCATCAGTACCCGTGGTTGTTCCCGTGATCAGCACATTAGCGATCGTGCCAACCACTCTGTAGCTGCCAACGGGCTGCTCGCTAACAACAAATAGCAGATCACCTGTATCGCTGGCAGTTAAATCAGACACTGTACAAGTGACGGGCGGGGTGCCGCTCGTGCAGTTGTCGACTTGCAGAACTCCGTTAATGAATAGATCAACACCGCCTGTACGGGTCGTGAGATCGGCGCCGACGTCGAAGTCAAAACTCACCTCATAAATAGCCTGTGTCCTGCTGAAGGGGTTTGTGATGCTGAACAGAGACACCTCTTCGTCTTTGTCCGTTGCGTCATCGGCGTCGGTGTCGAACACGGAGGTATTAATCTGTGCACCACCCTGCGGGAATCCAGCCAGGTTATTGCCTAGTACTGTAGCAGAGATGTTGGTCGTGGGTGCACCGGGGTCTGGCGCGGTAAGGCGAGTCCAGGTCGCCGGTAAACCTGGATCATCCGCAATAGGATCGCCAGACCGGTTCTCAATACCCTGGATAATTTCACCGCCACCGAAGGCCCCGCCCAGACCATTGGCACCAGAGGCTCTAAATGATGTTCTCGCGCGGCTTCCGGCCAATGTCACCAGAGTCTCTCTGCGGACATCAATCAGGTCTGTCGTACAAACCGTGGCACCATTTTGTTCAGGGTTGATACACCGACTGCCGTTATAGATTCCGTTGCCAGCATCCATCAGGCCATTGCCGTCTGCATCAATAAAATCTTCTTCTTCACCGCCGTCCTGGTAGCAGTATCTGTTCGCTTCCGTCGAATCATTGCCGTCGCCGGATTCACCGACAATAGTCTCAGGCCCGTAACAGTAAGGATTGTTCTTCTGCCTGACTTCACTGTTGGCCGGGGCATTGGTTCCGAGGCCAGCATCCCTGTATGGACCTGTGGTGCCGGCGGATGCTGAGTCACCATTATTATCATCGAGGACACCATCCTCGTTCTTATCAAGGAAGGCTTCAGGAAGATCGTTAAATGCTTCGCCAAAATCGTACTCACCATTTGCATTGGTGTCATCGAAACTTTCTTCCCCCTGCGTCCAGGCAAGAATCGTCGACCGGGCACCATAAGGCTGACCCATACCACCAAGATAAACTGGAGCGGCCATTCGTTCAGGGGATGTATCATTAGTAGCCGCTGTCAGCGCAGCAGTAACCGCCAGGCTCGTGTCGCTGGCAATGCTGGCAACAGTTCGAACCTCGTTACCCACTTTAATGCGATCTCCAACGGCGAGTTCAGTTAGAAAGAGGGTGCCTATCCCCGTTACTGTAGTGGATGCAGCGGGTTCTATGGAACCGGTAATACCTTCAAGGTTGCCCCTGCTGCTTGCCAAACAGGGTGTGCTCTGTACGTCAAGAAAGGGCTCGGTAGCCGCGCCAGGTGTTAGCATGACATGTGCGGTAGAGCCGTCGTTCTCTTCATCGAGCCACAAACGCTGATAGGTAATCTGCAGGACCTGCCCATTGGAACAGCTGCTACAATCGACGCCGTTAGAATTAACCGTGTAGTGAACGCCCTCCGTGAGTATATTGAGCGTGCCATCGCGCCGAACACGTAAAACATCCGCAACGCGATAGTCAGTCAATGCAATGGTTCCGTCACTGATGGTAACCTGCTCGTCCTCTATATAGTTGCTCGGGCAATTGTCGTCATCCAGGTTCTGGAAGCTGACCCCTGAGTTCGTCGGTGACCTTGGCTCGCCGCTAGCGAAAGTTGCGTCACAGGTCCCGCTTAGAATTTCACAGCTGGGTGTGATGCTGCCCAATTCGGTCCTGAACTGGACAACCGCGCCATCCGGCACCGGGTTTTCCTGAAAATCTCCCAGGTTGACGCGAATTGTTGCTTGCTGATTATTATACTCGTCACCTTCAATCGCCAAAGTATCGTTCTCAGACGAACTGTTTGTGCCGACAAGTCTAGTAATATTAAAACTATTCTGGTCAGGGATGCCGCCGCTGGTGCCGGTATTCAAGATACCTAAGGTCGCTTCAATGTTGATGCCGTTGACTGTTGCGCTGGCAACGACATCCCCCGTGCCCGCCGTGGTCGAGGACGTGAAGTTAATGAAAGCGCAGTCGGTTTTTTCCTTGATACCTACCACAGGACAGACTTCGAACGCCGTCACGGCTGAAGCGTTGGTAATGTCGGCATAAGCACCCAGTGCAAAAGTCACTGCTAATCCAGTGTCATCACCTTCAAGCGCTCCACCATCCCAATCAACCACGGTCGCTTCTGCGGTCAACTCCACATTGCTGTCAAACTGCGTTACCGAGGCGCCGTTGATGTTCCTGACGACAATGGAAATTTCAGGCTTATCTGAGGACATTTGTACAGTAAGGTCGTCAGTGATCGTCGTACCGTCGCTGAGCGTGACCTCTGCGGTGACAGTGGCTGCCAAGCCGCTACCATCGCCAATAATGTCTACCGTTGCAGTGCCGTCAATTGTCGTTGCGCTGGCATTTGTCAGCGTTCCGCCGGTTGTAGAAAATGCAACAACGAGTTCTCCCGTTGCACCTTCCTCATTCGCTATTGCCTGCAACGTCGCCCGTTCGTTACCTGCCAGGATATCGTCTCCACTGGTATCATCGTTAAAGATGATCGATAGCTCGATACTGCTCTGAGCGGGGGACATCTGCACAATAATCTCGTCGCTAAGCTCTGTTCCGTCACTCAGTGTGACCGTCGCAGTCACAGTGGCGGGAGTGCCGCTGCCATCGCCAGTAATCTCTACCGTTGCGATACCCTCGCTGGTCGCAGCGCTAGAATCAGCAAGCGTCCCGCCGGTGGTAGAGAATCTAACCACGAGTTCACCGGTCGCGCCGTCCTCATTGGCGATTGCCTGCAAGGTAGCCCGTTCGTTACCCGCTAAAATATCGTTTCCGGTGCCACCATCAAAGATGATCGATAATTCGAGGCTACCAGTGGCCTGCTCTTCCTCATCGGGAGCGGGAGCGGGATCAAGGATGGTGCCACCGCCACCGCCACCGCCACTGCCGCCGCAGGCTGTGAGTGCAAGCGTAGCAAGACAAACTAGAAAGGTTCTTGAAAGGGAATCGACGTACATTGGGGCTCCTTCAGCGTCCCGGGTAACGCGCGAGCACCGGGAATTTACCGTTATTAAACGCAATAACTTTAGAAGATGAATGCGTATATTTCAATAAAAATCAGGCTGTTAAATAGATTTGTTAGCACACAACGTGAATAAACCGTTCCAACGGCCTATCATTACGGCATATAACGGGTGTGACCCTATAAAACTGAGTCATTTTGAAACCTTTAGCAACAGCGCACGCATAGCTGATCAAGGCCCCCAAAATTAACAGCCAGGCTGTTTTTTTAGTCTTATTTCTCGGGATTGTAGTTTCTAGGCCGTTACCCTCGCCTAAGGGTTCTCTATGAACAAGTCAGAATCAGATAAACGGTACTAAACAGCACCAAACGGTCACCAATAGGCGCTTTCTGGCGGTCGAGAAGTGTTAATAACAACGGGCGAGGTCCGACTGGGACAATGAGGATTCCACCCGAAACCAGGAGCGGGTTACAAGTGAGCTTATCCGGCAGGGTCGGGTGCCTGAAGGGTTGCGTGGATGGCCCGTGCAACGTCCCGAACCGTGGCACTCCGGTCTTCAATATAGGTGCTGAGAGTTTTCCTGAAACCTGGAGGTTTGAGTTTTGAAAGACACCAGACAGCGGTCTCCCTGATGACGCTCTCGCGATCAAGGAGGCTTTTTTCCACCTGCTCAAGGTGTATCACGGATTCACTCTCACCAATCTGGTACAGCATGCAGCTCCGGGTCCAGAAGAAGGCGTGATCAAAGTGGTTGTTCACCATGTCATGGAAGCGTTCTTCGGCGTCCATTTTTTCCTGCGGGAATCGAATGGACATTTGTTCGAGCTTTTCTGCAACCGTAAGGTCGTCGAGAAGTGGCAATACAGTTTGTTTTATTTCACTGGTCAATAGGTTGTCCAGGATCTCGAGTGCAAAAACGCGCCGCTCGGCAATATTCGAGTCTATGTTGGCTCGGGTGTCCAGGATGACAATCGAGGGGAATAGGAAACTGGTCAATAGCAACATACTGTCACGCCGCACTTCCAGTTCGCTCGCTAGTGCTGCGTGAAGCATCTCGAAACGTGGTTCATCCCGCAAGTCGTCCATGGCTGCCAGTAACCAGGTGATCAGTTGTGCTTCTTCATCCAGGCTATTCGCAAAAGTGTACTGGTCATCGGGTTCGGCTTGGTAGCGCAGTTTAGCGAGATTCAGCCAGACCATGTGTCGCAGTTCCGGCTGCGCTATTCCTAGATGGCCCAAGAGGATCTCTATGGCCTGTCCGCCGCCAATTTCCTTGATTGTTTCAATAATGTGGTTTTTTTCCTGCCGGGTCGCCTCGGGTGATGTGAGCCCGGTGTCAAGGTCATAGAGCGCAGCCTCACCGAAATGCCGCAGCGATATCGTGGTGGTTCCCTGCAGAGAAGTGATGGCGAGTTTTTTTACCAGGATGTTGACGAGATTGGGGTCTTGCACGTTACCTGCAGCAACGATGGCTCGTTCTACGATTAGCGGGTCGATATCTTCCAGAAGCTCAACCAGGTAGCCGGAAAAGTGGGGGACACCTGTATCAGCGATGACTTCGGCGGCGAATAATCGTTCGTTAATATCCTGCGACCGAACACTGTCGAGTAGGTAACGGTTGGCAAGCTCGTTATCTTGGTCGAAGTATAGAATTCCGACCAGTGCACCTTTCCTGATGTTCTGGTCTGATGTATCAAGGTAGGGAAGTAATCTGTCTATGGTGTCAGCAGGTCCCAGGGCTGCATAGGTTTTTAACGCCTGGCCTCTAACTATCGGATCGGCTTCCTCTCCTACTCTATCCAGCACGCGATTGATTAAGGGCTGAATATTCAGCGAAGCAATCCTGCGTAAAACGTCCATTCGGACATCATGGTTGTGGTCGTCGAGGAGCGTTTTGATTAGCTCTGTGATCTCCGGGTGCTCCATCTCTTCGAGTAGATTGAGGCAATAGAAAATCTCTTCCGGGTAACCGCTCTTCAGGCCACCCTTGATGAGTTCAAGACTGGCATTATCCAGATCGCTAAGTGCGATCTCGCCCAGCTTTCTTTTTTGGATATTGACCACTAGATTGGACACGTAGAGTCGTTTAACAAAAAAACCGATAACGATCCACATCAGCATCAGGGCGCTCAGCACAATCAGAAATGATTTCGGCTCCAATCCAAACTGCGTTGTGAGCACGTAAAGGCAGATACCCGCGAGGCCACCGGCAACCGGGTCGATCACCCCTTCTGTGAGTGCAATACCCTGGCTTCTCTGCCGATCTGGCAGCACTTGGAACAGGATAGTGACGCTGCTTTTCCAGATCGCAGATTGAAGGATGAACCTTGCTGCATTGGTTACAACCATCACGATAAAGATAGCGGCCGCCTCGAATCCTGAAAACTCCATCGCAGTGACCGCTGTAGAACCAATAAATATGACCACGGGGAATGTAATGACTCCGGCCAGAATGCCGAATTTTCGGAGGAATGGGGCAAATACAATAATCATTACAAGCGTTGTCAGGAAGCCTGAGACGGCATAGAACTGAGCTATGAAGGCGGCCAATGAATTCTGGTCATCGAACTGGCCTGATGCATAGTCGTAGAACGCAACATCCAGAAAGAAGTACGCAAACATGTAGGCGACGTAACAAAACGTGATGAGTCGAACGTAGGGGAGCCGGAACAGGCCGAGCAGGCGCAATTCGCCGGGTGGGATGTCGCCCGCGGAGACATGTAAGGTAGAGCGATAACGCGAGACGGTATAGCTGACGATGCCGAACACGATGCAAGTCGTGAACATTGCGACGATTAAAAGATCTTGCACCTGGATAAACTTGAGCAGCAACACCACGAGGAACCCACCAGCCATCTCCGCCAGAAATTCACCTGAACGGGCGATCCCAGAGAGTCGTTTGGTTTGTCGTACATTGAGCAGCCTGGATAGCAGCGCCACGAACTGCAGACTAAACAGCATATACACCAGCTCGAAGAAGAGTGGCAATGTGAAGATCAGGTATGGACTACTGCTGACGCCTAGCAACAGGCGCATCGCAATCAGGCCAGCAAGAATGATCCCAATGATCGTAAACAGATAGTTACGCACAGCGAACCGGTGAGTCAGGCGATCTATCAGCAGTGTCATTGGCATACCAACTGCTGCGATCAGAATTGCGATGAGCGCCAGTTGTTCCGCAGCCCAATAGTTCAGGAAAAGCGTGAAAGCGCAAACACGAATCATGCCGATGCCGATGCCAGACATAAACATGTTGCTGAACATCAGCGAGGTGGGTGTCTTGTCGTCGGGGCGAATGCCTAGCCTGGCTAGAAAGCGATCCCCAGCGGTCAATCGGGCACCTGGCGCAACTGCCATATCACTCAAACCGAGATGCCCTTTAATGGTTATGGAAGGTATCAGTATGACACCCACCGATCTTCCTAGTATGCGTCATAATGCAGCATCAATCGACACGGGTTTTGTTACTGGATTAGCTGCAGGAGGAAGTGGTTAGGCGTTTTCGTGCACTTTGAAGATCGAATCTGCTAATCTTTCACGCGATATTTATAGGGAGAAAAAAGGGATGTCAGCAGTCGGTACTGAAGGAAACCCACTCCGGGTTGCAATCATTGGCTCGGGCCCAGCGGGTTTCTACACTGTCAGTAATTTTCTGAAGAAAAAAGAACTAGTCGTAGAACTCGACATGTATGACCGGCTTCCCACACCCTTTGGTTTGGTCCGTGCTGGTGTTGCGCCGGACCACCAAAAAGACAAATCAGTACAACGTGCATACGACAAAAGCGCGCAGATGCCAAACTATCGGTTCTATGGCAACGTTGAGTACGGGTCAGACATTCATCTTGAGGACCTGAAGAAGCACTACCACCAGGTGATGTTTACAACGGGTGCGCCATTTGACCGTAGCCTGGGTGTGCCGGGTGAAGACCTTGAAGGTAGTTTTTCCGCGACCGAGTTCGTTGCGTGGTACAACGGGCATCCGGATTTTGCGGATCGCCGGTTTGACCTTAGTCAGGAAAGTGTCGCGATAGTGGGGATCGGCAACGTTGCCATGGATGTCGCCCGAATTCTGTGTAAGACATACGATGAACTGGCGGTAACCGACATCGCCGACCATGCACTCGAGGCTCTGAAGAACAGCAAGGTAAAGAATGTGTACATTCTGGGCCGGCGTGGTCCGGCGCAGGCGGCCTTCACGCCGCCTGAAATCAAAGAGATGGGTGAGTTCGATGATGCAGATGTTACTGTGCCATCAGATGAAGCCGTCGTTGACCCCGCGAGCCAAGCTATTCTAGATGAGAGTGGAGATAAAAACGCACTGAAGAATGTAGGCTTTATCCACGAATATGCCCAGCGCCCGGTTGACGGGAAGTCGCGGTTGCTGACGATCCGCTTCCTGGTATCACCCACGGACTTGGTTGGTGAAGATGGCAGAGTGGCCGCGATCAAGCTGGTTAAAAATGAGCTGGTCCAGGGTGACGATGGCTCGGTTCGGCCAAGAGCGACTGAGCGGGAAGAAACTATTCCTGTTGGATTGGTATTCCGCTCTGTGGGATACAAGGGCTTGCCGTTACCGAATATCCCCTATCATCAGAACTGGGGAACGATTCTTAATGAGGCTGGTAGGGTTGTCGATGAATCTGGTGATGCGGTAACGGGTTTATATACGGCCGGTTGGATAAAGCGCGGCCCGAGTGGCGTGATTGGTACGAACAAAACCTGTGCGCAGGAAACAGTGGCCTGTATGGTTGCAGACCTCGAGGCTGGCAGGTTCAATGAGCCTGAAGATCCGAGCATTGAAGGTGCCGCAGCCCTGGTTGCGGAGCGAGAGCCGGAGGCAATCAGCTACCAGCAGTGGCAGACCATTGATGCTGTGGAAGTCGGTAAGGGCGAAGCCCAAGGGCGACCCAGGGTTAAATTTACACGCGTAGCCGATATGGTCAGTGTTGGGAAAAACTAGCCTTTTACTGCAGGTATTACCTCATCCAGGTAAGCGCTCAGTGCCTCTTCATTCCAGGGTGCGCGTAAAGCAACGTTGATCATGTCTGCACCGGCTTCCCTGTAAGCATTGATGCGATCAACGGCTTCAGCGGGCGTACATAATAGTGCGCCGCCTTCAACGCGCCTGGCGGCGGGACCCCAGGCAGTGACAAGTTTCTCTCGTTCTGCATCTACTTCTGCCTGCGAGGTACCAAGGTGAAACATCAGGTTGATTGAACGTTGGAGTGTGGTGGGATCACGGTCTATTTTCTCACACCACGTATCGAGTACGCCGGAAAGCCGGGCAAAGTTTTCCACTGAGGTATAGGCGGCGTTCCAGCCATCTGCATGTTTGGCCACCAGTTTCAGCGTTTTCTTTTCCCCGAGGCCGCCGAGCCATATAGGCAGTCTGTCTTGAATGGGCAACGGGAGACTCGAAGCATTGTCGACGCTATAGTGCTTACCCGTGAAGGAGGTTCGCTCCTGGGTCAGTAACCCTCGAATGATTGTTGTCGCTTCGTCCAGCATATCAAGGCGGGTGCCGACGCCTGGAAAGTCATATCCATAGGCTGTTGCTTCCTGTTCGTGCCAGCCTGCGCCCAGCCCCAATTCGAATCGCCCTCCGGAGATATGATCCAGTGTCGCTGCAGCCTTGGCAATGCTGGCGGGATTGCGATACCCGACGTAAAAAACCAGACATCCGAGGCGAGCATTTTTAGTTTCAGCAGCAAGGGCTCCCAGCGTTGTCATCGCTTCGAAATGATCGATCGTGCCGCCGGCGGGTGGGGCTTCATAAAAATGATCCCAGGCCGAAATCCAGTCGACCTTTTCATCGAGCTTTCGCCAGAGCGTCCGCATAGTATCCATCGACATGTTTTGTTGACCGACATGCGCGCCTAGTTTCAAAGACATCTTAAGAACTCCTGAAGAGCAGCAATAGTTGATAGTAATTGGTTATCTCATGATAACACCGATCATTTTATTGCTTGGCAATCGTTAAACGGTTGAGGATGATGAAGTGTGGCTATTCTTGACCTGACCAAAGGGGCCGTAGGCGCCCAACTGACCCGCATGACGATCCCGTATTTTCTGGGGATATCGTCCATGATCCTTGCTTCAATGATCGAGACGATCTATATCGGGATTCTTGGCGCGAGGGAACTTGCTGCCTATAGTTTTATGTTCCCGGTCATTATGGCGCTCACTAGTATTTCCATGGGGGTTGGCATCGGCGCTTCGTCACTGATCGCAAGAGCCGAGGGTGAAGGTGATCGGGAACGGGTAAAGAGATTGGCCACACATACGGTTTTTCTCACGCTGGCATTAACGCTGGTGCTCAGTTGCTCGACCTATTTTTTCCTCGAATTTCTCTATGCGTCGATGGGTGCAGAAGGTGAAGTGTTACAACTGGTGGTGGCCTATGCCGAAATCTGGGTCGTATTCGGGTTGGTCTCATTTACCATTCCGATGGTGAGCAGTACGGTGCTCCGCGCGCTTGGCATAGCTAAGGTGCCTGGATACATCATGACGATCACGTCAGGGGTTCAGCTGGTTGTCTCGCCGATCCTCATTTTCGGGTTGTTCGGCGTGCCCGCCCAGGGATTATTGGGTTCGGCTTATGGCTTCCTGATTATCGGATTTATCCGAATCATTGCGTTTGGTGTTCTGGTGGCTAATGAAAATATTTTGCTGACGAGAGAAGTGCTCAAGGGGTGGCTCCCGTCTGCCAGGGCCATCATGCATATTGCGCTGCCGTCGATGCTTTCCTCACTGATTGGTCCGATCAGCATCGGTATCACTATTGCACTACTTGCGGCTCATGGCGACGTTATCGTTGCTGCATTCGGGGTCGTTTCCCGAATTGAGATGTTGGTGACGATGATACTTGGAGCGCTTGCTTCAAGCGTTGCGCCGTTTGTAGGGCAAAACTGGGGCGCAAAGCAGGATGACCGGGTTCGAGAGGGTTTATCGATAGCCTATCGATTTTGTTTTTACTGGGGCTTGGTGTGTTTCATCGTCTTGGGACTCTTCGGCGACAACCTGGTGGGCTTGATTAATGATGATGAACACTTAACAGAAGCCGCTGGTTGGTTCATGATTATTGTCCCGATTAGTTTTGGGTTGATGGGCGTTGGTCAGGTTGCGGCGTCTGTCTTCATTGCGCTGGGCAAACCTATGCCGCCGACAATTCTGTCCTTACTCCGAACAGTCGTGGTGTATATCCCTATGGCGATTGTGTTCGATAGGTACTGGGGCTACATCGGTATCTTTATTTCTCTGATGATCGCCAATGTCTTGTTTGGTGTTGCTGCTTATGCCTGGGGCAAAATTATGCTAAGAAAGGAACTTCTACTCAGGGCTTAATGGCGAGGCTGATTGAGCGCCTTCAGTATCTCAACGATGTCTGCCGCAGGTTCATCCTTGAACTGAGCGAGTCGTTCAAAGACAGCAGCCGCAGCGGTGTGGAAGCCACCCGGAAGACCTGCATTCTCAAAGGTAGCGGCAATCTCCTGCATTTCTCCCTCAAACCGCCAGGCCTTTGCAGAGTTAGCTACAACACGTTGGTAGGTTTGTTCTGTAAAGGTCTGTCCCCACTGAGACTCCAGGACATTCCGGACACCTTCTTTCTCCGCAACGCCTAAAATTGCCGCTAGTAAGGCTGTAGTTCCTTTGGTGTAGGCGGCAAATACCATCTTCATGGCGGAGGCGGCGCCGATCTCGCCGGGAATAATAGTGGTCTCTAGAGGGGAGTTGCCGAACAGAGCTGCTATTTCCTCTGACCTGTCTCCTGAAAGGTAAAGCCTGGTGCCTGACTCGCTTTTCCAGGCGGGTCCGCCAACAATGCCACCGTCAACAAAGTTCTGATACCCAAACCGTTCAGCTATCTGACGACTCTTCTCTGGGGCGATCGCATTGCAATCAACAAAGAGGCCGGGGAATGCGTGCTGTTTTACCTGCAGGGCAACGTCTTCTGCGTCGTGGGGAGGGCATACGCTCAGGATAATATCTGAATCTTTAACTAGCGTGTCAATAGTGCCTCTATTTTCTAAGCCTGCATCCGAGGCGCGGGTGTGACTCGCCTTGCTGCGGCCGTCACCCGCCCAGATGATTCTCGTGGCCGAGTGGGATGCTGCGGCGCCGATAGAAGCGCCCATTTGCCCGGGGCTGATGAGTCCGATGACTGTCATTTGGGCTTCTCCATGTTTTCTAAACGCAAGCGTCTTTAGCTAAGCTTTCTTTATCAATTGCCTTTTATTTAGAGGAAGTCTTTGGCGATCTGGTCTATGTATCCCAGCATCTGATCTTCGTTCTGTCCTGTTTGCAGGAGAATCAATCTGGAGACGCCCATATCTTCAAACTGTTTAATCACTTCATCTGTCAATGGAACACGAGGAGTGATGCTGATTTCCAGTTCACCCAGATCAGTGCTTCGGTTGGTTGATTCAGACAAGGTCTTTAGTGCATCAACACTTTCCTGACTTGACGCAAGGTTTAACGCAAAACCGTACCAACCGTGACCTTTTTGAATGGCGCGACGGTATGCGGCTTTACTGGTACCGCCTACAATGACGGGCGGCCCGCCGTTTTGGTAGGCCAATGGACGGCTTTGGATTCCCTTATAGTTTACAAACTGTCCTGCGAACTCCGGTTTCGAGGAAGTCCAGAGTTCTCGGATGGCGTCTATATACTCATCGGTTCGTGCACCGCGTTCCTCAAAATTAATGCCCAGCGCTTCGAATTCCTGTATCAGGTAGCCCGCGCCGATGCCGAACAAGAGGCGGCCTTTTGATAGTTGGTCAACGCTCGCGGTCTCTTTGGCGAGCACGACCGCATTTCTTTGGGCAATCAACGTAATGCCTGTGCCCAGGAGAATTTTGTCGGTAGCGGCAGCGATAAATGACAATGCAGTAAAAGGATGAATGAAAGGCTGAAGGGGCGCGGCGGGCGAAGGGGGTGCCTGGGGGTCTGGCAGTACAACGTGCTCGGCGGTCCAAAGCGATTCGAAGCCTGCATTTTCTGCAGCTACTGAAACGTTGCGCATGACATCCGGATCCCCGCAGGGGCCTGTGTTGATACCGAACAATCCAAATCTCATGGGACCTTCCTTTTAAAACGATTGCAAAGCGCTAATATCGGCAAGTTCGCCTGACAAGTAAAGACCGTCGTACCCTGGAACAATTATTTACTGTGCTGGACTTTCCCGGTTACTGAAATCCCCCAGCACCAGATGCTTCGGCCAGTATTCTCCCAATACTTATCTCGCAAGAGCCTTTTCAGCTACTGGCCTTTGGATGGCTCGCAATGACGCCGGTCATGCGACGGACACTTATAGCTGTTGCAGCCGACATGCTGGATAGCAAAGCAAGCCATCGTTCGGTGGCTCGAAGGGCGCTGGTCAGCTATAGCAGATGGTTGCCTCTTGTCTGCCAGGTAACAACACACTCAATTGTAACGGTAGTTAGCAGGTTGGTAATTGGTTTCATACGCTCGAATCGCGATTTCGATGCTGGTGCTTGGACCCCTGACGCCGGTGAGGTCGTGGAAGTTGTAGATTATTAAAAGGGTTCCTGCGGGAGCCTTTTAATAGCTCGCTTTTTTTCGAAGGTCGCAGTACAGATACCAACCAGGACGCGCTTAATACGACAGGTACCAGTAATCCACCGACAATAATTCCCAGCACCCCATTGAGGAGCATGGAGGCCAGGATTGTGAGTACTGAACCTATAGATGCCAGTTCGCTGATTGGGTGCAGGATTAGTTCGAACAATCCGAGTATCTCTGGAATACCATGCGCAAGGATACCGCCACCCACCAGGAACATCGCTGCGGTGCCCACGATGGTAAGCCCTTTCATCAGGTAGGGCGCGAAACCGAGAATTTGTTCTCCGATCCATTTTTTGGAACTGGAATCTCCACCGGAATCTATCAGGTGCAGGCCAAGGTCGTCGAGCCTTACAATCCCAGCTACTAATCCGTAGACGCTGATGGTCATTAATGTCGCGATAGTGATAACGGTTAATATCTGGGTTATCAAAGCTGCATCCTGCACGGTACCCAGTGCTATGACTATAATCTCAGCGGAAAGAACGAAGTCGGTTCGAATGGCTCCCTTGATTTTTTCTTTTTCGAAAGTAACCATGTCAACGTTGGGGTCGCGTCGGGCAGACAGGACTTTGTTTTTCTCAGCCACCCGTTCCTCGGGGTGGAGAAAAACAGAAGAGATCTTCTCGAATCCCTCGTAGCAAAGATAACACCCACCCAGCATCAGCAAAGGCGTAATCATCCAGGGGGCGATTGTCGCGAGCAGCAGTGCTCCTGGGACAAGAATGAATTTGTTTCGTGCTGAACCCTTAAAGACGGCCCAGATGACGGGAAGCTCACGATCTGCGCGGACGCCGGACACCTGCTCCGCATTTAGGGCAAGATCATCTCCAAGGACCCCGGCAGTTCTGACTGCGGCGACCTTTGTCATGGCGGCGACGTCGTCCAATACGGTCGCTATATCATCGAGTAGTACGAGCAGGCTGGTAGCCATCAGTTACTCCGCATCTTTTCGGCTATGACCACATACTGGTCCGGCAAGGGTAGTACTATTGGTAGATCTCCGCCAGCGGGGTAGGGAGAGCGCCTTGATGCAGGAATGTGCGTGTGCTCAGGAAAGAAAAGCGAGTCCAGACCGCGCTCATGTATAGCTTTTGCTAGCTCGACGGGGTGCATTGCGTAGTCTGTTGGAAAAATCAGCGCACCACATTCAGGCATTGAAAAATTCTCTGCTTAAAAAGATAAATTAACGATCACTCCCCTAGGATAAACCAGCATTGCTTCCCGTGCCATCTTGGCCGGTCAGACTCGCTCGATGTTGTAGAACAGCGCGGCTGACTCGCCCATGATCAAGTCCTGCTCATGAGCGCTTAGTTTCCCGATGTACAGATTCATGATGTCGTACACCTCTTCGAATGTAGCCGTCAGAGTGCACACTGGCCAGTCGGAACCAAACATCAGTCGCGGCGGTGTGAATTGCTCCAATACCTGGTCCAGATATGTCAGGTATTGGTCTATAGCGAGTTCATCAGCTTCAGGATTCTGCGGTGGTAGATCTGTCACCATGCCGGAGATCTTGCAAAAAACATTCTTTCTTTCCGAGAGTCTTTTTATATTGCTGGCCCAACTTGCGAAGCCGGTTTCCGAATAATCGGGTTTCGCCATATGATCGATAACGAACGACTGGTCTGGAAATTTATCGGCCAGTCGAGCGCAGTTGTCCAGATGATGCGGTCGAACCAGAAGGTCCAGCGTGAAGTTAAAATCCGCCAACATCCTGATGCCGCGTTGAAAGGATGCGCCCAGCATGCGCTCACCGTCAGGCTCTTCGTCCAGCGAGAGGCGAAAGCCTGATACTTTTCCCTCGTACTGTGACAAGGTTGGCTGCAGGTTTTCAGCTTCCAGGTCTGTCCATCCAACGATCCCCTTAATGAAGCTGTTTTCTGATTGTAGTTGCAGCAGGAAGTCAGTTTCTCTGTCGACTTGGCGAGCTTGCACAGCGATAGTACCGTGGAACCCGTGATCGCGCAGATACGGGTCCAGGTAGGGAGGCAGATAGTCCTGCTTGAGAATATTGTGGTCCATCCAGCCATAATCAGTTTCGTTGTACCGCCAGAAGTGCTGGTGTGAATCTAGTCTTAATGCCATGGTTTCCTCGGTGTAACAATCGGAAAGCGTCGTTCGAATTGATCGAACAATCCGGATAACTGTAGCAAAGCACCGGCGTCGCCTTCTATTTCCAGTTCCCCTTCAGTCATTAGGGTAGCGGCATCTTTCTGTCCAGCCATCAGTAGCTTGAAGTTGAGCTGGCTGATTTTCAGCGTCGCTGCGGCATCGCCCGACTGGCGTCCACAGAATGTATTCAGCACTGAGTTCTTGATACTGAGCAACGTGTGTTCACTGTCGCTAAACGCCAGATTGATTTGCAGCGCGATGCCATCAGCACGATCTGCGTTTAACCTCACTGCCATGATCTGGTACAGGTTGTCCAATGGGATTGAGCCAGCCATGCCCGCACTGGCAGCATAGTTTGCGCCTGTCGGTAGGCCCTCCCGAAGTTCGAGGACGCCGCACAGGTAAAAATTACGCCACGGTCCTGATTCTGACTGGTAGCCCAGTTGCTCAAGGGTGTCAGCAAGCAGTGCTCTTGCCTCAACCTGATCGGGGTTGTCCATCACGACATGATTTAATACTTCAGCTACCCAACGGTAGTTGCCTGCGTCGAAGTCTTCCTGGGCTTTCAACACTATGGCGTCGGCGCCGCCCATGTAGCGGAGATAGTTCCCTGCCGCCTCGACGGGAGGCAGTGGATGTAACGTCGACGGATTACCATCAAAGAATCCAAGGTACTTGACGTAAACAGCTCTCGCATTGGCGTACAGAGTGCCGTAGTAGTCACGGTTATAGAACTCAAGCCCCAGCGAGTCGGGTAACTCAAGTTGTTCGGCGATTTCCTCTTTGTTGTAACCCATGTTGGCGAGCCTGAGGGTTTGGTCATGAATAAATTTGTAAAGATCTCTTTGTTTCGCCATGTAGTCCGTAACAGACTGCTGGCCCCAGATAGGCCAGTGGTGGCTTGCGAACTGTACTTCAAGTTTGCTGCCAAAGAGGTCAATGGATTCGTTGATCTGGTCTGCCCAGGCGAGGGCATCACGGACTTGTGCGCCCCTTGGTGTGTAAACGTTATGCAGGTGATGTGACGTTATTTCTGACATACACAGTGCTTTGAACTGGGGAAAGTAAAACACCATCTCGGCAGGCGCCTCTGTACCCATGGTCATTTGGAACTCGATCTGAATACCGTCAATTGTCCGGGTCTCACCGGTCTCCTTGATAGTATCGTTGGGTACGATGAAACCAGTTGTTCCCATAGACAGCGCCGCGCCGAGGCCGGTAGAGACGAACCCGGTTGGTGATGGTTTGAGCAGATTGCCATACATGTAAGTAGCGCGCCGACCCATCACGTTTCCTGCAAGGATATTTTCAGCGAGGGATTCATCAACGAAGTCGCGGGGTGCAATCACGGGTACTTCGCCTGAGGCTGCCTGCTCTGCCGTGATGACCCCTAATACGCCCGCGAAGTGATCGGCGTGGCTGTGTGTGTGGATTACCGCGATCACGGGGCGCTCACCAAGTTCCCTGTTGGCGAGCTCAAGCCCCGCACGAGAGGTCTCGCTGGAGGTCAGCGGATCGACGATGATCCATCCGGTGTTGCCTCGAATCAGCGTCATGTTCGCGATATCAAATGAGCGTATCTGGTAGATGCCATCGACGACTTCATACAGGCCGTGATGTTGAGCGTTCAATTGGGACATTCGCCAAAGCGAGGGGTTGACGGTATCCGGTGCGTCCCCTTCAAGGAACGACAATGCTTCCAGGTCATACACCAGTCGCCCGCCCTTGTCGTGCTCGATACTCATGGGTGACAAAGTCGCGATGAATCCCCTGCGCGCATCTTCGAAGCTTTGGGTGTCGTCAAAGTTCAGTTTTTCTTTGAAGGATTGTTGTAGTGCTTTTGTTGATTCGGTTGCGGCTTTTGGTGATCGCATGGATTCTGGTAGTGGAGAATATGTAGTCACGGGCAGGTTCGCTATTTCGAGTCAGGGAGGTGTAGGATATCGAGTGCCCACAGCGACGCAAGTGCAAAAAATGAGTGATAAGCTCAGGATCTCTGACAGGTTGCAGTATGTCATCGGCACGCTGATTTCGATCGTTTTATTGGCTGGTTATCTGGCTTTAAGCGGTGATCAGGATGAAAAATCGACGGTAGCGGAAACTAAGCTACAGGATGTTAGCGTAGAAAAGAAAGATCCGAGAGAAGCAAAGCATGCAGAGGAGCAATATTGAAAGCACTTGCGGTGGTAACCATTGCTGAATGCTCGATCATGATCAGGGCACCTTTTGGGTATGAAGTTAAAGGAATCCAGGCTTTACTTGATCATGGCGGGGTGGTCTAAATGGGATTTGTTACAACAAAGAATCTTGAGCTTTACGTCGAGGAAGGGGGCAAAGGTTTGCCGGTGCTGTACATCAGTGGTACTGGTGGTGACCTTCGAGTGAAGCCTGGCGTTTTGGATGGTCCGTTGGGCTCAGGACATCACGTTATCGCTTACGATCAGCGTGGGCTTGGGCAATCCGAGAAACCGGATGGTCCGTACACAATGGAACAATATGCCGATGACGCGGCATCCCTGTTGGATGCCCTTGGTCACGATACCGTGGATGTTATTGGTGTGTCGTTTGGCGGCATGGTCGCTCAGCACCTGGCCTTGCGGCATCCTGATCGTATTCGCCGCTTGGTGCTCTGTTGCACTTCCCCAGGAGGCAGTCTGCCCAGCTATCCGTTTCACGAGTTGCCTGAAGGCATAGAAACCGCAGAACGGCTAATGAAACTGATGGCCGTATCAGACAGACGCAGGGACGAAGCATGGCAAGCGGCGAACCCCGACCGGGTACAAAAACTCATTGACTTGACTCTGGCCGGAGCTGTGGCGGACCACTCAACTGTTGAATATAAAAGGGGTGCCCGACTTCAGTTGGAAGCGAGGGCTGGACACGACGTGATAAATCGGTTGCGGGAAATTAATTTGCCAACGCTTATCTGCGCCGGACAATATGATGGAATCGCGCCTGAGGAGAATCAGGCAGCGCTATGTGATGGCATCAGGAACGCCCGGCTAAATTGGTATGAAGGCGGGCACCTGTTTCTTATTCAGGACAAACAGGCCTGGCAAGATATTGTGGGGTTCCTTTGCTGACAGCAGCGGTCAGGCAGTGAGGCCCTGAATACGGGCTGCTCGTTCCCGCAGCAGTTCCGGCGAGCCCAGCAGTTGTCGGTTGAATCCCGCGCGCTTAAACCAGTAGTGCAAACCGACAAGATCAGTAAACCCCATGCCGCCGTGTACTTCTGTAGCGGTTCGAGTAACGAACTGCCCTACCTCTGAAAGATGCGCCTTGGTGTGGCTTGCCATCATCGTTGATTCTTGTGGAATTTCTTCCAGGGCGTGGGCGGCGTACCAGACCATTGATCGGCAAGGCTCCAGGCTGGCGACCATCTCGGCACACATGTGTTTCACCGCCTGAAAAGAGGCGATGACCCTCTTAAATTGTTCGCGTTGTCCTGCATAGGTTACCGCCTGGTCCAAAGCACACTGAGAAGCGCCCAGGGTGTCGGCGCTCAATGAAACCAGTCCTGCATCAAGAGCAACCCTGAACACTTCAGGGTCATCACTGATCAGTAGGGCATCCACCTTGTCGTAGGTCAACTCACAGGTGGACCTTGTTCGATCAACTGTCGTTAGGCTCGATCGCGACAGTCCTCGCGCGCTCGCATCGACCAGGTAAATCTCCTGGGTACTGGTGGATATCAGGTAGTAATTTGCATCAGAATCCAGGGCGAACAGCGACTTACCTGAAAGTTTGCCACCGTCGACCGACAGTCCTGCATTATTTCGTGAGGCGATGCCTTCTGCGAATGCAATTCCGATACGGGTTTCACCGGTCGCAACTGAGCCAAGTAAATCTTCGCCTCTTCCGGCTGCCTGCATCGTCGCAGGTGCAATCACCGAGGAACTGATAAAAGGGGACGGCGTGACATGATAGCCGAGTAATTCAGAGACAACCGCAGCATCCAGGCTTGAAAGCCCAAGTCCACCATTGGCTTCGCTAATCAGTAATCCCGGTATACCAAGGTCGGTCAGGCCACCCCAACAGTTAGCATCGCTTGAGTCATCGGTGGCAATTTTTCGGACCACATCCAATGGCACCTGTTCTGTCAGGAAGCGGTTTACAGAATCCTGCAGGAGTATTTGTTCTGAAGATAATCCAAATTCCATTAATTGACTCCTAGGAAGCGTTTGCTTTGGCAGCGGGTTTCGGTTCTCGCGGCATACCAAGCCCACGTTCGCTGATAATATTCTTCTGGATCTGGGAAGTTCCGCCACCGATGATAAGTCCCAGGAAGTACATGTACTGATATTGCCAGGAACCATTGCCCCGAAGGTACGGGTTATCGCCATAGGCGATACCTATCTCACCCATCACGTCGATAGCTAGTGATTCCAGTTCGTGTCTGAGCTCAGTTCCCAGTAGTTTGACGATCATGCCGGCCAGCTTTGCATCCTGGCCTTTATTAATACGTGCTGACAGCAGCCGCATGTCATTGCATTTCATGGCAAGCACTCGCCCTTGAATTTTCATCAGGCGATCCCGGAAGACCGGGTTATCAATGACGCGCTCACCGTTAACAGATTCGGAGTTCATGAGTTTAATAACGCCATTGAGGCGAGATAAGGCAGCATCAGGTGGTGCAAGTGAACCCCGTTCGTGACCCAGAATAGCGTTGGCAACCTGCCATCCCTGACCGCGTTGGCCGACGATTTGGTCTTTTGGTACTCGCACATCCGTGAAAAACACTTCATTGAAATTGGCGTCGCCCGTCATGTCAACCAGTGGTCGAATGTCGATGCCGGGTGTGTCCATGCTGAACAGTAGAAATGAAATACCCTGGTGTTTGGGGGCTTCAGGTTCGGTTCTTACCAAGCAAAATATCCAGTCTGCTAAATGTGCGGTGCTGGTCCATATTTTTTGTCCATTAATGACCCATTCATCGCCATCAAGTTCTGCCTTGGTAGTCAGGCTGGCGAGGTCACTTCCCGCGCCGGGTTCAGAATAACCCTGGCACCAGATCATTTCACCGTGGATGGTAGGTTTAATGAACTGTTGTTTTTGTTCCTCTGTGCCCATTTCCAGCAGCACCGGGGTCAGCATCGAGATTCCCTGGCCCCCAAGGCCGGTGCTGATCTGGGCGTTTGAGAATTCCTCTGAAATAATTCGAGATTCGATGATGTCGGGTTCCGCGCCGAATCCACCGTACTCTGTTGGGATAGTGCGTGCTGCATAGCCGTTATTTATGAGGATTTTTTGCCAGGCGATTGCCTCTGCGTTCCCTATGCCGGCTTGTTTTGGGGATTTATCGCTGCTTGCTGCGATGAACTGTTTTACCTCTGTGCGAAACTCGTCGTACTCAGCACCAAAAGAGAGATCCATAACGGCCAGTAGTCCTGTAAAAAACTGAACCGATAGGCTATCACAGAGTTAGGTTGTCTGGGGCAAACCTATTTGCCTAAAACACCGACTTTATTTTGGATACGTTCCAGATATTCCCTAAGGCCAAACGCGGTTGGTAGCGTGACGAGTTGATCATTTGAATTCCTTCATGTTGAAGATTGTAGCCCAGTGAGTGAGATAGCTGGTAGGCTGATGAAAAATCACGAGGGCTAGCTATGTCAGAAGTAAAGGATATGGGAAAGGGCATCCAAGGCGGGTTCACTATTCCTATGGATGATGCCAGTGAGGCGCTACATATTGGCCAGGATGATTTGCCGTGGCTCGAATCAGAAGATGGTTCGAAAGTGAAGGTGTTGCACGTCGACTTGAATCTGGGCCTTTGGGTGGTGAAGACACTGTGGCCGGCGGGTTACAAAGTCCAGACGCACTACCATACTGGTCCGGTTTTTGCGGTGACTCATTCGGGTAGCTGGTATTACAAAGAATATCCCGATCAGGTGAATCGCGCCGGATCCTATCTTTATGAGCCGGCACATTCGATTCATACATTGTTGGTCTCAGAGGACAATACCGAGGACACCGAAGTCTGGTTTTCGATCTATGGGTGCAATGTAAATATTGATGAAGGCGGCAGCATCCTGGGGATCGTCGATGCGAAGTCGGTTTTGCAGACCTACCAGGAAGGATGCAAGGCTTCGGGGCTTGATTCAGGAAATATGATCGTTGTCGGTTAGGGTTTGCTTGTGCCTGTCTCTGTAGCGGGAGCCGGATACTTACCCAGTGCCAGCATCATAAGTGCCCCTGCGGCAAAAAAACCTGCGCCGAACAGAAAGCCAATGTTGTAGCTTCCGGTAACATCAAAAATAGTGGCGAATATCATCGGCGCGACGCCGCTCGCCAGCGCCAATGAGGCGTAGAGAACCGCATAGATTTTGGCGTAGTGTAGTAGTCCAAAGTATTTTGCTGCCAGGAATGCCATAAGGTCGAGTTCAGCGCCCGCGGCAAAGCCCAGAAATGCTGCGGCGACACAGGCGATAAAAAATCCGGGCGCGCCTACCAGCATCAGGCTGCCAATCACCGGTAGAGATATAGCAACAGCAGCTACACCTGGTGCCCAGAGTTTATCCACCAGGTATCCGACGATGAGTCGGCCGGCGATAACCGCTATGCCAAAAATACTGATGGCAGTAGCTGCCTTTTGGGCGGGAATGCCCTGGTCCTGCAGGGCAGGAATAAGGTTTGGCACCATGCCTGACATAGCGATGTAGACCAGAAAGATGGACGTCAGCAACACCCAGAAACGGTAACCCCGTGTTGCTTCAGAAAATGTCATGCCTTGCTCCGAGGCTATGGCTGCTTCACTGCCTTCCTCAACACTTGTTGCCGGTTTGAAAAAGAAATAAACCAACGGACCAGCCAACAGTGTCGGTAGTGCCGCGAGTCCAAGATAAGCTGTTCGCCATCCATATTCAGAGGTCAGCCACACAGTGAGTTGCGGAATGGTGATAGCGCAGATGCCGGTACCACTGAGCATAATACCTAGCGCAAGCCCTCTTTGAGCGACAAAAATGCTGGTGATTGCCCGAGTCCAGGTTACCGGGATGGTGCCGGCACCAAGAAAGGCCATCGCTGTATAGGCGAAGTAAAGCATCCAGAGTTCACCGTTCTGGAATGCTGCGAGAATGAGCGCGCAACTTAGTCCCACCAGGCCTGACAGGGCGACCACTCGTGCGCCGAGTCTGTCAATAACAATGCCGACCAGGGGCGCAGTAATGACCCCGGTACCGGTGCTGAAGAGCAGAGCGAGCTGGAATTCTGCTCGCGACCAGCCAAATTCTTCAGTTATTGGTACAACCAGTGCGCCCAGAGAGTAAAATGGCAGAACGATTGAACTGCAAATCACGCCGGTCGAAGCGGCAAGCAATAGAATCCAGTTTCTTGTAAGTTCGTTTTTGATGTGAGAGATTCTTATCAACTAAGGAGCGGGCATGATACAGAAAATTGGAGTGTTGCGATGAAAAGCCTTTGGTTAAAGAAAACCGCATTATTAAGGGTGTTGTTTGTCAGTTTTTTATTGACTGGCTTTCTGTTTGTTAACAAAGGATATGCAATGAGTTGTCATGAAAGCGCAGCTAAAACACAGGCCATCCAGGAGATCGAATACTTGAGGCGCTGGTATGCGAAAGCAACAGACCAGATTGGTATTGCGACCCCGGAGTCCATCGCTGAAGGCAGGGCGATTTATCACCGGATCTTTACGGCAGATGCACAACTGGACGCCGGCCCTGATCGTGAACCACAAGTGGGCCCGGACGCTTGGGTAGAGCTGGTGGTGAGTGCTTTGGGTGAGCTGGGTCCTACGCAACATCTGATTGGTACGCAGTTGGTTGAGATTAAGTCGCTGGAGCTGGACGCCGGCTGTAATGTTTTGGCAGGCATTGCCTCTATGGAAAGTTATCTCCAAGCATGGCATGAGCAGAAGGATGAAAAAGTCTGGCTTTTCCTGGGCACTTACTTCGATGAAGCCGTTTTTATTCCCGGCACCGGCTGGCGGATCCAAAAAATGAAACTGCAACAGGTGGCTGGTGAAACCCGGTACATGGGTGCGGCGGTTGGCGGCGCGTTGAAATAGCTCGGTCAGGGGTAAATTTCCTTTTGTACGCTTGCACATTCTGCCGCGAAAAGAGAGACTTGCCGTTCCAAAAACTTCACAAAATTCATCAGTAGGAGCTACAAAATGGGCGTTCAAGTAGGCGATTCAATTCCAGAAGCCACCATGAATATTATGGGTGATAAGGGTCCCCAGCAAATTACTACCGCGGACATATTTTCGGGCAAGAAGGTTGTTCTGTTTGCCGTTCCCGGTGCTTTCACACCGACCTGTAGTGCAGCTCATCTGCCTGGCTATGTTGCTAATGCCGACAAGATCAAGGCTGCGGGCGTTGATGCCATTGTATGTGTATCAGTCAATGATGCCTTTGTAATGGATGCCTGGAGCAAAGGCCAGAATGCCGAAGAAATCATGATGGTTGGCGACGGTAATGGTGACTTCACGAAAGCTATGGGTACGGTACTGGATGGTTCAGGCTTTGGGCTTGGTACACGTTCAACCCGCTATTCCCTGATTGCAGAAGACGGAAAGATTACTGCTTTGAATCTGGAGCAGGGTGGTGCTTTTGAAGTGAGTTCAGCCGAGGCGATTCTTGCTGCGTTGTAAGACGAAGCTCGTTCAGAAAAAAGGCTGCGCTTCGCAGCCTTTTTTATTGGCGGTCAGCTAATGCTTGAGAGTTGGGTTTTCTGGTCACTGCTGGCGGCGACCATGCAGGCTGTTCGTACAGCCGGCCAGAAGTACCTGATAGCGGATATATCGCCACTCGGAGCAACGCTGGTGCGTTATCTGTTTGGATTACCTTTCATTGCAATGTATCTCGGTTGGTTGCTGGTTGATCGAGGTGCGTCTATCCCTGCGCTGAATATTCTGTTCATTGCCTATGGAATCGCCGCCGGGTTCCTGCAGATTATTGCGACCATTCTGCTCATTCGTTTGTTTACCCTGCGCAACTTTGTGGTTGGTAGTTGCTATATCAGGACTGAAATTCTCATCACGGCTGTGATTGGGCTAACTATTTTTGGGGAACTGGTGTCCGGACTCGGGTGGATGGCGATGTTGGCCTGTGTCGTTGGACTCGTGCTGATCACTGTTTCCAAATCTGGAAGGCTCAGCGACCTGTGGAATCTATCGTCGCTCTACGGCTTAGGGGCCGGTTTGGCTTTCTCGCTGACATCGCTGCTGATCCGTCAGGCAAGCCTGTCTTTTGGCCTGGATGATGCGATGTTCACAGCTGCGTTGACGCTGGCATACATGATTCTCGTACAGACAGTGATGTGCCTTGCGATGCTGCTGGTACAGAATGCTGCCGAGTTTAGGGTCATCATCAGGAAGTGGAAGCCAAGCTTGTTTGTCGGTGCCACCAGTGTGGTCGGATCCGCCGGTTGGTTTACCGCGTTCACCCTGGAACGTGCAGCCTATGTCAAAACCCTCGGCCAGGTTGAATTCGTGCTGACACTGGCAATATCGATTCTCTATTTTAAAGAACGTCCAAAAAAACTGGAACTTCTGGGTATGGCAGTCTCTGATCAGCGGCGTAATCCTCCTCCTCCTGGCCCCCTGACTTTTTAACGCGGACGGTTCAGGTAGGGTCGGTTTTTTGAGCGGGCTGGGCCGCTTTCTCGGAGTCCTGCAACGGCTACAAGGTGGCGTTTTTGTTGCGATGTCCCATAGGCACCCCTATAAAGCCAGGTGTTGTAGACGTTTTAGACGGTAATAGGATAATTAATTGGAGCGGGCGACGAGATTCGAACTCGCGACAACTAGCTTGGGAAGCTAGAACTCTACCAACTGAGCTACACCCGCAATTCAATTATTCTAACCCACTAACCCGTTTTATTGGCAGGAAACCTCAACTGACGATATTTTCAGTCGATAATCTGGACGACTTTATTGGTGTAAAAAGACATGTACCCCGCCAGTCTTTCAACCTGCTCATAAGGTTCTGCGTAGCTCCACATGAAATTTTCAAGGTTGCTGTTGTCTGTATAGCTCCAGTACGAAGCGTGACCTTTAAAAGGGCAATAGGTCGATTGGTCAGTAGGGGTCAATGAACTCAGGTCAACATCTTCCCTTGGCAAGTAGTAGACATCGTCGTGCCGGGTTTCCTGGATGAGTAAAGCCGCTTTAGTTATGGCAATCACTGCGTCTCCGGCTTTTACTGTCACTGTGCCTTCGTAGGGAGAGATCGTCACGGCGTATTCCGGAAAACGTTCCAGGGCCTTTCGTCTCGAGTCGGTCATAGGGAATTGGGGCATTTTTTATCTCCGGTGTGCGTGTCTTGATGATACACCGCTGGTGACTCGCTGAAGAGTCGTCAATAATAGGTATTCCTGTAGAGCATGGATTTTATATATGAGTGTTGGTGTGTGGAAGCCCGGTGGGGACGCCGAACCCAGGGTAGTGAGCCCTGCGCTTTTAGATCGTTTTCGCCAATTCGCGAACGGGCTTTCGGGTGCCGTGGATCCCGGTATGCTCGATGCCGCTGAACTGGCTAATGAAAACTGGGTCATGACGGCGGGACCCACGGCCTGGGAGGCCGCGCGGGCGCTGGATTCCGATACGGCTATTTCTCTTGTTCGCCTTTTTACGCTGGTGGAAGAGCAGGTCTCCGGCTGGGATGCTGGGAACAAGTCGCCTGTGATCTCGTTAGCCAAGATATTGAAGGAGCGAGGCGACCTGGAAGCCGATCTGCGCAAGTGGATCAAGTCGAATACAAAGAATCGGTATTTACCCCATGGCAGCGCTTTATAATGGCTGCTATGCGCAATCGATATGGTCGATACGAGGCTGGCACTGCCATGCAGGAACAGTATAATCCGCCGGTTCCCGCTTGATAGGGTTTATTAAGGCGTGCATACAATACGGAAAGGAATTTATTCAGCACGCTGAGGACCTAGCTAAAAACGCTGAGGACCTAACTCTGAGAACGTTGAGGACCTAACTAAAAACGCTGAGGGCTCTATGAGAACCGCTGAGATAGATAGAAATACCCTGGAAACGCAGATTTCGGTCTCCGTGAACCTGGATGGCAGTGGCGAGCGCGAGTTTCAAACGGGCTTGCCATTTCTTGACCATATGCTGGACCAGGTGGCGCGGCACGGGTTGCTCGACATCAGGATTAAAGCCGACGGTGATCTGGAGATCGACGCCCATCATACCGTCGAAGATATCGGCATCACACTTGGCCAGGCGGTAAACGAGGCGATCGGGGACAAGAAAGGTATCAGACGCTACGGCCATGCCTATGTGCCGCTGGATGAAGCTTTGTCCCGGGTGGTCATTGATTTTTCAGGCCGGCCCGGCCTTGTCTATAACGTCGAGTTTGTTCGCCAGATGGTTGGGGATTTCGACGTGGACTTGTTCCACGAATTTTTTCAGGGATTTGTGAATCATGCGAAGGTGACTTTGCACATTGATAACCTGAAAGGCGACAACGCACACCACCAGATTGAAACCATTTTCAAGGCTTTCGGGCGCGCACTTAGAATGGCGGCGGAACCAGACCCGCGCATGTCCGATGTGACACCTTCAACGAAAGGTAGCTTATAGGTGGAGATTATCCCGGCTATCGACTTCAAGGATGGCAAAGTCGTTAACCTGAAACAGGGCCAACTGGACCAATCCACTATCTATTCTGATGACCCCGTCGGAATGGCTGAGCATTGGGTGTCCAAAGGGTGTGAGCGGCTCCACCTTGTCGACCTTGATGGTGCTTTCGATGGCCGGCCAAGAAATGCAGACGCTATCAATACGATCGCGAAGAACCATCCGGATCTAACGATTCAATTAGGCGGCGGAATTCGCAGCGCGGAAGTGATTGAATCCTACCTTAATGCTGGCGTCGACTATCTGATCATCGGCACGAAAGCTGTCCAGGAGCCGGAATTTGTCGGCGAGATGTGTAAACGTTTCCCCGGGCATATTATTGTAGGGTTGGATGGCCTGCATGGCATGGTGGCCATCAATGGCTGGAAAGAAGTGACAGAAATTTCAGTGAAGAGCCTGGCGAGGCTTTTTGAAGGTGACGGTATTGATGGAATTGTTTATACCGACATCGGTAAGGACGGCATGATGGGAGGGGTTAACCTGCATGCGACAAAGGACCTGTCCGATTCGGTCAATGTACCGATTATTGCTTCCGGTGGGGTTACTGATATCAAGGATATCCAGGCATTGCTCGAGGCAGGTGAACGACTGAGCGGTGGTATTACTGGTGTCATCACCGGACGCGCAATCTATGAAGGTACACTGGACCTGGAAGAGGCAATCGCTCTCTGCCGAGATTTCACGCCCGATAACTGAAGGTCTAATAGCTGGCGAGCTGTCGCTCTGCGAGCCTGAGGTTCAACATTTCTGACACCGAAACAAGCCGTACCCCCTCGCGTTTTAGCATTGGGATGGCATGCTCCAGGTATTGCAGGGTTGAAGGGTAGGGGTGCCCGATGGCGATAGCTGTTTTACGCCGCTTTGCCACGGCGAGTAATCGCCTGAATTCCTTGTCGATGCCGTAGAGTGACCTGTCGTTATCCAGAAACACATCACGGCTGGCGGTTCGAATATTTTCCTGTAACGCAATTTCTGATGCCACTGTCTTGTGTGTTGTTCGGGAGTCGATAAAAAATAACTTGTGACGTTTTACAGCGCGCATGAGCCATACCATCGCCTGTGGTTCCTGGGTCAGGGCACTGCCCATGTGATTGTTGATTCCCGAGGCGAAAGGGACCAGCCTGACTGCCTGGTCCAGGACCATAGCTACACCCTGCTCCGATAGTCCGTTTGTTAACGCCAGACCGCCGAGTGGCTGGTTCATGGTGTTCGCCATGGGCAGGTGAACCATCACTTCTCTTCCGGCGCTGTGTGCATAACTGGCAAGGCGAACGGCGTGTTGGGTTTCAGGTATGACCGCGAAGGTCAGGTGAGCCTGGATGTCGATGGCTCGCTCACCAGCGCGCCGGTTGTGACCGATATCATCAATGATAATGGCGATATAGTTATGGTCTGCGGAAAATGAGGGTGGGGATGCCAGCTGTAGCAAAAGTGCTACAAAAAATGGAGTAAAGCCGATCTGAAATGGCTTCGGCAACGCCTACCCTTGAGGTGTTTTCGTCCGGCCTAGTATATGCAGACCTTTGAGTAATGTCAGCGCTTCATTTAGCTGATAGTCTCGCACAGCTAGTTCCATGTTACTGGAATAGGGGCTGGTATACTCAGGGTCCAGTGAATCAGGGTTCATTGAATCAGAGCTTTGGGGATCATCAACATCGGATTCTCCTCTGGTGCTTTCATTGTCTGCAGCCAGATGCTTGGGCAGGTTTTTTTCCTTTATCCGCCAGGGATTGGACTTCGCAGGTGTTACCTTGGAGCGACCGACCCAGATATCCGGGATAATACCCGCAGCCTGGATGGATTTACCGTTTGGCGTGTAGTATCTGGCGGTGGTCAGTTTTATCGCTTTTTCGTTGGTGAGCGGAAGTATGGTCTGCACCGACCCTTTGCCGAAGGTAGTCGTGCCCATCACAATTGCCCGACCATGATCCTGCAGGGCGCCTGCAACGATCTCTGATGCAGAAGCCGTTCCTGCATTGACCAGCACAACTATGGGTACGCCATTAATTGAGTCTGGTGTACGTGCGTTGTACCTATGTTCAGAATCCTTCATGCGGCCCCGGGTAGAGACGATCAAACCGCCGTCAATAAAGATGTCAGATACGGCTACCGCAGATTGCAGAACGCCACCCGGGTTGTTGCGCAGGTCGATAATCAGGCCTTCAAGATCGCCTTCATCCTTGAGCTGGATGACAGCCTTTTCAACTTCGCCCCCGGTCCCGCTCTGGAACTGCGCGATACGGAGGTATCCGAACCCGTCTTCCAGATAGCGTTGCCTAACACTGGCAACCTTGATGACTTCTCTTGTCAATGTTACGGGTGTAGGTGTTGGGTTGTCAGTTTTGATCAGCGTAATTTCTATTTCGCTTCCAGGCTCGCCGCGCATGGCCTCGATAGCGTCAGAAAGGCTCATGCCTTTAACCGGGGTGTCATTAAGCTGGATGATCAGGTCTCCACTTTCAATGCCGGCTTTGGCTGCGGGCGTGTCGTCCATGGGTGAAATCACCTTGACGAAGCCATCTTCCATGCCAATCTCTATGCCGAGACCACCGTAGTTGCCTGAGGTAGATTCCTGAAGGTCATCAAATGAGTCTTTGTTCAGGTACGATGAATGTGGATCCATTTGTGACAGCAGGCCCTTGATGGCATTTTCGAGAAGTGTTTTGTCATCTATTTCTTCTACATAGGCGCTGCTGATTCGATTGAATGCTTCAGCGAACACCCTGAGTTCATTCAATGGTAGCCTGGGCTCAAGAGTTACGGTGTCGGTCGACGCTTCCTTTTCTATTGTCGGTGCAGCATCTGTCGGTACCGTGTCGGTCGACGCTTCTTTTTCTATTGACGGTACAATGTCTGTCGGAACGGTGTCTTGTTCTGCCATAGCATTAAGCGTTAACCCGAACACGGCTGCTATGGTGAGTATAAATTTAATCATCTAACGTTCCTGCTATGCTGCGCTAGGCAGCTCGTTGTTTTCGTGTGACGCACCAGTTTTGAGGGTTGTTTGGCTTGCCGTCAATTCTGATCTCAAAATACAGGCCTGTTTTATCCTGGCCGCCACTGTCACCAACCGCTGCGATCACCTCGCCGGCGGATACCCAATCTCCGGTTTCCCGAAACAAAGCCTGATTATGACCATACAAGCTCATATAACCTTCACCATGACTAATAATCATGAGCAAACCGAAACCACGTAACCAGTCTGAGAATACGACGCGGCCATAGTGAACCGCGTATACGGATTCACCCTCTGCTGCGTCGATGAAGATACCATGCCACCTGAGCTTACCTTGGTTTCTCTGATTCCCAAAGCGGTGGCTGATTCTCCCTTCAACGGGTAGTTGCAGCTTGCCTTGCATTCCCGCAAACGGCTGTGCGCTGCGTGGCGCATCCAGATTGGCCAGGCTTTCCTCCAACTTGTCCAACAGTTGTTCCAGTCTTCCTCTGTTCTGTTCCAGTTTCAATAGTGCTGATCCGGTCGTGCTGATCTGGCTAATCAGCGCTTTCAATGTCATTTGTTTCTCTTTCTGCACGCTTGCGAGACTTTTTTGTTGCGCGCCCAGATCCCTTCTTTGGGATTCCAGCACGACGGTTTCTTCAGCCAGTTCCTGTGTTACGCGATCTAAATCCAACAGGGTCAGGTTGTAGGACTCAATCTGTCTTGACCGAGCCTGATTAAAATAGTCGTAATAAGTCAGCATTCTGGCAATTTCATTCGGATCTTCCTGGTTTAGAAGGACCTTGAGGTATTCCTGGCTTCCAATTTCGTAGGCCGCCCTGACCTGTTGTTCGATATAATACTGTTGTTCGCTTTTTACGGTCAGAAGTTCTTTCTGTCTTTCCGTCAGCGAAGATACTTTGTCGTTGGTGGTATCCAATTCCTTCTCAATCGTGTCGATCTCATTGATCAGTTTGTTAATCCTCTGCTCGTTTCGTTCGAGGGTCGCTTCGACTACTGATTTCTGTCCCTCGGTGCTATCCAGGGTTTCCTTGTAGTTCGAGATTTCCTTCTCGAGGGCCTTTAGCCGGGCTTCGATTTCCACCTGGCTCCCGGATTGCTCTGCCTGCGCAGATATAACTGGAAGTAAGGCGAGAAAAAGAATGATTAGGTTCTGCATCAATGATTCCTGTTATTGATTTTCGGCCAGAGATCGTCCGGTCATTTCTGCCGGTTGGGGTAGGGACATCAAGGTGAGCAAGGTAGGCGATACGTCGCTGAGTACACCCCCTTTCTGTTCGAGTTGGATGTTCTGCGGCCCTATGTAGACAAGCGGCACAAGCTCGGAAGTATGAGCTGTATGGGGCTGGTCGGTCTGGTGATCCTTCAGTTGTTCTACATTGCCATGGTCGGCTGTGATCAGGCATTGCCCACCGGCTGCTTTAAGCGCCGCCGCGATGCGCCCCAGGCACAGGTCGATTGTCTCCACTGCTTTGATTGACGCCTCAAGATTACCCGTGTGTCCCACCATGTCCCCGTTGGCGTAATTACAGACAATAAGGTCGTACTTTCCACCGTTAATGGCGGCGATGATTGTGTCCGTGACTTCCTGGGCACTCATCTCTGGCTGGAGGTCATAGGTCGCGACGTCGGGTGACGGTATCAGCCGCCGGTCTTCGCCAACAAATGGCTCCTCCCTGCCGCCGGAGAAGAAGAAAGTCACGTGTGCGTACTTCTCTGTCTCAGCCAGCCTCAGCTGGTTCATTCCCAGAGACGCAATATATTCTCCCAGGCTGTTATGGATAGACGCGGGTGCGAACGCGTATGGTGCTGGAATATTGGCGGCATACCGGGTCAGGGTGACGAAGCTGGTGAGGGCGGGCACCCTGGAGCGTTCGAAGTTGTCGAATGCAACATCGGTGAACGCGCGGGTCAGTTGGCGTGCTCGATCAGCCCTGAAATTCATGTAGATGACAGAATCACCATCCTGTATCTGGACTGGCTCATTCTGGTACGAAATTGCCGAGGATTGGACGAATTCATCGGACTCATCACGCTCATAGGCAGCCTGGAGTGCTTCCGCTGGGTCCTTAAAACGGTGCATTGCGTTGCCGTTCACAATCAATTCATAGGCGGGTTGCACGCGTTCCCAGCGATTGTCCCGATCCATCGCGAAATACCGGCCGACGACTGATGCTATGCCGCCTTTGCCCCCGGCTGATATATGTGCCTGCATTGAATCGATCGATGCCCGGGCAGATCGAGGCGGAACGTCCCGTCCATCCAGAAAAGCATGTAAATACACGCGCGAGATGCCCCTGGACCTGGCCATATCAACGGCTGCCTTGATATGTTCTTCATGAGAATGAACACCTCCCGGGGATAAAAGTCCGAGCAAATGAAGTGCTTTCCCTGATTGGGCTGTTCCGGCCATTACCTGGGAAAGCGCTGCATTATCAAAGAATTCACCATCGTCTATCGATTTGCTGATTCGGGTGAAATCCTGATGAATGACGCGTCCAGCACCCAGATTCATATGACCGACCTCGGAGTTACCCATCTGTCCAGGGGGGAGACCCACATCCAGGCCCGAGCCTGAGATCAGGCAGTTTGGCCGCGTGGATACTAGCTCGTCCCAGACTGGCGTTGCCGCCTGGGCGATTGCGTTGTCTTCCGGATCGGTTCGGTGGCCCCATCCATCCAGGATGATTAGTGCGGTAGGTGAATTACTCATCATGACAGGCTGCGATAGGAAACAGTTCAGGATATTACCGGTTACAGCATATTGGTTGAATAGTAGCGGGTAAATAATTACCATTTGTGTATACTCCGCGACTTAATTTTGCTGCTGGGATAGACCTTGGTTGAGCAGGTTTTTGAATTTATAAGTAATCACTATATTTTGGTGAGTGCGTTCGTATTCCTTCTTGTGGCTTTCGTTATTAACGAAGGTAAGCTGGGTGGTGCGGCGATAACGCCGACCAACCTGGTTAACCTGGTTAACCGCGAGGGTGCTGTGCTGGTGGATATTCGTGACACCAAAGAATATAGCTCTGGGCATATTGCCGGCGCTGTAAGCATGCCGGTTTCGAGCATTGACGCGAGAATCGGTGAGCTGGAATCCTATAAGGACAAACCAGTCGTTCTGGTTTGCAAGATGGGGCAGCACGCGAGTGCGACGGGCCGAAAACTCAAAGCTCTGGGGTTTGAAAACGTTCGCCGGTTATCAGGTGGTATGGCCGAGTGGACCGCGAGTAGCCTGCCGATGGTCAAGTAACTATGTTTATGAAAGAAATCAAAGGGATTAAAGACAGGATGTCGGGGCGCAGCGATAAACCGGCAGTCCCTGCTGCGACATCTCAACCAATCGTGATGTATACAACCAGATTTTGCCCTTACTGCATCAGAGCGAGAAGCTTGCTGCAAAGTAAAGGGTGGGACTATCAAGATATCCCGGTTGACGCTGATCAGGGGTTGAGGTCGGAAATGATGCAAAAATCTGGTCAACACACTGTTCCCCAGATCTGGATTGGTGATCAACACATTGGTGGTTGTGATGAGTTATTTCGTCTTGAAGTTGGTAATCAGTTAGAAGCAATGGTGATGGGGGAAAATCAATGAGCGAGCAGACGGAGGAATCAACCTTTGTGCTTCAACGAATTTATGTGAAGGACGTGTCTTTCGAATCTCCCAAGTCGCCAGAGGCATTCCTGAAGCAGTGGAAGCCAAATGTAGCGCTTGAGTTGAACACCAGTAATGTCAATATTGGAGAAGATAACTTCGAGGTTACCCTGGGATTGACGGTAACCGCCAAAAATGAGGCAGAAGAGGTAATTTACCTGATTGAGCTCCAGCAGTCGGGCATCTTCCTGATCAAGGGGATGACCGAACAAGCGCTGGGCCAAACACTCGGTGGTTTTTGCCCGAGCGTACTATTTCCTTATGCCCGCGAAGCGATAGATTCGATTGTCACCAAAGGTAGTTTCCCTCCGCTCATGCTTGCACCAGTTAATTTTGATGCTATTTATGCTCAGGCCGCGGCGAGAGCAGAAGCGGAAACCGCGTCGATTCAGTAAAGGTTGGTCTAACGACCGCTTTGGAAACCAAGCTGGCGCCAGGCTTCATAGACGACAATGCTTGCAGCGTTAGACAGATTGAGGCTGCGGGAGTTTTGCAGCATGGGTATCCGAAGTTTTCTATTCCCGGCCATCAAACCGAGTATCGCGTCGGGCATCCCCCGTGTCTCCGGCCCGAACATCAGAATATCTCCAGCCTCAAACTCAACCTCTGTATGATTGATTAATCCTTTGGTGGTGATTGCAAAGACGCGGTCGCGATTAAACTCGTCAAGCAGTGTGCCCAGGTTGTCCCACTCCCTGACGTCTGCATACTCGCGGTAATCAAGACCTGCCCGGCGAAGCTGCTTATCGTCGAGCTCAAAGCCAAGTGGCTTCACAAGATGTAGTGTGCAACCTGTATTGGCGCACAGGCGTATGATATTGCCGGTATTTGGTGGGATTTCTGGCTCATAGAGAACGATATTCAGCATCAATCCTCCGGTTTCTCGTCAGCCATTCCAAGGTCCGATATTTTGCGCGTCAGGGTATTTCGTCCCCATCCCAGAAGCTTGGAGGCTTCGCGTTTCCTTCCGCCGGTCTGTTTCAGGGCTTCCTGAATCATGATTCGCTCGAACCTGGGTAGGGCGTCATGGAGGATGCCCGTATCTCCGGGTTTCAGAGCGGATAGACGTCCGCTTGTCCATGAACGCAGGGCTCGTTCCCAGTCAATACCACCCGTGCTCTGGTTGGGTATTTCCTGAAGCAACTCTGGCGGCAAGTCTTCGATCATGACTTCCTGTGCTGTTGCCATCACGGCAATCCAGCGACAAGTGTTTTCCAGTTGCCGTACATTTCCCGGCCAGGGCAACTCGCACAGGTACTCCATCGTTTCGGGGCTCAGACGTTTGGGCTCTTCGTCAATTTCGCTTGCTGCCTGAACCAGAAAGTGACCCGCAAGGGTAGGAATGTCCTCTCGTCGTTCTGACAGGGTCGGCAGGTGTATTCTTATGACGTTGAGTCTATGGAAAAGGTCTTCGCGAAACTTATTTTCAGCAACGAGTTCTTCCAGATTCTGGTGTGTGGCTGCGATGATTCTGACGTTCGCCTTAAGGGGCTCGATGCCACCGACTCGATAGTATTCACTGTCTGAAAGTACGCGTAATAATCGAGTTTGGGTTTCTGGTGGCATGTCGCCGATTTCATCCAGAAAAAGCGTGCCTCCCTCTGCCTGTTCAAATCGCCCCGTTCGTTTTTGGTTGGCTCCGGTGAACGCTCCTTTTTCGTGCCCAAAAAGCTCTGACTCGACGAGATCGTAGGGTATGGCGGCCATGTTCAGAGGGATGAAAGGTTTATCTGCCCTGATACTGTGTTTGTGAAGCGCATGGGCCACACGCTCTTTGCCGGTTCCGGACTGGCCATTTATCAGCACACTGACATTCGATTTGGACAGTCTTCCTATGGCGCGGAATACTTCCTGCATCGCGGGCGCTTTGCCGATGATTTCAACAGGATCTTCTTTTGGTGCGGGCTCCTCTGTCATCGTTTGTTGTGTCTGCGCAAGGGCGCGACCCACAACGGCAACGGCTTCGTCCACATCGAAAGGTTTTGGCAGGTACTCAAAAGCGCCGCCCTGGATCGAAGTAACGGCACTATCGAGATCTGAATGAGCTGTCATGACTATTACCGGTAATCCTGGATGACTGTCTTTTAGTGCGCTTAAGAGTTCCAGCCCGTCTGTCCCTGGCATCCTGATGTCCGTGATGACAACTTGTGGTGTAGTATACGTGTAGCTGTTCAAGGAGCTGTTCTGCAGATTCGAAACATTCCACGGTCCAACCATTTTGAGTCAGGGCCTTTTCCAGTACCCAGCGGATTGAGCGTTCGTCATCTACCACCCAGATGTTGCCGTTGCTACTCATTGTTCTGCTCCAGGGGAATAATAATTGAAAAGGTGGTGTCACCGGGTTCGCTTTCAAACTCGATCATGCCGTTGTGTTGGGCAATGATTGATTGAGCAAAAGTTAATCCCAACCCAGTGCCTCCGGGTCTCCGCGAGATCATTGGATAGAATAGTTGTTCCTGTATTTCCGGAGGAATTCCGGACCCGTTGTCCCTAATGTCCATGCGAACAACCACTTTGTGTCGCTGGCCATTAATGGTGAACTGTCTTTCGATTCGAGTGGTGAAAGTCAGTACCGGATGAGGTGTCGTCTCGAGGATTTGCATGGCATTTCTGGCGACATTCAACACTGCTTGCAGCATTAGTTCGGGGTCAATGAGGAGCTCGGGGATGCTTGGGTCATAGTCACGGATGACTTCAAGATTCTTTGATTCCAGTTCGATAAGGTTTGCCGTTCGTTCAAGAACCTGATGAATCGATATCGGTGTTTTCTGTGCTAGGGTGTTCGGTCCGAGCATCCTGTCGAGCAATGACGTTAACCGATTGGTTTCTTCGATGATGATATCGGTATATTCCTCCAAAGATTTATCAGGAAGCTCCCTCGCGAGCAGCTCTGCAGATCCCTTGATGCCTCCGAGAGGGTTCTTGATCTCGTGAGCGAGTCCCCTGACCATCTGGCGTGTTACATCGTGGTGCTCTTGTATAGCGGCATCACGATCTATGCGCAGATAGCGGTCCATGGGAATAAGCTCTACGACGGTCTGCCCCTGATCCAGAACCGGTGTGACGGTAACATCGGCCGTGAAGTTATCCTTACCAGGTAACAGCAACTGCATTCTTCGCCGGGTGAAGGTCTTGTTGGTCAAAGCGGCTTCGCTAACGATTTCAGCAAGTTCCTCGCCGTTAATGATCAGGTCGATAAGGCACTGCCCTGCCATCTGCGTTGCCGATTCTTTTAATAGGTTTTCCGCTGCCTGGTTAGCGAACAGGATATTGTGCCCTTCGCTAATGACCAGGATTGCTGTCGACAAGTTGCCAAGGATGATCTCACTTGCTGTTTCACTTTTTGGATTAGGTTCTGTCGTCATAAGGCTATTGGGGGGCCAAAGGCACCGGGGTCTGTTCGCATGAGTTAACGAGTTTATTAGTTAAGTTAGCAAGAAGTGCACCAAAAAGGGAATTCGGTGAAAATCCACGGTAGAAAGGCGCTTCAGGCGCTTAACTGAGGGTATCATAGCAAGAGGGTTCGGCAATGCGCACCATAATAGTGCATTGATTGTGGTACGTTGATTATGGTGCAGGGTTGCGGGACATGAATGATGGTGTGTGTGGCGTGGTATTACCGCGAGGCTACCTTGGGGTTTTACGGGGAGGAGTGGTGTCTGAGGATCGAAATTTTATTGCTGGGACCATCGGTGACGACATTGCCTTCTTTATCGATAATTCTGATTTTAAAAGCATGGGTTCCTCGATCAACGTTAGTGAGTGCAATGATTCCGTTACCGTGGACATCGCGAATTTTAGTACCGTCCATCAGAAGTTCGGCGCTGTGCCCTGATTGAACTGATGGTGAGATCGAAATAGTCAGGTTGAGGTTTCCTGCATTGTCGCGGACAACTGAGTCGTCGAGTGGGCTAGTTACCAGCAGGCTATAGTCCATGTTCTTTGGCGTCAAAGAATCGTCACTTCGTCGTTTCAATTGACTTTGCTGGTACGTTGTATCGGTGAATATGCTGGGTTTAGGAAGAGTAATAGGTTCCGAGCCGGGCGTAGCATGGTCAGAGAATGTGGGCACGCCCTTGTCGTTAACTTCTCGATAGACCTCTTCTGCCCAGGCGGAGGAATTTGCCAGGGCAACTATCACGGCAACTACCAGGGCTACTAACAGTGCTGTGAATATTCTCATAGGTGGCTCGATGGGCGCGGCTGATCTATTGTGTCGTTTAACGCAGGCAAAAAAAAGCCCCTGACCAGAGGGGCTTTTTTAGTTTTCCCCGAGAGGATCGGGGCAAGCTGCGCTAGACGCTATAGTACATCTCAAACTCAACTGGGTGCGTGGTCATGTCGAGTTTCTGGACTTCCTCACGCTTAAGTTCAATGTACCCATCGATCATGCTGTCGGTAAAGACATCGCCCTGGCGGAGGAAATCTCGATCCGCATCCAGTGCATCCAGCGCCTGGCCCAGTGATGAACAGACAGTTGGAAAATCTTTTAGCTCTTCTGGGGGCAGATCGTAGAGGTCTTTGTCGAGAGGACCAATAGGGTCGATCTTGTTCTTGATACCGTCCAGGCCAGCCATCAGCATGGAGGCGAACATCAGGTAAGGGTTCGCCGTGGGATCGCCAAAACGTACTTCGGCTCTAATACCATTAGGGTTGCCACCCTGAACGTAAGGGATACGAATAGAAGCAGAACGATTCATCGCTGAGTAAACCAGTATCAGTGGAGCCTCGAATCCTGGTACCAGTCGTTTGTAAGAGTTTGTAGAAGCGTTGGCGAATGCATTGAGCGCCCGCGCGTGTTTGATGATACCGCCAATATAGTAAAGGGCAGTCTGTGAGAGGCTACCGTAGCCATCACCGGCAAATAGATTCGTGCCATCTTTCCAGAGGGACTGGTGAACGTGCATACCGTTACCATTGTCACCAACCAGTGGCTTGGGCATGAACGTCGCGGTCTTGCCGTAAGCGTGTGCGACATTGTGGACGCAATATTTATAGATTTGGACTTCGTCCGCTTTGCTGACCAGGGTGTTGAACTTCGCGCCAATTTCGCACTGCCCTGCTGTACCGACTTCATGGTGATGCAGGTCAATGTCGATGCCCATGGATTCCATAGCCGAGCACATGCTGTTTCTTACATCCAGAAGTGAATCGACTGGAGGTACCGGGAAGTAACCGCCTTTAACGCCGGGTTTGTGACCAGTGTTGCCGCCTTCGAAGGTAGATGCTGTCATCCATGCCGCTTCTTCAGATTCGATTTCATACATGGCACCACTCATGGTGGACTTGTATTTGACGTCGTCGAAAACAAAAAATTCGGGTTCCGGGCCAAAGTAGGCTGTATCACCGATTCCAGTCGAGGACAGGAAGGCCTCTGCGCGTTTGGCAATGGCTCGTGGATCTCGTTCGTATCCCTGCAACGTGCTGGGTTCGACGATATCGCAACGCAGGTTTATGGTTATTTCTTCTGTAAATGGGTCGACCACTGCTGTTGAATCGTCAGGCATCAGGATCATGTCTGCATCATTAATCGGTTTCCAGCCTGCGATGGAGGAACCGTCAAACATGGCGCCATGTTCGAAAAAATCTTGGTCGATTTTTGCCGCGCTATTGGTTACGTGCTGTTCTTTGCCACGGGAATCGGTAAATCTGAGATCTACCCACCTCGCTTCGTGTTCTTTTATTAATCCCAGAGTTTTCTCTGACATGGTTCACTCCTTTACCGAATTTTGTTGAAGTTTTTCATTTAGTGCATTTAAGGGAGCAAAGAATATGCCATCCCAGTGTATTAATAAATGCCTTGTATTTACTAACCTTGCGGGGGTTCGTAACGCCAAGGCCGCGCCATAATGGTGCGTTCATGAAAAACGTGCTCTATTATGGTGCTTTCGCCTGGTTTTTATGAACCCTGATAGTGATGATTATCTCGCGTCTTTCCGTGAGCGTAGCGATGATCTCGTGACCATGGATGCGGCACCAGGCTGGAATGTCGCTTGTTACTCCCGGGTCGGTGCAGGTCACAGTGAGCAGGTCACCATCTTCAAGGGTTTTGATCTTATCCTGGGTGCGAATGACAGGCATAGGGCAGAGCAGTCTGCGGGCATCAATCTCGTGTTCAGACATACCAACTCTTGATGACTTCTGTAGCTGCAAGTGGAGTTACCGTAACCTCCCGCCCGTCCTTGCCGGGAGGGGTAATAGATAGAGTGACCCTGTCTCCGCCCCTGCCCTGGCTATACCGTGCAGCAATGCGGGCAGCGAAAAGCAGGTCATCGTCGCCCGGGGCGCCATCAACAATAGTGACGGGGCCGGGATGGGAAACTGTCCGGATAGTTGTGTGTTCGTGCTGGTAACCGGTCAAGTAGTGATTTTCACCTTCTTCCCGGCTAATGATGAGTTTGTAGTTTGGTGCAGGGCGAAGGTGGCGGCCGACTTTGAGAAGCATGATGTCATCAAGCTCGTAGTCACGTTCACCACGAGACTGCCAGAGATCTTCCAGTTTACTGGCATAAGATTTGTCAGTCAGGAAGCAGCAGCCTCCGGCCGGTTGCGAATATTCCTCGATGCCGAGGGACTCGGCCAACTCGATCTGAGGGGTGCGGTTACGTCCATGAAAGCCGAATAGCCGGTCCCTATCCACCCAACCCTCGCGTTCGGGAAGGGTGAGCGGTAAATTTTTTGCACATAATGGACGTAACAGCCGATCATCGGCACCGGATTCCCTGGCAATAATTGGCATAGTTGCCTTTCTCTGGGACATTGGTCGCTGGCCGATGACTTCGCCGGTGATAATGAAGTCGAAATCGTTCTCTTCCATCCATGCCCAGGCCGCTGCTTTGTTCACCATGAAGATTTTACAGTCCAGGCACGGGTTCAGGTGCTGGCCATATCCATGCTTTGGGTTAAGGACTACATCTTTGTATTCTTCAATAACATCAATAATATGCAGCTTGATGCCGAGCTCTTCTGCGACCCACAGAGCGTTGTTGCGCTTCTCTTTCTTCTTATCTTTCGAGCGAATCGCGTGTGTATGGCCTTCAACACAGAAGCCCGTGAAAAAATTGATGCCCTCGACATGGATGCCCTGATCCAGGATTACCCTTGTCGCCAACATGGAGTCTAGCCCCCCTGATATCAGGGATACGGCTTTGCGTTGCTTGGCCATTAATGCCTTTTGGTCCTAGGATGGAAAATTTGCCGCGCATTATATATCAGCTTGGGTATAATTCCGCCGTTTTCGCACCCTATCCATTGAGCGCCACCCACAGACTGCTTCCCCTATGACAGATACTGAACTGCGTAACATTGCAATTATTGCCCACGTTGACCATGGCAAGACTACCCTTATAGACAAGCTGTTGTCCCAGGCAGGTGCCCTGCAACGCGGCGAAGATGAAGGTGAGCGCCTCATGGATTCCAATGATCTTGAGCGTGAGCGGGGCATTACTATTCTAGCCAAAAACACGTCGCTTACGTGGAGAAATTTCCGAATTAATATTGTGGATACGCCTGGACACGCGGATTTTGGTGGGGAGGTAGAACGAATCCTGTCGATGGTCGATTCTGTCCTGCTGCTGGTTGATGCAGTTGAAGGCCCAATGCCTCAGACGCGATTTGTGACCAGTAAGGCGTTCGAGAATGGCCTGAACCCGATAGTCATGATTAACAAGATAGACCGCGACGGAGCCCGTCCAGACTGGGTGGTTGACGAGGTGTTTGAGCTATTTGACCAGTTGGGTGCAAATGACGAACAGCTTGACTTCCCCGTGATCTATGGCTCGGCGATACAAGGTCGTGCCGGACTCACACCGGATAAGTTAGAGGACGACCTGAGCTGTTTGCTTGAAGCTATAATCGAGAAGGTTCCACCACCTGCCACAGATATAAATGGCCCACTGCAGATGCAGATTAGTGCGCTGGATTTCAGTAACTACGTCGGTGTCATTGGGCTAGGGAGGATTACCCGCGGCGAGATAGTGACTGGAGCCCAGGTCGTTGTCGTTTCTCGGGATGGAGAAGAGAGGAAAGGCAAGATACTGCAGGTGATGGGTTATAAAGGTTTGGAACGATCGGCCGTTGAACGAGCTTTCGCCGGGGATATTGTATGCATCAGCGGAGTAGATGGTATAAAGATTTCCGATACGATCTGTGCCGTGGGACATCCTGAAGCGTTACCGGCGCTTCAAGTGGACGAGCCTACTATCTCAATGACCTTCCAGGTTAATACATCTCCTTTTGCCGGTCTTGATGGGAAATTTGTTACCAGCCGTCATCTTAAGGAGCGATTGGAAAAGGAGCTTCTGTATAACGTCGCACTCCGAGTTGAACCTACGGCACATGCCGATAAATTCAAAGTATCCGGCCGGGGCGAGCTTCATTTGTCAGTGCTGATCGAAACCATGCGACGCGAGGGTTACGAGTTGGCGGTGGGAAGACCCGAAGTTATCTTCCGTGAGGTCGATGAGAAGGTAGAGGAACCTTTTGAGGACCTGATGCTGGACATCAATGATGGGCATCAGGGAAGTACCATGGAGGAGTTGGGGCTGCGGAAAGCGACCATGACCAACATGATGCCAGATGGCTCGGGACGGACGAGGCTGGAGTTCAATATACCAACGCGAGCATTAATTGGATTCAGGTCAGAGTTCATGACCATAACATCGGGGACCGGGATCATGAATAGCGTGTTCTCCCACTATGGGCGAGTCGTTAGCGAAGACTCCTCCAACCGAACCAACGGTGTGCTAGTGTCGATGACGAGCGGGAAAAGTGTGGCGTTCTCGCTCAATAACCTGCAAGCCCGGGGCCGGCTTTTTGTAGGCCCGAATGTGGAGATTTATGAGGGCATGATCGTCGGTTTGCATTCCAGGGGAAATGATTTGCCCGTTAATCCCATAAAGGAAAAGCAGTTAACCAATGTTCGAGCCTCGGGCACGGATGAAAATGTGATGTTGACTCCTCCTGTTAGGCACTCCCTTGAAGCGGCGATTGAATTCATTAATGATGAAGAGCTGGTTGAAGTCACGCCGAATCATTTGCGTTTACGCAAAAAGTTGCTGACTGAAAATGAACGTAAGCGAGCATCCCGAGAGAAGATTGCCTGATGCTACCCCTTTACCCTGAGATAAAGCCTTATGCTCGGCATCAGCTGAAAGTTGATGATGTACACGAGTTGTACATTGATGAAAGTGGAACGCCCGATGGGATACCTGTCGTATTCGTTCATGGTGGGCCCGGGTCCGGCTGTGAATTTAACTCGCGATGCTATTTTAGCCCCGAGAAGTACCGCATCATCCTGTTTGACCAGAGAGGTGCTGGCCGGTCAACGCCGAATACAGAGTTGACTGACAACACGACAGACCATCTTGTGTCTGATATGAACAAGATCCGCGAGTATCTGGGGATTGATAAATGGATCGTGTTTGGTGGTGGATGGGGCGCAACGCTCAGCCTCGCCTATGCGCAAAAAAATCCGGAAACCGTTCTGGGCCTGATCCTCAGAGGAGTCTTCCTGGGGCGCCAACAGGACATCGACTGGTTTAGTGAGGAAGGAACAAGTCTTTTCTTCCCTGATCACTGGGAAGATTTTGTTTCGCCGGTCCTTAATAAGGGCAAGGCGGAAGGTAACGAAAAGCCAAGCAATTGTGAGGCCTATCACGAGCTGATGATGCAGGATAACGAGTTGGCCCGTATGTCTGCAGCGAAAGCCTGGTCAACCTGGGAAGCACATACTTCGACGCTTCATCCAGATCCACGATTGATTAAACATTTTTCAGATGGCGGTCGGGCACATGCAAGATGCCTGATTGCGACTCATTATTTCAGGAATCAGTGTTTCCTTGAGCCTGGTCAGTTGCTTAAGAATGCCTCTGTCCTGAAGGACATCCCGGGTATTATCGTTCATGCGCGGTTTGACTGTGTCAGCCCTCTGGGCAATGCCCACCAGCTTCGTAAAGCCTGGCCAACTTCGCAGTTATACATTGTCCGGGAAGCCGGACACTCGGCGACAGAGCCTGCGATGATCGATGCACTTATTCGTGCTACCCGAGATATGGCGCTCAGGTTCGAAGCCGACTTCCACGTTTAGGCGTCTTTCACAGTGCTTGGTCTGATTCAACGAGTAAGCGATGCCTCAGTAGTCATTAATGGCGAGGTTCATGGCGAAATTGGTCCTGGCCTACTGCTTCTTCTTGGGGTTCAGAGGGAAGATACGCTAGCGAGAGCAGAGAAATTGCTTTCGAAGATCGTAAACTACCGGGTCTTCAATGATGAAAAAGATCACATGAACCTTTCTCTGATAGACGTGAAGGGTTCACTGCTGATTGTTTCGCAGTTCACCTTGGCCGCAGATACCCACAAAGGGCTGCGTCCATCATTTTCTTCGGCTGCCTCACCGAAGCTTGCAGAAAGGCTCTACAACGATTTTGTTGAAGCGGCGCGGCGGTTCGTGCCAGTGGAGACAGGCCAATTTGGTGCAGATATGAAGGTGTCGCTGACGAATGATGGGCCTGTGACGTTCCAGCTCAATTCCTGAACAACGTTACTCGTTAGCCTCCGCGGAGTCGGATCGATCCAGTTTGAAAATCCGAGCAAACAATATACCGATTTCGAAGAGCAGCCACATGGGAAAGGCAAGCAGCACCTGTGAGATGATGTCCGGCGGAGTTAATACCATGCCTACAACAAAGCAGCCGACGATAACGTATGCTCGCTTGCTGGCGATGGAATCGATCGTTGTTGCCCCTGTCCAGATTAACAGCACCGTGGCGATTGGTATTTCAAAAGCAAGACCAAAAGCGAAGAACAATTTCAGGACGAAATCCAGGTAGCGATTAATGTCTGTCATGACAGTAACGCCTTCTGGCGCCGCTGCAGTAAAGAAGCCAAAAACCAGAGGGAAGACTACATAAAAAGCGAACGCGATCCCTGCGTAGAAAAGCAAAATGCTGCTAATCAGCAATGGCATCGCGATCTTCTTTTCGTTTGAGTAAAGCCCTGGTGCAATAAAACTCCAGATCTGGTGGAGGATGTATGGCATGGCGACGAATATCGATAGCACCAGCGATAGTTTAAACGGAGTTAGAAAGGGCGAGGCGACGTCAGTGGCTATCATCGTCGTGCCTTCCGGCAGAAACTGCCGGAGTGGTTCAGATATGTAAGAGTAGATGTCGTTTGCGACGTAAAACAGCGGCAGGAAAATGATCAGTACCGAAAGGATTGCATGCAGCAGACGAGTTCGCAGTTCAATAAGGTGATCGACCAGAGGTTGTCCCTGATCTTGAGAAGAAGAGTCTTGAGAAGAAGATTCCTGCTGTGGAGAGTCCTGGTCAGTCATTGTCTTTGGTCCGGGATTCGTTTTTATCAGCAGGCGCGTAAGTCTCAGCGTGTTCAACCGTGGCGTTGATCGTGGTCCTGACATCCTGACCGGCCTGCTGGAGGGTGTTTTTGGTTTCCTCCAGTTCCTTTATGATGTTTTCGTTGTGCAATTGTTGACGAATTTCATCTGCACCGATCTCTGATTCGATTTCCCGGCGAATGCTGGCGAAGCTTCTTTGGAACCGGCCGACCCACAATGACATGGTGCGAATTGCTTCCGGGAGTTTTTCCGGGCCAATGACCAGCAGGGCAACTATGCTGACGACCACTAGCTCCGGGAACCCTATGTCGAACATCTTATTTTCCGAGGTGTCGTTGGCGTGCGGAGACTTTTAACTGGGCTCTTTGGTTTCTTGTGTTTCTGCTAATTCAGCGCTCTCGTCACCGTCTGTTCCAGCTGTCTTTTCATCACTGACTGCAGTTCGGAAACCCTTGATTGCTGAGCCCAGATCGTTGCCAAGCGATTTGAGTTTTGTGGTGCCAAAGAGTAACAGGACAATGACCAGAATGATGATGAGTTCTGTTATACCAAAGGACATAGCGACCTCCTTTCTAATAATATTGTGTTGGTTATTTTGATCTTGATGCTTTTTCTTCCAGGCCTGATGTGCCGAACCTGCGTTCCAGTTCTTCGAGTACAGCTGCCGGTGAAGATTCCATGTGCCCTAACAATACCATGGTGTGGAACCATAGGTCGGCTGTTTCCCTGACCAGTTCTTCGACGTTGCCAGATGACTCCGCTCCTTTTGCTGCAAGAATGACCTCTGTTGCCTCTTCGCCGACCTTCTCAAGAATCTTGTTGACTCCTTTTGCATGCAAGCCAGCCACATAGGATGTGGACGGATCTGCATGCCTGCGTTCCTCTAGAATTATGGTTAGCCTTTCCAGAATGCTATCCATCGGAGTAAATTTCCTTGGGGTCCTTTAGGACAGGTTCGGATATTTGCCAGCCATCTTTGGTTAGTACCCTGAAGAAACAGGAGTTTCTGCCTGTATGACAAGCAATATTGCCTTTCTGCTCAACGACCAATGTTAGCACATCACCATCACAGTCAAGCTGGACGCTTTTTACAGCTTGTTCATGGCCAGATGACTCACCTTTTCGCCAGAGTTGATCCCGAGACCGGGACCAGTAGGTGGCTAACCCGGTTTCAATTGTTTCAAGCAGCGCAGTTTTGTTCATCCAGGCGACCATTAATACGCGATGTGATTCGAAATCCTGCGCTATGACGGGGATAAGCCCTGCATCGTCAAAGCTGATTTCGTTAACCCAGTCTGTGTTTGTTTGTTCCATTATGATTCCAATTCTACTGCTTAAAGGTTTTACCCTAAAGCAGGCTTTTCTAATGAGAGCTCTTTAATAAGGGCTATTTAACAAGAGCTATTTGATAAGGGCTTTTTGATACTGGCTATGAAAAAAGGGCAGCGAGAATATCATGTCAGGAATGAATATACATCCAGTAGATCCCCAGCATTCCCAGCACCGATCCTGGGACAATGGGATCAATATCTGCTGCGTATCCTGTGGTGGGGGCGACGAGTGAGAGTATTGCACCGATCAGAGCCAGGCCGCCTAGGCGCTGGTATTTTGCACGCCTGGTCTGTTCCTGCAGGGCTTGTTTTACCTCTGTCAGTGTTGCGATCTGCGCGCGGTTCTGCGCGGCTATATCTAGTATCTCCACCATGGCGTCGTAAGCCAGGTCTGGAATTTCAGGAAGCTGGTCCAGCCATCGCGGAGCTTTCTCTGAAATTCTTTTGATAAGGCCTGCGACCCCGATTCTGTCTTTCATCCATCTTTCCATGAATGGTGCCGCAGTTTCCCACAGGTCGAGGTCCGGATAGATTTGTCGACCCATACCTTCAATGTTGATTAGTGTTTTTTGTAAAAGTACCAGTTGTGGTTGTACTTCCATGTTGTATCTTCGCGCGGTATCAAACAGTTCCAGAAGCACTCTTCCAAAAGAAATGTCTTTTATGGGCTTCTGAAAAAATGGGTCACAAACCCGTCTGATGACCTCGGAAAATTCATTAATGTCTGTATCAAAGGGGACCCAACCGCTTTTCACATGCAGGCGGGCGACTTCATCATAGTCTCGATGAAAGAACGCGAGCAGGTTTCGCGCCAGATAGTCTTTATCGTTCTCGGTCAATGACCCCATGATGGCGCAATCCAGGGCGATGTAGGTTGGATTGTCAGGATCTGTAACATCGACGAATACGTTGCCAGGATGCATATCCGCGTGGAAAAAATTATCTTCAAACACCTGAGAGAAAAATATTTCCACGCCAAGATGTGCCAGTTTTTTTAGATCAACATTTTTGTCCCGAAGAGACGGCAGGTCCGTTGCGGTAACGCCGTAGATTCGCTCCATTACCATGATGCGACTGGTGGAGCAGGTTTCATAAACTTCCGGAACGAAGAGCTTGCCCGACGCCGACCAGTTATCACGGAGGCGTCTGCTGTTGTTCGCTTCCAGTTTCAGGTCGAGTTCCCCAAGAATGACCGACTCATAGTCTTTGACGATGGCGGATGGGTGTAAACGCCTGGCGTCTGGCCAGAACTTCTCGAGTAGCTTGGCGCAAAAGTACATCAGTTTGATGTCGCGTTCGATGATCTTTTGGATTCCGGGTCGTATGACCTTTACCACCACTTCCTTTTCGACCGGGCCGATGGTCATGGTTGCAGCGTGAACCTGGGCGAGTGAGGCAGATGCGAGCGGAACGGAATCGAATGAAGTAAATAGAGAGGGAATAGGGCACCTGATTTCGCTTTCTATTATTTTTACCGCAGTGCCTCCGTCAAACGCGGGTACTTGATCCTGAAGTTTCTGCAGTTCTTGCGACATCTCGTCGCTGAAGAGGTCTTTACGGGTAGAGAGTATCTGGCCGAACTTGATAAAAATAGGGCCAAGTTGTTCAAGCGCCAATCTGGCTGATTCCGGGCCCGAAGTTTGCGGTTCCGGAAATAGTTTGAGTATCCATAGGAGCGTCGCTACAGCACCCTTGCGGGCTTCGTTAGGTATGTTCCGATCCAGCCTGAGTCGGGCGAAAGTCGAGAGGATTCGGATAATCCGCAGGAAGTTCATGCCGTTGGTTCCAGTCTTGGTTTTGTGCCCTGATGGATTGCCGCAATACCATTTAGCAGGTTCTGGTACCGCACTCTGCCAAAGCCGGCGTTGCCGATCATGTCGCTGAGCGTCTGCTGGTCTGGATGCATCTCAATGGATTCCACCAGGTACTGGTAACTGCTTTCATCGCCTGTCACCAGCTTCCCAATCTTTGGCCAAATTTTGCTAAAGCCCTTATAGGCATTTTGGACAAGTGTGTTGTCCGGTGTTGAAAACTCGAGAATGACGAGTTTCCCGCCGGGCTTGATGACTTTGTACATCTCGCGGAGTGCGGATTCTTTTGCAGTAAAGTTACGCAACCCGAATGCAATCGTGATGGCATTGAACGAATTGTCGGGGAAGGGTAGTTTTTCCCCGTCTGCCTGCACGTAACTGACATTGGTCAAGATGCCACGGTTGAGCAGCTTGTCCCGGCCCTGGGAGAGCATACTTCCGTTGATATCGCAGATATAGACGCGTCCGTCTGTCCCGACGTATTCCGACAACAGGATAGCCATGTCCCCGGTGCCTCCTGCCAAATCAAGAATATGATGACCAGTGCGCGCGTGAGTCGCATTGGCGGCCATTTTCTTCATAACACGATGAGTTCCGAGAGACATGACATCGTTCATAATGTCGTATCTCTCAGCCACTGAATGGAAGACCTGGGCTACTTTGTCTGCCTTTTCAGAGATGGGTACTTTTTGGTACCCAAAATGCGTGACGTCGTCTTCTTTGTCCATACTCAGCTAGTGATGCGATTCGATCGGGGAAGTGCATTGTATCCTGTCTATCTTTAGAAGGGATGTTTTTTGGGATGACGGGGTTAAGTCTGTCTTCTGCTCAGCTTCCTAGGGCAATAAACTGGGGGGATCGGGATTTTCCGGCGGCGCCCAGTTCAGCCAGGTACTGCGGCCAGTTTTGTTGGTGATCTTCTCCCAGCTGGAACAGATACTCCCAGCTGAAAATGCCGGAATCATGGCCGTCTGAGAAAGTGATTTTTATGGCGTAGTGTCCCTGGGGTTGGATATCCAGGAACTGTACTTCTTTTTTGCCGTGCTGGAGAACCTCCTGCCCGGGACCATGACCCTGTACTTCGGCAGAAGGCGAAAATACCCTCAGGTACTCTGCTGACAACTGGTGAGAGTCACCATTCTGGTAAACCAATTCCAACGTGGCTGACTTTTTATGTACGTTAACTTCAGCGGGTGCGTTTGAGTTTTTCATCTCGAACAGTCTAAAAAAGAGTGAGCCATAGTAGATGAGTCATAGTTGATTATTCATAATTAGAGTATATACCGGGAAAGGTCCGAATCGTTGGCGAGGTTCTGCAGATGTTCGTTAACGTAGGTTTCATCAATGTTGATGTCACCTGCTTCCTTTGCTGCGATATCGGTGGCATCAAAGGATAACTTTTCCAGAAGCCTCTCCATGACCGTGTGAAGTCTTCGCGCGCCAATGTTTTCTGTCTGCTCGTTAACCTGCCAGGCGATTTCAGCAATTCTGTGCACCGCTGGTTTAGCGAAGATGATGTTCAGGCCTTCTGTTTGCATTAGCGCCTGGTACTGTTCGACGAGCGATGCGTCCGGTTCGGTCAGAATTTTTTCGAAATCCTCGATGCTGAGTGCAGAAAGTTCTACCCGGATGGGTAACCGTCCTTGCAGCTCCGGTATGAGGTCCGAAGGCTTGGAGAGATGGAAAGCACCTGAAGCAATAAACAGAATGTGATCTGTTCGGATTATGCCGTACTTTGTGGACACGTTACTGCCTTCTATCATCGGCAGAAGGTCCCTTTGTACGCCTTCGCGTGAGACATCGGCGCCTCCGTGGTCTGCCCGCTTTGCGATCTTGTCCATTTCGTCAATGAAAACGATACCAGTTTGCTCTACGGCCTCAACTGCGGTGCTTCGAAGCTCGTCTTCGTTTATAAGCTTAGCTGCTTCCTCGTCAGTGACTCGGCGCATTGCGTCTTTCACGGTCATTTTTTTTGACTTGTTTTTCCCGGGAGCCATGGACGAGAACATATTTTGTAGCTGGCTGGTCATTTCTTCCATGCCAGGTGGCGCCATGATTTCAACCCCAATCGCAGTGGCCTGGACTTCCATTTCGACTTCTTTGTCGTCCAGTTCCCCTTCTCTTAATTTTTTACGAAACAACTGGCGAGTAGATGAGTTCTCATCTGAATCACCGTCCCTTGCCGATGGCAACAAAGCCTCAAGTACTCGGTCTTCTGCGGCTTCGAAAGCCCGCGGCTCTGCTTGCTTTATTTGTTCGTCGCGCAGCATTTTGACGGCCGCTTCAGCCAGATCCCGGATAATCGATTCCACGTCGCGACCGACATACCCGACCTCAGTGAACTTGGTCGCCTCCACCTTGATAAAGGGTGCTCCAGCGAGTTTGGCTAGTCGCCGCGCGATTTCTGTTTTACCAACCCCTGTCGGGCCAATCATCAGGATGTTTTTGGGGGATATCTCCGTTCGGAGCTCCTCAGGCAATTGCATTCGTCTCCAGCGGTTTCTGAGCGCAATGGCTACTGCCCGTTTTGCGTCATTCTGTCCGATAATGTGTTTGTCGAGATCGTGGACGATCTCCCTGGGGGTCATGTTGGACATGTGTTTCCTTTAGAAGGTGATTTCTTCGATCGTTTGTTCTTGGTTTGTATAGATGCAAATATCACCCGCTATGGAGAGGCTTTTCTCGACTATCTCTCTGGCGCTGAGTTCTGTATTGCCCAGTAACGCAAGGGCGGCTGACTTTGCGTACTGGCCGCCCGACCCGATCGCCATAATACCATCGTTAGGCTCGACGACGTCTCCATTGCCGGTTATCAATAATGAATTCTCGTTGTCGGCGACCACAAGCAAGGCTTCGAGACGACGAAGGGCGCGGTCGGTTCGCCAGTCTTTGGCAAGTTCCACTGCGGCCAGCACCAGGTTTCCCTGGTGTTTTTCCAGCTTTCCTTCAAAGCGCTCTACCAGAGTGAAACCATCAGCGGTACCTCCTGCAAACCCGGCAATGACATTGTCTTTATAGAGTCGCCTGACTTTCCTCGCATTGGCTTTCATGACGGTGTCGCCCATGGTCACTTGGCCGTCGCCGCCGACGACAACGGAGTTGCCTTTTCGAACAGAAAGAATGGTTGTGCCTTCGAATTGATTCAATGGGTTTGGTCTCGTGTCTGGTATTTTGGGGCGTTGGATCGCGTTAAAAGAAAGATGGGGTGTAATCCGCTAATTTTCAAGTCATTAATGTTAGTTTCAGGAGGCTGGAATCTTCATTGGAATAGAGGGTATCTCGGCCTGAGCAAGCTTGTTCTGTGCTCTACTGCGTTCCAGTCCGGAATCGAACGGGCCGACGATGATCCTGTGCCAACTGGCACCGTCCACCTTCACTTCCTGGATGCTGACATCCAAACCCATCAGTATCAAGGTAGCTCTGCGCTCATCAGCATCTATGGCTTCCTTGAATGATCCTGCCTGTAATATCCACCTTGAGTTATCAACAATCACCTTTGCACCAGTTTTGGTGTATTCCTCGACGACCGGGACGACCGATTTCGGGAAAATTTCGTAGAAATCCCACTGCATGCGGTCATCGTTGGCTAGTGGTTCGGCCTTGGGTTTCCCACCATCGGTTGCCAGGATGCCTCCAGACGGTTTCAGGTAGAAGAGGGCAATCAGGAAAGTGATGAAGGCGCCAACCAGGAACCCTGTAACAAATGTTGCCAAAGAGAAGGTTCTCGCCCGTGCCGCGCCGGGTGGTGAGTCGCGGGTCGATTTCTTTGGGGGACGTTTTTTCGCGAAGTCCTGAGTCATTAAAATTCGAATAGAGAATATGCAGGGAGATTGTAGGGAAACCGCTAAAAAGTATCTAGAGCGATTTCTTGATTGGAAGGGTCTATCGGCTTCCGATAGGCGCTAAAACATGTCTGTTGGATCTACGTCCACCGACCAGCGCACCTTTTTTGAGTCGGGCAAGGATTCCGTAGTCTGAATGATTTCGCGTACCTCCCGGTGCAGATCTGACCGGTTTGCCGAGTTTACTATCAGCAGCTGGCGATATCGGCCTGCTTTCTTCTCCATGAGAGCGGGTATTGGTCCCAACAGGTTCACGGTGTTGCGCACCTGTACCTTCGCGATGATGGATTCAAGAAACGATCTGGCGGTAGTTGATGAGTTGGCCTCAGCCCTGATGATGGCATGGAACGTAAAAGGTGGTAAGCCAGCTTCCTTTCGTTCCTGGAGCAGACCAGTAGCGAATTCGAAATAACCATCCTGAACGAGTGTTTCCATCAGGGGATGTGTGGCAAAAGCCGTCTGGATAGTGACGGTGCCAGGTTTATCTGCCCGTCCCGAACGCCCGCCCACCTGCAGGATAATCTGGCCCAGTTTTTCCGTTGCCCTGAAATCCGCTGAGTAGAACCCAGAGTCGATGTCCAACATGGCCACCAGTGTTACATTGGGGAAATGGTGTCCTTTTGCGAGGAGTTGGGTGCCTACCAGGATGGCTGATTCGCCGGTGTTGATCTCTGAAATGAACGATTCCATCGATCCTTTGCGTCTGGTGGAATCCTTGTCGATGCGCAGGACCGGGAATTCGGGGAACATTGCGGTCAGTGTCTGTTCGATTCGTTGGGTGCCCAGGCCTAATGGTGAGAGCTGGCTGCTGCGGCAGGATTGGCAACGGGTGATGTGGTGGCTAATGGTGCCACAGTGATGACAAACCAGCGTATTGGTATTCAGATGGTACGTCAGTTTTGCGTCGCACCGGCTGCAGTGTGCGATCCAGCTGCAATCGTTGCAGATCATCACCGGTGCGAAGCCTCGCCGGTTAATGAAGATCAGGACCTGTTCTTTGTTTGCGAGTCGCTCACCAATCCGGTGGCGCAATGCCCGGGTAAGTCCGTCTTTCTGCTCCAGGTGGCGAGTATCCAGGAGCTCGTAGCGTTCTGGTTCGATGCCGGGTGGGCGCGTCGCAAGTTCTAGTAGGTGATACTTTCCGCTGTCCGCATTGTGCAGGCTCTCTAGCGAGGGCGTCGCTGAACCCAGAATGACAGGCAAACCTTCGAATCCGGCGCGCAGAACCGCGAGGTCGCGTGCTGAATATCGAAACCCATCCTGTTGCTTGTATGAAGCGTCATGTTCCTCGTCAACAATGATAGCCCCGGGAAACTTGAGTGGCGTGTAAATCGCAGATCGGGTACCCAGGATGATGCCTGCTGAGCCCTCCCTGGCCTGAAGCCAGCCAAGAGCTCTTTGTTTGTCTGTCAACGAAGAGTGGAGAATCGTGACGGGGACATCGAACCTGTCCTGGAATCTTGAAATAGTCTGGGGCGTCAGGCCTATTTCTGGTACTAGGATCAGCACCTGTTTGCCTGCCTTTAATAGCGGTTCTATGACTCTCAGATAGACTTCTGTTTTCCCGCTGCCCGTCACGCCGTATAGAAGGAAAGGTTTTCCGTCGGCGCGGTTTTGAATTGCGTGTATTGCCGTTGCCTGTTCCTCTGTGACCGTTATTCCCGAGTGGTTAACCGAGCCAGAAGAGAAGGGCTCAAGGGGTGCCGGAACTTCCGCGCGCCATTGTGCCCAGTCTTTTTTTTCAATCGAGCGGATTGTTTGACTTGAGATATCCATGGCGCTTAGTTCTTCTCTAGTACGCCCGGATTGTTGCAATGCGCCCAGCAGTTTCCGCTGCGCGTGTGCTCGCCCCAGGGATTGTTGGTCAATCAGGCTTCCTGCGGGTGTCAGGATCAAATTTTGGCTGGGCTCCTGGGGGTCTGCGCCTTTTCGAAGGAGGGAGGGAAGTGCGGTCGCCAAGACTTCTCCAATTGGGTGGTGATAATAATCGGATGCCCAGCGGCATAACCTGAGAATTGGTTCAGTTAGGTTTCCTCCGGCGCCCAACACCTCAAGGACAGGTCTCACCTTTGCAATATCGATATCAGGCCGGCTGTTCACCTCAGTGACAACACCAATCAACTTCCTGGATCCAAAAGGTACTCGTACACGCGAACCAATAGTGACCCGCTCATTTGCGGGCAGGCTATAATGGAACAGGTTGCGTAATGGCGTGGGGATGGCAACTGCAACAAAAATTGTTGAATCTGGCATTGTTGACGCGCAGGAGTAAAATATCATTATGCCACTTGTGGGGCATGCTGTAGCCCATAGAAAATGAGGTTTACCCAATCCTTGTCATTCGATAAGGTTCTGGTATCATTCGCCACCTTTAATTAGCAGGGCTGCTCGAGATGAAAGCCGAAATCCATCCAAAATACGAAGAAATCACTGCAACCTGCAGCTGCGGCAATGTGATTAAAACCCGGTCGACTACTTGTGAAGATATTCACCTGGAAGTCTGCTCAAATTGTCACCCGTTCTATACAGGTAAGCAGAAAGTTATTGACTCCGCTGGCCGAATCGATCGCTTTAACAAGCGTTTCAGTAGAGGGAAATAGTTGCTGTTTGTTTAAAAAAGGCGCCGTAGGCGCCTTTTTTTATGGTTTGAATTTGTCGTGGGGCTCGCGAGCAGTGGTCCAGACAATAGAGCGGATGGGCAGTGCCCGCGCTGCAGGCGCTTCGCTCGAACCAGGTTACGAGTAGACCCACCATTCCTTTCGACGTGAATCAGTGCCTCCTGGAGATGCTTCCGTTTAGGTAACTCGCGAGCGCCTGCTGCGCGGGCACGATCTGCGAGACCCTGACATCTGGACTACCGCCCGCTAGAAATCGCGGGGCCGGCACGGGTAAAAAATAAAAATCAGAAAATATCCTGCGTGATACTGGAATCCTCTGAATGATTTTGGATCTCCAGTGCCGACGGTACCCTCTCTTCCCTGAAGATCTCGAAGATGCCCTTGGGGTCGGCGGGGTCCGTCCTGAGGCCAGTCGCAGGATCAATCTTTACGGAGACCATGCCATCGGGTCTGGCGAGTTGCGAAGACTCAGATTCGGGGGGCAGTGCTTTCCGCATGAACTCAATCCATGTTTCGATGGGGATTGTTGATCCCCATTCCCGGTTACCCACAGGACTGTTGTCGCTGAATCCGGCCCATGATGTCGCCACCAGGTCGGGGGTAAATCCTGAAAACCAGATGTCTGCATCGTTGGTTGTACCGGTTTTCCCGTGGAGATCGCCTCGCTTTAGGGCACGCATTGCTTTTGTGCCTGTGCCGCGCCTGATGGCGTCTGAGAGCATGGTGTTCATGATATGAGCGACCCGCGGTTCGATAATTCTTTTGGCCTTGTTCAGGCCATTGCAGTTTACCGTGCAGGCGACTTCAGGATTGGCCTGGAAGAGGGAGTCTCTATTGATAGAGTCCAGTTCGCGAATCAGGTAGGGCGTCACCTTAAAGCCACCATTGGCGAACGCTGCGTATCCCGTCACGACCTCCAGAGGGGTCAGCGCAATCGTCCCCCCGCCAAAAGCAAGCTGGAGATCTCGAGGGAAGCTTGATGTGTCGAATCCAAACCGGGAAACATAATTGATGGCATTTTGGGGGCCATAGTCCAGGATCACCCGAATAGAGACGAGGTTGATGGACCGATACAATGCTTCGCGCAACCTGATGTTGCCATGAAAGACATCGCTGGAATTTTTTGGTCGATAAGTCTTTTCCAGTTCTTCCCCGGGTAAGACCAGTGGAGCATCGTTATAAATAGAGGCGGCAGTGAGGCCGTTTTCTATGGCGCCCGTATAGTAGAAGGGTTTGAAATTGGACCCGGGTTGACGTCTGGCCTGGGTCGCGTGGTTGAACTGTCTTGCGTTAAAATCAAAACCACCGACGATCGCCTTGATGGCCCCGTCATAAGGATCGAGCGCGACGATGGCACCTTGAATATTTGGGTGTTGTCCAAGCCGGACTGTTCCGTCATCTGAAATTTCATAACGAATGACGTCGCCCGGAGCGACGATTTCGGCAGCGGTTTTGGGGGTAGGCGCCCGTCGATCTGCGTCAATGTAAGGTCTTGCCCAACTGAGTCCATCCCAGTCAATGCTGACCTCTTCAAGGTCCTGGGTCAGAACACTGATTTGCGTTTCGCTAACCCTTGTAACGATACCTGGGTGCTGGCCACCAAAAACCGCCATTACAGACAGTGTCCTGGACCAATTCTCGGGATAGCCATACTCAGGCGCGGCAAGGTACTCGTCTGTTCCCTGGATTCTTCGATATTCCGGTCCCCGATATCCGTGTCTCCGGTCGTACTCGAGTAACTTGTTGCTCACGGCATCCTCTGCGGACAGCTGCATTTGGGAAGAGAGGGTCGTATGGGCAATCATTCCCTGGTTGTAAGCATTACTACCGTATTTTTGAAGTAAGTGCTTACGAACCATTTCTGCGGCGTAAAGTGCAGGAAGTTCTACATTCCGACCGTACACCTGGGCTGTGATAGGCGACTGGAAAGCTTCGTCGTACTGCGTCTGGCTGATTGATCCCTGTTCCAGCATTCGGAGCAGCACGAGGTTACGGCGCGCAATTGAACGACGTGGACCGTTTATCGGATTTCCTGCTTCGGGAGCCTGTGGGATTCCGGCGAGCATCGCCAATTGCGCGAGACTCAGTTGGTTAACATCTTTCCCATAGTAGGTGTTCGCAGCGGCCTGGATGCCAAAGGCATGTTTCCCGAAAGGAATAATGTTGAGATATAGCGTCAGTATTTGTTCCTTGGAAAGCTCCCTCTCAATCTTGACAGCAAGGAGCATCTCCTTGAATTTCCTAAGAAATCTGACCTCTATGTCTCCAGATATGTTCTTTACCAGCTGCATGGTAATAGTCGAGGCCCCGGTTCTTATCTGGCCCCGGTTGCGAACCAACTGCCAAGTGGCGTTAACCAGTGTCACCACGTCTATGCCGCCGTGTTCAAAAAAGCGTTTGTCCTCTGTGTCCAGCAAGGCCTTGATAAACAAGGGTGGAATTTCTTCAAACGTCACGGGCGTCAGTCGTTCGCCGAATTCCTGGACCAGCAATCCATCGTCAGAGTAGATTCGAAGCGGGGCTTTTAGTGCGACCTCACTGAAGCTCCTGGTGTCGGGTATTTGGGGGTTCAGATACAGGAAGGCTGCGGTTAGAACCAGTAAAGCTGCGCTCCCTAGTCCAATCAGAAACCAATAAGTGAGGTTGAATATTTTTTTCATCAGGGACAGCGCATATCGAGTGGGGCCTAAAGCTGCTTTATTATAGGTGGAAAGGTCAGTCATGCGAAATTGGTAAAAAACACTATGCTAATTGGCCCATTTTCACCCTATACGTCGGTAGCAGGAGGCGTCCCTCGGGGTTACGGGGACAAAGAAATTGTTGAAAAATGAACGTTTTACGTCATTTATTTTCGTTTAAATTGTTTGCGCTGAGATTAAACCTGTTATTTAATGTAATTTTGCATAAAGTTGCTGTAAGTGCAGGTACTTCATAGGAAATTAGGAAATTAAGGAAATAGGAAAACAGCGTGTTCGCATTTCTAAATAAAGGACCCACCAGTATATTGGGGCTGGATATCAGCTCTACCTCGGTCAAGCTGTTGGAGCTGAGTAAATCGGGCGGTGGATACCGAGTTGAAAGCTATGGTGTAGAGCCCCTGCCTGAAAATGCTGTAGTGGAAAAGAATATCAGCGACGTGGAAGGTGTGGGTGAAGCTATCGAGCGTCTGGTCGAACGCTCCAAGACGAAAGTGAAACTGGCTGCAGTAGCGGTGGCTGGTTCAGCGGTTATTACCAAGACTATCGAAATGACAGCTACCCTCAGCGAAGACGAAATGGAGAATCAGCTGCAGCTGGAAGCCGACCAGTACATCCCCTATCCTCTTGAAGAAGTTGCACTGGATTTTGAAGTTCAGGGGGTTTCCCCTAGAAGTGATGAGCAGGTCGAAGTGCTCATCGCGGCATGTCGGCGGGAAAATGTCGAGATGCGTGAAGCGGCCCTCGAGCTTGGCGGCTTGAAGGCAAAGGTCGTAGATATTGAAGCCCATTGTATGCAGCGGGCGTTTGACCTGGTCCGAGGCCAGTTTGCGGATAATGAAGATGACGAAGAAGACAAGATCATTGCCATAGTCGATATCGGCGCAACGATGACGACACTCTCGGTGCTGACCGGCAGTGGAGCACCTTATACTCGGGAGCAGTTGTTCGGTGGAAAACAGCTAACGGAAGAAATCCAACGCCGATATTCCCTCTCAGTCGAGGAAGCTGGTCTTGCAAAGAAGCAGGGTGGGTTGCCAGACGATTATGAAACCGAAGTATTACAGCCATTTAAAGAGGCGGTGGTGCAACAAGTCACCCGTTCTCTGCAATTCTTTTATTCATCAAGCGCCTACGATGATGTTGATCATATTATTCTCGCTGGTGGCACATCCTCAATCGACGGTCTGTCCGAAATGGTTGCGGCGAAGCTGGGTACTTCGACGACCATCGCGAACCCATTCGTCAATATGTCGATGTCGTCTCGTGTGAACGAGGTCAACCTGCACAATGATGCCCCGGCAATGATGATCGCCTGCGGGTTGGCACTGCGTAGTTTCGACTTGCGCCGGGGATGAGAGCCGAATAATGATTACTGATATAAAAATCAACTTACTTCCCTGGAGGGAAGAGGTAAGAGAGGAAAAGAAAAACGAGTTCCTCAAAATTTTGATTGCGATATTGGTTCTTGCCGGAGCGCTGGTGGGTAGCGTTGACCGTTATTACAATCGAGCAATTGATCACCAGGCATCGCGTAACGCTTTTCTGCAGGTAGAGATCCAGATCCTGGAAGAGCGGATCCAAGATATCAGGTTGCTTCAGCAGAAACGAAATGAGCTGCTTTCCCGAATGAAGGTTATTCAGGAGCTGCAGGGTAACCGCCCCATTATTGTCAGAGTTTTTGATGAGCTCGCGCGCCAGCTGTCTCCGAGGGTCTTTTTTATATCACTGAATGTGCAAGCTCAAAACCTGTCGATTCAAGGTGTCGCTGAGTCTAACAATAGAATTTCAAATCAACTCCGGAACTTCACTGAGTCGGCTTGGTTCGAGAAGCCTAACGTCACAGCGATCAAGGCTGATCCTAAGTATGGTCCGCAAGCTAGTCAGTTTAGGCTGACGGTTGCGCAAACAACGCCGAAGAAGAACGAGGAAGAATAGTAATGGCTATGGAAGATCTTCTGGAAAGCCTGCAGAACTTTGATCTTGATCAGCTCAATGACGTCAATAATGTCGGTTCTTGGCCGTTGGCGGTCAAAATCATCATATGGGCGATCTGTTTCGCTGGAGCCCTTGGCCTTGGCTACTTCCTTCACGTGACCAATCTTCAGCAGGAGCTAGGTGCAGTTACTGTTTCTGAGGGAATGCTCAAAGAGGATTACGAAGAGAAATTTTTCCAGGCTGCCCACCTTGAGGCTTATCGGTCGCAACAACAAGAGATGGAAGAATCGTTTGAAGCGATTTTGAGGCAACTACCATCCGATACGGAAATTCCCGCGCTCCTCGAGGATATTACCCTGGTAGGGCTAAAGAACGGTTTGGTGTTCACCAGTATTGATCTTCAACCGGAATCAAAACACGAATTTTACATTGAGAAACCGATAGCTATTATCGTGTCAGGAAGCTACCACAGTCTTGGGGCTTTTGTGAGTGATGTGGCTGATCTGTCTCGAATCGTGACCCTACATGACTTTACAATCATGCCCGCTGGCCGGACGACGGGTTCGGATACACCGGGTAGCCATCTCACCATGTCAATATTGGCGCGAACGTATCGCTACAACGATGAGCGGAGCTAATGGTAGCAAAGTGATGCAGACTAACTCGGGGATAATCAGATTATTTGGATTGATGCTAGCAACGCTGTTGCTGGCAGGATGTTCGGCTGAAGATCAGTTTTCGGATCTAAGAAGCTTTATGCAGGAAGTAGAGAATAAGCCAAGAGGGACGATTGCTCCGCTGCCGGAGTTTGAGTCATACACAACGTTTACTTACGGCGCAGCAAATCAACGGAGCCCATTTGAACCTCCTGTCGTAGTGGCGCAAAAATCTTCAGAACAGAAAAAGAACATTGGTTTGAAGCCTCCGCAGAATCATGTGAAAGAATATTTGGAACGATTTCAGCTAGCTTCGCTGGCGATGGTAGGCACCTTGCAGCAAAACAACTCGACGTTCGCGCTGATCGAAGATTCTCAGGGGGGGGTCCACCGTGTGCAGGTCGGTGACTACATGGGAGACAAGTGGGGGCAGATAGAGAGTATTGACGAGGCTCGAGTCGATATCACCGAAATTGTGAGTGATGGTTCGGGTGGGTGGCTTAGAAGACCGCGAATAGTTGAACTCCGGGGTCTTCAGTAATCGGAATTTATGTGTGGCATTGACATGACCAGTGCACAAATGGTGAAAACAATGAGAATAAATTTATCGGCCGTATCCGGGTTATCGAAGCCGTCACAGATCGCTCGACCACTAATCGCTATTCTATTAGTGGTGTTTTCATCCACAGCATTTGGTGTGACGATGGAAAACATCGAGTTCTCGTCGCTGCCCGGTGATAAGACCGAAATAAGAATGACATTTGACGGAATACCTCCCTCACCTACCGGTTATACCATCGAGCAACCAGCGCGAATTGCGCTGGACCTGAGTGGAGTCGTGAGCGCACTTGCTACCAAGCATCACGCATTAGGTTCAGGTAATGCCAGAAGCGTTACCGTAGTTGAGTCAGGAGACCGAACGCGTGTAATCGTCTCCATGAGTGAGCTGGTTGCTTATAGTGCCCGGGTACTCGGTAATTCACTGTATGTTCTGGTTGGTGAAGATGATTCATCGCTTGTCAGCAGCGGTCAACCGCAGGTTTTGGCTACCCAGGAAGATTCTTACGGAGACGAGTTTCCGGTCGTTCAGGAGATTGATTTCAGGCGAGGTCAGGCAGGTGAAGGACGCGTTATCGTTCGTTTGTCTGATGTTGGTGTTGGTGTTGATGTGACCAGTGAAGGTGGAAACATCAAAGTCGAATTTGCCAACACGATTATCCCAGAGAGACTTCAGCGTCGGTTAGACGTGACTGACTTTGCCACCCCGGTGATAACGGTTGATTCGATGCCGGAAAATGGCAATACCGTGATGGTCATTGAGCCGTCAGGAGATTTTGACTACCTGGCTTATCAAGCCGACAACGTTTTTACCCTTGAAGTTAAGCCGATGTCCGCTGCGGACCTTGAATCTTCTAGCCAGGTATTTCGTTTCAAGGGAGAAAAACTGTCCTTGAATTTTCAGGACATTGAGATTCGTTCAGTTCTTCAGTTGATCGCAGATTTTACGGATTTGAATCTGGTGGCTAGCGATACAGTGTCCGGTCGGATTACGCTTCGATTGAAGAACGTTCCATGGGACCAGGCGCTTGAAATCATTATGAAGACCAAAGGTCTGGACAAAAGACTCGCCGGTAATGTTCTGCTGATCGCGCCGGCAGCCGAGTTGGCGGCCCGTGAACAGATGGAGCTGGAGTCCAGGCAACAGATATCAGAGCTGGCACCGTTAAGAACAGAATTTATTGAAGTGAAGTACGCCAGTGCTGCGGAAATTTTCGGTCTGTTCCAGGGCGCCGGAGAAGGTGGCGGGGAAGGTGTTGTTTCAGCACGTGGTTCGGTCATTGTTGATGAGAGGACCAACGCAATTATCATTACTGATACTATTGAACGGATTAATAAGTTCCGTGAAGTGCTGGATAGGCTTGATGTCCCAGTCCGCCAGGTTCTTATCGAGGCGCGTATTGTTACTGCAACTTCGAGCTTCGGCGAGTCTCTTGGTGTCCGTTGGGGTACATTGGGGTACGGTAGTTACGATGATGGTAGTATTAATACCCAGTTTGGAGGCTCGTTGACCACAGTTGGTGAGATTCGTGAATCTATCACCTCCGGAGGGGGGCTTGCCTATTCACAGGAAGATAACCTGATTGTAGACCTGCCAGCACCTGGTAATGCGTCAAGTTTTGCATTTGGCATTATTGGTGAAGACTATCTTCTTGATATGGAGCTTAGTGCACTGGAAACCGAGGGTCGAGGTGAAGTAATTGCCCGCCCGAAGGTCATCACATCCGACAAGCAGGAGGCTACGATTGAATCTGGTGACCAGATTCCTTACCAGGAAGCGTCCTCCAGTGGCGCGACCGCTACTCAGTTTATTGATGCGGTACTCGGACTTACGGTGACGCCGAGGATCACACCTGATGACAGGATTATCATGGATTTGGAGGTAAGCCAGGATTCAATTGGTGCCGTGTTTGCTGGTATACCGAGTATTAAGACCAACAGGATTAAGACCCAGGTACTGGTTAACAATGGTGAGACCATTGTGCTTGGCGGTGTTTTCCAGACAGTTGTTTCAGAAAGTGTGGCGAAGACGCCAATCCTGGGTGACCTGCCTTGGTTAGGAAGTCTCTTCAGAAACAAGACTAAGCAGGATGATAAACAGGAACTCCTTATATTCATCACGCCTCGTTTGATTCGTGATTCACTAACTTCCAGATAATTTGTGGGGATGACCTTGTCATCTATCATTTAATTTTATGCGTATTCACATATCCAGGCCCCGGCGACTTTTTCTAGTCGGTCCAATGGGTGTTGGGAAGACCACTATTGGTAAAATGCTCGCTAATGAGTTGGGATTGCGATTCGTTGATTGTGACCAGGAAATTGAACATCGAGCGGGAGCCAATATTGCCTGGATCTTTGATGTAGAGGGAGAATCAGGTTTTCGGATACGTGAGTCACACGTGCTTGATGAATTAACCCAGGAAGATAGAGTTCTGGTCGCAACTGGCGGTGGCGCAGTCCTGAAAGATGAAAATCGCAGTTACCTTAAAGAGCGGGGTATTGTTGTTCACCTTGATACAGCAGTCGACCTGCTGGTGAAACGTACTGCCAATGATAAGAAACGTCCGCTACTCCAGAACGGCAATCCAAGAGCGATCCTGCAAAAAATCAAGAAAGACCGTGATCCGTTGTATAGGGAAGTGTCAGATGTTCGCGTGTTCGTCGGCGACAACAGCAGCAGGAAGGCTGTATCGCAGATATTGGAAAACCTGAAAAAAGAAGGATTAACACAAGACTAATGGAAAAGATTCGCGTCGATCTTGGAGAGCATTCCTACGACATCTGTATTGGGTCGGGGCTGCTGCGAGCCGGTAAAGTGCTTCGGGAAAAGATCCTGGGTAGGCGGGTATTTGTCGTGTCTAACCAGGTGGTTGCGGACCACTATCTGGATAGTGTCCTGCACCAGCTCGAAGGGCTTGACACAGATGTGCACCTGATGCCGGACGGCGAGCAATTCAAAACATTGCAGACACTGGAATCAATCATCGGTGATCTTCTCGCCAAGGGGCACAACCGGTCGACGACGATCGTTGCATTAGGTGGCGGTGTGGTGGGTGATACTGCCGGTTACGCCGCAGCCTCATACCAACGTGGTGTTCCTTTTGTGCAGGTACCAACTACCTTGTTATCGCAGGTCGATTCTTCTGTGGGAGGAAAAACGGCCGTTAATCATGAGCTTGGTAAGAACATGATTGGTGCCTTCTACCAGCCGAAGGGAGTCTATGTCGATACCGATACGTTGCAGACGTTACCCGAACGGGAGCTATCTGCGGGGCTGGCAGAGATTATCAAGCATGGCGTGCTCGCGGATTCCGATTACTTTGATGTAGTGGAGAAAGACATCGGTCAATTGCGACAAAAAGATGAGTCGGCACTGATCAGGGCCATTAAGGGCAGCTGTAAGATTAAGGCAGCGGTCGTTGCACAAGATGAGAGAGAATCGGGGAAACGGGCGCTTTTAAACTTTGGCCATACCTTTGCCCATGCCATCGAAACCGGAATGGGTTACGGGCAGTGGCTGCATGGTGAGGCGGTAGGTGCCGGAATGGTGATGGCCGCTGACCTTTCAGCCAGGCTTGGCCGGTGTTCACTTGATGATAGTCAAAGAATAAAAACGTTGGTGGAAAGAGCAGGGTTGCCGACCGCAGGGCCTTTAGAGGTATCCACGGACGCCATGTTGGCCTTTATGGCGAAAGATAAAAAGGCAACGGATGAAGGTTTGAGGTTCGTATTGATCGAAGGTGGTATCGGAAAGACCGAAATCGTCCAGGATGTTCCTGTGAGTGTACTCAGGGAGACACTCGAGGCTGGGCTACGACTCTGTGAGTAACCCTGTCACGGTAACTGGGTAGATCCCATCAGCTCTCTGTCGATCTCCCTTGCTGCTTCACGGCCTTCATTAATGGCCCTGACGACAAGATCCTGTCCTCTTCGGCAGTCCGCTGCAGCGTAAACTTTTGGTACAGAAGTTTTGAAATCGTCTTTGGTCGCTCGGAAGTTGCCGCGCTCGTCTATCTCCATCCCAAGAGCTTTGTTGATGTAGTGTTCTGGCTGGAGGAATCCCATTGATAGCATGATGAGGTCCGCTTCCCAGGTTTTCTCAGTGCCTGGGATCTCTTTTAACTGATCGTTAACATTGACGGTGACGATACCGCTAAGGTTGCCGTTTTCATCCTGAAGGAACTCTTTACTCATAATCGAATAGACACGAGGGTCGTCACCAAACTTCTGTGCAGCTTCTGCGTGACCGTAATCCACTCGATAGATTCTTGGCCACAGTGGCCATGGATTGTTAGCTGCGCGTTCTTCAGGAGGGCGTGGCAGCAACTCGAAGTTAATGAGTGATTTGCAGCCGTGCCGCAGTGAGGTACCAATACAATCCGTTCCAGTATCACCACCGCCGATCACAATAACGTTTTTGTCTTTGGCGGAAATATAGTTGCCGTCTTCAAGATTCGAATCCAACAGGCTCTTGGTGTTTGCCGTCAGGAAATCCATGGCGAGGTGAACACCTTCCGCTTCACGTCCTGGTATTTGAAGGTCCCTGGCGAGAGTTGCACCAGTTGCGAGAAGCACAGCATCATTGCCGTCAACGAGCTCTTTAACGTCTACATTGTTACCGACGTCCGCACTGACGATGAATTCGATACCCTCGTCGCGCATCAGCTGAACTCGTCGTTCGATATCTGACTTTTCAAGTTTCATGTTTGGGATACCGTACATCAGCAGGCCGCCCAGCCGGTCGGCGCGTTCGTAAACTGTTACCTGGTGGCCTGCCGTGTTCAATTGTGCCGCTGCTGACAGCCCACAAGGGCCGGAGCCTATGACGGCGACTTTTTTCCCGGTTCTGGTAGAGGGCGGGTTTGCGACAACCCAGCCTTCGGCGAAGCCTCTGTCGATAATAGCCGATTCCACGTTCTTGATGGTTACCGGTGGGTCGGTGATACCAAGAACGCAGGCGCCCTCACAGGGGGCCGGACAAACTCTGCCGGTAAACTCGGGGAAGTTGTTGGTCTTGTGGAGACGGTCCAGCGCTTCGCGCCAGCGACCTTTGTACACGAGGTCATTCCATTCGGGAATCAGGTTGTGAATTGGACAGCCATTAGCAGACTGACAGAAGGGTACGCCGCAATCCATGCACCGTGAGCCCTGGTTCTGCAGGTGCTCATCGTTGTGGTCGGTATAGATTTCCTTGAAATCAACCAATCGCTCGGCAGCGTTGCGATAGGGTGCTACTTCCCTATCGAATTCCTTAAACCCTGTTGGCTTACCCATAACTACACTCTATTTATTACTTAAACCTACTTATTACTTAGGAGCCTACCGCAGCTGTTAGTGCTTCTTCGGCTGCAAGCTCCTCTAGAACTCGCTTGTAATCCGTAGGCATTACTTTGATGAACTTTTGCAACTCAGAAGACCAGTCGTCCAGAATCTGTCTGGCAACGGCTGACCCTGTATATTGTTCATGTTTCTGGATCATGTTTTTCAATTCACTGATGTCAGCTTCGCTCTGGACCGTTTCCAGTTCGAAAGTCCCAGTGTTGCATTTGCCGCTGAAGTCTCCGTCGGTATCCCATACGTAGGCAACGCCTCCGCTCATGCCGGCACCAAAGTTTCGTCCGGTCGAGCCAAGAACAACCACTCGCCCGCCGGTCATGTATTCGCAACCATGATCCCCGATCCCTTCAATAACAGCATTTGCACCACTATTGCGTACACAGAATCTTTCAGCGGCTATTCCCCTGAAGTAAGCTTCACCCGAGGTCGCGCCGTAAAGCACAACATTACCGATCAGCACGTTGTGTTCAGCGGCGAAGCTGCTGTTGGTGGGTGGATAAACGATGATCTTTCCACCGGAGAGCCCCTTGCCGACATAGTCGTTTGCATCGCCCTCGATCTCAATGGTGATGCCCTTTGCCAGCCAGGCACCCAGGCTTTGCCCTGCGGAGCCATTCAATTTGATATTGATGGTGTCTTCGGGGAATCCTTCGCCCCGAGTTGCCTTCGCCACTTCATGGGAAAGCATGGTACCTACAACACGGTTGATGTTGATCACTTCTCGCTCTATATCAACTCTTTCGCCGCTTTCAAGTGCAGGTTTTGCCAGCTCGATCAGTGTATTGTCGAGGGCCTTTTCCAGGCCATGGTCCTGTCCCATTGTTTGATAGACTTCGGTACCTTCGTACACGATCTTCGCCGGGGTAAGAATGCTGGTGAAATCCAGTCCACGCGATTTCCAGTGCTCAATAGCATTATCTTTGGAGAGGAGGTCAACGCGACCAACCATCTCGTTAACAGTGCGAATGCCGAGTTTGGCCATGATCTGACGTAACTCTTCGGCCACCATAAAGAGGTAGTTCACTACATGATCTGGGCTGCCGGTAAATTTGGCCCTGAGGGCGGGATCCTGTGTTGCGATTCCGACAGGGCAGGTATTCAGGTGACACTTGCGCATCATGATGCAGCCAAGAGTGACCAGCGGCGCTGTGGCAAAGCCGATCTCTTCCGCACCAAGAAGCAGTGCCATAGCCGCATCGCGACCTGTCTTGATCTGGCCATCAGTTTGCAATACGACGCGTGAGCGAAGATTGTTCATGACGAGTGTCTGGTGGGTTTCGGCGAGGCCAAGTTCCCAGGGTAGACCCGCATGTTTAATTGAGGTCAGTGGGGAAGCACCGGTACCACCGTCATGGCCAGCGATGACCAGGTGGTCAGCTTTTGCTTTCGTGACGCCGGCAGCGATCGTGCCAACACCAATTTCGGAACCCAGTTTCACGCTAATACGTGCGTCGGGGTTGGCATTTTTTAAATCATGAATCAACTGCGCGATGTCTTCGATTGAGTAGATATCATGGTGCGGGGGAGGGCTGATTAAGCCAACACCCGGCGTAGAATGACGGATTCTTGCGATGTTTTTGTCTACTTTTGCACCGGGTAGCTCGCCACCTTCTCCCGGTTTTGCACCCTGGACGATCTTGATCTGCAGCTCGTCAGCGTTGGCCAGATACCAGATGGTTACCCCAAACCTGCCCGAGGCTACCTGTTTAATGGCTGACCGCTTTGAGTCACCATTTTCCATGGTTTCAAATCGGATCGGGTCTTCCCCACCTTCCCCTGTATTCGACTTACCACCTAACCTGTTCATGGCTATGGCGAGTGCTTCATGACTTTCTGCAGAGATGGAACCGAAACTCATTGCGCCGGTACAAAACCGTTTGACGATTTCGCTGGCAGCTTCGACTTCATCGAGCTCGACTGTGGATTCTGCGTAATTAAAGTCGAGCAGACCGCGGAACGTCGCTCTGCGTGTGCTTTCGCCGTTAGCATGGTTGGCGAACTGCCAGTATGCATCCTGGTTGTTCGTTCTCGCTGCCACCTGAAGGTTGGAAATCGTGTCAGGATCCCACATGTGTGTATCACCGCCACGACGCCAGTGAAAATCTCCGGGATTAGGTAGCAGTGGGATCAGGTTTTCGTTTCTTGGAGGGAAACCGAGCTCATGTCGAATCTTCATCTCGTCAAACAGCACATCAAAACTGACGCCCTGTACACGACTGGTGGTTCCCGAAAAGCAGCGATCAATAATTTCTTCTGCGAGGCCTACTGCCTCGAATATCTGTGCACCTTTGTAGGACTGGAGCGTGGAGATACCCATCTTGGCCATTACCTTGAGCATGCCTTTGGCAACGCCTTTCTTATAGGAGGCGACTATCTTATGGATATCAGTGTACTCAGTGGCGTCGAGTAAACCGTCCTGCTGCGCCTGCCAGAGTGATTCAAAAGCCACGTATGGGTTAATTGCGTCAGCGCCGTATCCAATTAGCAGGCAATGGTGATGGACTTCCCGAGCCTCGCCGGATTCAATGACAATCCCGATACGGGTTCGCTGGTAAGTTCCCACCAGATGATGGTGCACGGCACCGCAGGCAATCAGTGAACTGAGCGCCATACGACTTGCGCTGATATTTCTGTCCGATAGCACGATAATGGGAAACCCATCTTTGATTGCAGTAGTTGCCTCATGACAGATACGGTCAATCGCCGCTAGCATGCCGGTCTTACCGGCCGACTTCTCGAAGGTGATGTCGATGGTCTGCGTTTTCCAATCTCGCGTACTCATATTTTTGATGCTGGCGAGCTCATCATTGGACAGGATCGGATGCGGCAGCCTGAGTCTGTGCACGTGTTCTTCGGTTGTTTCTAGCAGGTTGCGCTCAGGGCCGATAAAACAGGACAAGGACATCACGACTTCTTCACGGATGGAGTCAATTGCTGGATTGGTAATCTGGGCGAATAGTTGTTTGAAATAGTCGTAGATCATGCGTGACTTGTCTGACAGACAGGCCAGCGCTGAGTCATTACCCATGGATCCCAGAGGGTCTCGAACCTCAGTCACGAGTGGTATTAACATAAACTGCATCGTTTCTAGGGTGTATCCAAATGACTGCATGCGCTGCACGAGGCTTGAGGGCTCGTAGTTCAGTTCATTGCCAGTACTGGACAGATCACTCAGCTCGATCTTCTGGTTTTCGATCCATTGGCCATAGGGCCTTTGGGTGGCGAAATCCATTTTCAGCTCTTCGTCGGGGATGAGCCTGCCCGCAAAGAAATCGACCAGGAACATTTTGCCCGGTTGCAGGCGCCCCTTTTCCTTAACGTTGGCTGGATCAATCGGTAAGACACCTACTTCGCTCGCCATCACAACCTTGTCGTCATGGGTCACGTAATAACGTGAAGGACGAAGACCATTTCGGTCGAGTACAGCGCCGATATATTGCCCGTCAGTGAAAACGATAGATGCTGGGCCGTCCCAGGGTTCCATTAAGGCTGAGTGATACTCGTAAAAATCACGTTTTTCCTGCGGCATATTGACGTCTGCCTGCCAGGCTTCCGGGATCATCATCATCACGGCTTCCTGCAGGCTCCTGCCAGACATCAGCAGAAATTCAAGCACATTATCGAAGGTGCCAGAATCGGAATAATCTGGTTGTATAATCGGGAAAAGGTCTTTAATTCGGTCGCCGAATTGTTCCGACCTGACGACACCCTCGCGGGCGGTCATATTATTTTTGTTGCCACGGAGGGTATTGATTTCGCCGTTGTGGCTCATGAAGCGGTTTGGCTGCGCTCTATCCCAGCTTGGGAAAGTATTGGTGGAGAATCTGCTATGAACCATCGCCAGATGGCTCTCATAGTCAGGGTCTTCGAGATCCGGATAGAAAGGGAACAACTGGCCTGGTGTGAGCATGCCCTTATAGACAATGATTCGCGAATTCAGGCTACAGACATAAACCTGGTGCGCTTCTTTCAGGTTCGAGTGCTGCTTTGTTTCTACAGTGAATCGACGACGAATAAGGTAGAGCGCGCGGTCGAAAGCATGGTCGGTGGTCTTGGAGCCCTCGATGACGACTTGCTCTATAAATGGCATTGCGTCTCTTGCAGCCGGGCCAATGTTAGCTTCATCAGGGCATATGGGGACTTCACGAAAGCCCAGGCATTGCTGGCCTTCTTCCTGGATGATCCGTTCCATTACCCGTTTACAGTGTGCCCGTTCCTCCGGATTGTTAGGCAGGAACACATTTCCTATTGAGTAAGCCTGGGGTTCGGGGAGGGTGATCCCCAACTCTGCGAGCGTCTTCTGGAAAAATTTGTGTGAAATAGCGGTCAGAATACCTGCGCCGTCACCCGTATTTTCTTCAAACCCACAGCCGCCACGGTGATCCATTCTTGAGTTGATATGGTAGGCATCAGTCATTATCTCGTGACTGGGTACACCCTTGATATTGGCGACGAACCCTACACCGCAGGAATCTTTTTCATTGGCCGGATCATATAACCCGATCTTTTCGGGAAACCCGATCTTGCCATCGATTCTTTTGCTAATCATTTGCTTTAACTGTCCTGCTTTATGTTTTCGAATCTGTTCACTCGACGCGTCAGTCGACCCAGAAATAGACTGACCCAATCCCGATTTCTGGTTTGTTTAAAGTGCAGATGCCCAACGGGTTCACCGGATACGAGCTCGGCTATTCAGCGGGTCGAAAACAATAGCACCCGGCTGCTGAAAGTCAAGGGTATAGGCACGTACCGCGCCATTTCTTTTTATGCTAACTTATTGAAATAAAACAATATTTATAAATTGGGGCTTTAATGATGGTTGGCTTCTTCGTGAATATAGTCCGCCATTCAACAGGGGCATGAGAATTTTCGTCTCAGGTGACTAATATTGGACCTTACCGGCTTTCTTGCAGGTTGTTAAAGATGTCGGAGAAAACTCGAAGGATCCGCCAGGAATGCTCGCATCAGACTAACGTGCTCTACATCTTCCCAGGCAGTTTTTGTGATGGCTGTGTTATCCAGGTTATAAATTGTTGCGCCTTCGCACGCCATTATAATGGGAGAGTGCGTTGCTATCAGGAACTGTGCACCGAGACGGACAGCCTCTTTAATGATCGACAATAGAGACAGCTGGTGGATGGGTGAAAGTGGCGTTTCAGGTTCATCCAGTAGATAAAGCCCCTTGCTGTGTATTCTCTCCCGGAGGATGTTTACAAACCACTCTCCGTGCGAGAGCGCGTCTGGGTTTTCTCCATATCGCGATATGATGCCTGCTTTCTGGCCTTCCATGGCGCCTGCTGCCAGGGCTCTTCCATAGCCAGACAGGCTTTCGCTAAACTCGGTTTTTAGTTCATCCAGGTCCCGGATGTTTTCTGTCATCCGACGGGTGAAGCCAATGGCATCCTCGGCCCGGAAAAATAGTTTCACCTTTGGATGGCTGGATCGGGACAGGCGTAGTTGCTTCGCCAGCCGTCTGGCATCTTCGAGCATTGGATCTCTCGAAAGATCAGACAAACCGATGGCAGGGCACTTCATTCCGCAGGCAATCGCCTCCAGCAGAGTCGATTTGCCCGATCCATTCTCGCCGGCAAAAATTGTTACCGGGGCGTCAAAAGCCAGCGTTGACAGGGCCTGGATGCAGGGTACCGTAAACGGGTAATCGTCTGGAAGGCTTTCACCCTCGAGCGTTAGGGAGGTTAAAAACATAACCCATAATTCATAATGCAGTGATTAGTAAGCTTGTTATAATCTGCGCCCGCTTCAAGCACAAGTAATGCCTGAAGCTTGATTGAATACGTTAATTTGCAAAATGAGGATCAGTATGAAAGAACCAGTCAGGGTAGCGGTAACGGGTGCAGCGGGGCAGATTAGCTATTCCCTTCTTTTTCGAATTGCATCAGGGCAATTGTTGGGGGTAGACCAGCCAGTCATTCTGCAATTGCTGGAGATTCCGCCAGCCATGGAGGCGCTTTCCGGTGTGGTAATGGAGCTGGATGACTGCGCTTTTGAGTTGGTTCAGGGGATTGTTGCAACGGACGATCCGAATGTCGCCTTCAAAGATGTTGATTATGCCCTTCTTGTAGGTTCGAGACCCCGCGGTCCAGGTATGGAGCGCAAGGATTTACTTGAAGCGAACGCGGCTATTTTCTCTGTTCAGGGTAAATCGTTGAATGATCATGCCAGCAGAGATGTGAGGGTGCTTGTTGTGGGTAATCCGGCAAATACCAACAGCCTGATTGCACAGCGTAATGCGCCTGACCTTGATCCCAGGAATTTTACAGCGATGACGCGCCTGGATCACAATCGTGCAGTGACTCAACTTGCTCAAAAAACAGGCAATCATGTAGCAGACGTCAAAGGGCTGGCAATTTGGGGTAATCACTCGGCTACCCAATATCCAGATATCAGTCATGCGTCAGTAGACGGAACAGCCGCTGACTCGCTGGTTGACCAGGCCTGGGTAGAAGGAACGTTTATCCCTACGGTTCAACAAAGGGGTGCAGCGATCATCAAGGCAAGAGGGTTATCAAGTGCAGCGTCAGCGGCTAATGCTGCTATTGAGCATATGCGCGATTGGGCGCTGGGCAGCGATGGTGAAGTCGTCAGTATGGCAGTCTATTCTGATGGTAGTTACGGTATTGCAGAAGGATTGATTTATTCATTCCCGTGTACCTGTGCTGGTGGTGACTGGGCCATTGTTCAGGGACTTGCCATAAACGATTTCAGTCGAGGAAAAATGAACGATACCGAGGATGAGCTCGCAGAAGAACGTGATGCAGTGCGAGACCTGCTTCCTTCCTAGCGGGGAGGGATATTTTCCTCGGCGATGAGAACAGTCGCCGGGGCAGTGCCCCGGTTGGTAAAACGAAGCGCTTCCTTTGGAGGCTGAAAAAAAGCCTGTTCAGGCCCGACTGCTGTCAAATCGTCCAGAGCCATTTCGCCAGCTACGCCCATAATCATCGTGTAGTTGGTATGTTGGGTAGTTGCTGAATTGCCCGGCTCGAGCATGAGTCTGGTTACTTTGAAGGCATCGAAATCGGCTATAAGGTCCAGGCCTGGCGAGATCTGTACGGTAGGCGTAGGTGTTGAGATCTCAGTTCTCGCACCTGCCAATGCGCTATCTGTGTCCCAGTGATCCTGGGTCAAGACCTCTTGTCCGAACGACAGGATGTATCTTTCATAGTGGGGGGTTTGGAACTCGATGACCCTTACTCCGTGCTGTAGTGAGTGGGGTACCATTGGCGCGACAGTCACGACATCACCAATGCTTAAATCCAGCATTCCGGTGTGTCGATACATGATTTTCCTCAGCTGCTCTTCCCTGGCATTAAGGTCAGGATCAATCTGTGCAATAAGTTTGTTGTACTCAGCGGGCGCAAAAAGATCGCCTGCGACAAGCCCCTGTTGCTTTTTTAGCGACCTAAGCTGTGCATCTACTTCGTTCCTGATCAGTTGATATTCGGTGACGGCCAGTTGGTAGCTGTCTCGAAAGCTAGCAACTGATTCGAACTCTTTGATCACGTCCTGATCGAAGCCGTAGCGAATTTTTCCCGAACCGTTCGGCCATGCGTCTGGGTCGATCTGTGTGACCACGTAAACTTCGATCTTCTTTTCGTGCATTTCAAAATACAGGTCGCCCAGGTTTGGTTCAGGGAATGGGGCAAGAATTTTGAGCAGGATGGGGGAGCCTGCGCACCCAAGATAATCCCCGAATACAAATAGTAACCAGGGAAGAGGGACACTTTTTACCGTTGATACACCTCGTTGTTCGATGCCGGAATACCAGACCTCCTGTCCCCAGGGTTTCTGGACGCTGACGGTTTCAAGTTCAAATGGTCGGGTAAGACAAATTGGCTCGCTACCCACTTTGTTTGCAGCCGCGGTCAGCTCGCCAAGATTATCTGGGTCGGTCCCAAGTGGGAATTCACGGTCGGATATTATGGTGTAAATTTCACCGGCTTCATGCAGCAGGATTACCTGTAGCTGGATCGATGTTGGTTGCGATTGATAGTCCGCGAAATGTTCGATGCAGAAATGAGACGCGCCCGGCATATCCAGCAGGTCCGGTGATACTGATTCTAGCTTGCCCAGGGATTTCATCGCGTTATTGTACCGAAGCTGATGTCTAAACGCGCCGATAACGAGGTCCTATTTTCCGCTAGTAGGACCCTCGATGAGTGCCTAAGATGGAATCATTTATTCGGTTGGGCTTTTTGAATGCTACCAACAGGTGGAAAACTTGAGCAGGCCCTGAAGACTAGAGACCCTCGGTTCGACGGCAGATTCTTCATCGGTGTCAGGACGACGGGGATTTATTGTCGTCCTGTTTGCCCGGTAAAAATGCCTCGCGAAGAAAATGTCAGCTTTTTTGATAGTGCAGCGGCCGCAAGTGAAGCGGGATATAGACCGTGTCTTCGATGCCGCCCTGAATCGGCGCCAGGAATGCCTGCGTGGCGCGGATCGTCCTCGACGGTGACTCGTGCGCTGAGGCTGATAAACGATGGTGCTCTGGATCAGGGGAGCGTCGCCATCTTGTGTGATCGGCTGGGCGTCACGACCAGGCACTTGGCGGAGTTGTTCACTAACCATCTTGGTGCCTCAGCGAAAACGGTGGCCCGGACACGTCGCCTTCAGTTCGCTAAAAAGCTGATTGATGAAACCAGCCTTACGATGACTGAAATTGCTCTTTCATCCGGATATGGCAGTGTCTGGGGGTTCAACGACCATTTCGTACAAACGTACAGTCGATCGCCTGGGTCACTCCGAAAAACCAGATTAACATCCGATGGAAGTGTTGAGCTGAAGATTTCGTTTCGGGAACCCTATGATTTTCAGAGCCTGCTCGAGTTCTATCGGATCAGGGCAATTCCCGGTGTGGAGAATGTAAGTGTAGACAATGTATGTGTGGGCATTGCGGGTGCGGACAATGGCGGTAAAAGTTACCAACGATCCTTTGTGCTTGATGGCAAGAGCGGGCATTTGTCAGTGTCGCAGTCTGGCAACCAACTGGTGTGTGCTGTTCAGGGAGGGAGCACGGGTTCGCTCCAGCGGATCATGCGTAAAGTCAGATTAATGTTTGACGTTGACGCTGTGCCAGAAGAGATAAACTCCGTGCTCAGCGAAGACAGGATTATGCGCGGGCTTGTGAAGCAGCGTCCCGGGCTCCGACTCCCCGGTGCCTTCGATGAATTTGAGATCGCAGTACGGGCGATTGTTGGGCAACAGGTTTCAGTTAAGGGAGCGACTACGGTCATGGGGAGGATCGCCGGCCAGTATGGCACCGAGACAGAGTTTGGGAGGGTGTTTCCAACCCCGGAAATTCTGGCTGACCTGGATCCTGCGTCGCTGCCAATGCCTTCAAAACGTGCGAGAGCGATAAAACTGCTGGCTATTGCAGTCGCAGATGGTGAGCTTGGGTTTGATATGGATGAACAGGCGTTTTACGAGCAGGTGATTGCCCTCCCGGGTATCGGACCCTGGACAGCGCAATATATTTGCCTGCGTGCCTACTCGAATCCAGATTCCTTTCTGCATGGTGACCTGGTGATTAGAAAAGTAGCAGAGAAAATCCTGGGTGTTAGCTCGGAAAAGGAACTTATTAACAGGGCGGAGGCCTGGCGACCCTGGCGTGGATACGCAGGTATGCATTTGTGGCGGGCTTCGGCAGGCTGAATAGCGGCGAAATGAAGCGTAAAGTGAAGTGTTAAGAGGAATCGATTGTGTACTACAAATATATACCATCGCCCGTCGGGAGGCTTTTGCTCGGGGGACAAACCAGCATCCTTGAGATGATTGGGTTTCCGGAAGGGAAGGGGGTTATTTCCCCGGAGGACGATTGGATTCAGGATATTTCTGTTTTCAAACAGGCCGAAGACCAGCTTAACGAATATTTCGAGGGCGAAAGGCAGCGATTCGATTTAAAGATGAAGCCCAGCGGAACACCGTTTCAGCTTAGCGTTCTTGCAGCTCTGCAGGATATTCCTTTCGGGCAGACAACCAGCTATCGCAATATTGCAGAGAGTATTGGACGTCCTAAGGCGGTCAGGGCGGTCGGTGCAGCCAATGGTCGTAATCCTCTGCCCATAGTCATTCCCTGTCATAGAGTGATCGGTGCAGATGGCAGCCTGACGGGCTTTGGTGGAGGGCTTGCGGCAAAGTCCTTCCTGCTAAACCTTGAATCTGCCGGGTTTAATCTTGCGAGTCAGTAAAGCTGATCCCCGTTGGTGTCCCGTCTGGTCCATAGACCAATCTTGCATCGCGGTAGGGTGATTGTTGGACCAGTTCCCTGAATGCCCGCAGTGATTTGAACGGTAGATCGGTCAGCATTGAGTTAACCATCCAGGCAGGGAGCGCGCCACCCGGGTCGACGTACTGCTGCCAGGTCACCCGAAGTTTGTTCTTCCGGGTTGGCTCAAGAATGTAGGTTCCGAATGACTCCCGTATCCTGATGTGTTTCGTCTGGGGTATTTCATCGGGCATTGAATTCATTGTCACTCGCACGGTTGACTCGCCTTCAAACGTGATCGCGGCATGGAAAATGGAATCACGCGATTTTGCGGGGAAAGGGAGCGATGTCACTTGGTAAAAGGTCCTTTCAGTGGTGCTCGTTTCTCGAATGACGCGGCCTTCTTTGCACCGGAACAACCACTGTGTACATGCCGAGATATCGATAAGAAGCGCCATTGCCTGGGCCACTGTTGCATCGATTTCGGTTTCCGCCCGGAATTCCTCGTATTTGGTCGCTGATATGAGTCTTGATTGAACCAGGATGCCATCTTCATCAAGCCGTGTTTCCCACGCGTAGGCATCCGTCCATGTCAATCCTAGAATAGCGGTGACGAGCAGAACGCTTGGAAGTTTATGGAGATTCAAGTTGAAGTCATCGATTTCTGGAGAGGGACTGAAAAACGTCAAAATAGTCCGGAAAGGTTTTTCTGGTGCAGTCCGGATCATTAATGGTGACTGGTGCGTTACCCAGTGCCGCCAGCGAGAAAGACATCGCAACCCGGTGGTCACCGTAGGTATCGATGGTCGCAGCCTGAATTTCGCTGGGTGGGTCGATCGCGATGGAATCCTCGGTAGTTTGCACGATTGCACCGAGCCGTGTCAGGCCTTCTGCCATTGCATGCATTCTGTCAGTTTCCTTGACTCGCCAATTGTAGATGTTGCGTATGACCGTCTGCCCTTTTGCGAATAGTGCCATGGCGGCAATTGTCATTGCGGCATCAGGGATATGGTTAAGATCAACGTCAACGCCATGTAGCTCGCCGCCCGTGACATCGGTCCAATCATCCGCTCTGTGCACCTTTGCCCCCATTAGCTCGATGATGTCGAGGAACTGATAGTCGCCCTGGACCGAGTGCTTACCCAGCCCATGGACTCTTACCGGGCCCTGGCCAATAGCGGCTGCGCCAAAGAAATACGAGGCCGATGAAGCGTCGCCTTCTATCAGGAAACTACCTGGTGATCGGTATGACTGGTTACCCGGGATGTTGAATGTCTGGTAATTCTCGTGGCCCGCCGTAACGCCAAAATTTTTCAACATACCGAGGGTGATATCCAGGTAAGGCTTAGACACCTGTTCACCCAGGGTCGTGATGATTGAGTCATTAGCCGCAAGCGGCAAAGCCATTAGCAGAGCGGTCAGGTACTGACTTGAGATGTCGCCGCGAATGCTGACATTGCCGCCATTGACCAGTCCGCCCTTGAGCAGAATAGGTGGGCAACCGGCCTTTTCGCGATAACTCGCTTGGGCGCCGAGGGCCAAAAGCGCATCAACCAGGTGTTCAATGGGCCGTTCACGCATGTACTGATCGCCGTCAATGGTGAAATCGCCAGGGATCAGGCTAAGAACAGCGGTTAGCGGACGAATCGCTGTTCCCGCGTTTCCGAGGGAAAAGTCTGTTACATCGGGTGTGTTGAATAACCCAGAGTTCCCGAGCACTTCACCGGATTGCCAGTCCTCTGACATTTCGATAGCTGTTCCGAGCTGCCGCAATGCTTCCACCATTCGCTCGGTATCTTCGGACCTCAATAGATTCTTGAGACGGGTGGTCCCGTCGGCAAGCGCTGACAGGAGCAGGGCTCGGTTAGACAGACTTTTAGATCCTGGCAAAGTTACTTCGCCGGTCACCTGTCGAATAGGAGCAAGCGTTAACTGGTTCTGGTTTCGGTCTCGGTCTCGGTTCATGGCGCTAGTATATGTCAGCTGGGCGATTTTTCGGTTTCAATCTTCGCAGGAAGGTGTGTATATCGGTTTCTACCTGACGCAGGGGAGGTTTACCGGGCTCTTCCAGAAGTATTGCGCCCGATGAATTGTCGATGGAGAGAAAGACCTCTGTGTCAGGGTCTGTATTAGCGAAGAATACGGTGAACCCTTGGCGAGATTTCTGTTTCACCATAGCATGACCAATCAGGTTGGCAATCAGGCGATCAAAGTCTTCAGCATTCCACAGCTGGATCAGGCTGACGCGTCCCTCAGAACTATCCGCTTCCAGCGTGCCTGACCAATAGCTTGCGTAATACGCCTTTATATCCGCGTGAATCTCCAGCTCCAGGGCATGGGATAACCCGTCGAAAGAAACAGGTGCTTGCTGCCTGACGGGTATCCAGTAGGTCAGGTCTGAGTCCTGATGGAGTTCACTCGGTGATCTCCAGTCAGTGTCAAATGGCGATGACAACAGGCCGGATTCAGCGATGTTAAGCGTGGCGTCAATAAATTCTGTAAGAGCCTGCACAGTCGACCGTTTTCAAAAAGGTTTGAGTTCAACGAGAATCAGTATTGGCAATACCAGAATCAGTGCGCCTTCGTTGTACAGGCGAAAAAAAAGAGACGTGTTGAGTACTTCGTCTCGCTTCATTTGTGAGAGGTATCGAAAAGTCTGTAGTTGGTAGGCGACCAGGAACCCGACAAGGAGGAGTTTCGCGTGCATCCAGCCGCCGGTGATACCGTAATATAGCCAGAGAATCATGCCTAGTGTGATGGCCAACGCTGCCATCATGGTAGAGAACTTTAGAAGTTTCTCGGCCATGGTGACAAGCCTGCGAGTGTCTTCACTAGCCGCCTTACCTTCAACATAGTGAACAAGAATTCGAGGCAGATAAAACACCCCGGCCATCCATGCCATAACGAACAGTAGGTGAAATGTTTTGATCCAGAGCATCAGACGTAGTCCACAGCGCCGCCGTCGACGCGAATGTTTTGCCCGTTTACAAATGACGCCAGGTTGCTTGAGAGAAATAGCACGACGCTTGATACTTCCCGTCGTGTCGCAATCCTGCCCAGCGGGTTTGGGAAGTAGTTTTCCGTGATCTTTGCCTCCGCTTCCTCGAACGAGTCACCCCAGCCTTCTTTTTTGGCCCTCTCCAGGTACGAAGACTCAACCTCGGGTGTGCGGATCAGTCCCGGCGATACCAGATTGACGGTAATGCCCTGGGGTCCGACCTCCTTGGACAGGCTGACGGTGAGTGTGGCAAGTGCACCCTTGGCGGCGTAGTAGTGGGGCATAATGTTGTTGGGCTTGGTAGATCCGATGGTTCCCAGATTGATAATCCGTCCGTTGTTCGGCAGGTGCGGTAAAAACCGTTGCACCATGCGAACAATTGACAGGGTGTTGATATCGTAGAGCTTGATCCAGTCTTCGGTCGAAGTAGTGCTCCATTTCCCACGCCTGGCCTCACCATAGTTATTGATCAGTACATCCAATTGGTGCTCATGTGCAAGAAACTGGGTAAGAACTTGGTCGGCTCCAGCATCAGTTGTTATGTCCCCCCAGAGTGGCAGAGCCAGATCGTTGGCCAGTGCTTCGCAGGCAGATTCACTGGCACCTTCTGATAGTGAATGAACAAAAACCCTGGCGCCTTCTTCGAGAAAGGCTTTTGCGATGTCATTGCCAGTGCCCCGATTGCTGCCAGTAATCAGAACGTTTTTGTTTTCAAGATTAAGGTCCAAAAATTCACCTATACTGCGTTGTTGTAGTGAGAGTTGAGGTTTTGGTGCCCGAGATTAACACAGTTTTGTTTCTGGTCATTGTCGTCTTGGGTGCTTTGGTTCAGACGCTGACTGGCTTCGCGATGGGTTTGATTATCATCGTGGGTGTCGCTCTGTTCGATATCACGGACATTGCTTTTGCAGCTGCCGTCGTGAGTTTCATCAGCATGACCAATGCGGGCGTCGCCCTTAGACAGGGACATCGATATGTTGACTGGCTGTTTGTAAGAAGGATTCTCCTGGGTATGATTCCCGCAATGGCGCTCGGGATTATTCTGCTCACTTATTTAAGCGAACACTATTACACACTGCTGAAGACCTTGCTTGGCTTCTTCATTATTCTGGCAGGAACCAGTCTAATGATTGCCCCGGCACCCTTTAGCGCCCAGTCGAGTGGTTTGATGTTCACCTTATTTGGGACCTTGGGGGGGGTGTTGGCGGGTCTGTATAGCGCCGGTGGGGCCCCACTTGCGTACTTTGCGTATCGGCAACCCCTATCAATCAATACGATCCGGTTCAGCCTGCTGGCGGTGTTCGGTGCATCAACCGCGATCCGGACGGCGATGATTGGCGTTTCAGGTCAACTCAACATGGCAATATTGCAGATGAGCGTGGTTGCTATCCCGCTGGTTATTGTTGTGACCTTGGTGGCAAGCCGCTATGTTCAGCTGGTTCCCGATCATCTGGTGCGAAGATTAGTGTTCGTTATATTGATAGTCTCGGGTATATTTCTGATCGGGTCGAGTCTGCTGCCTGATTTTGGGGTGACGGGCACTTGAGTCCACAATGTTATGTGGATGTCCGCTCCACCATGATTACTGCATGCGTTTCGAAATGAAACATTGGATAATCGTGGGCTCAATCATTACTTCATCGTTGTATGAGTGAATTTGAAGATATAAGGCCCTATCACGACGACGAAGTCGCTGATGTTCTCGCAAAGTTGGTCGTTGATCCGGAGCTCACTGGGTTTCTCGCTGGCTGGCTGGCTCCTCGTCTGAGCCGCTTTTTCCCAGGCATAGTATCAGCTGCAATAACCCTGTATCTCAAACGCGCCATCCGGGAAGTAGATGATATTGCAGGTTTCCAGGAATTCGTCGCAGACTATGCGAAGAAACTTGTCCGTGACGGTACGACAGAGTTTGTTTACGAAGGGTTTGATTCGCTGGAGCCCGGAAAGGCCTACCTTTTTATCAGCAACCACCGTGACATTGCAGGTGATTCGATGTTGCTCGACTATGCGCTATACCGGAATAACCTGAAAACGGTTCGGATTGCGATCGGGGATAACCTTGTCCAGCGTGACTTTGCCACATCACTGATGAGGCTGAACAAGGGGTTTTTTATCAAGCGGTCAGTCGTGGGTGTCAGGAAAGCTTATGCGGCATTGATTCAGGCCTCCGAATACATCAAACATTCGATCCAGACGGGACATTCCGTCTGGATCGCGCAGAGTGAAGGCCGGAGCAAGAATGGTCTTGACGTGACTGATCCTGCCATTATTAAGATGTTTGTCCTGGCGGATCGAAAGAAACCTCTCCCTGAAGTCATCAGGTCGCTCAATATTGTTCCGCTTTCGATTTCTTACGAATTCGATCCTTGTGATACGTTGAAGGCGACGGAGCTGGGCAAGATTGAGAGAGATGGTGAATATGGGAAACCACCCGGTGAAGACCTGTTGTCACTCGTCAGGGGGCTAAATGGCCAAAAGGGTAGGGTGATACTGAGGCTTGGCACGCGGCTAGATGGAGAGTTTGAGAGTGCTGATGAAGTTGCGGCAGAAATTGATCGCCAGATCCTATCTAACCTGCAACTTTTCCCTGTCAACTATTGGGCCATGTCCAGACTGGAAGACCCTGCGTATCAATCTCTGTCACACCGGGTACCGACAATAGAGAAAAAGGAACTGCTGACACTTACGCAGCGGCTGAAAAGTTGCCCGCAGGAGTACAGGTCCTACTGGTTGAAGATGTATGCAAACCCGGTTGTTAATCGTGAGCGAGTCCTGAATTCAGCTTCGGATACCCCGGGAAGTATCTAATTAACTATACCCTCGTTAACTATATAGGAAGATAGCGGGCGCCTCGATTGCAGCCCATTGCTCCCGTAGCTCCAGGATGTGCTCCGACCAGTATCTTTGTGTGTTGAAAAACGGAAATGCCCTCGGGAATGCAGGATCGTCCCATCGCCTGGCCAGCCAGGCGGCGTGATACATCATTCGCAGGGTTCGCAGCGGTTCAATCAGCAATAGCTCGCTGGTGTTGAAATCCCGAAAGTCACGATACCCCTTCAGTATCCGGTTCATTTGTGTTGACTGGGAACCCTCATCACCAGACAGAAGCATCCACAGGTCCTGAACCGCCGGGCCCATTCTTGCGTCATCAAAATCCACAAAATGAGGCTGGTCTTCTCTCCATAGCACATTACCCATATGACAGTCGGCGTGAAGTCGAATCAAACCTGGCGCAGCAAGGTCGAACCGATCCTGAATTAATTTTAGCAGGGGCTCAGTGATCGTAGAGTAAGACTCCCGGAGTTCATCGGGAATGAAATTGTGATCGAGTAAAAAGCGGCGAGAGGAAACACCATATTCTTCGATACTGATGGTAGGGCGATATGAAAAGCGATCACTGGCTCCGACGGCGTGCAATCGCCCAATGAATCGCCCAAGCACTTCAAGGCAGCCAAGGTCGTCAACCGCGGGCGCCCTGCCGCCGCGCCGCGGAAAGATGGCTATGTTAAAGCCGTCATATTGAAAGTAGGTCTTGTCGTTGATGGCTATAGGCGCAACTACTGACAGACCGTGATCTTTGAGCTCGATCGTGAAATCGTGTTCTTCTTTTATCTGCTCAAGAGACCAGCGGTCCGGTCGATAAAATTTGGCGATTACAGGTTCACTGTCTTCAATACCAATCTGGTAGACCCTGTTCTCATAGCTGTTGAGCTCCAGGTTTCTGGCATCGCACTGGTAACCGACTGATTCAATCGCATCCATGATGAAGTCGGGGTTCAGCCGCGAAAAAGGATGTTCGTTATGAGTCATGCTGTGTCATCAATGCTACGCCTTTGATTTGCGCGAAGATGGACTCACCTATCTCGAAACGCAGTTCCTGGAGTGACTTTCGTGTAATTAGCGCTAATAGAAATTGGTTTCCGCATTTCAATTTAACAACTGCAGAAGCGCCGGTTCCAGGGTCATGGATGTGCGCTATTGTAGTCGCAATAACGTTAATGATACTCGATTCATTTCGCTGTCTTGAGAGACTGACATCGCGGGCCGGAATTTTTACTCGAACTAATTCCCCGTTAGTCAGCTGGCCTGCAGAAACAAGGAGTTGCGTATCTTCGAACTGCAGCTCTGTCAGGGAGTACTGTTCATTTTCTGACCTGACGCGACAGGATACGATTGCTGCAGCTTCTTGCTGATTTATGTGGGTGCCAGAGACTGAGAAATCAATAACAGAGCTCTGCCCTGTGATCTTCCCATCGGCTATTTCGAACACAGTGTCTGCAAGGTATAGGATCTCGTCCAGGACATGGCTGACATAAATAATCGGTATTTCCAGAGACCTGTGCAGTCGTTGCAGGTAAGGAAGAATTCGATCCTTCGCCGACTGGTCCAAAGACCCAAGTGGTTCATCCATCACGATCAGGTCAGGGTTGGATAGCAGGGCGCGAGCAATTGCGACTCGTTGCTGTTCTCCGCCCGACAACTGCCGAGGTAGTTTCTCGAGAAGACTCGAAAGATTCAGAATATCCAGAAGGTCTTGCCTGCTCAATCCGCCGCCGCTTTGGCGACGAGTTTCAGCATAATCCAGGTTCCCGGATACGCTCAGGTGGGGAAACAGATTAAGGTGCTGGAATACGTAGCCAATATGACGTTGATGAGGTGGTACAAAGGTCGAATCGTCCTGCCATACTGTATCGTTAAAACTCACACGAATATCGGGGGTATGGTCCAGTCCGGCCAGCAACCGCAGAATGGTGGACTTCCCCGAGCCCGACGCGCCAAAGAGTGCAGACACTTCTCTATCAGGAAAGGCAACATCGACGTTGAGCTCGAAACCGCCTTCACGTATTACTCTGGCCTGGATTGACAATGACATAGTGCGCCCTAAGTTGTCCGTGTGCCGTTTTGCCAACGCCTGTCGACGGCGTAGAGGAGGAACAGCGTGACAAAAGAAAAACCGAGTAAACCGCCCGCCAGAACGTGTGCTTTTCCATAGTCGAGCGCTTCAACATGATCAAAAAGGGCAATTGACAGCACCCTGGTTTCGTCAGGCAGATTGCCGCCGATCATTAGAACAATGCCAAATTCACCGACCGTATGGGCAAAGGATAGGCATATGGCGATGATGAAACCTCGACGGCAAAGTGGAACGATCAAGCTGAAGAATCGATCCAGCGGAGATGCGCCTAGTGTTGCTGCCGCTTCAATCAACTCCCGTTGCAGCGCACTGAAAGCAACCTGTAGTGGTTGTACATAAAAGGGGAGTGAGTAGATTGCTGATCCCACGACCAGCCCATAAAAAGAAAATGCCAGAGTGGTTCCGGTTGCTGATTGCCAGAGCTCTCCGGGCAGATTATTAGGAGAGAATGCCAGTAGAAGGTAAAATCCAACGACCGTTGGCGGTAGAACGAGCGGCAGGGCCACGAGTGGTTCGACGATGTTTTGTAGCGTGTTACGTAGCCAACCTCTTTCGCTGGAATGGGAACGCTGCGATAACCACCATGCCAGTGGCGTGCCCAAAACAATAAGAACGAGTGTTGTTGCGCCAGCGAGCTTGAGTGTGAGCCATAAAGAAACCAGGTCCGAGTCCGTCATCGGTCAGCTCCAGTCCCAGGTTGATTGCCCGTATCTGATACCAGGTATCCTGATTTTTCGATGAGTCGGGTGGTGCCGGGATCGAACGTGTAAGCCACGAATAGTTCGGCGTTCATGGATGCATTCCTCAGCACGACTAATTGTTGCTCAATGGGAGCGTAGGACTCGGGTGGAACAACCCAGAATTCGATTGCCGGTACATTCAGGTACTTGATTTGCGAAAGGGCGATCAATCCTGCGGGTGCATTGCCTGTCCTGACAAAGTTGAAAGCCTGGGCGATGTTGGTGCCGTAAACAACTCGACCTGATTTGACCTGCATGAGTTCCAGAGTATCTGTTGCTGCTTTGCCGTAGGGGGCATGCCTTGGGTTCGCGATTGCCATAGTTCCTTTGTACTGTTTCAAGGTAGTCTCATTGGCCGGCTTGCCGGGAGTCCAGAATACCAGTTGGCCATACGCGTAGGTTCGTCTCAATCTTGTATGCCCCTCTGATTCAAGAAGAGCCGGGCGGATGCTATCTGCAGCAAACAGGATGTCAAAAGGCGCACCACTTTTTACTTGAGCGAAAAGCGCACCCGTTGATGCGGCGCTGACCTCTACCTCTATATTGTGCGCGAGTTCAAACCCGGTTGCGATTTGTTCGAGCGTTGATCTGAAATTAGATGCTACCCCTATCCTGAGATCGTCTGCATAACAGGATGAATGAACAAACAGGGGTATTAGAACGCCTGCGATTAAAACCTTGCGCCTAATCCATCCGTTTGATGAAGTCATCTATTAGCCATCCAGAGATGGACATCATCGCCGGTTTGTGCGGGAGGTCATTGTAGTGGAACCACTGTGCATCCGCGATTTCTTCTTCCTGGAGTACCAGCTCACCACTATCGTATTCAGCGTGGAAACCTAGCATCAGTGAATTAGGGAAAGGCCATGATTGGCTGTTGTAGTACCTGAGGTTTCTGACCTTGAGGCCCACCTCCTCAAACACTTCACGATGGACAGTTTCTTCAATGGATTCTCCCGGTTCTACAAAACCCGCCAGGGTGCTGTAGAAGTTGCCGCGTGCGTGTGCATTTTTGGCAAGAAGAATCTCGTCGCCTTTGTGGATCAAGACAATGATCGATGGAGACAACCTGGGATAGAAGGCGATGTTGCAGGATTCACATTTCCTTGAGCGATCCACGGGTGTTGTTGAAGTGACCTGTCCGCATGCGCCGCAAAAGTTATGGTGCTGATGCCATTCGATGACCTGCTTAGCTCTGCCGATCAGGTAGAACACAGGTTGTTCAACGCTCGTCAGGAATGACCATAAGGATTGGAAACCATAACCTGAGGGTTCATCTGCATCAGGGTCGACTTCGACTGCATAGATCGGAGTGCCGCTGAGATCACCGAGATAGTGCGATGAGACAGCATCCAGGCCGCACCATTGAAATTCATCTCCTGTAAGGGGGCGCCATGGATACTGGCCGTCAATGCAGAGCACTTCGCCGTCCGAAATTACGATGTGATAACTTTGGTCAGGTGCTTCAGGTTCAGTTAAACCCGGATTGAAGTCGTTACTGATGTTGGCATGTTCCCAGTCCATGGCTCTCAATACTAAAAAAAGAAGGACTTTAACATACCGCCTGTTTCACTGCAGGAGGCCCGACATCATCGGTTGCGAGGGTGGCGTTCTTGCAACGGCAAAAACAACGACATCGGAAGCGCCCGATTGAATGAGACTATCTGATATCTCCGTAATAGTTGTTCCTGTCGTTACGACATCGTCGACCAGTAAAATGCGGTCGCCTTTTAGATCCCGTTTAACTCGGAAGCTATCCTTTAGATTATGTTTCCTTGATGCCAGAGGAAGGCTCTTTTGATCTGGTGTATCAATCACTCTGTACAGTAGTGTCTGGTCCAGCTTCGCTGGTATCAGGTCTGCCAGCTGCTGTGCGATCAGGTGTGATTGATTGAAGCCTCGTGCACGAGATTTTCGGGGGTGCAGTGGTACTGGTACAACCAGAAGGTCTTGTCCCGAGATGTTTCTTAACGTTTGTCGATGGCGACCGTAAGCCAGGTGAGTTAGTACATAGCCAGAGGAAAGGTGCTGGCTGTCTTTGAAAGCATGTATTAGCACATTTATCGGGAATCGATATTCAAACCCACTGAGTGTTGCGCTAAAGCTTGGTGGCTTCTGCAGGCACCGTGCGCAAGGAAGTATGTCTGCGGAAGGTTCAGCGCAATAGGGACAGCAGTTTCTTAACCACGGTAAGTCTGATTCGCAGGCGAGACAGATGTCCAGCTGGCGGTAGGTCAGGTTTTTGCACAGGATGCACTGGCCAGGGAAGAGGTAGTAGGTAAATCGATGGAGTTTCGCGCGTAGATTCACAAAAGCAGTGTTGCACAGTAAACCAGGCAGGCAACGGGCCTAACGCTTTACCAAGGTAGCGTTATTGACTCGAATTGCCCTGAGATTCTGCCTCGGCTTCAGGCTGGGGACATGGGTGATCCGGTGATCCGTCACAGACGGAGATTTTGCGCAGGTAAGTAGCCCAGAGCGCAACTTCTTCTTTGCGGATTTCTTCCTCGTTCGCGTCAAAAGGAGGCGTTCGCCTTACTATTCTTACAGAGTACAGGTAGTCGTTGCCCCGGATAGCCTTTATCAGCTTAATCTCACCACGATTGGTGAAAGAATTTTCGCCACAAAGAAACAGTCTTACTGATGTCTGATAGTCATTTTCCAGAGCCAGAGAAGATATTGTAGTGAGTAACACGGTTGCACCGAGACTGATCTGTCTCTGCTTCAGAGAATAGAAGCTCTATTGGGTCGATTGATAGCGCTTCTGTAGTGTGTGCCTCGAATGACAGTTTCGTTGACCAGTCACCTTTACTTTGGTCCGGGGGGATAAAATCGGTAAGACGAGTGTTGTCATTATTGAGCTGGAAAACATTTACCCAGTCTTTTGGCGGAGTGCCCAATAGTCTTTCACCTGTTTCGTTCCTGGTGTCGGGTGTTTCAGTAGCGTTATCGGATTGGCTGGCGCAGCTGCTCAGCAGAACTATCAGGGTTAGCAGAAGGAGGGGCGGTGGAGATATCTTCACATAAAGGTCCGGGCTTCTTTTTGGTTATGGTCGAGTTCGTAGAGGAACATTTATTCGGCGGGTGCTACCAGTTGTACGTTGTAGTTATGTATTTTTTCATCTTTGAGTGTGGTGACCTTGACGTTATCACCGGGGGAAAATTGTTCCAGCTGGTTGAGCAGGGAATCTTCATTAATGACGTTTTGGCCGTTGATTGCGATGATCACATCGCCAAGGTGAATTTTGCCACGCCGGTCTTCCCTGACACCTACCATGCCGGCTTTGGCGGCCGGAAGGCCTTCTCTAACTGACAGGATAGCAACGCCCTTTACTCTCAGGCGCCGCGTCCAGTAGTCGGTTAAGGTCTCTATTCCCAGTACAGGGCGAATTAACTTACCGTGTTCGATCAGCTGCGGAATGATTACCTTGACCGCATTGACGGGAATGGCGAACCCGATACCTGCGCTTGCGCCTGTTGGAGAATAGATAGCGGTATTTACACCGACCAGTTGACCGTTTGAATTCAGTAACGGCCCCCCGGAATTGCCAGGATTAATAGCAGCATCAGTCTGAATAACATTTTTGATTGTTCGGTTGGTGATGGATTTTATTTCCCGGCCCAGTGCGCTGACCACGCCAACAGTCAGTGTCGTATCCAATGCGAACGGGTTGCCTATGGCGAGCACCTTCCTGCCTACGGCGAGGGATGTTGAGTCACCGAGTGGCAAAGGTTGCAGATCTTCATTTGGGGCGTCGATCTTCAGGAGTGCGATATCTTTTTCTGGCGCGCTGCCAACAACCGTTGCTTGATAGCTCTTGTTGGATTGAAGCTCGATGGTGATTTTGTTCGCGCCCTGCACGACATGGAAATTCGTAACAATTAGCCCCGATTCGTCCCAGATAAACCCAGTGCCGCTGCCCCGTGGTATCTCCATGACGTTGAGTGAAAAACGTTGTCTTCTCAGTTGAGTGTTGGTGACGAACACAACGCTTGGGCTGGCGCTCTTGAAAACTGATATGTTGTTTTGTTCATCGTTGGTCAAAAATACCGGTGTGGTTTCTGCGGTCGCGATGGCCGTTGGGTTTTCCTTATTGGTAGCAGATACAAATATCCCAACGGTGACTGCAATTACGACTAAAGTTGCTCCAAAAATGCGCATAATTACTGGATCTATCTATCGAGTGGTTGCTGTGTTTCGAGAAATTGTGTCCTTGTCATCGAGAAAGCGACTTAGTGCGTAAAGGTCCTCTGGGTTTAGGGTGCCAACAGACTGTTTCAGGAGCAGGGTATCGATGACATAAGTGTATCTGGCTTTTGCGTACTGAAACTGGGACAAGTACAGGCTCTGTTGGGCGTTCAAAACGTCGACGATATTACGTGTACCTACTTCGTAACCTGTCTGGGTTGCATCCAGAGCGCTTTGGCTGGATTCGATACCACGCAGTCTGGCGCGGACCCTTGCTACGTCAGTGTTGATTGCCGTGTAGAGGATACGTGTCGCTTCAGCGACTTGCTTTTCTACCAGGTCAAGGTTTTGCCGGGCCGCCTCGAGGTTGTAACCCGCCTGTTTAACAGCTGATCTAACCCCTCCACCCTGATAGATGGGGACGTTAAGGTTCAGGGAGAGGCTCCTTTGGTCAATTTTGTTTCCCAGGAAGTTGTTAGACCCTGATACGTTGTGAGCCCATGCAACCTGCCCATCGATGGTGGGGTAATGGCCTGTCTTTGCGATCTGTAGTCCTCTCTCGGCGCTGCGGAGTTTTGCTCGTGCCGCGAGCAATGAATAGTTATTTTGAAATGCTGTATCAACCCAGGCATCTTCATTTTGCGGGTCCGGAGATTTGATCGGGAAATCCTCCACCAGGGCGCTGACTACTGTCAAGTTGCGGCCTGTTAGTCTGAGCAGGGGTTCGAAGGCAGTTGACTGTGCGCCCTCTGATTCAATGACATTAACCGTGGATGAATCATAGGCTGCCTGTGATTCCAGGACGTCGGTAATCGCGACGAGTCCAACGTCGAACCGTTGTTGAACTTGTTCGAGTTGTCTCTGGACTGCATTTCGCTCGGCATTAGTTGCTGATAACGCAGCGTGTGCATCAAGTATGGCGAAGTAACTTTGTGAAACCCGAACTAACAGTGCCTGTTGTTCGGCAGAAAAATTAGCGATAGCTTCAGCCTGAATGCTTTTTGACTGTTGGAAACGGTACCAGCTATCCAGGCGAAAAATAGGCTGGTTCAATACGGCAGCCCAGTTGTGATCGTTGAAATTGCTGGTGGGCTGGTGCGGGAGTTAGTCGGGATGCGGCGCATGTTGTCAGATGTCTGGCCGACCAGGGAAACGTTTGGGAGAATCCTTGCCCGACTTTGGGTAACCACCTCGTTCTGGGACAGGAAAACAGCCTGGGCTGCGCCCAATTGTGGGTCGTTGATCACTGCCAGATTGTAAATTTCTTCCAGTGTCTCGGCGTGAACTGACGCCGACGTGAGAATGACGGCGCCCAGGGTGCGCGCAATAGTTTGTCTTATCTTCATCTTTAATCCTGTAGGTTCTAATTCTGGTTTCGCGACAAAACTGCTCCAGAGCTTATTCGGGCTTGGGTGCCAAGTGTTAGCTTTCAGCTGAGATAACGTGAGCTTGGTGCCTTAAGCGAGCGTTCGATTATACATTTATTCCTCAATGTTGCGCATTGGTGTTGACTATCGAGTGGTTGACGTCAGGAAATGGCCCCAGCCGGGTTTCCAGCCAGGATGCTACCGCCAGGCATTGATCTTCCCGAAAAGGACGTGCCAGAATTTGTATGCCAATCGGTAATCCATCGGGATCCGTACCTGCCCGGATGACTACCGATGGCCATCCGGTCAGGTTATAGGCTGTTGTATATGAATAGGCAGAAAAGTCTTCCGGCTGATCGTGGGTAATGGCTGTATGCGCGTTAACGGGAGAGACCAGGATATCGAACTCATCGAAATAGCTAAGCATGGAGCTTTGAAAATTGTGCCAGAGATTGATCGCCTGGGAGTATTCGGGGCCGCTTATTGGATCTCCGGTGCCCTCAAGTAAACCCACTATGACGGGTGAAGGAGTAAGTCGTCTGGCTGTCTTCGAGCAGCATGTTGATCATATCGCCGTTGTCGGCAGCCAGCAGATGGCCAAATATAAGACCAGCCATCTCAAGACCACTTGGCCGCACCTCCGATGCCACCATTTTGTGAGCACTGAGCAGATCCACGACGGATCTGATGGTCGATACAATAGGATCATCTGGCGTTTTTATGCCGTTGTCAGTGTGGTAGCCAATTTTCAGTTCAGCAAGGTTTACTGCATAGGGGTCCAGTAGGGGGCAGGGGATTGCGTGAGGGTCAATATTATCCGGGCCCGCCATGATTTCCAGTAGATAGATAAGGTCGTCGACAGATTTTGCCATAGGACCTGGTTGTGTGAGGGTCGCGATGACGCCACTGGTTGGTAGAGCATTGCCTGTGCAGGGCACGCGGCCGGTGGTTGGCTTGATTCCGCTGATCCCGCAAAAATGACTTGGTAGCCGAATGCTGCCGCCGGTGTCGGTTCCCACATCGAAAGGCGAACCGCCAGCACTAATAATTGCGGCCGCGCCACCGCTGCTGCCGCCCGGGGTTCTGGAGGTATCGAATGGGTTGTTTGTTTGTCCAAAGATCAGGTTATCGGTCTTGAAGGAAAGGGTAAATTCGGGCGTGTTGGTTTTACCCATCAAGACCGCGCCTTCATTACGCAGGCGCTCGACACAGGTGGCATCTTTGCCCGGTCGAAATTCCCGGCGGCCTTCTGTTCCCCAGGTCGTTATCATGTCGAAGGTGTCCAGAGAGTCCTTGATCGTCATGGGAACACCAAAGAGTTTCCCGGGCGTCTCGCCGCCCTGCAGGGCTATATCTGCGCGCTCTGCATACTTCATCGCGATTTCAGGCTCAAGCCGGATAACGGCATTCAGGGCCGGATTGACAGCTTCGATTCGGTCGAGGAACAGTTTCGTCAGGTGTTTGCTTGTGGTCTGCTTGCTGCGAATTGCTTTAGCAAGGTCTCGGACCGATAGTGCTAGTAGGTCGTCCATACGTCTCCAGGAGCAGTTGCTTGAATCATAATATGGCATATTACTCTATACAGCAGTGAAGACTTTGCGTCGTGACCTTATGAGTACATACGGTAGAGCGAACAAAACCCGTCGCACCGATTATGTTCACTGATACGCCAGCGATTGGGTATTGCTGGCTTATTTCCGCGTTAACGTCATGTTGACCTTGCTCAACTGCTTAATGCGCCCGCTAATGGCGCATGGCGTATTCGGCCATCGAGATGACGGTTTTGGGGCTGGGGTTCCGGTTATCGGTTACCCCCGGGCGTGCTAACTATCCGGTCACTGCCATACTGAGAGACATGGCTTCATCATCAATATCGAATGCTATTTCTCCCGGTTCGTCGACGTACTGCAGATTCACAGTCAACGTTTCCTGCTTGATATAGTCCTCGTGTGCCTTGATAGCGTCTAGTAATCGACCACCGCTGTTAATAGTTACACTGATTCTATCGCTTACGTTGAAGCCAGAATCCTTGCGTGACTTCTGGATACGATTGACTACCTCGCGGGCAAGCCCTTCCCTGACAAGATCCTCGTTCAGCGTGCAGTCCATGTCGATTGAGATGAACCGGTCAGAGACAGCGTTCGTTCCTTCCCTTGCTTCCCTGAAAATAAGGATGTCATCCTGCTGAAAGGACTGGCCATCTACCGTGAGACTTCCAGTTTTCTGAAACTGTTCGATGGTGTCACTGTCCAGGCCTTCAATCAATTGCTTGAAGGTCTTGAAGTCCTTGCCCAGTCGTTTACCTAACACCGGGGAGTTTGGTTTTGCATAGAGGTGGATATATTGACTTTCCTCGGTCGAGTACTCGATGGTTTTAGCGTTAAGTTCATCCCTCAGGTAACCCTCCAGTCGGGCGATTTCTTCAAGCAACTCAGGGTCACGATGAACGACGGTGAGCTTGCCGACCGGGTATTTGGTTTTCACTTTTTCCTGATTTCGTTTTTGTCTGCCCAGCAAAATGATGTGTTGCATCCGGGTCACAGCCTGTTCCAACAAAGGCTTGATTCGGTTGTTGTTTGATTCAGGATATAAGCACAGGTGCACAGAAGATGGCAGATCTGAATTCGACAGCTTTCGGAGAGACTGATAGATCGTCTCCGAGAGAAATGGTGCAAATGGCGCCATCGACAGACTGAGTTCATACAATGTGTCGTAGAGGGTTTGGTAGGCGGAAAATTTGTCCGGTACTTCTCCTTCAGCCCAGAATCGTGATCGGTTGAGGCGGATGTACCAGTTGGTTAGATCCTCGATAAAATCGAACAATGCCGGCACTACGTTGTAGAGCCTGTAATTTTCCATCTCTGTCGCGATGTTATCTTTCAGGGATTCAAGTCTGGAAAGGATCCACTGGTCCATGATGTTAGTGGAATCGGGTCTGCTGTCATCCGGTTGCCAGTTATCGATTTGGGTATAGGTGTTTAGGAATTTATAGGCGTTTAACCAGGGAAGCAGTGCGCGTCGAACCATGTCTTTGACGCCACTGTCTGCAAACCGCTGCTCCTCTGCTTTGACGAGACCAGAGTTGATCAGGTAAAGGCGAAGGGCATCGGCACCGTAGGTTTCCATCAAACCATCAGGAGGTGAATAGTTTTTAAGGCTCTTCGACATTTTCTTACCGTCTTCAGCCATGACGATTCCATTCACGATCACATTTTTGAATGGATGTGTGCCGAAGAGTGCGGTGCCCAGGACTATCAATGTGTAGAACCACCCGCGAGTCTGGTCAAGGCCCTCGGCGATAAACTCTGCAGGGAAGCCCTGCTCGAACATTGATTCATTCTCGAACGGGTAGTGCAGCTGCGCGTAGGGCATGGATCCTGATTCGAACCAGCAGTCGAGCACTTCCTCGATACGCCTGTAAACACCTGGTTCACCGCCGATAGTGAACGTCAGTGGATCAACGTACTCCCTGTGAAGGTCGTCCGGATGGGTACCAGTCAGATTCTCAAGTTCTTCCCTTGAACCGATGCAAACCTGGCTACCGGTTTCATCGTTGATCCAGATGGGCAGAGGTGTACCCCAATATCGGTTACGGGATATAGCCCAGTCGATCGCGCCTTCAAGCCAGTTACCCATTCGTCCATTCTTCAGGTGGCCGGGAACCCAGTTGATCTGGGCATTGGACGCCTGAAGTTGGTCCCGCATCTGCTCAACCCTGACGTACCAGGAATCAATTGTCCGGTAGATGATTGGCGTGTTGCTGCGAGGACAAAATGGGTAACTGTGATCAATGACTTCCTGGATATAGAGATTACCCTTGTCTTTCAAGTGACGGATAATGTGTTTATCTGCCTCTTTTACGTGCATTCCCTTGAAGTCGGTTACCTCGTTCGTGAACTGTCCTTCCATATCAACAGGACAGGGCGCCACCTGTATACCTGCGGCTCGAAGGACGCGGAAGTCATCTTCGCCGAATGCGGGAGCTTGGTGAACGATGCCTGTGCCGGTATCGGTGGTAACGTAGTTGTCTTCCAGGACGACGAACGCACCGTCCTTCTCATGCTCGGAGAAATAGGGGAATAGAGGTTCGTAACGTGTTCCAACCAATTCCGAGCCTTTAAACCCTGCGATGACTTCCAGTTGTTTTGTTTTTCCTATTGCGTCCAGTCTCTCTTTTGCAAGGATGACGATCCGTCCGGATTCTTGGTCGCGGGCTTCTACGTAATCGATGTCTTTACCGACACACAAGGCAAGGTTTGAGGGGAGAGTCCATGGCGTGGTGGTCCAGGCTGCGATGTATTTGTTGACGTTCTCCAGCTTGAACAAAATAGTGACGGCGGGATCCTGCACGTCCTGGTAGTTGGATCCTGCTTCGAAATTTGAAAGGATAGTCCCAAGTGCGGTCGAAAACGGAACGACTTTCTCACCTCTATAGATGAGGTCCTTTTCCCAGAGTTGTTTGACGACCCACCACACGGACTCCATGTACCAGGGGTCCATAGTCTTGTAGTCATTGTCGAAATCAACCCAGCGACCGATTCGATTAATCGTCTTTTGCCATTCACTGGTGTAGCGCTGCACGATTCCCCGGCACTGGTCGTTGTATCCCTTGACCCCGAGTTTTTCGACTGCCTCGATTGAAGACATACCGAGAGATTTGTCGATTTCGTGTTCAATCGGAAGGCCGTGACAATCCCATCCAAAGCGTCGCTGTACGTACCGCCCTTTCATGGTGAAATATCGAGGAACGGCATCCTTCAGGATGGAACCGACCAGGTGTCCGTGGTGCGGTAATCCGGTGGCGAACGGAGGGCCATCATAGAAGATGTACGGCGCCCCATTTTCCGTCTGGACAAGCGATTGCTTGAACACGTCGGACGACTCCCAGAATTTGAGCACAGCGTGCTCTGCATCAACAAAGCTGAAGCTGTCACTGGTTGGATTGGTTGAATCTGTCATAGTCTTTTCCTGAAGCAGCCAAAAAAAAACCCGCCGTTGGCGGGTTTTTCAATGCTGCACACGCATCAACCCACCATTCGGTGCCGAATAATGATAATTATGCTGATTACCGTGATACTGAGTGAATTCATGGGCACAGGATAGTTCATCGGCGGCACTTGTCAAGGAGCCTCATTATGTACACCTGTCACGCTACCCCTTGAGTTGATCTTCTCCAGTACCTGAGCAATCAGCGGCTCAATGTGAAACGTATGGTACCAGTGGGGGGTGTTTTCGTGGCAAATAACGCTGGTACCGACCATATTGAATTCCCAGCCCTCATTTTCAGCACGGGTTCGTATGTCTGTCAGTCGTTGCCACGCCGAGCCATTGAATAGCGGGTGCACGCAGGCCACATTGATGTTTCTGGCGCCCTGCTTTTTTAACTCATCGATCGCTGAAACGACGGACCCTGCTGTATCGATAATATCGTCAACCAAGAGAACGTCGCGGTCTTTGACCTCTCCTATTAACGTAGAACGGAACACATGGTTTGGCTTGGAGTAGTCCCTTTCTTTTGACAGGGCTGCCAGGTCCGCAGACAGTTCTTCCGCATAGGCGCGCGCTCTTTCGAGATAACCGACGTCGGGTGAAACGACTACATCGCCTGTTAACTTCTGGCGGCGCAACCAGGAAACGAGTTGCCTGGTTAGAAAGACATTCTCCAGATGGGACATCGATGGATTGAACATACCGGCGATGGAATCATTGTGAATCTCAACGGTCATCACACGATCCGTTCCTGCGCTTTGCATCATTCTGGCGAAGAGCCCCGCGCTGATGCCTTCCCTTGTTCTACCCTTGCGTTTGTCTTGCCTGGCGCCAGGGTAATAGGGGACAACGGCGGTGATGTATTGGGCATCTGAAAGCGCAGCCGCTTCTATGGCATGGAGCAGCATCAGGAATCTGTCATAGATGCTCCGGTCATCCTGGGGCCCAGCGGTCGACTGAAAGATATAGACATCGTGACCGCGAACATTAGCGCCGATTTCGAATTTCCCCTCACCGCAGGCGAACCAGGTTTCGTTGGTTGGCAGCAACGTTGTTCCCATTTTTGATGCCACGGATTCCGCGAAGGCACGTCCGGATTCGCAGGTCATCAGGGCAATAGGTGCTCTTGGATTCTTTTGTCGAGGTGCTTTTTTTTTCATTTTCGTATTCATCGTTTTCCCGCGGAAAATTGTTGGATAACTTCGATCAGTAACTTATGTTCAATAGGGTGGAGACGCTCTGCAAGGCTGTCAGGGGTATCATCGACCTTTACGGTTATCTTTTCCTGCAAGAGAGCTTTGCCCATGTCGTAATCGTCATTGACCAGATGAACAGTAGCGCCCGTTTCACTGTCGCCAGACTCAATGACTGCTTTGTGGACTCGCGAGCCATAAAAGCCTGGTCCACCGTGACGGGGAAGCAGAGAAGGATGTACATTGATGATTCGGTCCCTGTAGGCCTCCAATACGCGGGGGCCGAGTTTTTTCATATAACCGGCAAGCACGACCAGGTCGATATTTTCATCAGCAAGGTGGTTATGCATTGATTCATCCAGGACGTCAGATGATGGATGAGTTAGTGATGAAAGATGTACGGTTGGAACGCCTGATTTTCGAGCCCTGGCCATGACTGGCGCATCAGAGTTGTTGCAGATAAGCAGGGCGACGTTTGCTTGGACCCTGCCGTGTTGGCAAGCGCTTACAATAGCCTGAAAGTTGGTTCCTTGATGAGATGCTAGTACACCAATCCGAAGCATTGAGGTGAAGTGATGTTCAGAATCCAGGGTAAAAGATTATAGCACGGCAGGGGGTGAAAAGGTTCGTCGCTCGGCATCGTTACAACTTTTCGGTTGGGATATACTGAAAGCTTTGCAGGATGACTTTTTGAAATGCGTATTTGTGCCGTGCTACTGCTGGTCGCTCTGCCACTGTTGGCGAAATCGGATGTGGTGGTGCAGGCCTGGTCGAGGGCAACACCTCCGGGGGCATCAAGCGCGGCTATCTATGGTTTGTTCGAAAACAATAGCTCTCATGAAATGAGGGTTGCAGAAATCAGATTCGCCGGTGCGAGGCACGCCATGATTCACCGGACAGTAGAAGACGAAGGCATGACAAGAATGGTTCACGGGGAGATTCTGGTGCCGCCCGGAGAACGCTATGAGTTAAAGCCCGGTGGACTCCATATCATGTTGATGGGTGTCTCTTTTCCCCTGTTGAAAGGCTGTTTATATAAGTTTCAGATCCTCTGGGAGAATGGCGATTCTACGAATCATGAGTTTGTGACAGGAGGCTATGGCCAGATGGTTTTCCCCGCAGATGTCGAACCTGTCGGCGTCCAAGCGGTGACCAGGCAGTGTCCCTGAAGGAAAACGATGCTTGAATCAGCGTGCTGAGCCTGCCCGTATCATCGACATAAAGATTGAGGCTCCGGTTGCTGTTAGCGGCCAGAATTCGATTTTGACCTGATCGGCAATACGGATTAACCATGCTAAGGTGTCGGGTTATTATCAGCAGAGAATATCATGCAAGCAGCACACTGGGCCGTTCTTGAACGAGAAGATGTCGCGTTAGCCGCTTTCGGCCAGGAGCGGCTGGACGGTAAAGTTGCGTACCTTGCAACCCTTCGCAAGGATGGAAGACCCCGCGCACATCCGGTTACTCCGGTTATTGGCGAGGGGCATGTGTTTATCTTTCTGGAGCCCACTTCACCCCGTACCCGTGACCTGGAAGAAAACCCTGGTTTTTGCTTGCACTGCGCGATGAACGACAGCTCTGGCAGTAGTGGGGAGTTTCAAATGACAGGGATAGCCGTAAGAGTAAAGGATAAGGAAACAAGAGACCTGGCTGAATCTATCTCTAACTTCAGACCTTCGGTCAGATCGCTGTTGTTTGAACTGTATATTACGGATGCCCTTTCAACCGCTTATCGAAGCGGTCAGCCTAAACGCCGCCGCTGGCAACTATCCTCAACGATGGCTGAAAACAGTTAGTGACTACTCGGTGAGTCGCGACAATAACAATGGGCTCAGTGAGGTCCTGCCCTTAAGCACCATTGTCAATTACAACATTCCGACGGTTGGTGTCGGGTTCATGTTTTTCATGGTCTCGCTTTACCTCATGAAATTTTCCACGGATGTTCTGTTGATTTCTCCTGCAGTGATGGGGCTGATCTTTGGGATTTCAAGAATATGGGATGCGGTGACAGACCCGGTCGCCGGCTACCTAAGTGATCGAACGAATCTGAAGGTAGGTCGACGCAGGCCATGGATGCTGATGTCGGTGCCTTTTGTTTGCGGCACTTTTTATATGATGTGGAATCCTTCTGAGTTGTTGAGCGAATCAATGGTGATCGTCTGGATGGCGGCAGCGGTCATTCTCTTCTACACCTCTATGACAGCATTTAGTGTGCCGCACACATCACTTGGTGCAGAACTTTCAACGAACTATCACGAGCGGACACGCATATTTGGGCTGCGGCATATGATCTGGAATTCAGGGTCTTTATTGGCGCTGGTTGCGATGCATCAGCTGATCACTGGTGAGAACCCTAGACAAATTGCCTTTGTAGTCTCTGTGATAGCGGGTGTTGTCACGGCCGCGCTGATTATCTGGATGTTCTTCAATACAAAAGAACGACCCGAATACCAGGGCAGGGGTGAATCAAACCCTTTTGTCGCATTCGGCGATGTCCTAAAAAACAAATATGCGAGCCTTTTGCTGGTGGTGTTTTTCATTGAGAACCTTGGTGGGGCGACCATCGGTATCCTGACGCCTTACATCGCTGAATATATTGTGATGCGACCCGAGAAGACGGTGATCTATATCCTGTTGTATCTTATCCCCTCGGTGTTTTCCGTGCCTCTGTGGGTGCCACTTTCGAGGCGAGTGGGTAAGAAGGCAATGTGGATCTTTTCGATGCTCGTAACCGGTTTTGGATTTGGTGGCATGTTCTTCCTGGAGCCGGGTTCCGACATTCTGATTTCTGTTCTCGCCGTGATCTGTGGACTTGGTGCCGGTAGCGGGGCGGTTGTCGCGCCTTCGATACAATCAGATGTGATTGATTATGATGAGTACAAATCGGGAAAGCGAAAAGAGGGAACCTACTTCGCGACGTGGAATTTTGTTTTTAAAAGCGCGACAGGTATTACCCTGATGCTAACGGGTTTTGTACTGAGCAGTTCAGGCTTCGTGCCGAATCAGGAGCAGACAGAAGTGACAAAACTCGCTTTGCTTGTCCTCTATGCCATTTTCCCCCTGGTTTGCTACTTGATTGGCGCGCTGATCTTCACCAGGTTTAACCTCAACGAAGCGGAGTACAAAAAAATCAGGGACATACTGGACCGCAGGGAAAATTTTACATCCAGCGATCAAACTCAGCCGGGCGGTCCGTCATGAAAGGGGTGCACGATCTAGGGGGAAAATCGGGATATGGCCAGGTCGACCAGTCAGGTGCCGAAACGGTGTTCCATGATCGCTGGGAGGCTAAGGTATTTGCCATGGTTGGTGCTGGGTCTGCGGCGGGGGCCTGGTCTAACACCGACCGGTTCAGGCATGCGGTTGAACGAATAGATCCTGAAGCATATCTCACCCATGGTTATTATGGTCGTTGGCTGGGCGGGGTTGAAACGCTTCTGGCAGAGGCCGGAATAGTCAGCCAGGAAGAAATTACGCTTCGCGCCATTGCCCATGGTGCGTCAAGAAGTGATCTGATAGCCGCACAACCTTCACCTTCGCCTGACCCCCTCGGTGAACCACCAAGTTCCAGTAGCAGTGATCGACCCATAAGCAGCGCGCCAAAATTCAACGTGGGTGATCAGGTGAGATCCCTCGTTAATGCGGTAAGTCACCATACCCGGTTGCCCGAATACGCTATGGGAAAGCGGGGTGAGATCGTTATGCATCACAATGGATGGGTATTTCCCGATACCAATGCTCATGGCAAGGGAGAGAACCCAAAGCATCTATACACCGTCAGGTTCAGCAGCGAGGTACTTTGGGATAAGCCGGGGTTTGCTGTCTGTGTCGACCTTTTTGAACCTTATCTGGAGTTTGTCAATGTCTGATGAAAGTCCGCAGGCGATTCGAGCTGAAGCGCTGGAATCTATCCTGATTGAAAAAGGGTTGTTAACAGCCGAAGCTGTGGACGATATTATCACTCGCTACAGCGAACGGGTTGGCCCCATGAATGGCGCGAGGTTAGTGGCCAGGGCATGGGCCGACCCTGAGTTCAAAAAACAGCTGCTAACGGATGCGACCTCGATCGTCGAAAGCTTTGGTTTTGAAGGCGGTCAGGTTGAAAAACTGGTTGTGGTTGAAAATACGGACAAGGTACATAACGCTGTAGTTTGTACGCTCTGCTCCTGCTATCCATGGGCCGTTCTCGGGTTGCCGCCGAAATGGTACAAAGATCCGGCCTATCGATCTCGCATTGTAATGGAGCCAAGGCAGCTTCTGGCAGAGATGGGTGTCGGACTCGGGAGTAATGTTGAAATTCAGGTCTGGGATTCCAGCGCCGAGATCCGGTACATGGTACTTCCGATGCGGCCACCCGGGACCCAGAATCTCAAAGAGGAACAGCTTGCTGAACTTGTCACCAGGGATTCGATGATCGGGGTTGAAGTGCTCACCGGGATTGAAGTACCAGGGAGAGCTATCTTGAGCGAGATGGAGCTCCAGGGGCTGATTGCCCCGCCTATGACAAATGGAGAGGTAGTATTTGATGCGCCATGGCAAAGTCGAGTGTTTGGGATGGCTCGGGCACTTTGCGAGCAGGGGATGTTCACTTGGGACGAGTTCCGCGAACAATTAATATTGCAAATTGGAACCTGCACAGATGATGGGGATTATCAGTACTTCATTCACTTCTTCGATGCGCTGACGTTTTTGTTAGAGAAAAAGCAATTTTTTTCAAAAGATGAGCTGGTTGTACTTTCAGAACAATTTTCTGCGCGCCCGCACGGTCACGATCACTCGCATTAGCAGCGTCTAGAAAATCAGACTTTCCAGTACCTCAAAGGGTATTGGTCCCTGATCAATGATTTGTTGATTAAAGTCAGCCTGGCAGCTCTTGCCTTCCGCCAAACAGCGACTTTTTAGTTCAGAAAACTTAAGTTTCCCACCGAGAGCAGAGGCATAGTAACCAGGGTTTTGCTGAACCTGCCCGAGCATCAGTGTGATTCGGTGTGAGGTGTAGGGGGTGTTTTCGGTGATGTACTTCACGGCTTCGTCAATCGACCATTGGTCACTGTGCAACTTTAGGTCGGCAAGCGCCATTGATGACTGAAGACGTGCAAAGTACAGGTAGTCCAGCTTGTTGCCCAGGTCCCTGGTGCCGACCTCATCCAGGATATAACCTGCCCAACCGAGTGTGTAGGCAGGCAGGTTAAGGAAGCTTTTCAGCGAATCTTCGGGATGGGGTATGAAACTTTGCAATCCGGGGAACCCGTAAAACGCCGCAAGACATTTCAGTTCGAAGGCTGGCAAATCCTTCACCTGGTCCAGGTTGATAACCAGGCCGTCATCGCTGTAATGAAACGAGCGAGATGAGCCTTCCTCACCGAGTATCGAGAGTTCGGAGGGGCTGTAGGTGTTGTACGTGTCATACCAGTTCGCCTGTGCGCTAACCATTTCCTGTGATAAGCGATCCAGGTAAGTCTGTCTTCCGTTGAACGTATCTTCAGGATACAGCGTAGTTTTGCGGACCCGGGACATGTGAGCATGATGGTTGAATGAATCTTTGCTTGTGTTGCTGGCAAGCACAGCAATGGTTTGGTCAATCCGGTTTAACTCTTCAAGTATTCTTTGTTCGTAAATGTCAGGTTTCCAGTCAAGAGAGCTGAGTGCGCCCAGGGTAGAGGCGTAGCTGTCCGAGTGGAGCAAGATGTCTTCGCTGATGAGCAGGTAGTCCAGGAGGTCTTTTTCCATCAACATCCTGCTGGACAGGAGCTTGTGGTTCACGTCATGGTTAAATCGTTCCGATTTCTGCCGGAGAAACTGCACTCTCGCGACACCTTGTAGCCCTGGGAGTGATTCCCGGACTTCACTCAGGATGAATTTTGCAATCTGGTTCTCGAACCGCTTTTTCGTTGTGGAAGGAATTGTTACGGAAGTTGTTGTTTTCGGAATTGTGGTAGCGGGAATGTCTGCAGAAGTCGAAGCAGCAGGAGGCTGTGAGCTGCAGCTACCGAGCAGGATCAATCCAGCGATCAGCGGTAGCCTCACGAGAGGCCTGTTCTAATCGTGCTCGCGATAAACTGAAGCCGGTTTGTCGCGCCCGGAACGCTATTGATCGCTGACTCCAGAACTTCCGGGATAGCATCGAAATCTTTCATGTTGATCAGGATATTGAGCTCGCTGGATTTCAGCGCTGAATCGAACAGTAGTGAGGCAATAGCAGTGTCGGTGATTAAATTTGGGTTACCCTGCGCAGAAAGGTATTCCAGGTCCTCGACGTGTGTCAGGCAAATACCGATGACCTGCGCAGGGATGCCTGCAGCTTGTTCACAAGCGCTCGATCGGTCGCCTTCACCCTTGAAAGCTTTCATCACGGATTCAAATGCCAGTGCGTCTTGGTCCCCAAGTTCCAGAAGGTTTGCGATGGAAGCATGCGCGCGGGCCGCGATATCTTTTGCGGTCTCGTCTTTGCTGAAGTTAGCCACCATGGCGACCAGGGAACAGGCCTCGGCTGCGACCACCGCCGCGACAGCGCCGCCCCCAGGCGTCGAAGTCTTCGCAGCCAGCGCATCGAGGTAGGCCGCAAGGTTTTGTTCTCTTAGTTTGTCCAGGCTACTCATGGTGAAAATGTTCAAACAATCGAATGGTGTTGCGCATACACATGGCTACGGTCATTGGACCGACACGAGGAATAAAGGCTCGAACATGCGATTTGACGTCCTCGGTAAAATTCTGTTCTGACGAAAAGTTAATGCATACGGCATCATCAGGAACTTCTTCTGGTTTCACAAGCTCGAAATCTGAACCTGGAACACCGGTAATAATGATGTCTGACTGAGCCAGGGCGCTGCTGCGGTGCAGACTCGTTTCCTTTGGAGCTCCAGCTTTAAACTCGAGAGGTCCGTGTTCATCGAAAGACAGAACCATAGCGCCATCGTTTGACATCATGATTGCTAGCGGACGCCCAATAACCTGGCTTCGGTTGAATATGGTTATCTTTTTTCCTTTAAGGGGAAGGTCACCGTCGCCGTACTCACCGATATCATCCAGTACTTTTACAATAGCGAGGGGCGTACAGGGAATGAGCGCTTTCTTGTTGGTGTCTTTGTCAGTCGCCGAGCGATCATTAGTGTCTAGTTTCCTTGTCCAGTATAGGCTGCCTGCTTCAATATCTTTGGTGTAGTGAACAAGGTTTCGCAGGTAGTCGTCTTCCTGGTTACTGAACACAGGGAAATAGATAAAGATACCGTGCACATCTTCATCTGCATTGGCTTTGATGATTTCAGCCTCAAGTTCCAGCCGCTTTACGTAGCGGAGGTCATAGTTGAAGCCAGCATCAGTAAACGCTCTGCGAGTAGCATTGGCGTAGGAAACTGATGGTGGGTCATCGGAGGCAATGAAGCCGACGACCTGCATATTCCGCTCGAGTCGAGTAACCGATTCCTTGAGCCGTTGCAGGTACTTTTTGGCGATTTCTGCAGGGTCGACTATCTGCATTGGTTCAGGACTCGTCGTAACTCGTTGCGGGGCGCGTGACAGACCCCAGGTATCCCTTGTGATGACGCGCGTGATAGTCGGTGGTTGTGAATTCTTTTAACTCCATCAATGTTAGTGCAAGGGCATCCGAGATTGCCAACATGACCGCAATAGTAGCGCTGGGCGTGGTGTTAATTGGGCAGGGTTCTTCTATATCTGGCCCCATATCCAGGACAACGTTTGACATGTCGCGCAACGGAGAGTCGATGTGGGATGTCACCCCTATTACAGTGTTTACGCCGAGATTATGGCTTGCGTTGGCAAGCATCTCCAGCACTTCATTGGATTTCCCGCTTGTTGAGAAAGCAACAATGCAATCATCTTTGGACAGCATGCCCAGGTCCCCATGACCCGCTTCTGCCGGGTGTACAAAAAAAGCAGATGTGCCTGTAGATGACATGGTCGCGGCAAATTTGTTTGCTATGTATCCTGCTTTGCCCATACCTGTGGTGATCACCTTCCCGCGGCAATTAAGCAACAGATTCACCGCGTCTACAAAAGCGTCCGTTACCTTAATGCCCTGTATTGCAGCAGCCTCCTTGGCAATGATGTCCTTCATGCGTGCTTTGATATCCAAGTATCACCCTGCTATGAGAATCTGCGCGCTATTATACTTGAACTTGACTCTTATGTAGTATGCCCTTACACAGCTGAAAGCATTACCCTGAGGAGATGTGCATGGTAACAATCGTTGGAAATATAAAGCCGGAAGACGACTACACCCACCCACTGGGTCCTGAAGACAATTTCAATGAGTCCGTCTATTTTAATTTCTTTGACAGAGAAATTAACCGCGGCGGATTTATTCGTATCGGTAACCGGGCTAACGAGGGATATGCGGAAATGACCGTTATTGTGTTTAACAGTGACGGATCCGTATTTTTTAATTACAAGAAGCCTGAGATATCAAATAACGACGGATGGAATGCGGGTGGCGTTCGGGTGCAAGTCCTGGAACCGGGTGAAAGGCTGCGTACGACCTACGATGGGACGGCGCTCCATATGCTTGACCCCAGGGATATGAAAGATCCTGGCAAGGCCTTTAAGAGTAATCCTTTCAAGAGGATTCAGCTAGAGCTGGTTCACCACGGGGTAGGCCCTTTGTATGGACACGTTGGTGAACCTGGCGATGGCAATGATTTTGCGAGAGCTCATTCTGAGCAGCACATGCGGGTTGAAGGCACGCTTTCGATTGAGGGCGAAGTGACTATAAATATTAACGGTCATGGTATTCGCGATCATTCATGGGGGCCCAGGTTTTGGCAGTCCGTTCCATCTTATCGCTGGATTACCGGTAATTATGGCGATGACCTTGGAATGGTGCTGTCTGTTGTTGGTGACCGGAGAGGTGGCATGTTCCATAAAGGAACAGAGCTTCTGAAGATCAAGGATATTGAGCTATCGACCGAATATGAGCAAGGGACCAGTTTCCACAAGAAGTTGATCGCGGACGTGACCCTGGAAAATGGTGATCAGCATCATGTGGAAGGCGTGGTTAAAGGGTTCATTCCGCTTCGCAACCGGCGTTCGGAACAGGTCACTTATATTGGTGAAGGGATGACGGAATACACATTGGATGGTGAGCGTAAAGGATACGGCCTGTCTGAGTACCTTAACCAACCTGGCGATTAGGTTTAGACCCTACGTCAGGCATTGATAGGTAGCCAGTGATCCAGCGCTGCAACTATCCCGGGATTAAATAAAAACAGCTGACGACACCTTGGCCATGCTAGCCATGATGATTGCAAAATGTAGGCTTCATCATAAACCTGGCCCTTTTCTTCAGATGCCAACTCAGCCATATACCAGTGAGTTGTGCAGTCGTAAGTATTGCCATTCCAGCGGAACCTATAGTTGTTGGTAAAGGCATCAGAAGTGAGGGCTACCTGGTAGCCGGATTCCTCAAGTGTTTCGCGTACTGCGCAGTCCTCTGGTGTTTCCGTTTCTTCCACTCCCCCTCCGGGGAAGGACCAGTAACGTTTTGTGGTCATCGGGTCTTCCATTTCTATTGCAAGTAGCTGATTGCCGCGTAAGCACAAAACGCATGTTCGTTCTCGAGAGATAGTCATAAAGAAGGTTCGCCACGCACTAAATGACAGTGACTAGCAGGCTGGTCGTTCGTTGTAATATAACTGGGGCCATACGAGTGATAGTCAATAAGCTCGAAGTCAGCCGTGAGAATACGTTAGGGCAGGGTTAAAGACCATAACCGATGAAAATTCAGTGGGTATGACGGCTAGGTTTTCTGAATGGGTTCGGAGTCTAGCCAATGCTTTACGTGGTCAGCCAGGTTCTTTTTTTCTTCTATCGAAATACCCTGCGGATCAAAACGCCAACGATTATGGCTAGTCAGCATTGGCAGCAATTCTGGCCTTTCGATTCTCAGTAGCCATTCGGCCATAAGTTCACCTTTGCCTCGCCGAAACCCAAGGATGGATAGTTGTTCCTCTATTCTGAAGAAGGGTGAATCTCCGCCGGGGAGAATCCAGGTTGAAGAATCAGTTGTGTGTTCTCTTTCAATAATCACCTGTTCCGAGGTTGCGATACGCCAGATGAGAATGAGAGCGAGTATGAACCCGATACCGTAGAGCTCGTTTTCATATTCTTCGAGTTTCTGGTCGTTAAACCAAAGCTCAAAGAGAAACTGATTGTTCCCCAGGAAGTCCCAGAGGGGTTGCAGAACAGATGACTGGTCTTCTTCCATCGTCAGCCACTCTTGCGGTGTTGTATCGATGGGGACCCATCGACCATTGATATACGCGCTCGCCCAGGCGTGAGCATGTCGTTTGCGTACGATGTACATTTTCATGTCATCGTTCCATTCTGTAATGGCGTAGCCCACGACATATCTTGAGGGTATGCCCAATTGCCTGAGTAACAGGGTTGTTGCGCTAGCGAAGTATTCACAGTGCCCCGCCTTGCTTGTTTGAAGGAAATGCCCGAGGGGATCGTCTGTGATTTCGATATTCTCCTGGAAGAGTGTGTACCTAAAATCAGAGAAGAAGTTCTGGATGAAAGGAATGGCCTGCGCTGCTGGGATCTGCCCATCGGTAACTTGATGTAGTGCGACCCTGTGTTCCTCAGGTACGAGCAGGTCCATCGGGCTGGGTTCGTCACCCAGGTGTGGTTCGTTATCATATCTCACTCGATAATGCGGGGCCGGGATTAGACCGATACCCTGTAGGGCCCCGTAGGTCGACATACTGACGTCAGTTGCGGGCAGCTCATTGAGCTCTACCAGCTGTGACGGAACTGGAATGAGGGATCTATCACGATCAAATTCAAGATATATTTTGGACTCAGGATGGGGATACGAAACAGTGTCAGAAAATCCCCAGGTGAAATCATCTTTGTGTTTGACCGTATTAAACCTTGGGTCAAATACTTCCCACTCTGTGCCAGAGGAGGTGTTATAAACCGCCTCGATTAATAGTGATGGAAAATCGGGTTTCCCGGAACTCGGCTTGATCCGAAATGCTATCGAGTCCGAGAGTTTGAGTTGCCCGACTTTTCCGAGCGCTGTACGTGTTTTGAGCGGGTCGGTGCGTTGGGAAATCCAGTTTGCGATCCACAGTTCTGTCTGCTTTTTAATACTCAGGTGCGTGTTTCGGATACCGTGGTGAAAAGCGGTCGCGGCCAGGAGGATGGCACATAGACAGATAACAAAGGTTTTCTTTGTAAAACGGGGGGACCGAAGCTGGTACAGCGAGCAGGCGAAAATAATGACGACGACTGGAAAGTAGTAGATGCTTTCTTTGTTAAGGCCCGCGGCTAAAAGGCATGTGCCCAGGTAAACATAGTCCATGTCCCAGGATTGTTGAACGGGTTCCCGTTGTCGCCTCAGGCTGTAGAACAGGACATCCAGTGACATTCGGGGCGTGGTGCTGTAGGCCAGAACCGTGACAAGCGGGAATAACAGGATCGGGATCCACGCCAGAAGCGTGGTGATGAAATGATATTCCTGACGATTCAGAAAAAGGAAAAATACCATGGCAACCAGACCAATGGCAGTCAGGTCAGCAACACGGTAAAAATCTGTTTTTGTCAGGGCCCAGCGTCGGTTCAGGTAATAACGAGCTTCCAGAACGATTGCGATGGGTAGCGCGAACCAGATCAGTTCGCATTGCCAACCCCAGAAGAGTGCGGACAACCCACCAAGGTAACGCGGTTTGATTGGGTTGCTGCGACTCATAGGGCCTTTAGCCCGGCTTCGATGTTCCCTGCCTCCAGAACGTAAAAATCTTCACGATAGGTAGTTTCATCACTTTCCCCCGTAACAATAAATACTGCGGTTTGAACTCCCCTGTTTTCGATCGTTGCGAGCAGGGTCTCCTGTTGTTTACTGAAACCGGAGAACACCATCAGGCAGCTGCTCATCCTGCTAGCGTGTTGCGAAAGAAGGTCTACGAAGTCAGAAGATAGCCGGTCTGTTAACTGAAGGGTGGCCAGAGCTTCCATTTGTTGTGAAGTCTGGGCATAGCCCCGGCCAGCAGTGATTATCTCCGGTCGCGTTGACATGAAGTAGAGATCCATCAGTCCATCCAGGTTCTCTATATTCATGAGCAGGCTCGCGGCGACCGAGATGACTTCCTCGAACGCCGCAGGATTATCACCGAGGGTATCGACGATCAGGGCCTGGCGCACAAAAAACTCATCCTGAAACTCCTTAACGATCGGCTTGTCACGTTTTGCGGAGCTCGCCCAGTGGATTTTCCGGATTGGGTCTCCTTCGCGGTAGTCACGCAGGGAAACAAATTCATCACTTTCGCCAACGGACCAGGTGGAATTAATTCCGCCTGGCTGGAAGTGACGGCCGCCCTTAAACTCAAACCGCCGTGGGATAGGGTACCGCTTCGGTAGCACCGTCAAGTGTTCGCGGTTATCGAATTCCGTGGCTCCGTAGTTCAGGCCAAAGGGGTCGGGATGCAGGATGGTGGTGGACTCGAAATATACGTGCCCCCGCCTGAGAGGAGTCGCCTCGACAATGGCCTGGGCATGGGAAAGTAGTTCAACATCCGGTACTTCAGCATCCTTAAGACTGATACCGGTATTTAGTTTCTGCAGCCAAATGAAACGGTGAAACCCAAGCCATCGATCATAGGCATTCCGGGTTTCTTCCCCTGGTTCCTTCATACGTTCAAACTGGGCTAGATCTGGTGGCATAATTTTTGGGTTATCGAGGATCTTCAGATCTCGTTCGACACGATTCCCATCATTGATGACGGTGATAAAATATTCGAACGGAACACCCGCGGTAGCATACTTAGGCAATTGACGTTTGACGCTGACGTCGGGTGAACGAACCTTGATGGTCAGGCGTGCAAAGATCAGTGTGCAGACCAGTAATGCAAACAATTGGTAGACGAATGAAAGGTCTGTATCTAACCCGACAGCACCACAGATAAACGTACTGGTTTGCAGTAGCCTTCCTCGGTCTGAGTTACGCCGCGTGGCACGACGGTTAATAGTGGTTAACCGTGTCCAGGTTGGGAAGGCGCGTTCGCGAAAGGCCATATCAGTTAAGCGGGGACGGGAATGTCCTGAATAATTTCCAGGAGTATCTGTGCGGTCTGTGAGCCAGAGTATTGCGAACCGGAGTCCAGTATCAGTCGGTGGGCAATGCTTGGTATGGCAAGTTCCTGAATGTGATCCGGCGTGACGAAATCGACGCCTTCCATCAGAGCAAGTGCCTGCGACGCTTTCATCAATGATATTCCTGCCCTGGGACTGGCGCCCATGGCGACCCCCGGTGTAGTCCGGGTCTGTACAACAATGTCGACAATGTAGCGTTTCAGTTCGTCAGAGATTCGGATGTCAGCCGCAGCTTTTCGAATAAGACGAATGTCTTCAATTGATGTGCAGGCGGTAAGGGAGTCCAACGGATGCTTATATCTTTGGGAATCCATGATCAGCACTTCGTCCTCTTTAGAAACGTAGCCGAGTTTAAAGCTCATAGCGAAACGATCCATCTGTGCCTCTGGTAGCGGGTAGGTGCCATGAAACTCAATCGGATTTTGAGTCGCAATTACAAAGAAGAGTTCATCCATAGGATGCCTTTCACCTTCGATGCTTACCTGATTTTCTCCCATTGCTTCAAGCAGTGCAGACTGGGTTCTTGGTGACGCGCGGTTTATTTCGTCGGCCAGTAGTATCTGGGTAAAAATCGGGCCGGGCCTGAAGCGGAAGTCCTGATTTTGCTGGTCGAAAATAGAAACACCCAGAATATCCGAAGGCAACAGATCAGGCGTGAACTGTATTCGTTTGAAAGTAGCATCAATCGAACCCGCCAGTGACTTTGCAAGTGTTGTTTTTCCGGTTCCTGGAACATCCTCTAGCAGCACATGACCCCCAGAAAAAAATGCGGCTAATAACCATTTGACACTTTGGTTGTTGCTGCGGATGACACTCTCAATATTTTCGCGCAGCTTATTAATGAGCGCGAGCTCCCGGCCTGGATAGATATCTGGTATGTCAGAAGACATCTTTGGTTCCTTTCGTTTCGAGTATTTTTGCAAGCATCGTTCCATTGGTCAAACTGATTAAAAACTGAAGTATCACGCGGTGTTGCGGTAGGAAATGTCTCGAACAAGTTCGCCGCCCAGTGTCGACGGGGTGAAGGTTCTCGAGAATCCATCGAGTTGGTGATCAAAGGCAGTGCACCCGGGTTGATGAAAGTGATCTGCATGCAGCCAGGTGGTGGAGAGATTCTCTAACGGGGTGTTGTTCCGAATTCGATCGAATCCAAGTGGGAATGGTCATTGCGGATTGGGCAATCAATCGTGTAATCGTGATATAAACGATGAGTTGGGCCTGACTGCAATAGGAATTCTTTGTTAATGAATGACGTTCAGGGTCCACGCACGAGAGAGTTAACTATGGACACATTCTACACAGACCATTGGCAAACCATTGAGCCGGAAAGGCTGGACCGCTATGAGCAGCTGTTCCAGTTTCGACCGGAACAGGAACCCTTTGTTGACGCGCTAGCACTTACTGGCAAAACCAGCGTACTGGATTTTGGTTGTGGGCCTGGCTTTATGGCGGAAGAAATCGCCAGCCGTACGACTGCCCAGGTTTTTGGTGTAGACCTGAATAAAGAGTTTATGTCCCGCGCAGAGTCCAGAAATACAAAGAAAAACCTTAAATTTTTTCATCTGGAGGGTGATGCCTTGCCTGATGAGATTAATGCTGTTGATCGTGTGTTCATTAAAAATGTGCTTGAGTATGTGCCTGATCTCGAGGGAACCGTCGCCAGGTTGCACTCGATATTAAGCGATGGTGGCCGGATCGTCGTGATCGATAGTGATTGGGGCTTTGTCCTGGTAGAGCCGTGGGGAAAGGTTCGAGCCGATCGTTTTTTCGAAGCGGCCGCAGCCGCTTTCAGGGAACCACACATTGGGCGTAAGTTGCCCGGTCTTCTGGCCCGGGCTGGATTTGAAGATATAAAGGTCAAGATGATTGCCGGGGTTGACCTCAAGGGCAGGGGAGTCTCTGTCTTACAGAACATGGTTTCGTATATTCGAGAGTTTGGGACCATGAGTGAAACCGAGCTGCAGGCGCATATGAGTGAGTTGGAAGCAGCACAGGCGAATGGCAGCTTTATGTTTATTCTGCCGCAATTTTTGGTCACCGCCACTAAAGGCAACCCCGATGAGTAGTTTGCCGGCGAAAAGTTTTGCGATGGTGCAAACCGGTGATCGGTCTCTTGAAGCCAGGGATATTCCCATTCCGGATATCGATGAAGACTCTGCTCTACTCGAGCTTGAAGCCTGTGGTATTTGTGGCAGTGACTATGAACAGTTCGAGGGGGTTCTACGAACACCAACGCCGGTTATTCCTGGACACGAACCCCTGGGCAGGATCGCAAAGATTGGTGATCGGGCGGCAATCCGATGGGGCGTTGAAGAGGGTGATCGGGTAGCGGTAGAGACCATGCTCTCCTGCCGTCACTGCCCGACCTGTTTGGATGGTCGGTATCACCTGTGTGATGATCGAAAGATCTATTCGTACATACCGCTCACGGAATCGCCTGGGTTGTGGGGTGGTTATTCGCAATTCATGTTCCTGCATGGCAACAGTATTGTTCATAAAGTTGATCCGGACATTCCCGCGAACATTGCTGTCATTTTTAATCCGCTGGGTGCCGGCTTCCGCTGGGCGGTGGAGATGCCTAACGCAAGGCCCGGAGATACGGTTGTAGTGATGGGTCCGGGGCAAAGGGGTCTTGCCAGTGTTATCGCATTACGCTGCGTGGGGGTGACGAATATTATTGTGACCGGTCTTGCCGCTGATGCTGAAAAGCTGGCGCTGGCCCGATTCTATGGGGCGGCACACACGATTGATGTGGATAATGAAAATGTCGTTCATCGTGTAAAGGGTCTCACCAATGGGAAGGGGGCGGACATCGTTGTCGATGTTTCCTCCTATGCAACTAAGCCTGTTGCCGATGCCCTGCAATTGGTAAAGGTTGGCGGACAGATTGTCCTGGCAGGGGTTAAGGGTTTTAAGGCGGTGGATAATTTTGTCTCTGACCTTGTGGTCATGAAAGAAGTGACAATCAGAGGTGCCATCGGCGTGACTTCCTCTGGTTATAAACAGGCCATCAAAGTGATTGAATCAGGGGAAATAGATTTTTCGCCTATGCATACTCATGATTTTGACCTCAAAGATGCAGAACTTGCCATCAAAACACTTGCCAGGGAAGTACAAGGGGATGAATCAATTCATAGTTGCCTTATCCCGCCTAAATAAGGAGAAGATGTGACCAGAACCAAACCAGAGTTTGAATTCAACGAGAAAATTGCTGAAAGCTTTATGCGCCCCAAGGCAAGCCTGGGAGGGTTGCATGAGTATCTTGGAATAAAAATTGTTGAGGTGGGGCCGGGGACTATGCGCGGTCAACTCGAAGTGAGGGACGAGTTTCTTACGTATATTGGCAATATGCATGGTGGTGTGCTGTCCGCCTTCAGTGACCATATGCTGGGTTCTGTTTGCTATCCGGTGATGAAAAAAGGCCAGTGGGCTGCAACTACTGAATTCAAGATCAACCTGACTGCGCCGGTATCGAAAGGTGTGGTGGATGCGTATGCTGAAATCATCAACCTGTCCCGAACCATGGCGGTGGTCCAGATTGAACTTGTCAATGAAGGACGCCTTGCTGCGATAGCCCAGGGAACTGTGACGATAAGGGATCCTCGCTGAAGGACCTTGGTCTAAGAGTGTTAGAGGTCGTCGAGGTGGCAGCAGACTTGGTGGTCTGCAATGGTGCGCAGTAGCGGAGCCTCTATTTTGCATCGTTCCATCACTCTTGGGCATCTTGGGTGAAATCGACATCCTGTGGGTGGATTGATCGGTGAGGGTACGTCCCCGGTAATGATTTCACGTTTCACCCTTAGGTGTGGGTCCGGAACCGGAATAGCGGAGATTAGCGATTTGGTATAAGGATGCCGCGGCTCGTGGTAAATGGATTCGCCGGTACTTTCCTCGACGATATTACCCAGGTACATGATCGCGATCCGATCAGAGATGTGTTTTACGACCGCGAGATCGTGAGCGATAAACAGGTAGGCAAGGTTGAACTCCTTCTGCAGGTCTACCAGCAGGTTCAGGATCTGGCTTTGGATGGAAACATCCAGTGCAGATACCGGTTCATCGCAGACCACAAGTTTTGGATTGAGTGCTATCGATCGCGCGATGCCGATGCGTTGTCTTTGCCCCCCGGAAAATTCGAAGGGGTATCTCGTCATCGAACGAGCTGGCAGGCCCACGATATCCAGTAGTTCCCTCACGCGTTTCGCGCGACTGGCCCTGTCGCCAATTTTTTGAACGATGTAAGGCTCTTCCAGGATATCGCCAACCGTATGGCGAGAGTTCAGTGACTCCATTGGGTCCTGGAAAATCATCTGAATATTCTGCCGGTAGGGCATCAATGCTTTGCCCTTGAGTTTGGTAATGTCGGTTCCTTCAAACTCGATGGAACCAGAAGTAGGCTCGTACAGTCGGGCGATACATCTGCCAAGGGTTGATTTTCCGCAGCCGGATTCACCGACCAGACCGAGAGTTTCGCCGGGCTGTATTTCAAAGGAGATACCGTCGACTGCCTTATTGAATTTGTTGGCGCGAAGAAGGATGCCTTCCTTCACGGGGAAGTGCATTTTCAGGTTGTCGACTTTCAGTATTGGAGGCTGTTTTAGAGACATGTTTAAATTTCCTGCCAGCGCAGGCAGCTGACCTGATGTTGGTCTTTTACAGCCTGAAGGTCGGGTGCCTTGCTGATGCACTGCTCATGACTGAAGGTGCAACGATTTTCGAAACGACAGCCTTCTGGTAAATCCAAAAGTCCTGGCACCATGCCGTCAATAGTACTCAGGGTTGATTTGGGTTCTGTGTTTAGTGTCGGGATCGATTTAAGCAAGCCGCGTGTGTAGGGGTGGGCTGCACGATCAAAGATATCGAACACGCTTCCTCTCTCTGCGACTTTACCTGCATACATGACCACGACTTCATCGCAGGTTTCCGCGATCACCCCAAGGTCATGGGTAATCAATATGACCGACATGCCCATGTCAGCCTGAAGTTCCTTGATCAGCTCCAGGATCTGCGCCTGGATCGTAACGTCCAGGGCGGTTGTAGGTTCATCCGCAATAAGGAAGTCAGGTTTGCAGGCAAGCGCCATTGCGATAACAATACGCTGCCGCATGCCGCCAGAGAGCTGGTGTGGGTATTCGGTCATTCTGACGTCAGGGGAGGGTATGCCAACCCGGTCGAGTAGTCCGACGGCCTCTCGGATTGCTGCGTCGGGCGTAATGTCTTTATGAATCAGTAGAGCTTCGGTCAGCTGGCGGCCAACCGTATGCACAGGGTTCAATGCGGTCATTGGCTCCTGGAACACCATGCCAATTCTAGCGCCACGGATCTTTTCCATTTGGGGAATAGGTAGTTGCGTCAGGTCGGTTCCATCAAGCTCAACGCTGCCGGAAACAATCTGCCCCATGGGCTGCGGCAGCAATCGCATAATGGAGAGGGCCGTAACACTTTTTCCGCAACCGGATTCACCAACGATCCCAAGCGTTTGACCCGCTTGCGCGGTGAATGAGACATCATCGACTGCCCTTACCCGACCTTCGTCGGTGTCGAATTCGGTGACGAGGTTGTTGATGGAAAGTACGGCCATCAGGGAGTTGCGAACTGGTCGTAGAAGTTAATCTCTGGCTGAAATTGTTGGCCAGATTTCTTCGCAGCCTGGGTTTCTTCTTTGATTTCAGTATCAATCCAGTGAACAAAGAGCTCGTTAGAACTCTCGGGTGTGTTTGTAATTGAATCCTTCCGGGTACCTGATCCATCGCCAGTGTCCGATTCGGTACCCGGGCTGAGTGAAGCCAGGGACGAAAGACGCATGTTCGTGATGAATTTCTGTCATACGGTGAGCGAGGTCCATCATTTCCTGCTTGTCACCGGAAACTCGGTACTGATCAATCATGCTGTCCATTTCCGGCAGCGCGAGAACCTCCAGGTTGTTTGTCTGGGTTTTAACCTTCCGTCCGGGTTAATTGATCCGTCTGCCAGATAAGGCACATCATAAGCGTTGTCGGAGTGATAGGTTTCCCAGAAGCGGGGATACATTTCCAGGGAAACAGAGAACGCCACGAAATGAATGTCGTGCTTCTTTCTCCTGTACTTTTTTAAAGCCGGCCGTGGAGTCCAAAACTTCTAGCCGCAGTTCCAGCCCTGCTTTGAGCGCCTCTTCCTTCAGAATGGTCAAGATATCCTTGTATTGTTCGTACCCGCTGGAGAAAGTGAAAGACAGTCTCTGGCCCGCTGCATTTTGCAGGATGCCATCAGAGCCCCGCTTCACGAAACCGGCTCTGGCGAAGGCTTCCTGCGCTTTGTTGATATCGAACTCTCTTGGCTGAAGGGTCGGATGGGTAAACTCTCCGTAGCCATCTGAAGATGTCCTCATGCGCGCGTAGTCACCGCGGAAAAATTTCTCCAGCACCAGGTCCCAGTTGGATGCGTGTTGGATGCCGACCCGAATGTCCTTGTTGTTCAGCAGTTCCTTTGAGGTATTGATCCACATACCAAATGTGGGTCTTGGATGTTGGTTATAGAACATCGATTTTTGAATATAGCCTGCCGTGACATCCTGATCATCGTCGGGAAGTTTTTCGTACCAATACTCGGCGAGGCTTAGACTAAACTGGTCAATATCGCCGCGTTTGAATGCTTCGAAGTGCTTGGAAGTGTCGCGAATAACAGCCAGGTGGATTTTGTCCATGTTGAATCGGTAGCGCCAATGCTTCTTGTCTTTTGCCCACCAGTCTTTGTCGCGAGTAAAGGTGACGGAACGACCTTTTTTGAGGTTTTTGTCGTCGAGCAGGTAAGGGGAGGTGGTGGTCTCAAATCGCCACTGGTAGCGCTCAACAAAGTCATCGCCCAGTTCGTTGAAAAACTGCCGCGGATTTGGGGCGAAGTTCCAAGAACACGGGAGTCCATGTCTGGCTTTGCCTCGGGCACGGAAATTGAAAACGTTCAGGTCGTCGTATTTCGTAATGTTTGTGTACTGGGTGCTGTACCAGTTGTTGTACCAGGGCGCGACGATGTAGCGGGACTGGTTAATGAAAAACATGAAGAAGAAATCGTCGCTGGTGATCGCGTACGCCGTCAGACCATGTAGCTAGCGGGTCAATTTTTACGTAAACCGTTTTGTTTTCCCAATCGACCGACCATGATTCTGCAAGACCAGGAAAATACTCAAATTCGTTTGGGTGTCGTTGTGCGATTGGTATCGAAACGTTATCTAACAGGAACGCTCGAAACGAACCGTTTGCATCGGGACCCAGGGTGCGAAGTGTTCTGGGGTAATCCTGTAAGCGCACATATTCAGTACCTCCTTTTTTAGCGTCTGGAGAGCCTATCTCAGGGAGGTGATCACCGTTTTCCCATGTCAGGCCCTGAGGAAGGTCAGCGATCGTTTTAAACTTGAAAAAGTCGGGCCGCTCAGAGTAGTAAGCTTGTACTTCCTCGGTGTTATCAATAGCGGGGAAATCAGGACTTTGGGTGTCATCTGTTGAGCCGCCGCAGGCGCTGAGAAGCAGTAGCGTCAGGAGTCCGGTAATTGTGGGGTAAAATCTCATAATAAGTCTCATTTTTAGGCGTGAACGCAAACCAGTTAACGATAGGTAGTAAACTTTTTGGGGTCGAAGGACTCTCGAACAGCTTCACCAATAAAGGTAACGATGGTCAATAAAATCACCAGGGTGCCAAAAGCAGACGTCACTATCCAAGGTGCGGTTCTGAGTGTCGCTGTGCCTTGTTTTAAAAGCTCACCCAAGCTGGGTGTTGGCGCGGGCAGACCAAATCCTAAAAAATCAAGGGCAGTGATGGCCGTTATGGCTGACACGACGGTAAAAGGCATAAATGTCACTAACGTCGACAAAACATTCGGCAGGATATGACGAAAAATGATTCTTGTATTTGATGCGCCTATGACGCGAGCCGCCGCAATGTAATCCCTCGATTTTTCTTTGTAGGTTTCTGTCCTCATATAATAGGTCATGCTGGTCCACGAGAAGAGCACCATGACCGTCAGAAGTATCATTATTTTTGCGGGTACCGTGAAGGTCTGTGGTATGACACTGAAAACAATAATGATCATATAGAGGAAGGGAATGTTCGACCATATCTCAATGAATCGCTGGAAAAGGAGATCGAACACGCCACCAAAGTAACCCATCGCACAGCCGATGGTAATACCGATTGCGTAAACCGCCAGCATAAAGGCGATCGAGAACCAGAGGGCGATTCGGGTGCCATAGAAGAGACGCGCCAGAATGTCCCTGCTGGTCGTGTCGGTCCCTAAAAGGTGCCTTGTATCAAGGGATGGAGAGGTGGGCTTGAAAACGCCCCCGGGCGCATGGTTTTCAAGGGGGTTGTAGGGAACGGGGGGCATTAAGACCCAGTTATCGCTGCCCTGCTCCTCGAATGTTGCTCGAAGCTCGCGATAGTTAACCTCGTAGTCATAATCGAGTCCAAAATCGGTGCCTGGGTGAAAATTTGAGTAGGTAGGGAAGTACAATGTATCGTCGTAGTGAACGAGTAGTGCCCGACTGTTCACGAGCAATTCGCCAAAAGACAACACGATCAGTAAGCCCGCCAAAAATAAGAAAGCTATAGTAGCCGCGTTTGATCTCTCGAAAACGTCGAAGTCGCTTTAGCGTCTGGGGGTTGAGGTTCAACATGATCTACTGGAATCTTATTCTAGGGTCCACCAACGCTACCAGGACATCTGAAATAATATTGCCAATGAGTAACAGCACACTCGCCAGCAATACGACGCCCATGACGACAGGGTAGTCGCGATCGAGAATTGCGGTGAGCCCTAGCAAACCGAATCCGTCAATATCGAAGATGGTTTCGATGAGAAACGAGCCCGAGACAAGTAGCGTTATGTTTTGTCCAAACGTTGTGGCGATCGGAATCATTGAGTTGCGCATGGCATGTCGGGAAACTGCTTGTCGAAAAGAGACGCCCTTGGCAATCGCTGTGCGAATGTAGTCGGATGCAAGGTTATCCATTAGGTGGTTTTTCAGCAGTAACGTCACCAACGCAAAGCTACCCACTAGATAACAAATAAGGGGGAGGACTGAATGGTTGATTACGTCCATCAGCTTACCGATCGTGTCTTTCTCCTCAAAGGAAAGGCTAATAAAGCCACCCATAGGGAACCACTCTAACCTGACCGAAAAATACAGGAGCAGCAGCGAGCCCAGCGCGTACCCCGGAATGGCATAGCCCACGAAGATCAGTATAGAGGTGACGTTATCAACGACGGTTTTATGCTTGATGGCCTTTAGAACACCCAATGGGATGCAAACGATGTAGGTGATCAAGAGCGTCACCAGGCCATAATACAGGGACACCGGAAACCTATCCTTAATCACCTCCCAAACCGGCTCGTTGTATCGGTAAGAGTTTCCGAGGTCTCCTTTGGCTACTTTGACAAGCCAGTCGAGGTAACTCTGTAATATTGGTTTGTCGAAGCCGTAGTACTCCTTGAGTTTTTTTAATTGTGCCTCTGACAGAGCCATGTCGGCACCGGCCATCTGCGACGAAACTCCAGAATTGCTGAACTGCTGGGATTCCATGATGGCTCGTTCCAGCGGACCACCAGGGACCAGTCGGGTGATGGCGAATACAATGATGGTGACACCGAGCAATGTCGGCGGAATGAGCAGAAATCGTCTGATGAAATAGTCGCGCATTTATAGAGTATCTGGGTCTAGAGGCTTTTGGCCCCTTCTCCGCAATGCAGCAGGGTAAGCCGTTTGCGAGCGATTAGGCAACTCGGCATCCTGCCACAAACCGGGTCTGCTTGAAAGTTCTAATAGATTTCTCTTTGTGATGATCTTCATTAGACGGTAATCGGGATTGCGCTTGAAGCGGGTCATGGGCATCAAAGTGCAATGCATTTTTTAGTTCGTGAGACAATCGTAAAAGGTATCGATCAATTTTCGGTATCTAACGGACCCGGAGTGATGCAGTTGGTTGGTCACATAAGCAAAAGCGACGTTGTTGTCCGGGTCCGCAAAGGCGGTTGATCCACCTGTGCCAGCGTGCCCGAATGCCTTTGTAGAGGGTCCGTAGTAACAGGGTTCGCAGTTAAGTATAAAGCCCCTTGACCTTCGGAGAAGCTGATCCAGGCAAAGGTCAGTTTCACCGTTGGTTTCTTCCTTTACAGCAAGTTGCAGGGATTCCCTGGAAAACAGTTTTCCGGCGATTGCTGCCTGATAACAACGTGCAATGCCCAGGCTCGAGCCGTGTCCATTGGTTGCGGGAATTTCCGCATTTCTCCAATCTGCTGAACTCACAACGCGGTAGGGCGGCAGCGCAGGGTCATTTTTTGGCAAGGTGTTCCCCTCCCGTGCGGGTGTTTGTGTCACAGGTGGCCTTGCGTGATTAGGGCCGATCACTTCTGCACACCGTTCCTGCTCGGGACCGGTTAGGCCGATATGGAACTCAGCCTCTAGTTGATTGGTTATCCGACTTCGAAGGTATTCACCGGTGGTTTTTTCTGTTGTCTGACGAATCAGTTCGCCGGCGATGTATCCCCAGGTGATTGAGTGGTAACCGAAGGCGGTTCCGGGCTCCCAGGCCGGTGCCTGACTTGCGACATTAAACGCTGCTTTTTGCCAGTTATAAAGGTCTTCTGGTTCCATGTCTGGATGGAATGTGTATACGCCTGCCTGGTGTGACAATGCTTGCGCCACTGTAATACCAAATTTTCGCTCGGCCCCAAACTGTCGCCAATAGTCTGCAACAGGTTTGTCGTAGTCGAGTTTTCCTTCATCGATCAGGCACGTGAGAGCCAGCGAGACAATGCCTTTGGTAATCGAGTATGTGTTGACCAGGGTGTCTCGTCGCCAGGGGATAGTCCGGTCCCGGTTGGTGTGGCCACCCCAAAGATCAACCACCAGTTCATCTCCAAGAAAAACGGATAACCCGGCACCAACTTCGATCTCGTTCCAAAGCGAAGCGAATGCTTCCCTGACAGGCTCGAATCCAGGTTGGATAGTTCCTTCGATCAAGGTTCTTTTAGTCAAGTATGGGGGGCCGGTAAAAATAAGAGGGTGATATTATCATCGTTATTCAGGAATCGGATAAATACAGGAAACCACTATGCCAAGATTAAGAGAAGTTAGCCGCGCTGACGCGGACCCGTCGGTACTGCCTTTGTATGATGCTCTGTTTGGGGCGGACAGGGACCCGGTCGAACATCCCGGGACTGCCACTGGTACCCCGGGTAACTGGTGGACAGTGTTTGCTCTGGTTCCGGATTGTTTTAATCATGCGGTTGCGGGATTCCAGTTCTACCGATCAAAGAGCCGGAAAATAAAAACCAAACTGCGGGAGTTGGGCCAGGCAAGGGCAGGGTTTGCGAGGGGTAGCCAGTTTGTCTTCTCCCAGCATTGTAAGGCCCTTCGGGCAGTGGGGTTCAGTGAAGAGCAGATTGAGTCGATACCGGGCTGGGGCAGCAGTTCGTGTTTCGATGAGATTGAAAGAGCGGTTCTTTCTTATACAGATGATCTGGTGCTTGCCGGAGGCAGAGTTCCCGACAGTACCTTCGAGGTGTTGAAAAAACATCTGTCAGACGAAGAGATTCTGGAGCTGACCTATACTACTTGCACATATGAGCTTCATGCGACGATGTGTCGTGCACTGCGCCTCGAGTACGATGATGTCGACGAGCGGATCAAAGAAGTACCCATCCCCGATGATGAAGAGCGAAATATCGACTTCATGGGAGCGGTTGATCAGAAGGACAAATAGTCGGTCCCCTCGTGGGCAGACCTATATCTCGGAAGTTGATCGGGTCTGCCTCTCGTGATCTTTTGGCATCAGACCAGGTCTGTTTGAACCATTCGGAAACGGGTGGCTGGCCGCATTGTTCCGCCAGCAAGTTGTAGTATTCAAACTGCTCGTCGCCCAGACGGTGATAATGGCGTTTGTTTATGTCCGTGAGTTGAAAATGCTCAGATCTTTTCCTGACTTTTCCTGCGCGGGTGGGCAGGTCATCCAAGTTGAATTCCGATACCAATTGTTTGACGAACCATTTTGCCTGCATTTCAAACATTGGGAATGGAATGATCTGGTAAGGCAGGCCGATAAAACCAAGCGTGTTGTCTGTCGGCGGAATGATATCCTGGTAAAGCGGGTTCACCCAGTTATCATCAACGCTAACAATCTCACCACTAATGAAAGGGAACCCGTAGTGATATCCGGTACAGTAAATAAAGGTATCGATGTCGAGTTCTGCGGTACCCACGATCAATTTTCCGGTTTCTGTAAACCCGGAGGGTGAGGGATATGCCGTTCTCGTTGCTCCAAACGAAGTGGGTTCGGTAAACGCGCTTCCGCACCAGTAGGTGCGGTCAGCCACCTTATCGATCTCGCCCGACAGGTCAAAACCTGAAGCAGAAGTCCCCCAGAGTGCAACTCGCTTTCCGACCATGGCATTCGGGGCGCGATAGTTGTGAGAGTGGAGCAGGTGGCCCTGAAAATGTTCTATACCCGGTAATTTCGGTATGCGTGGTCGGGCGTAGTGACCATTGCAGATAATCACTGCTTCGAATCGTTCATCTAATTCCCCGCTGTGGACTGTCCAGCCTTCGGCGGATTTCTCGATTCTGTGCACTTCCGCGGATAGCCTGATATGAGGAGCTAAGGCATAGTGGTCAGAGAAATTTTTGAGGTATTCGAGGACCTTCGTATGGTGTGGGAACCTGGGCCACATATCATTGCCGCCACCTTTTGAATCAAAGGTGTAATCCAGGAATGCCATCAGGTCCCGAGGGATGTTGGTGCGCAGGGAATCATATAGAGAGCAACGGATCGCCTGTCCAGGAGATTGCCCGAGCGGGTCATCTTCTACCCGCTCATCATATACCCAGACTCCGCCAATCTGGTCAGCGGCTTCGAACACCACGACTTCGCATCCATGGCGGATAACTTCACGAGCCGACACCAGCCCTGCTGGGCCGGCGCCAATGACGGCGACTTTCATTTAGGTCTGCTTGCAAGGAGTAAGGAGCAAGTGTGTAATAATAGCGGTTCTTCAGCCATGATTGATTTAATGTTTACCGTTCGTCTAGAGCATATCCGAACCCTAAGTGAATCGACTAAAGATTTCAGGTTCGTCTGCGCGGCCAATACTTCTCTTGACTATAAACCAGGTCAATTCTACCGGTTTGTTTTCGCCGATGAACATGGAGAATTCGAGCGAAGTTACAGTCTGTGCAATTTTGATGAACTCTATGGTCAACACATGGACCTGGTGATATCGGAGGTCGGCAATGGCCGCGCCACGAATCTTCTGTTCAATTGCAAGGAAGGGCTTGAGGCCAATGTCACAGGACCGTTTGGTCGCCTTACATTGCCAGAAGAAGTGCCGGGTCGATTAGTCATGGTCGCAACCAGTGTTGGGCTTGCTCCCTATATGCCGATCCTGAAAGAACTGGAGATGAGTGGTTTCCCAGAGGTGGTGCTATTACTTGGTGTCAGAGATCGATCGGAATTCATCTACAGTGATGTCCTGAAAAATTATGCTGAACAGCACGATTTTTTTGAGCTGCGCCTCTGCCTGTCTAGGGAAAAGGCGACAGCGGCGTATGAGCATGATGGCTATGTAAATACCCAAATTGAGCGCCTTGATGTAAACCCCGACTCGGATCATTTCCTGCTTTGCGGTAATCCTGAGATGATTGATGACGCTTGGGGTTACCTCAAGGAAAGTGGCTTCAAAGCAAAGAATGTCGTTAGAGAGAAGTATGTTTTCGCCCGCGAATCTCGATCATCAGCAAAAGCAATGACTGTAGAGCAGAAGCAATTGATTGCTGATAAGTTAAAAAAGTACGGGAAGTGATTGAAGGGCTATTCTGAGCGTGAGCTCACTCTTTGGATTTCATCCCAGTGCAGCTGGCGATGGTCGAAGGTTTACTGGTAGGGGTGTGCTGGTATAGGTGTCGGTCATACAGTCGCTGGATTATTGTGCCACCCGGGTACAATGGTAGTTTAAACGCTAAGGCGGTCTTCGTATGACAATTAAAGTTGGAATAAACGGCTTTGGCCGCATGGGTCGACTCACCCTGCGCGCAGCTTTTGACTGGGACGGGATTGAGTTTATCCATGTCAATGATCCTGCGGGGGATGCGGAAACATTTGCTCACCTTCTTACCTTTGATTCAGTTCATGGTCGTTGGCACCACAACGCGGATGCCGAGAGCGGCGGCGACAGCATAGTCATAGATGGCCGCAAGATTGGCTTTACCAGAAACGAAACCATTAGTGAGACTAACTGGTCTGGTTGCGACATCGTCATTGAAGCTTCAGGAAAAATGAAGACCAAAGCCGTACTGCAGTCTTACCTGGATCAGGGTGTTCAGAGAGTAGTGGTCACGGCGCCAGTGAAAGAAGAGGGCGTGCTGAATGTTGTTATGGGAGTGAATCAGCAGCTCTATGATCCTTCCATTCACCCCATCGTGACGGCTGCGTCCTGCACCACAAATTGCCTTGGGCCCGTTGTGAAGGTGCTGCACGAGAAGCCTCGGCATTGTGCATGGCAGTATGACGACGATTCACAGTGTCACCAATACCCAGACTATTCTGGATGCGGCGCATAAAGACCTGCGCCGGGCGCGCGCCAGTGGGATGAGCCTGATACCTACCACCACGGGATCAGCCTCTGCGATTACTCACCTGTTCCCTGAGCTGGAGGGCAAGTTAAACGGTCACGCCATACGCGTTCCTTTAGCCAATGCGTCATTGACTGATTGTGTGTTCGAGGTGAAGCATGCGACAACCGCGCAAGCGGTAAACGAGCTTTACAAATTGGCGGCGGACAATGGACTAAAGGGGATTCTTGGTTATGAGGAGCGCCCACTCGTATCCATTGATTACAGGACCGATCCGCGCTCTAGTATTATTGATGCATTGTCTACAATGGTGATTAATGCCACCCAGGTGAAATTGTATGTTTGGTATGACAATGAATGGGGTTACGCTAATCGAACCGCTGAGCTGATGCGGATGGTGGCGGAGCCTGTCTCATGAAAACAATGTCGTGAAGAATCAATGAGCCTTTTTTTATGAGGGCAGTTTCAGGGTTATCTGCTGACGTCAGGCAGTACCTGGTGATCACAGGTAATTACTGGGCATTCACGTTGACCGATGGTGCCCTGCGTATGTTGGTGGTGTTGCACTTCCATACACTGGGTTACTCGCCTCTTGAGGTTGCCTTGTTGTTTGTGTTTTACGAGATTTTTGGTGTGGTGACCAGTCTTGTCGGTGGCTGGTTGGGGGCTCAAATCGGGCTGAACCGCACCATGAATATTGGGCTGGGTTTGCAAGTGTTTGCGCTAGGTATGCTGCTAGTGCCGAGCACCATGTTGACCGTTGCTTGGGTGATGGCTGCGCAGGCAATGTCCGGCATCGCCAAAGACCTTAATAAAATGAGTGCGAAAAGCGCTATCAAGCTGCTGGTTCCGGACAAAGAACAGTTAACGCTCTACCGGTGGGTCGCGCTGCTGACGGGTTCCAAGAACGCACTGAAGGGAGGTGGTTTCTTCTTAGGGGGTGTTCTACTGGCGTGGTTAGGTTTCTATCATGCGGTTTTAGTGATGGCACTCTTTTTAGCGTTGATTTGGCTGGCCAGTCTAGTGAGCTTAAGAAAAGAGCTGGGTAAGGCAAAAAGCAAACCGAAATTTTCTGAGATGTTTTCAAAAAGCAAAGCCATCAATATCCTTTCGTTGGCGCGTTTGTTTTTGTTCGGAGCAAGAGATGTATGGTTCGTGATTGCGCTGCCGGTGTACCTGTCTGCCAATCTGGGTTGGGATTATTGGTTCGTTGGTGGGTTTCTGGCTAGCTGGGTGATCGGCTACGGCGTAGTGCAAGCGTTTGCTCCACGCCTAACGGGGATAGTCGAGGCAAAGCTGCCGGATGGGAAAAGTGCTTTCATTTGGGCCGCTGTGCTTTCTGTTGTACCGGCGTTGATTGCATTGTTGATGACAGCGGACATGGTGCCTGCGCTAGTGCTGCCGAGCGGGCTTCTTGTTTTCGGCGCTCTGTTTGCCGTGAATTCGTCCCTGCACAGTTACCTTATTGTGAGTTATGCAGACAAAGATGGGGTGTCGATGGATGTGGGTTTTTATTATATGGCGAACGCCATGGGTAGACTTATTGGTACCGTTTTATCCGGCTGGGTATTCCAGGTTTATGGAATGGTCGCCTGTTTATGGGTGTCGGCGCTGTTCGTCACTCTGGCAGCCTTGCTCTCACTGGCGTTGCCGGCACAAGCTGCTCCAACACAAGCTTTTCTAAAATAAGGGTGGTCGGCCATAGATCACGCTAAGTGCAGGTTCACCGATTCCACAGGCTACCGTGTTGTGCTTAGGTATTTTGTTAGAAACACGGGTGGTGACCTGGCCGATATTCCTGATTGTGCTTCAGGGTCTAACGCTGGGTCGCATTGGATTCATTGACGATCACTTTAGCCTAATCGCATCGCGTCTGGTATTTCTAATCTGCTTGCCGGTACTACTACTTACCGCTACTAGCCAGACCAACCTGGCCATGACGACGACGCTGGCCTGTATTTTATTTTGCAAAATTGTCTGCATCCGGCGAAAGTCGTCTGACGGTCCAACCGAGTAATTACTTAGTCGCCGGCGGAAAAACACCAATGCCAGGGTTCATAGTCAATGCCCAACGGGTTGTTTCTAGGATAGCTGAGTTGGAAGTTGAACTCAGCGGCATTGTCGCAGAGCCACGCAAATGCCGGGTGGTTCTCAAACGTGGTCTCAAGCGGTTTTCCGTCACCAGCATGCAGGTCCAGCGCGCGACCGGTGTGGTGTTCGCTGTAACCGGGGATGGCGTTTACCAGGAGTATGTCGTCAATTAACCTGCCTTCTTCCAGTTTCCGGTGAATAAGCTCGCACTGGTATTCGATGGAGCGGTATGCAGACACGAGATTTAGCTCCAAGCCATCAGATTTTGCGGCAGTTTTCATCTCACACCAGGCCTCAAAGGTTCGCAGCGTCATTTTTTGTGGCCGATCAAATAGATCCAGGCCGGCGTCAACAAGATCCTTGCATTCCTCGCAGAGGGGCATCTGAGATGCTTCAATGAAGTCTTCGGTGATGCCGAGCTCCTTTAGGACTTGGGCAAGATTAAAGCTCATTGGGTGACTACATCGACACTGAACGTTACAGCCAGGCCGAGTGTTGCAAGGACGATGTACATCTGTACAAGGAAGAGAAACTTGAAGGCGGTAATGCCATGAGATTGGCGGGGGGTAGCGTAGAAGGGGTCGTTGATTGGGGTTGTGTAATTGGAGCAAAGCGCGATATTGGCCGATAATAGCAGTTCGCTGTCTGCTAATTGCTCCAATTCAACTGAGGCAACTGTTTCGGTTGGAGCGGTTTCCTCAATTAGTTCTTCGTCTGTCATAGGTGGAATTCTAGCACTCACCGCGTAAATGTATTGTTGCCCGTTAGCCGGATCATCACCTGCGATAGAATTAGGGGCAGGAGGGTTTCATTTTTTAGTCACGAACGACGAAACAGCCAGTCTTGTTGCGGGGGTTGGCCTTGTACAGGGAACAAAAGTCGCTCGCGGAGGACTCTGAACTGAAACTACCTGCCTGTACCCTCCACACGGCCTGGGGCCCGGATGTCCCTTCCCGGTAGACAGGATCAAACCCTTCTAGTAACAAATCACTGCTGGCGAAGGCCTGGTGCCAGAGCAGCTCGGCACCGGTAATGCTGCTCATGGCGCCGAGTTGTATACGGTAGGTTTTGTCGTGGTTTACCTCATCGTTTGAAGATTGGAATCGAATGTCGTTGGGCAATCGAAAATTCCAGCTTCGTGACCACGCTATGGGTTCTGCAACCTTTGCTATTTCTGCCTCTCCGGTTAGCGTCGAGAGCTTATCTCTGGCGCCCGGGTGTCCCGAATTGACTGCCCTAGATAACCATTCTTTTGCCGCTTCCGTATCTTTGGTAACACCCACACCATCTATCAGCATAGTGCCAACGTTGTACTGGGACGACGGATGCCCTTGCAAAGCGGCCTCCAGATACCAGTGGAAGGATTGCTCAAGGTCAACGGCAGTACTTTCACCGTACTCGTACATCATGGCTAGAATAGCCTGGGATCTGGCATCACCATTTCTGGCTAACTCAGTGAAAGCCTCGAAAGCTGTGCCGTAGTCCTTGTTACGATAGGCTTGCGATGCTGCTTCGATGTCGGCAATCGCGCGGAATGAGGAGGCAAGCAGGAGGATAATGGTCAAAATTCGCATGTTTGTCATCCTAACATGCTGACTTTTAGCCGTGTTAACCCTAGATCGAGGATCAATATTGTGAAGTTGAACTATTTTGGCGCATTATCGGACACATTCATCATAACGGGCTGTAAATAGGCAAATATGTCAATTGATGATCTCGAGACAAAGCGAGGCGGCGACGACCCTGAGCATTTGGAGCTGTTGAAACGGATAGCGGTGAAGGACAGGGTTGCCTTCGAGAAACTCTATAACCGAATGCACCCTCAGCTCACCAGGTATCTGAGTCGGATGTTGCGCAGGCCAGAACTGGTGGAAGAAGTCGTCTCCGACACTCTGTTCGTCGTCTGGGAGAAGGCCTCAGGGTTTGAGGGGCGGTCGAAGGTTTCCACATGGATTACTGGCATTGCTTACCTCAAGGGGATTAAAGCCCTGGATAAACTGAAGAAGATGCCGGAGCAAAATGCCGAGGAAATACATGAATACGATAATCTTGCAGACAGCCAGAATCTCATTAGCAAGATTGGATTGGACGAGTGGTTGGGCAACGGCCTGGACCGGATATCGGCCGACCAGCGCAGCGTTGTTGAGTTGACTTATTTTTCGGGGCATTCCTATCTGGAAATAGCTGAGATAATGAACTGCCCCGTAAATACCGTAAAGACGAGGATGTTTCACGCTCGCCGACGGTTAGCGAAATTGCTGCCGGTGCTTGAACATCATTCTGACAGCAACAAAGTGGATGAAATCATTCGAGAGAAAAGTACTGATCAAAAGGTACTGCCTGAAAACGGTACAGGAAGAGAGTAGAGAATTGGTCAAGCGTAAAGAACACGAACAGACAATGTTGCTTTTGCCCTGGTATGTTAACAATACATTAAGGGGGCGGGATGCTGACCTCGTACTGCGTCATCTGGCTCATTGTGAGGTCTGCCAGGAAGAGCGTGATCGACTGTATGAGCTTCAGCAGATTGTCTGCGAATCCGATCTAATAACACAGGATCGCAATAACTCTTTTCGAAAGGTCCTCGCTCGTATAGACGTGTCGGAAAGGAATAAAGTTAGTGTCCGAGAGGTTCCGGTTCGCACCCACCGCATCCTGGGTTTTTCTGTCGGTTTGACGACGGCTGCACTCGCGGCCACAGTGCTGGCGCTAGTGATTGGCGGTACGCAGTTTCTGAGCCCGGGCCGGGTAGGTGACGAGTTTCAGACATTAAGTATTGAACCGCTGGTGCCCGTGAATTACGAGTCCGGTAAAGTTGAGCGTCTGGAGTTAGGGTTCAAAACACCGATTCCTGCGATGACGCTAAGGCAGGCGCTTATCGAAACAGGCTCAAACATCGTCAGTGGCCCTGATGAAAACGGTAGCTACATCGTGGAATTGGTGGTGCCTAACGAGACCAGTTCAGATGTTTTTCTGAATCAGCTTCAGCAAATAGATGGTGTTGAGTATGCGGATTTCACGAACCGGTAGTGCCGTATTTCTGCTTTTTGTCATTGCGGGTTGTGCGTCAACGCCGCCATTGGACATCTACGCCAGTAATGTTGTATTCACTGTTCCTTATGCACAATCAGGCAATCAACTTACCAGCGGCTTCACCCAAGACGCTTCAGTGGACGAACCGGCTGCTCAAAACCTTATCCAGGCGGTGCTCCGGTTTCATGGTCTAACAAAGGTCTCGCAGTTCACGATTCAGGCTCTCAATGTAGAAGCTGTGGTCGCGGAGTTTGGCCCCAGTAGAAACCTTGATGACGTGGTGTCTGCCCTCTCGGCAGACACCAGGGTCCAATCAGTACAATCCGTAAAACCCTATACTCTAATGTCCTACAACGATCCCTACTTTGCGCTGCAAAGTACGGTTAATGGGGATCAAATAGGTAGTATCCACCAGATTTCTACAGGTAAGGACGTCGTGGTTGGGATTGTCGATACCGGCGTTGACCGATGGCACCCGGAGTTAATCGATAAAATTGTGTACACCAAAAATCTGGTTGATTACGACCAGGATTCTTTCGACAACGACGAGCATGGTACAGCGGTTGCCGGAGTGATTGCATCGGCTGCGAATAATGACCTTGGTATCGTTGGTGTTGCCCCTGACGTCCAACTGATGGTTTTCAAAGCTTGTCATCAGGAAAAGGCATCCCGTCGAACCTCATGCGATTCATTGTCAATCATCAAGGCGCTGGGTGATGTGCTGGTCCAACAACCGGACATTCTGAATCTTAGCCTGTCGGGCCCGAGAGATGTCATCATTGCGCGGTTGCTCCGGGAGGTATACCGGAATGGTATTGTCGTGTTGGGTGCTGTTGACGAATCCAGAGGGCTGGCAGAGTCGTTCCCGGCAAACATGGAGGAGGTCATCGCGGTTGGTACCGCTATCAATCTTGGCGGGGGATTCACTAATGTGTTGCTTGCGCCGGGGACAGACATGTTAACAACGGCGCCAGGTGCTACTTACGGGTTTAAATCAGGTAGTTCTATGGCGACGGCCTACATGTCGGGGATAGTAGCGTTGATGAAAGAGCGTAATCCGGCACTATCCAATGCTGACGTTTATGGAGACCTGCGTGCCTCAACTCGGTTTGATGAGAACGATTTGCCAGTCGTCGATATGTGCCTAGCAGTAAACACGACAATAGAATCTGCTCACGAATGTGAGCGGGTTCCAAGCATGGCTGTGAGTGGCCAGGGTGTTACAAATAGCTTCCAGCTAGCGAATTAATCGTTTCGAAAAATTCCGCCTGGGTTTCTGCCAGTATTTCAGCAACCGGTTTTACCGACTCAATTCGACCTGCGACCTGACCCGACAGTGGAATCGCTGCCTCCATGTCTCCACCGAAGTAAAGATCCAGTGCGCTACCGAACTCAGACATGGCATTGGTCTCCGGGTCCCGTTCAAGTCTTGAAGTTCGCTCGGTTCGAAGCGCTCGAAGTGCCGGGGAGTGGAATTTGTTGAGAAACACCGTGCCGGTTTCCTTGGCATCGACAATTGCATTTTTCCAGTTATCGTGGACCGGGGATTCGGCTGCAGACACCATTCGGGTGCCCATCTGGATACCTTCTGCTCCGAGGGAAAAAGCGGCTGCCATGGTTTTGCCGTCGATAAATCCACCTGCTGCGATAATGGGTACGTCTACTTTGGAGCGAACCAGTGGCAGGAGAACCATGGAGGCTACGTCATTGGGGTTCTTGAATCCTCCGCCTTCGCCGCCTTCCACAATCAGGCCATCAACGCCTGCCGCTACAGCTTTTAGCGCGGCGGACAGGGTTGGCACGACATGAAATACCATGAGGCCACCGGCTTTCAGGTCCGCTGTATACTTCATCGGGGATCCCGCGGAAGTTGTGACGAATTTGATTCCCTGGTCAATGACGAACTGAACGATATTGGGATCCCTGACAAACGCCTGGGCGATATTGACGCCGAACGGTTTGTCGGTCAGATCCCGCATTTTTTTGATCTCAACCTTGATCGCGTCGAGTTCACCGGAAGAAGTCTCGATGATTCCCATGCCACCCGCATTGCTGACCGCGGAGGCAAGTTGCGATCGAGCGATCCAACCCATGGGAGCCTGAACGATGGGTAGTTCGACTCCTAGCATTTCTGTGACGCGATTTTTAAATTTCATAGTGTCTCTCAGCCACGTTCAAAGTGGCGGTAAGTATAGTTAATGTTTGAGGTGAAGGCTTTTTCCTCAACAAGCCTAAAATTGGCCGGTACTTCTGGGAACAAGACGTCGCCTTCGACCTTAGTGTGAATAGTCGTTAGGTGGATTTCGTCGGCGATATCGAGGGCCTGTCGGTATAGTTCACCGCCACCGGTAATAAAGATAGGCTTATTGATTTCTGCGGCTCTCGCAATCGCCAGTTCCAGGCTGGTGCTGGTTTCACATCCTGTTATGGCAAGGTCTGGATCTCGGCTTACCACAATAGTGGTTCTTCCTGGCAGTGGGCGTCCGATACTCTGGAAGGTTTTCCGACCCATAATTAATGTGCCGTTGATAGTGATTTTTTTGAAAAGCGCCTGTTCACCCTTGACCTTCCATGGGATCTCCAGGCCACGACCAATCACCTGGTTTTCTGACTGTGCCGCGACCATTGCGATTTTCACATTTGTTCAACTGTCTGAATACCTAATAACCCCAGGCCATGTTTCAGCGTCTTCCCGCTTAGATCACATAGCCTCAACCTTGAATTTCGTGTATCACCTTCAGCTTTTAGAACGGGGCAGGATTCATAAAATGTCATAAAGTGCTGGGACAAATCGAAAAGATAATTGCACAGTACATTCGCCTGGTAGTCTTCAACAACGCTCTCTACCGCCTCAGGGTACTGCAGTAACCGTGTGGCGAGGGCTATTTCCGCGGGTTCGGTAAGGTTGAATGGAGCGGTAAGGTCGGCACTATTCAATCCGGCGCGGCGAAAAATGCTCATAATTCTGGTGTAGGCGTATTGAAGGTAAGGCGCGGTGTTCCCTTCGAATGACAACATGGTGTCCCAGTCAAAAATATAGTCGGTCGTTCTGTTTTTAGACAGCTCTGCATACTTAAGAGCGCCAATGCCGATGACCTTGGCGATATGATTTCGCTCGTCTTTTGTCAGTTCAGGGTTTTTATCAGAGACCAGCTTTAGCGCTCTTTCGATAGCTTCTTCCGCGACATCGGCAAGCTTTACGGCTCCGCCGTCTCTGGTTTTGAAGGGTTTCCCTTCCTTGTTCAGGATGGTGCCGAAGGGGATATGGCTGAATACTTGATTTTCCTGGATGAACCCGGCTGCGCTTGCAATGGCATAGAGCTGGCTCAAGTGGAGTGATTGTCGTCCGTCAACGAAGTAGAGTGCCTCATCGACGCGAAGGTTATGGCCACGGTATTCTGCCGCGGCAAGGTCTGTTGCCATGTAGGGATAACCGCCATCCGATTTTTGTACAATTGCTGGAAGCGGTTTGTCATCCTTACCCGTAAATTCATCCATGAAGACGCATTTAGCGCCATCTGAAATTTCCACAAGTCCCTTTGCTTCGAGCTTTTCGATGGTAGACGCAAGAACGTCGTTGTAGGCGCTTTCTGCACGTACATCATCTGGCGTCAGAGAAATGTCGAGCAGATCGTAGATAGCCTGACAGTGGCGGATTGACTCTTTGATGAAACGTTCCCATAGATCCAGGCATTTTGCGTCGCCCGATTGCAATAGAACAACGAACTGCCTGGCGCGGGCTGCAAATTCTTCATCGGTTTTGAACAGTTCGCTGGCCTTCTGGTAGAAAACCTCCAGATCTTTTAGTTCAGTCGCCAGTGCCTCGCCCGTTTGTTCAAGCTTGTCCATATAGGCCAGCAGACTGCCAAACTGGGCTCCCCAGTCACCGACGTGATTCGCCCTGATAACCTCGTGCCCCAAAAACTCGAGAATTCGGACATTTGCATCGCCGATAGCGGTAGAGCGCAGATGACCGATGTGCATTTCCTTGGCGAGATTAGGAGATGAATAGTCGATCAGTATTTTTCGGGCAGTCTCCAGCGGTATTCCTAGCCGCGGGTCTTTTGCATTTTTGTTAAGCTCAGTCTGAATGAACGCAGGTGTCAGCGTGATGTTGATGAATCCGGGTCCGGCGATTTCATATTCAGCGACCCCCGTCAGTTCCTTTGAACCCTCCATCAAATCAAGAAGTAACTGAGCTAGTTCTCTAGGGTTGGACTTCCGTTTTTTTGCAGCGCCCATAACACCATTGGCCTGGTAGTGACCAAATGCTGGTTTGCTGGCCTGTTTAACAACAGCGGGTGCGTCTAATGCACCAAGGGAGCGTAGGCCGCTCTCGAACTCCCTATCAAGATATTTCTTTAGGTTCATCGACTGTATAAACTCTTTGTTAATCGCGTTATTGGACACGGGATGGGCCGCGAAGGTCGCACATGTTAGCCAAATTCAGGTGGCAGGTCTAACCAGCTGCCGGTGAGACCAGGCGGTTGGCGTTGCCCCTGACGAGTTAAACACTTGAGCGAAAACTGAAAAGGCGTAAACAGATGGCTGAATTCCAGGGAGAAAAAGCGGAATTCACGAGCAATATTTTCTTTGATCTGGGTGTACCATCTTGCTTTAAGGTTTGGGGCCAAAGGGGCGCCGAACCTGTCATGGATCATGTTCCAGTTCTGCGAGGACATCTGGAGATTTCTCCTGATCCTGAAGGTGCCCGTAAGCTCATGTTCCAGGTGCCACCAGCGTCCTAACCGGTTTCCACACCCTTATCACTTTTATTGTCCAGTGCTGTTCGAACCTTGGATCTGAGTAGATCAACGCCGAAGGGCTTTTGGACCACCGGCCTGCCGGTTTCTATGACTGATTTAGTGTATTGGCTGCTTTCGGGATAGCCGCTGGTGAAGATTATATTCACGTCTGGATACTGGCTTGAAATTTTACCAGCTGCTTCAATTCCTCCCATTTGTGGCAGCACTGCGTCCATGAGTACGAGGTCTATCGATTCAGCATTGTCGAGATAGGTTGCTACAGCTGTGGCGCCGTCCGATTCCTCGAGTACTTTATAGCCGGCTCCTGTGAGGATTAACCGGGCAAGGTTTCTGTCCTTTGGCCTGTTTTCAACTATCAGGATAGTTTCTGAGCATTCCGGGACATTCGCTGATGAACCGGCAGCGAGGGTTTTTCGCTTGGGTGATATTGCCGGTAACGAAACCCGAAAGGTCGTTCCAACGCCCAACGCCGAGTTAACGCTTATGGTTCCCTGATGATGCTCGACGATATTAGCGACCACTGACAGGCCGAGTCCAGTACCGCGGCCCTCAGGTTTGCTGGTGTATAGCGGTTCGAATATCCGCTGCTGAGTCTGTCGATCCATTCCTGTACCGGTATCACGGACTTCCAATAAGAACTGTCCGGCAGCGTTGGTTTGGGATTCTTTGTTTCCGGGGATGTTGTTGGTGCTGATTTGTAACGTTCCGCCGTTTGGCATTGCGTCGCGAGCATTAATGACAAGATTGATCAGAACCTGCTCGATTTGTGTGTGATCAGCCAGCAGATAAACAGGTTTCTCATGGATAAGAACATTCACCTTGATGGAATCCGGCAATAGGCCGGAGATCATAGCCATAGAACCCTTTACAGTTTCGTTGGCATCTTTAATTTTGAAGCTGGTTTCTTGATGCCTGCTGAAATTGAGCAGCCGCTGGGTCATGTCTTTTCCTGTTTCTCCGGTTTTCTTGATTGCACCCAGCTTGTCGATGAGCTCTTCGTTTGTGGATGATTTCGAGGCCAGGTCGGTTAGCCCCAAGATAGCGACCAGAAGATTACTAAAATCATGGGCGATCCCACTGGCAAACTGCCCGATAGAATTTGTTTTCTGCACAGACTGAATCTGCCTTTCAAGGGACTGCTTTTCTTTCTGGAACAGGACGCTGCTCGTCATGTCCCTGACAACATAAATTCTGTTGATAGATTTACTTGAAATTTCAGAAGAAGTAATAAGCTGTAAGGGCAGTGCTGAACGGTCTCTCCGGATGCCGTAATGCGAATTTGCCAGCGACTGGGGCAAGAGGTCTGTGATGCACATGCCTATAAGCTCCGGGCTCTGGTAGCCAAAAATGCTATAGGCGGCCGGGTTGGCAGCAATGATTTTTTCATCCTGTCCTAGGGTGAAAATGGCATCGAGAGACAGGTCACTGATGGTCCGAAGGTTTTCTGTCTGCCAGTCGAGAGCGTCTACAAGTTTTTGTTGGTCTGTGATATCAGTCGCTATACAAATGGCCAGATGTCCTTCTTCTGATGAACTTCCTGCTTGGTGACCTGGGATTACCTGTACGACAAGTCGGGTGTTGTGTCCCAGTTTGTGTTTGGCCTGCAGCTCCATTGAAGGTGTTATTAAGGTTTTAAGGACTTCAGCCCCAGGTCGGTAGGATTGAAGAACTGAGTCAACCAGCTCGGCGAGGGCAGTCATCTGAAGGGGGCTCACGATGTTTTTGAGGGTCACCTCGTTTTCCTGGTAACCCAACTGCCGGGTTATGGAGCTAATGAATGTGGCATCTTCGCCGGGTTTCATCGTCCATACAATGTTCGGGAGTTGGTCTCCGGCTAGTTCGTAGAAGCCTAACTTCTGGGTCAGTCTCTTCAGCGTAGATTCCATGTTTGAAAAAGACCTTTGGTAATCGCGGGTCAGATTTTCCAGTCGTTCCTGAATGCCTGCAAATTCTCGCGTGACCATTTTGGATGCTGTAAGCCACCGACCTAGTCGTCGGAAGGTAGAGATGGGCAAACTGGTTTTGTACATCGTGACAGAGTAGTGCGCCGACATGCCTGTAAACTTTATCGTTACCATGGATCGGGGGAGTCCAATGGTCGTTGTAAGGTCTTCTAATTGGCCGGCAAGAATGGTGTAGAAGGCCTTGCTGGTAGTCAGGCCGTGTTTGGGTTCCAGCCAGATATCGATTTGGGTCTCAGATAATTGCCGTGCGGTGGCTTCAATTGGGAAGTGACGCGCACAGTAACCACCCGCACCATACAGGCTGAGGAATTGATCGAACGGCGTAAACATGATCCGTCCAATACTGGCGTGTACTTGTAACCGTGGGGAGTTCCAGGAATGCCTGCCAATCTCCCGGAGATCGTCTTCGTCGAAAAATTTCCCGGTCTGGGAAACCAGATCTAGAAAGATATCCCAGGGGATTGTTTGCGTTTGATCGGTGAGGTGCTCCAGCGGGTAAGGGCACCCACTTGTGATTCGTTGCAGATGGATTGATCTGTTTCTGCAAAGATCGAAGATCGAATCCAGGTGGGCGCAGGATATTGCTTCTATCGTGTCCGTCATGCTAGCCGATTCCAGAGACAGGCCGCCAGTATTTAAGAAGTTTCTGGATGCGTCAAGTCAGGCAGAAATACGTTCTATGAGCTGTGTGTGAAACCCGGAAAAAGAGCCGTTGCTCATGATGACGACATGCAGGTTTGAGCGTCTTGTTGTGATTTCCTGGGCCACCGTCCTGACCAGTTCTTCAATGTCACTCGCAAGGCTCATATTCCCTTCGGAAAGCTTTTGCATATCCCATTTGACACTGGCCGGTTGAAACCAGATGGTCTGGTCAGCGTGCCTGGCGCTGCTCGCCAGGGTTGATTCGTGAATACCGAGTTTCATGGTGTGAGATGCAGGTTCAATGATGGCAAGAATCCGTTCGCCACCTACCTTGTTCCTTAGGCCCGCTAGCGTGGTGTCTATTGCCGTTGGATGGTGAGCGAAATCGTCATAGATATGGAGGTCAGGTTTGGATTGGGTTAGTTCTGAATGGATCAGTTCCATTCTCCTTTTCACGCCAGCAAAACCTGAGAGTGCTTCGCAGGCAACCTCGGGCGAGACGCCTACGTGCCGGGCTGCAGCGATTGCAGATAGCGCATTGCTGATATTGTGGTTACCGGTCATTGGCCATGAAACATCGCCTTTGGTTTGTCCTTCAAGAACAACTGAAAACTTTGAGCCGTCCTCGCTGTGCAGCACGGCGTGGAGTTGTTCTCCGCCGATAATAAGAGTTGATGTCCAGCATCCTTGTGCCATGACGTCTTGTAAGTTCGCATCATCGTCTGGATGTATGACCAGACCTTCACTGGGAACTGATCTGAGTAGCAGGTGGAATTGTGCCTTGATGGCATCGAGGTCTTTAAAAATGTCTGCGTGGTCAAACTCGAGGTTGTTCATTACTAGTGTTCTTGGTCGGTAATGCAGGAACTTGGATCGGCGGTCGAAGTAGGAAGTGTCGTATTCATCCGCTTCTATGACAAAGAAGGGGTCCGCGCCGAGCCTGGAAGATTGTTCGAAGTTTTGCGGGATACCGCCGATCAGGAAGCCCGGGTTTAACCCCGCGTACTCGAGTATCCAGCTAATCATAGAGGTTGTGGTTGTCTTTCCATGGGTTCCTGCGACAGCAATGACCCAGCGATCGGCCAGAAGGTATCTGCCCAACCATTCGGCACCTGAAGTGTAGGCAATGCCCCTGTTCATTACCGTTTCCAGGGCGGGATTTCCCCTTGGCAGGTTGGCATTTCCGACGATGACGAGTTCTGTTCCTGCAGGAATGCATTCAGCCGTATAGCCGGTTGAGAGTTTTATCCCGGCATTCTCCAATTGGGTGCTCATAGGCGGGTATACGTTCTCGTCGGTTCCTGTGACCTGGTGTCCCAATTCCCTTGCCAGTAAAGCGATGCTCCCCATTAATGTGCCGCAAATACCTAGAATGTGGATGTTCATGTTTATCTCGGGAAAAGGTTGAAGGCGATGATGACGCCGATAAACTCGATCAGGAATGCGATAACCGCGCCTTGAAAAACGCTGATTTCAACTGACTTGTGATAGATATAACCGGCGATAGCCAGCCACCAGCCGAGGCAAACCCAGGTGGCCGAATCTGCGAACATCAAGATTGTGTTGTTGTCCGAGTTGAGAATGATGAAATTCAGGGGGAGTAGTATCAGCAGCATGATGGCGTTAGCGCCAAGGAGTGCTGACCAGGTAGCGTTAAACCGATAGCGATAACCTTTGAACTGCAGGAGCAGGAACGTCACACCAGTCTGAAGCGAGATACCAATGGCGATTGTTCCGGCGACAGTTGATAGGGATTGATCCGGTCGGGTCACTGCTGCGACTCCGAGTGCGATGGCGAGGTAGGCCAGGAAGGTCGCGCCTGTCGAGAACCTGGTTGATGGAAGTCCTTCAGGGCTTTGGCGTAGCAGGCATATCTGCCAGAAAAATTTCACTATCTGCAACATACTAGACTCTAATAACCGATGTTAATTGCCCTGACTTTTGGCATGAGGGTGCCGAGAAGCAAGGTGCTGAGGCACAGGATAATACCGCTGGTGGCCAACCCGGCTGAAATACTGACGGTTTCGGCGATGTATCCAATAGGAAGTACACCAAGAGGCATCAGGCCATGTGACATCATGTCGATACTCATTATCCTGCCTCGCATGTGTTGTTCAACTTGTAGTTGAACCAATGATCGATTCATCGACATATTAACCGCAGAGATGAACCCGATGAGCGCAATGCAGAATGTTGCGGTGACAAACGTCTCTGACAGCGCGAAGAGTGAGACCATCAGCCCCCATAGCGCACCTGTGGCAATTAGCCAGTATCCTTTGTGACGGACATTGCCCATTTTGGCAAGTGCCAGGGATCCGAGGATGGCGCCCGCGCCCATGCCAGTCATTAAAAATCCCAGATCATCTGGTCCGCCTTGCAGCACATCTGTTGAAAAAGCCGGTAACAAAGTGTTGATGGTCAGTCCAAACAGGAACGGCAAAATTGACAGCAGTATCAGCCCGCCGACGATTGGGGAGTTCATTACATATCTCAGCCCATCGGCTGTTTCAGCCATTGGGCTCTTTCGCTCTCCCGGGACGGGACGACCCTCATGCTTCAGGAAAAGAACGCTAATCGCCGATACGAAATAAAGTATGGAGAGCAGAAAGTAAACTAGCCCAACACCGAAGGTCGATGACGTATCACCATCGGCGAAAATAGCGATCATGAATCCGGCCAATGCGGGCCCCAGTATTCTCGAAAGGTTCCAGGAGGCTGTGTTGAATGCCATGGCATTGAACATCAGACTCTCGCCAACAACCTCTGGGATCAATGCGGTCCTTGCCGGAATTGAAAGTGATAACACTGTTCCATTCAGGGCCCCGACCCAAATGAAGTCCCAGAAGGTCACGTGACCAGACATAATGACGCCACCCATGGTGAGGGTGGCAACGCCATTGATCACCGGGGTCCAGCCAATCAAGGGCTTCTTTCGAACTCTGTCCGCAAGAACACCTCCAAGCAGCGAGAAAACCACCTGGGGCAACATAAAAGAGAGTGTTACCCAGGTCAGGTTAATCGCGGAGGAGGTCATTTCGTAGACCAACCAGCCTTGAGCGACCAATTGCATATTGAGCGCAAAGGCAGACGCTAGCATTCCGATCCAAAGGCATCGGTAATCATGGACTTTCATTGACGCGAACATTGATTTGTCTTCAGTTCGTGCCAGTGGTGCGGGAGAGTCTTTCAAAAAACTGCCTTTGGCGAAACAAACAGTATAGCGAATCGCGGACCGACTGTTTTCAATGAGTGGTTAACCGTGCGGAAATTTCCGGTATCAGATATTCCTCCGCAGCATAACTACCTTGAATGAGTTTTGGCACATCGACCGGGTTATTATGTGGTGCCGGTTACTCAGGCAGGCCGAGTACACGTTTACTAATGATGTTCATTTGAACCTCATTAGTACCTCCGTAAATAGTCACTGCTCGCGAGTTCAGCCAGTTTCTGGTGGTCTCCAGTTCCTTGTCTGAGAATCCCTCCCCTTCCCAGCCAATACCGTTGATACCCATCATCTCTGACTTGAGTTCGGTCGCGTTGCGGGCGAGATTGGCGCCAACCAGCTTAAATATCGAGGTGGCAGCGCCGGGCGTTTTCCCTGTTTGGCTTTCCTGAGCCACACGCCGTGCGGTGAGTTGAAATGCGCGTTCTCGCATCGAATGCTCTAGGACTTTTTCGCGGGTGCCCTGATCAGCAATTCGGGCTTCACTTTCGCCAGCATATTGTTTGGCGAGGTCAGCCAGTTGATTGCGCTTATTCTCGACTTTCTTCTTATTCGCACCAGCAAGACCGCCAATGCCTGATCTTTCGAATTGCAGCAGTCGTTTGCCAACTGTCCAGCCTTTGTTCATTTCGCCTATAAGGTCATCCCGACGTGCGGTGACATTGTCGAGGAATGTTTCACAAAACGGCGAGGAACCTGAAATAAGTTGAATCGGCTTTACGGCAACGCCTTCCTGGTGCATGTCGAACAGCACGAAACTGATGCCATCATGTTTGGGAGCGTCTGGGTTGGTTCGAACCAGAGCAAACATCCAATCGGCGTGCTGAGCCCCGGATGTCCAGGTTTTCTGTCCGTTGATGACAAAATGGTCACCGTCCAGGACCGCTTTGGCTTGCAGAGCCGCTAGGTCAGATCCTGCGCCGGGCTCACTGTATCCCTGGCACCATCGGATCGAGCCGTCGCAAATTTTGGGAATGTGTCGCTGCTTTTGTTCCTCTGTTCCGTACTCGAGAAGCGTTGGGCCGATCATCGTCAGGCCCATGCCTGAGGATGGAGCAGTGGCATTGATGCGCTTCATTTCTTGGGAAAGTATGGCGGCTTTCTCGGGGGGCAAGCCTCCGCCGCCGTACTCAGCGGGCCACGTTGGAGCTACCCAACCGCGTCCAGCCATCCTTTCGAGCCACACTGCGGCTTCGGGTTTGCTGTAAATCAGGTGAGCGTCTTCCCAGTGGAAGGACAGATTTCTCATTTCTTTCGGACAGTTTTCTTCCAGCCACGAACGAGTTTCTCCTCTGAAGGCATTTAGGTCAGACATGTAATACTCCAATTTTCAGGCGCGTAGACTGCCATAGGGTGCAGCCGAGTTAAATATGTTTCAGCGAATATTTGCGGATAGCAAAACCTACTCTTTACAATCGATGACGTTTTCCAACAGACGCCGTCCAATAGGTAGGCTTGTTATATCCTTGCTTGACCCCCGCACACTGCTTGCTGAGAACAACGGAAATCACCGACTGGAGTCAGCATGCAAAGCAATATCTCACTTGCTTGGGTAAATACCCAGGGCTACCTTACCGATATAATCCCTGGCTTCAGTAGGAGAGTAGGGCTGCATAAAGGGGCCTGCTCGAACGTCACGATACAGTCGTGACAAAGGGTTATTGTCCATGAATCCACTACCGCCGACGACGTCCAACGCGCGATTGACAATCTCTATGGCATTACGATTAACGACCCATTTCATACTTTGATGGTCTTTCAGTAATTCGTGAGCGCGCTCAATGGGAATCTTCTTTTGCTGAAACTCTTCGAGGAAATCGTCTGTAAGCTCACCCATACGGCCGACGATAGATTGCGTAGACGCGAGTGCGATTTCTATTTCAGCAATCATGTGTTGTATGCCCGGTAGATCAGCCTGACGGGGCTTGCCTTCTTTCTTGGTGACAAGTGCAGCTTCAATAGCGAGTTCATATGCATGTTCAGCGATACCCAAAAAGACACCGAGTAAGGGCAGGTTGGCCAGATTGCGATTCATTAACATCCCCGTGTTCCAATACCCCCATGGTCCTATGGGGTTGACCGCAGTCTTGGAAACAACGACGTTGTTGAATCGAATAGACTGGCTGCCCGAGCCTTTCATTCCCATGGCGTTCCAGTCGTTCTGTGGTTCAATACCTTTGGTTGTCATCGGCATCATGACAGAGCTAATTGAGTCAGGTTTTTCATCGCCTCCTTTGACTCGAAGATTCATCGCGATATGTGATGCGATTGGCGAACCTGTGACAAACAACTTTAACCCGTCAATTCGCCAGCCATCGTTCACGGGGGTAGCTCGTGTTAGAGGGTGTAGATTGTCGGTGCCAGGTTCTGTTGCTGTCGCGCATATTGTCATATTGCCTATAACGATTTGTTCGAGTTGTGCCTCGATGGCCTTAGCCTGCGAATCATTCCCTGATGATTGAGCGGCTGCCCTCGCGGAAGAGAGACCTCGAGATACTGCCAGATGCATGTTTGTTGCTAGCGCTACTGAACCGTCGCCTCTACCGAGCCTAGACATGCCAACTATCCAGTCATGAATGGACGTTAAGCCGAAGCCACCGCAATCTTCTGGCACGAAGGCTCCGTTGATCCCTGCGGTCTTAAGATCATCAAAACTGGTCGCTGCGACCGTGCTCGACTGATCGGCGGCCTGTGCTTGATCTCTGAGGCTTTCAGTCAGGCTTTCTGTCGCATTGACAAAGATCTTGCCCGCAGGGGTCTTGGGTTTTAATTGGTAACTCATGTCAGGACTGCTCCACAAATGGGTTGTCTTAGGCACTATTCGGGTTCTAAGACAGCCAACGCGCTAGAAAAATATTGGGCCCTTTCAGCATCTCAGGCTCTGCCTTGGGACTTTTTTAGACCGATGTCTCGGTCCACATATGCGCGTTCACTGAACTTGCCTCGCCTTAGGATCTCGAAACGTAGCCCCTCCGTGTGAAAAGTGAGAGCACCGTCGAACTGATCCCTCGTTGAAAGGGTGCGTTGAAGTATAAAGAGAATTCAAGAATTTTAGTGTCCGTCAGAAGTTAACGTTGTAATACCTGTCTTTTGTGCTGATCATCTCGACGTTGATTAAATTACCATGGATAAGCATGGGGCAAATTTGTCAAAAGCTCAATTCGATGTGGTATCGCCCTAAGAGCCTCGATAAACTCTACGCCATCCATTTTTTAGAGGGGCTTTGAACCCGCAAAATGAACGCCGATAATCGAAACCTTGTAGTCTGGCTATCCTGTGTCTGTGTCGTGATCTACCTCATGATTGTCGTTGGTGGTATTACGCGACTGACCCAGAGTGGTCTGTCTATGGTCGATTGGAAACCCATCATGGGAGTCATTCCTCCAATTACGCTAACTGAATGGGAGCAGGCGTTTGAGGCCTATAAGCAGTATCCCGAGTTTCAGAAGATCAATCAGAATATGGAGCTTGAGGAGTTCAAAGGCATTTTCTACTGGGAATTCGGGCACAGGATACTGGGGCGGATAATCGGGATTGTCTACTTTATCCCTTTTGTGATTTTTCTGGCGCTTGGACGGATCGAAAAAAAGTGGAAACCCCAGCTTTGGATTGCATTTGTGCTCGGGGGGCTGCAAGGGCTCATGGGCTGGTACATGGTGAAAAGTGGCTTAGTGGATATTCCCCATGTCAGTCATTTTCGATTGGCAGCTCACCTTCTGCTGGCGATCCTGATTCTCGCGGTGCTGTTCTGGTTAATCTTGGATCTGTTGGGCGTGAAGCGCATCCAGGTTTCAGGCAGGGTGCAGAAAGCTTCAGTCTTTGTACTGCTATTGCTGGCTCTGCAACTTTTGCTGGGTGCTTTTACTGCGGGTCTGGATGCTGGTCACGGTTTTAATACCTATCCGTTGATGCATGGCCAGTGGCTGGCCGATGCCGCTGTCATGATAGAACCTTTCTGGCGGAACTTTATCGAAAACGGTGTGATGATACAGTTTTTGCACCGATGGCTCGGCGCACTTTTGTTAATTGGAGTGATCGGTCTAGCCTTTGCGACAGCTAGGAATGGCATGCTGTTACCGGCCATGGTGTTGGTTGGCATTACTGCAATACAATTCGGGCTTGGGGTAGCGACCTTGATGCTGCGCGTCCCTGTGGTACTCGGAAGCCTGCATCAGGCGGTAGCCTGTTTGATGGTTCTTGTACTTGTCTATTTGGTTTATGTGAGCCGCAGTCCTGGCCCCCGGCCGGAGCCTGCGGGATGAAAGTTTGCCTTGGGCAAATCAACACGACGCCCGGAGATTTTGCGGGTAACCTCGAGAAGGTCAGGGTAGGTATTGAGGCAGCCTCGAAGGCGCAGGCTGATCTGGTCGTTTTCCCCGAACTGACACTGCCTGGTTATCTCAGCCAGGATCTTATTTATAACCCGGACTTTATTGAACGCAATCTCCAAGCGCTTCAAGAAGTCGTTGAAATATCTCGTTATTGCAACCCGGGCCTTCATATCGTTATAGGTTACATAGGCAAAAATACGGGGGTTGGCAAACCGTTTACCAACCTTGCGGGGGTTATTAACCAAGGCAGGCTGATTCATATTTATCAGAAACAACTGCTGCCTTTTTACGATGTTTTCGATGAGCTGCGATATTTTGAGCCTGGCAATGAGTTGACAGTGTTCAACATTGGCTCTGTTACGGTTGGACTGGCGATCTGTGAAGATCTTTGGAACGATAAGGGCTCAGATGATTATCATTATGCCGACAACCCGCTGCAAAATTATCGTGCGGCAGGTGTAGATGTGCTGGTTTCAATTAACAGCTCCCCTTTTGTGCATGGGAAATGTCAGCAACGCTTGGAGCAGATTGTACCTGCGACCAGCGATGGGCCTGCGATTATTTATGTCAATCAATGCGGCGGGCAGGATGAACTTGTATTTGATGGACAGAGTTTTGTTGCTGACTTGGGTGCGGTCCTCTATCTGAGCTCTACAATCTTCAATGACTCCTTTGATCTGGTAGAAATTTTTGATGAGACCCGGGTTGCCTCGGAGCTGGATGAGACGGAAACAGTTCCTCTCGCTGACCTTCTGGTGCTTGGCTTACGTGACTATGTAAAAAAATCAGGGTTCAGCCAGATTGTGCTTGCTTCCAGTGGCGGTGTGGATAGCGCGGTTGTCTGTAAGCTCGCCTGTGACGCTGTGGGCGCCGAAAATGTCCATGCGATCCGCATGCCGTCCATCTTCAGCAGCCCGCATTCAAGAGATGATGCGAAGTTGTTACATGAAAACCTTGGTTGTTGGGACTACGAAGTGCCAATTGAGCATGAATCGCTGGTTCAAAATCTGAATGAACATTTCTCTGTACACTCCGACAGTGCAAATATCGTGGTCAGAAAAACATCTGCCGGTGGTTACAGCGCAGTAGCGGATGAGAACATTCAGGCGCGGCTGCGGGATGTTTATCTTATGCACTTTAGTAACGCTTATGGGGCAATGCCGCTGTCAACCGGGAACAAGACTGAATCCGGGTGTGGTTATTACACGCATTTTGATATGAACTTTTCTTACGCTCCCATAAAGGATCTTTACAAGTTTGAAGTCGTTGATCTTGCGAGTAGTGATCCCAGAATCCCAGAGAATATCTGGCGAAAGCCTCCGTCCGCTGAACTGGCTGTCGGTCAGACCGATGAGGAGAGCCTGCTACCTTACGCATTGCTTGACCCAATCGTCATGTCGTATGTAGAGGATTACGTGACCAGTTTCGAGCGTTTTCGTGCTTGGGTAGCGTCACCTGTTAGGCAAAAAATCACCGGCAATATGCAGACCCTGATGGATTGGCTTGATCGGGAAAGGGCCGTCAATGATTATGAGCGTATCGTCAGCCTGATCGGGCGTATGGAATATAAAAGACGCCAGACTTGTCCCGGCACGAAAGTATCCAAAGTAGCATTCGGCATTGGGAGAAGAATTCCGATTGTCGAAAAGTGGTCCTAGGGACTCAGTTGCGTGCGAGACCCGGGGCCAGCAACCTGCGCTAACAGGTCGAGATAATTCCAGGTTGTGTCTCTTGTGGCTTGGCTAATGCGACTCTAGTTACATCATGTTTGCGCTGAGTTACACCTTTGGCAAAGGTTTGATCGATCTGGCAAGAGGTGGAGTAGTAGACTACTTCGAGCTTGTTGTAGAGTTTAGGGTCTATTCGACAGGCTTATCCCAGACACTGTAAAAAGGACTTAATGGTACTTTTTCATCTACTTTTTGGAAATGGAGTAAATCTTGGCACAGAATATTTTCTACGCTCAATCTGGAGGTGTGACAGCCGTTATTAACGCGACAGCCTGTGGTGTGATTGAATCGGCGCGAAAGTCAAAGAAACTGGGCAAGGTGCTGGCTGGTAAAAACGGCATCATCGGCGCGTTGAAGGAAGAGTTAATCGATACGTCGCTTGAATCGAAAAGGGACATTGCTGCTCTTCGGCATACACCTAGCGGTGCATTTGGATCATGCCGCTACAAGTTGAAAAGTCTATCGGAAAACAAAGCGGAATATCAGCGATTGATCGATGTGTTCCAAGCTCATGATATTGGATACTTTTTCTACAATGGTGGTGGTGATAGCCAGGACACGGCTAACAAGGTGTCCCAACTCAGTCTGCAAATGGGACATCCGATATGTTGTATTGGCATTCCCAAAACAGTGGACAATGACCTGCCGATGACAGATACCTGCCCTGGCTTCGGTTCAGTGGCAAAATATGTCGCAGTTTCAACGATGGAAGCGGGCCTGGATGTAGCGTCGATGGCGGAATCTTCGACCAAAATATTTGTGCTTGAAGTCATGGGGCGACACGCGGGATGGATCGCGGCTGCGTCTGGTCTGGCGAAAGATAACCCCTCGGCGCCACCGCACATCATCCTGTTTCCGGAGGTAGCTTTCGACAAGGTTAAATTCCTGGCTCGAGTGAAGCAAACCGTTAACCGTGTTGGCTATTGTGTTGTGGTAGCGTCAGAGGGCGCTCAATATGCCGGCGGCAGGTTTCTGGCTGACGCCGGAGCCAAAGACGCGTTCGGACATACTCAGCTGGGTGGCGTTGCGCCGGCGCTTGTAGAGATGATCAAGGGTGCTCATGGATACAAATGCCATTGGTCCGTCGCAGATTACCTACAGCGTGCCGCAAGGCATATTGCCTCTGCGACAGATGTTGCACAGGCCTATGCTGTGGGAGAGGCGGCTGTCCAATTCGCACTGGAAGGCAAGAATGCTGTGATGCCTGTGATCAAGCGCAAAAAAACGAAGCGTTATGGATGGGAGATCGGGGAAGCACCTTTGTCCCGGGTGGCCAATGTAGAGAAAAAAATGCCAAAGTCATTCATCACGAAGGATGGTTTTGGTATCACAGGGAAGGCGCGAGATTACCTGGAGCCACTGATTAGTGGTGAGGATTACCCACCCTATAAGAATGGGCTTCCCCAATATGTTCGGCTGAAGAACAAGCTTGTTCGCAAGCAGCTCCCGACCTTTGTACCGTCCTGAACTTGTTTGAATCCTCTGGGAATCATTAATCGAAACGGATTGAGTGTGATGAAAAAATTAATTCTACTGATGATGACCTGCACATTGATCTCTGCTTGTGATCAGTCGACGAAGCGCATGAGTGACATGCCTGCGCAAGCAATGGATGCGCCAGAAAACATCCAGCGAATCTCGGGTATTGACCTGGAAGGGATGAATGCCGACATCAGACCGCAGGATGACTTTTATGGATATGCAAATGGTCAATGGATAGCGGCAACAGAAATTCCTGCAGAAGAGATTGGTTGGGGTAGCTATATGACGCTCCGCAAAGCATCGCTGGAACAGTCGAAAGCGATAGTTGAAGGGTTGGCAGAATCAGTAGACCTAGAAGGGGAAGAGAAAAAGATCAGCGACTTCTACAAAGCCTGGATGGATGAGGCACTTGTCAATGAGAAGGGTGTAGAGCCTCTGGGGATGAACCTGAAGAAGATTGAAGCGCTAAAGTCACACGATGACATCATTAGTTATTTTGGGTCTGAGAATCAGAATGGGCTGGATGGTCCGTTTAACTTTTATGTGGGCCAGGATGATAAAGACTCAACGCGGTATATTGTGTTCTTTGTTCAGTCCGGTTTGGGTTTGCCGAATCGGGATTATTATTTCGATGAGTCTGAACGTGGCCAGTTTCTGGTTCAGGAGTATCAAGGTTACATTAGCCGGATATTGTCGCTTGCCGGACATGATGATGCACAGACCGCTGCTTCGAGGATTATTGATCTGGAAACCACATTGGCTGAGCATCATTGGACCAAGGTTGAGAATCGGGATGCGGACAAAGGTTATAACCCATTCACTGATGCAGAGTTTACATCGCTTTTATCGAACCTGAACCTGGATGCCTATCTGCAGGGAATCGGCGTGGCTCGCCAACCTACCGTGATTGTGATGCAGCCTTCATATCTTAAGCAGGTTAATTCATTGTTTCGAGAAGTGCCGGTTGAGACCTGGAAGGATTATCTGCGGGCAAGGACAGTCTCCAGTTTCGCCAATTTCCTGAGTGAGGATTTTGTACAGGCGCGATTCGACTTTTACTCTAAGACACTTGCGGGTAGTGAGGAACAGACCCCCCGATGGCGCAGGGCAGTTTCTTCCATCAATAGCAGCATCGGGGAAATGTTAGGAAAAATTTATGTAGAGCGTCACTTTAAGCCCGAGTCCAAGGAACGGATGGTTGAAATGGTTGCTAACCTCAATAGGGCTTACGCGGAATCGATCAGGAATCTTGACTGGATGAGTGACGAAACCAAAGAGAAAGCATTGACCAAACTTTCCAAGTTCACACCCAAGATTGGGTATCCCGATAAGTGGAAAGACTATTCTTCCCTGGAATTAGTTGCCAATGACCTTGTTGGGAATATCAAAAGCGCTCGAACTTTCTCTCATAACCGAAATGTGGACAAGCTGGGTAAACCCATTGATCGAGCGGAATGGTTTATGGCGCCGCAACAGGTAAATGCCTATTACAACCCGGGTTTGAACGAAATTGTATTTCCAGCGGCGTACTTGCAGTCGCCGAATTTTCTACCCGAGGCGGATGATGCCTATAATTATGGTGCGATCGGCGTCACGATTGGTCATGAAATAGGTCACGGTTTTGATGATCAAGGCAGTAAGTATGACGGTGATGGAAACCTTCGGAGTTGGTGGACTGATGAGGATCGAGAGAATTTTGAGATAAGAACCAAGGGGCTGGTTGACCAGTTCAATGAATTTGAAGCTCTGCCAGGCTTATTCGTCAATGGCGAGCTGACGTTGGGTGAAAATATTGGAGACCTCGGTGGAACGGCGATCGCCCTGAAAGCCTACAGGATGTCACTTGAAGGCAATGATGCGCCGAATATTGATGGGTTCACGGGCGAAGAGCGGTTCTTCATAGGGAATGCGCAGGCTAGTCGTTTGAAATGGCGTGATCAGTTCATGGAATTGCTGGTGAAAAGCGATCCACATTCTCCGGACCGGTTCAGGGTTAACGGCGTCATGTCTAATATGGCCGACTTCTATTCCACCTATGACCTTAAGGAAAGTGATGAACTGTATTTGCCTGAAGCAGATAGGGTTTCGATCTGGCAGTAACCGAATAATTGAGTAACAGTTTCCTGAGCCTGAAAAAAAGGCGGGTAACCCCGCCTTTTTTGTAGGAGACATTTCCGTTTTACAGCAGCGGAGCAATCACCAGACTTACGATTGCCATGACGTTAATCAGGATGTTCATGGACGGGCCAGAAGTATCCTTGAACGGATCACCAACGGTGTCGCCAACAACCACAGATTCGTGGACATCAGAGCCCTTGCCGCCAAGGTTACCTTTTTCAACATACTTCTTGGCATTGTCCCAGGCACCACCGGCGTTAGCCATCATGAGTGCCATAAGAACACAACCTAAAAGAGCACCAGCAAGCATACCGCCTAACGACTGGGCACCAAGGCTGAAACCAACCACAGGAGGCATTGCGATGGCTATTACGCCAGGCAGGATCATCTTTTTCAGTGCAGCTTGTGTAGCGATATCAACGCATTTGGCGTGATCAGGTTCAGCGGTGCCTTCCATCAGACCAGGGATTTCCCGGAACTGTCGTCGAATTTCTTCGATCATTTCCATCGCTGCATCACCTACCGCAGTCATGGTGATAGAGGCAATCAGGAACGGTAGCATGCCACCGATAAAGATACCGGTCAGGACTTTCGGGTTTGAAAGTTCGAGCGAGAACCCCGGGTTATTGTGTGCCATCGTTTCAACAAAAGCTGCGATAATGGCCAGAGCAGCAAGTGCAGCCGCACCGATTGCGAAACCTTTACCGATTGCAGCAGTGGTATTTCCCACTTCATCCAGGCCGTCAGTGATTTCACGCACGTCCTCACCCAGGCCGCCCATCTCTGCAATACCGCCAGCGTTATCTGCGACAGGACCGTAAGCATCGAGCGCCATAGTCATACCAACGGTCGCCAGCATGCCAACCGCAGCGATAGCAACGCCGTAGAGTCCTGCCAAGTCTGTAGAAATATAGATGATAGCGCTGATTGCAAGGACTGGGACAACAACTGATTCCATGCCAACTGCAAGGCCGGTAATCATGACTGTTGCGGTACCTGTCTTTCCTGCTTCGGCAATTTTGATAACCGGACCTTTAGAGGTGTAGTAAGAAGTCACAACACCAATCAGGATGCCGCCTACGGTACCGGCGACAATTGCCCACCAGACGTTACTGCTGATACCCATGTAGTCTGTTAGGAAGTAGGCAGCAATAATCAGCAGTACGGCTGAAATCTGGTGACCCAGTTCCAATGCGCGTTCTGGACCCAGGCCTGACAGCAGGTTAACGATAATGATACCGAGAACCGAGCAGACGAGCCCTGTCGAGGAAAGTACCAGTGGCAGTGACAACAAAGCCTCACGACCACCACCGGCAGACAGCGCATCCACGCCGTAAAGCGCGCCGGTGCCCAGGGTTGCTGCAATAGCGATAGAGGCAATCATTGATCCGCAATAGGACTCAAAAATATCTGAACCCATACCTGCGACATCGCCTACGTTGTCGCCTACGTTGTCTGCGATAACGCCAGGGTTGCGGGGGTCGTCCTCAGGAATGCCAGCTTCGATTTTTCCGACGAGATCAGCACCGACATCAGCACTTTTTGTGAAGATACCACCGCCGACTCGAGAGAATAGCGCGACACTGGATCCACCCATACCAAATCCGTGAATGGCGTGTGCTGTTTCAGGGTCGCCGCCGAAGTACCAGTAGAGTGACCCAAGTCCGAGAAGGCCGAGTGATGCGACACAGAGGCCCATGACTGATCCGCCGTAAAAAGCGACTTTCAGTGCTGAGGCTGCGCCACTTTGTTGAGCTGCAGCGGTTGTTCTGACGTTTGCTTTTGTTGCTGCAAACATGCCGAGATAACCTGCTGCCGCGCTACAAATTGCGCCAACAGCGAATGCAACGGCTGTTTTCCAGCCTAGCGGAGAAAATAAGATGAGGAGAAAAAGAGGCCCGGCAAACAGTGCTAACATCGTATATTCACGATGAAGGAAGACCATAGCGCCTTCATGAATGGCAGCCGCGATTTTTTGGATCTTTTCACCGCCTGCGTCATATTTAACCATCAACACATAAATGATGGCTGCGCAGACGAGACCCAGCACACCTGCAATAGGTGGCATAATAACTAACGTTTCCATAAGCAATTCCGATTGGAGTGATTCTGTAATTCAGGTGCCTTTACTCAAATCCCCAATGGCTGAAATGACAGTAATTGGCTGATTTTAGGGGTACCCCCTCAAAGGCGCGCTTATGGTACAAAAATGGGCGCCAAGTTTGAACCGGAATTTAGCACTTATCCGTCTTCAAGCAGGCGTCTTAGGTCGATAATCGCTGCATTAGCACGCGAAATATGCGAACCCATGACTAGCGAATGATTGGCCAGGGTGCCAAAACCACTGCCATTGAGGATAACAGGGCTCCATAAAGTGTCCTGGGTGGGTTCCAATTCACGGATGATTTGCTGCATGCTGATCAGGGCATTTTTCTTTTGCAGGACATCATGAAAGTCGACTTCAACCGCTCGGAGCAGGTGAAGTAAGGCCCATGTAGTGCCGCGAGCTTCATAAAAAACGTCATCAAGCTCTGTCCATGCGGTTTTAACCTCCTGTTCTGTGGCGGAATAGGTTGACTGGGTCGCAGCGACATCTCCTGCCAGAGATGTATCCAACTGGCGCTTGCCTACGCTGGCGGAAAGACGCTGGGATAAGCTGCCAAGGCGAGTTTCCACTTCCGATAGCCACGTTCTGAGATTATCTGCACGAGCATAAAACTGTGCGCTCTGTTGTTGCTGGTCACCGAGTCGAAACATGTACTGCTTCAGGGCGTCGGTTCCTTTTTGGTATTCGGATTCCGTTTCTGGCAGTACCCAGGAATCATTGTCAAAGTAGAACTGCCCTTCGGCCTTTACCAGATCGGCGTCTTCAGTGGACTGGGACTGGGATCTGCTGAGATTGTTCCTCAGGGTCCGAGCCATATCCCGTATCTGCACCAGTACGCCAAATTCCCAGTTGGGGAGATTATCCATCAGCACGCTTGGCAGGATAATGTCGTTGTGCAGATAGCCGCCGCGCTTGTAGAGGAGTACGTCTGCCATAGTGATCATGGTGGCAACGGTAGTGCTACCCGTCACTCCGCTGGTTTGAAGCTTGCTTATCTGTTGTTCCGTCACCTGTCTGACATCGAACATGTCTGGTTCATGGTCCCAGTAAAATGCTAATGAGCTGAAGAGCACTAAAAGGACGACGATCGTGATAAAGGTGCCACGTAAAAGGTTCTGTGAAAACGTAGAAACTTCGAGCGTATCGCTGACTGTCTTTTTGGCGTTTTCGATGCTGTCTTCTAATCCACTCACGTTCGTATTCCTTTGTTCGTTAAGTCAATGGTAACCCTTATTCCTGGGACCAGAAACTCAGAAGTCGGTAATTCGACTCGATGAGAGGATGAGCACGAACCGAAATCGATCATAGTGTCAGTGAAATTGATGGATTACTGCTTATCTCGAACCTCGCTTCTATCCTGAAATCCACTTGGCGGTTGAGCTCCTGATATAGCCATCGGCCGCTCCGGTCGTTTGGCGCCCTGATGGTAATAAAAGCACGATGGCGCTGAATTCTAGCGGCGATCGTTGCAAATTGGGTAGGATCCACTGACTGATCACGTACAGAAGTTGCGTCAAGTTGGAAGACGCTGACAACCTTGTCTTCTTGGTCATTTATTTTGTTGACCACCGGCTTGATATTGGGATGGCCCGGATCGATTCCTTCGGCCAATGAGACGAAATATCTGGCTTTTTTAAGGTTGGCCCCCTCGGCGTGATCAAGCGCCCAGGCAAGGTACCTTTCTACAATACGATTGATGCCAGTGATCGCGAGGGTGTTCGACGGGTTTAGCGTCAGAACTAGTTTATAGAGGTCGAAGGCGTTGTCATCTGCCGGGGTTGTTAGTCGGTTTTGCCGCATTGCCGCATCGGCGGAGGACAGCAATTGCTGGATTTTCACTTTTGTCAGATCAACTGGTGGCGGTTTTGCGGGGGGCGTTACCGTACAGCCGGAAATAAATACCGACAGAACAAAACTTAAGACGAGATAGCGGCTCACAATGTTAGTGTAGACGTTTATATGAATGCCTAATTGAAGCACGAGAACTCTGTGAAGCAAACCTTGAAATCTTTTTTGCTATTTATCCTCATCTTGCTGTCGTGGAGTTGCCGTGCTGAGTCGGTCATTAATAGCCAGATTGGTCGCGGTAGTTTTGAGCAGGAATCCCCCATTCTGCCAGTTGACGAGGCCTTTCGGTTTGGGAGCTACGTGGAAGACTCAGGTATCAAAATGTTCTGGCAGATAATGCCTGGCTATTTCCTCTACCGGGACAAGATTGAAATATTGCATGACGGAAAAGCGCAGGCCATCCAGCTGCCTCAGGGCGTCTGTCGGCAGGACGAGATTTTCGGTCAGGTGATGGTCTTGGACGGATTGATTGAGCTGCAAACAACTTTACCTCCGGGACAGGAACTTGAAGTTCGCTATCAGGGCTGTGCAGCGCAGGGTTTTTGCTATCCACCCCAGAAAAGAAGCTTAACTTCGCCTAAAGTGAGGGTAACTCCGGTAAAATAGGAAGCTGGTCAAAATCACTGGCGAGCAGACTTGATGATCATCATTTCCTTACAATAATGTAACTAAAATTGCTTAAAGTCCGAAAAAATCGGACAAATGAGTCAAAAATCGTTATTTTATCTAAAAAAGCTATCAGAGAGTCGAAATGACCGAGATTATGTTACTAAATGGCCCAAACCTGAACCTGCTTGGGGACAGAGAGCCGGAGATCTACGGCTATGAGACGCTGGATGATATCAACGGAATAGTCAGTGGCATTGTGGAGGAGGCGGGTTATCAGTTCTCGTCGAGTCAAAGTAACGCTGAACACGAACTGATTGACCTGGTTCACGCGGGTAGGGGAAAAGCCGGGTTCATTATCATCAATCCAGGCGCATTTACGCACACCAGCATTGCGCTTCGAGATGCAATGCTAAGTGTGTCGATCCCCTTCATTGAAGTTCACCTGTCGAATGTATTCAGTCGGGAAGATTTCAGGAAGCACTCATTTCTTTCCGACATCGCGGTGGGTTGTATCACGGGACTGGGTTCGAGTGGTTATCGGTTTGCGGCTGAATATGCGGTGAGTCACCTGGAGGATCAGTAATGGATATCCGAAAGGTGAAGAAGCTGATAGAGATGATGGAAGAATCAGATATCAGCGAGATCGAGATCAAGGAGGGCGAAGATTCGGTTCGGATAAGCCGGGGTGGTGTTGTTGTGCCTCTTTCTGACCTTAAAGTGCCTGAGCATAAGCCAATAGCTGATCGTCTGGAGACCGCGGCTGATAAACCTTTTATTGGCCATGTCGTTGGAGCCCCAATGGTGGGTACTTTCTACAGAGCAGCTTCGCCATCATCACCCTCGTTTGTAGAGACCGGAGACGCGGTGAGTGAAGGGGATACACTTTGTATCATTGAGTCGATGAAAATGATGAACTATATAAAGGCTGAACAGACGGGGAAGATCGAGGCCATACTGGTGGTCAATGAAGAGCCCGTCGAGTTTGACCAGCCACTGTTTACCATTAGTTAACCGAGGATGAAGCGGGTACTTATCGCTAACCGTGGCGAGATCGCCTTGCGTATTCTGCGTGCCTGTCGGGAGCTTGGCCTGGAAACTGTTGCCGCATACTCCCAAGCAGATAGTCTTGCGCTACATCTCCCTCTTGCGAACGATACCGTCTGCATTGGTAAACATTCCTACCTTGATTCATCACAAATAATCTCTGCAGCAATGATCAAAAATTGTGACGGTGTTCATCCCGGGTATGGGTTTCTATCGGAAAGCAGTGATTTTGCGCTTCAGGTAGAGGAAGCTGGACTCTGCTTTATAGGTCCCGCCGCACCCCATATCGAGCTGATGGGAGACAAGGCAAAAGCGCGTGCAGCGATGACTGCGAAAGGAATTCCAGTTTTGCCAGGCAGTGATGGTGAAGTTACCAGGCTCGATGATGCCTGTGATTGCGCCGAGCGCATTGGGTTCCCTGTGATGGTAAAGGCGAGCCATGGCGGAGGCGGGCGTGGTATCCAGATTTTTGACGATGAAGCATCACTTCGGTCGGCGTTTGAGGGACTAAGAAACGAGGCTGAACAACTATTCGGGAACGGTGGCGTTTATATTGAAAAATGGCTCGATGCACCTAGGCACATAGAGATCCAGGTGTTCGGAGATGGTAACGGCCGGGTCATTCACTTTGGTGCAAGGGAATGTTCAATCCAACGGCGCCACCAGAAGTTATTAGAAGAAACACCCCCGCCGGGTATCCCGGTTGATCGAATTAGCGGGGCTGGCAATGTCCTGCTGTGAAGCGCTCGCTGATCTAAAGTACTCGAATGCAGGAACGCTGGAATTTCTGTTTCAGGATGGTGCTTTTTACTTCATTGAAATGAATACAAGAATACAGGTGGAGCATCCGATTACTGAGTCTGTCACCGGAATAGACCTGGTCAAATTGCAGCTATCCTTCGCCTCGTCCGGACATTTGCCGCTCGTACAAAGTGACATCTGCTTTTCAGGACATGCGATGGAATGCAGGATTAATGCTGAAGGCAGGAATTTTCAACCGGCACCGGGGCCTGTCAATCAGTACCGTACTCCGGGTGGTCCCGGCATTCGGTTGGACTCACACCTGTACCCGGGGTATGTAGTGCCCCACCAATATGATTCCCTGCTCGCCAAGCTAATCTCAACCGGTTCTGACAGGGCCGAGTGCATCGCACGAATGGAACGAGCGCTGGCCGAATTTGTCATAGGGCCGCTGTCGACCAACATTGATCTCCAGCGATTGATCCTCCGTGATGCTCGCTTTCGATCAGGAGAACTGGACACACATTTCCTGGAAGGAATGAAGAAGTAATGTATTGGATGAATGTGTCGGCGTCGTCAACCAAGGGCAGGCTTGATGTATTGGAAGCCTGGTTCTGGGATCACGGCGCAGTATCAGTGACGGTAGAAGATGGATTGGACAAGCCGATCTTCGAGCCACCTCCCGGGGAACATCCTCTATGGGATGAGGTCATGGTGACAGGGCTTTTTGAAAGTGATATTTCTGTTGAAAATCTAACGATGGAGCTGGCCCGCGATAACTATAAACTAGAAGATGTAGCGAGGCTCGACGACCGGGCGTGGGAGCGTGAGTGGTTATCGCGATTCAAGCCGATGCAATTTGGTCGCAGGCTGTGGGTTTGTCCAACGGGGTTCTCGCTGGAGCCCGGTGGCAAGGTGATTATAGAGTTGGATCCGGGGCTGGCCTTCGGGACTGGTACCCATGAAACGACCAGGCTATGCCTTGAGTACTTGGACGCTATCGAGGTTGGTGGGCTTGATGTTATCGACTACGGGTGTGGTTCCGGTATCCTCGCGATCGCATCAGCGCTGCTTGGGGCAAAGAAAGTCACTGGAATCGACAACGACCCACAGGCACTGACAGCTACAACTGAAAACGCGAAACGAAATTTGGTGACGGTTGGCACACACTTTCCCGGTGTTGCACTCGAGCCATCAGATATCGTGCTTGCCAATATACTCGCACAACCCCTGGTTGAGCTGGCTCCGATGTTGGTAGAAACAATGAAGCCGGACGGGCTGTTGATACTCTCCGGCATTATGAGTAGTCAGGCAGACTGGGTGGTACAAGCTTACGTCGAGCTGGTCGAGCTGGTCGAGCTGGTCGAGCTGGTCGATCGTACTGAATTGAACGGCTGGGTTCGTCTGGTGTGGAAGCGAACTTGACCGAGGCGATTACCCAGTGCCCGGATTGCCAGATGACATTCAAGGTCACCGAGGCACAAATATTTATCGCGGATGGTTCTGTACGTTGCGGGGCTTGCCTGCATACTTTCAAGGCTGAACAATATTTTATGTCACCGTTGTTGGATAAAACTGAGCGGCTGGCCATCGCTGCGGAGTACTGGTCCAACTTCGACGATTATGTGCTTTCAGCAGTTACTTTCAGTGAGCCTGAGCCACCAACTTACTTCGATGAGATCCCCGGTGACGACCAGGCCGAAATAACTGCAGCCGAATCCGAAGTCGAAGCGGACGGGCGCGAGTTGATGGAGTTCTATCTGGATTATTTGGTCACGCACCCAGGCATTCTTCTGGACTTGCAGCCGGATGTTGTCAGTTCATCCGTGATTGAGGTTGGTGCGGATGAAGATGAAGATGAAGATCAGTATTTTGCAGATCTCCACTATGAAGAATACCTCACATATTCAGAATCCGGCGAAGTCTCTAGTGCCCAGGAGTCGGGGGAAGACAGCGTTGTTGTCCCGGGTTTTGAGCTTCCCCTGCATGATGATCATGAATTTCTTCTTCAGGACAGACGTCGTTTCTTTACTGCGAGGTCGCTGAAATGGCTACCTGGGATTACCCTGATGATTGCCGTAGCGATAGGTCAGGTCGCCTTCTTTAAAATGAGTGTTTATGCCCAGATGACTGAATATCGACCGACCTACGTGCTTGTTTGTCGATACCTGGGCTGTGAAGTCCCGGAATATGAAAACCACGATGAGCTAAAAACGCGTGAGCTGGTGGTTCGCAGCCACCCAGAGGAGCCGGAAGCTCTCCTGGTAGATGTCCTTTTACTCAACAGTGGACCATTCAGGCAGACGTTTCCTGGCCTGAGGCTACAATTCTATGATGTGCATGGTGAGGTAGTGGCAAGCCGGGTATTCAGGGCGAGCGAATATCTTGGTGGAGAAATGCGGGGGCTTAAATTGATGCCTGCTGAGACAGTGGCCCGTCTGTCCCTGGAGGTGATTGACCCGGGAACTGATGCGCTTGGTTACCGGATGGAGGTAGTTCCCCTCTAATCTATAGGTACAAATAAGTTGTTAACCTTTAGTGTGTAGAGACAAGTTTGTTATCATTGCACTTCTTTAATACCTTCCCTGAATTCGATGTTGTCGATTGGACCCTACTCCAGTACTAGCCGGGTGATTGTTGCCCCCATGGCCGGTGTAACTGACAAACCATTTCGTGACCTTTGTCATCGACTGGGGAGTTTCTGGTCGGTCTCTGAAATGGTGTCGAGCAACCAGCAATTATGGGAAACCAGTAAATCACGTCATCGCCTGGATCACACATTAGAAACAGGCGTGTCATGGGTTCAACTGGCGGGAGCTGACCCCGGCCAGATTGCCCAGGCTGCGGCTATCAATGTTGAGCTGGGTGCTCAGATCATCGATATCAATATGGGCTGTCCGGCAAAGAAAGTCTGTAACAAAGCTGCAGGGTCTGCACTTCTCCGGGATGAAAGTCTGGTTGCTGATATTCTGGCTGCAGTGATTAGTTCAGTCGAAGTGCCTGTGACACTCAAGATACGTCTCGGTTGGTCGCCCGATGAAATAAATGCCCGATCAATCGCTGCCATAGCGGAATCGGAAGGAATCTCTCTTCTTACTGTTCACGGTCGCACACGAGCTTGCAGGTTCTCCGGTTCGGTAGACTATGAAGCCATTGCAGCGGTGAAAGAAAGTGTTTCTATACCTGTCGTGGCTAATGGAGATATCCTGACGCCCCACCAGGCAAAGGAAGTGCTCGATATCACAGGTTGTGATGCAGTAATGATTGGCCGTGCAGCGCAGGGAAAGCCCTGGTTGCCGTCGCAGATTGATCAGTACCTCGAGTTTGGTACGATGAAGCCGGAGCCCAGCCTTGGTGAAATCCGCGAATTGCTGAGCAGTCATGTGCAGGCACTGCACGAATTTTATGGACAGCACCTGGGCCTGCGAATAGCTCGAAAGCACGTAGGCTGGACACTCGACCAGATTACGGGCTCCGCGGCGCTAAAGCAGCGCTTTAATCGTGCCGAGTCGGCCGCTGTGCAGTTTGGATTGATTGATCAACTTGGCTCGTTACAGACGGCCGCCTGACGAGAGGGTTTTACTGCTTTGAAAAAAACCATTAACAAATCTGTCCAGGAAAGTGTGGAAGAATATTTGCAAACAATGGGTGACGAACCTGTTTCTGGCCTTTATGAAATGGTGATGTCTGAAGTTGAAGCACCTCTGCTACGGTCTGTGCTCGTTTTTACCAATTACAATCAAAGCCAGAGCGCAGAAATCCTTGGGCTTAATCGCGGGACGCTCCGTAAAAAGCTACGCAAGTACCATCTGTTGTGAATTAAATCCTCATCGGAGAATCTATGACTGACGTTCGCGTTAGAACCGCACTGTTGTCTGTTTCTGACAAGACAGATCTTTTAACGATTGCCGCGTCTCTTGATGCTTATGGGGTAGAGATGTTGTCTACCGGGGGAACTTTCAGGGCAATTTCCGAAGCGGGCTTTGCGGTTCGCGAGGTCTCTGCCTATACGGGATTCCCTGAAATGATGGACGGCAGGGTCAAGACGCTGCATCCGAAGGTTCACGGCGGATTGCTCGGTAGACGGTCTGTCGACGGCGATGTGATGAAGGATCATGGGATAACCGCAATCGATCTGTTGATCGTTAATCTCTACCCTTTCGAGGAAACAGTTCGCAAAGACCCTGATGACCTGGCAGAAATTGTAGAGAACATCGATATCGGTGGGCCCGCGATGCTGCGTTCCGCGGCGAAAAATTTCAATGATGTTGCCGTTGTTGTAGATCGCAACGATTATGAAAGTGTGATCAGGGAGATGAAAGCAGCGGATGGATGCCTTAGTGCTGAAACCCGGTTGAGGTTAGCGGTTAAAGCCTTCGAGTTGGTCGCTCGATACGATGCTGCAATCGCAAATCACCTCTCAAGCCTGGACCCACAAACAAAAGAAATTGCCGAGTATCCCGGGACACTTACGCTCCAGTTTTCCCGAGAACAAGCAATGAGATATGGTGAGAATCCACACCAGTCTGCTGCATTCTATGTCGAAGACAACAAGCCGGCAGGTTCCATTGCAACAGCAACTCAGCAGCAGGGTAAAGAGTTGTCGTATAACAACGTTGCAGACACTGATGCAGCGCTCCAGTGTGTCCAGGCGTTTAGTGAACCGGCCTGCGTGATAGTGAAGCATGCCAACCCCTGTGGCGTCGCGGAAGCAGTCGATGTGATGTGTGCGTATGAGTCGGCGTTCAAGACAGACCCGACTTCAGCCTTTGGTGGCATCCTGGCCTTTAACCGGGAAGTGACTGCTGAACTTGCGCTTGCCATTACGGAGCGGCAATTTTCAGAAGTCATTGCTGCGCCTTCTTTCAGCGATGAAGCAATGGCCGCGTTCGAGCGAAAGAAAAACGTCAGGGTGTTGCAGGTTAGTGGCGAAAATGGTCCCGGTAATACAAGAGATTACAAAAGAGTCGTGGGTGGGTTGTTGGTCCAGAGCCCTGATGCGGAACTGCTAAAGGAAACCCGAGTCGTCAGTAAAAGAGCACCGACAATCGAGGAAAGCTCGGATTTGTTGTTTGCGTGGAAGGTTGCCAAGTACGTCAAGTCCAACGCCATTGTATACGCAAGGAATCAGGCCACGATAGGTGTTGGGGCCGGACAAATGAGCAGGGTCATCAGCGCGAGGATAGCGAACCTAAAAGCCGCAGAAGAGGATCTGGAGGTGGCGGGGTCCGTCATGGCAAGTGACGCATTCTTCCCTTTTAGAGATGGCATTGATGCGGCTGCAGAGGTGGGTATCAGCGCGGTCATTCAGCCCGGTGGTTCCATGCGAGACCAGGAGGTTATCGATGCAGCCGATGAAGCAGGTATGGCGATGATATTCACGGGGATGAGACATTTCAGGCACTAAATTGTCATTGGTTTAAGGCAGGGTTAGAGATTATGTGGGGCTCGTTATGAAAGTACTGGTAACTGGAGGCGGTGGGCGTGAGCATGCGCTCGCATGGCGAATCGCTCAATCGAGTGCTGTCGAAAAAGTGTTTGTTGCTCCGGGCAACGCAGGAACTGAACTTGAAGAGAAGCTGCAGAATGTGTCCATTTCGCCGATGGACTTCGACGCATTGATTGAGTTTGCGCAAAGCGAGAAAATTGACCTGACGGTGGTCGGTCCTGAGGACCCACTGGTTGCCGGTTGTGTCGACAGGTTCGCAGAAGCCGGACTGAGATGCTTCGGGCCATCAAAGTCTGCAGCGCAACTGGAAGGATCCAAGAGTTTTACCAAAGCTTTCCTGAAGAAATACGGTATTCCAACTGGAGATTACCGGGCATTCGATGAAATAGAAGCTGCCGATGAATATCTGGATACACAAATACCACCCATTGTTATCAAGGCAGACGGCCTTGCAGCAGGGAAGGGTGTGGTCATCGCTCAGTCTATACGGGAAGCGAAATCTACAGTTGCCGAGATGTTGAGTGGCAACGTTCTGTCTGGCGCTGGATCCAGAGTGGTGATCGAAGAGTTTCTAGAGGGCGAAGAGGCCAGCTTCATCATCATTGCCGATGGTGAAAATTTCTTGCCGTTCGCAACATCCCAGGACCACAAGGCAGCCTACGACGGTGATACCGGCCCAAACACCGGCGGCATGGGGGCCTATTCTCCCGCACCGGTAGTCACGGCTGAGGTGTTTAGCAGAACAATCGATCAAGTGATTAAACCAACGCTTCAGGGAATGAAAGACGAAGGTCACCCTTATACCGGTTTCCTTTACGCAGGATTGATGATCGACAAAGAAGGCCGGCCCAGGGTCATTGAATACAACTGCCGGTTTGGGGATCCGGAAACCCAGCCGATCATGTCGCGATTGCAGACTGAGCTTGTCAGCTTGATGGTCGCGGCAATCGATGGGCGACTGGATGAAACTGAAATATCATTTGATCCACGCGTTGCTTTAACAGTAGTCATGGCATCGGGTGGTTACCCGGGCAGTTATGAAAACGGCAAGGTGATTTCCGGCCTCCGGGATGTCGAGGTTGCCAAGGTTTTCCATGCAGGAACTACGATGAAAGACGGCGAAGTCGTTACCAATGGGGGGAGAGTGTTGGGGGTTACTGCGCTTGGCTCTAGCGCTCTTGAAGCCAATGAAAAGGCTTACGCTGCTGTAAACCAAATTTCATTTAATGGGGCGGAGTTTCGTACCGATATTGGCTACCGGGCGATAGCGAGAGAATACGCCTAAACGGGCTAGTGGTAGGCCCAGGCTATCTATTGGTCAGCGTATAGCGCCTGGGGATACGTCGGCGATCAATGCGACTTTCGTGGTATCTCGCTGCGTTTTGTCATTCATTGAATGAAATGGCAGCTTTCACCAGTTTCGTCTGTCTTTCCCGTATTGCTTTGCCCAGCGCCGGGCCTGTTTCCCCGGTATCGATATCACTTGCCCTGACGTTTGAGACAAGATCGAGAAAATGACACCATCTAGCGGGCAGGGCTTTGTCATTGCTGATATTGGCGCAAATTTCGTTAAAAGCATCGAATCTGGCACGCTTTCTGAAGGCATCCGTTTGTTGAAGTAGCGAGATAATTTCTTCAGCGTCAAGTTCATTCAACAAGATCCATTTCGCAAGAAACTTTGCGACCAGGCCGGAGGTCTCTGTTCTATTGTTCGAACACTTCAGGCGCTGACAGAGATTCGTAAGCCGTGTGCTATCCAGATTCATGGTTAAACCCGCGAAACAGGTTTCGACCTGCGGGGATGGGATATTTGTTGATGACAGCCGTCGAAGGTTATCTATGTCGTCCTTTGTGATCTCGGGCCACAGGAATTCATGTGCACCCACCAGGCGAAGATAATCGAAGAATTCTGCAGGGTCTTTAGTGTTCAGGGCCTTATTTAATTCGCCATGAATACGTTCCGCCGTTAGTTCTGCTATCTGTCCTTCATTTACCATCTTCACGATCAATGCAGTTGTATCAGAGTGAACCGTAAAGCCAAGGTGGTAAAACCGTGAATAGAACCTGGCGACACGCAGGACGCGTAAAGGGTCCTCGATAAAGGCATCGGAGACGTGTCTCAGCGATTTAGAGGCGATGTCTGCCTGACCACCCAAAGGATCATGGAGTTCTCCGGAACCAGACCGGGCGATGGCATTGATCGTGAGATCCCGCCTCAACAGGTCTTCTTCAAGAGTAACCTCTGGTGATGCGTAGCACACAAAACCGGTATGTCCCGGGCTGATTTTTCTCTCGGTCCGGGCGAGGGCGTATTCTTCTTGTGTTTCAGGATGCAGGAACACGGGGAAATCCTTACCAACTGTTCGGTAACCTGCGTCCAGCATTTCCTGTTCCGTTGCGCCGACGACAACATAGTCTCTTTCTGTTACGGGTAGATCGAGAAGGGAGTCGCGCACGGCGCCGCCAACCAGGTAGACATCCATGGTCACGATTCCGCTGCTACTGAGGAAAAGGTTTTGTTTTCTAAACGCATAGCCGTTAGTTCTCGTCCCCAGACGCATCCTGTATCAAGGGGGATAGCAAAGTCGACTCCGGTGTGACCATTTAAGGCAGCCCAGTGGCCAAATACAACCTGCAACTGGTCACTGCGCTCAAAGGTGAACCATGGCGCGAAACCATCGGGTTGGATGTCCGCCTTGTGGGTAAGTTCCAATTCACCATCGTGGGAACAGTAGCGCATCCGGGTAAAGTAGTTCGTAATCACCCTAAGTCGGTCCGTACCTGCGAGTTGGTCATGCCAGGTGCTGGGCTCGTTACCGTACATTGCTTTAAGAAATTCGGGATACCTGGTCCGATTGCAGGACGGCTCTCTACTTCACCTCGCTAGTGCCAGGCAGGTGTTGATGTCCATATTCGGGGGAATACCAGCATGAACCAGGGCGAGGTTCTCAGCATCGATCATAGTGCAGAATCGGAAGATGCCTCACATAGTCAATATACTCATCGAGCCTCGGGCTATTGAGCAGATCCTCGATCGTGTCGCTGCGTTGCGGTGTTTGCTGGCCCGTAGCAACAGCAAGAAAATGAAGATCATGGTTACCCAACACGCATCTGACGTTCGGCTCGGACATGACTCAGGTCAAGTACTTCCGCATTGCGGGGGCCGCGATTCACCAGGTCGCCAGCGAACCAGAGATGATCCTGCCCGGACTGGTAGTCGACCAGGCGGAGTAACTTTTGCAACTCGTCGAAACAACCCTGCACGTCGCCAATAATGTAGGTGCTCACGGTCTGTCTCCCACGAACCGCGTGCAGGAAAGGTAGTCGTCAATTGTCAGGTTCTCAGGGCGTAGTTGAGGGTTCAAGAGAAGCGATTCGAGTTCGTCCGCGGTCAGGAATTTCCTGAGCGCATTGCGAATCGTCTTGCGCCGCATAGAAAAAGCCTGGATGAGGATGCTTTCAAGCAGCTTCCTGTCAACATCTATTGCCTTTTTGTTTGGCGTTAGCCGGATAATGGCACTTTGTACCTTTGGGC
>CALKBV010000010.1 GCA_937775265.1 uncultured Pseudomonadales bacterium
CCGCTGGCAACAAGGGCTTCTGCCGGGTCTTCACCCGTGGGCGCGATAGGCAGCGCTGCAACCTCCTTAAAGTAGGTAATCCATTCGTTAAGCCCAAAGCGAACGTTATTCATGGCTTCCTCCCTGGTTTCGGCAATGTGCATCGGGCCAACCAGTGACCATGCATTGCGGTTGACTGGCTGCGAATGTTCGGTTGCCTTACGCGCATAGATTTCCCAGTTGGCGGCGAGTGCGTTAAACCCGCCGGTGGTGGTTGCCCCAACGGAAAGGAGCCCCACACCGTGTATACCCGCAGCCCTTGCGCCACTTGGTGATACCTGTGATGCAACTGCCATTTCCACCGAGGGTTTCGAGTAGCTCTGCAGTTGAAGCCGTGCTTCGTCCAATTCGAACCAGTCAGTCTTTCGGGTAACCGTTTCGCCACGTAAAAGAGGCACCAAAACCTCTATGGCCTGGAGCATCATGTCTCTTTGCTTCAGGGTATCGATTCCCATCATCTGGGCATCCGAGGGGAGTGCACCGGGGCCCATACCGAATGCGACGCGGCCGCGGGTCATATGATCCAGCTGCATAATGCGATCAGCCAGGATCAGTGGATGATGGAAGGTCAGTGAAGAAACGCCCGTGCCAAACCGAATATGTTTAGTCTGTGTTGCGGCCTGTGCAATGAATACTTCTGGCGAAGCAATGATTTCCATGCCGCCAGAATGGTGCTCACCGATCCAGGCGTAGTCATATCCAAGATCGTCCAGGTAACTAACCAGTTGTAGATCACGTTCCAGAGCCCGGGTTGGATCTTCCTTCAGACCATGAAAAGGGGCGAGGAAGATACCGAATTTCAGATTAGGTCGGGTCATGAGATACTGGCGGTTCAACAGGGCCCATTAGTCTGGTAGGCAGGGGGCTTGCTGTCAATCATGAGTCAGCTAATGAAATGGGATGAAATTTAATGAGTGTTATGTCCGCAACCAGTGCGATTGACGACCGCATCAGTACAGAATTTGTAACGGCCAATGGCCTTAGGTTTGAAGTAGATATGTGCGGCGATCAGTCCAGCAACAAGCTGGCGATTTGCCTGCATGGCTTTCCTGAACACTCCGTATCCTGGAGAAACCAGCTCCCGATGCTCGCAGAGCTTGGCTACAAAGTATGGGCTCCCAATATGCGGGGTTATGGTAATTCCTCCATTCCTCCGGACAAGAAAGATTACGCGATCGAAAACCTGCTGGCTGATGTGGCTGCATTGATTGATGCTGCCGAATGTGAGGAAACGATCTTATTGGCCCATGATTGGGGCGCCGTGATTGCATGGTATTTCTCCATTCGAGAGATCAGGCCCCTGTCGAAACTGGTGATCTGTAATGTGCCGCACCCTGCTGCCGGGCGTGAAGGGGCGGGATGGGCGCAACTGAAGAAATCCTGGTACATCTTTTTTTTCCAGATCCCAGGGTTGCCTGAGTGGCTCATTGGTAGACGTGGAAATGCGATGGGAGAGATGATCAAGGCCTCAAGCACAAGACCCGAAATGTATTCACAGGAAGTCATTAACCTGTACTCGCAAAATGCTGCTCGTCCTGGCGGACTGACCGCCATGATTAATTATTACCGGGAACTTTTCTTCGGTGGCGGTGCCAAGCGCCAGAAGGACCAGGGCTTTCCTATTATAGAAACGCCAACCCTCATGTGCTGGGGGGAAGATGACATGGCGCTAACCAAGGAAACGACCTACGGAACTGACAAATGGGTTCGGGACTTCACGATCAGATATCTGCCTCGAATCTCACACTGGGTCCAGCAGGATGCGCCCGTCGAAGTGAACGCGATGATCAAGGCTTTTATTAACGGCGACCCTGTGCCGAATATGAAGTGGCAAGCAAAGCTGGTTGATCCGGATTAATTCAAATGCTGCTCAAAGATACGTTCCAGAATGTTCTGTGAACGTACCTCCTCAAGCCATTGGTTGACTTCGAGTCTGAGGGCAGGGTCCTTTGGCATCATGTAGCCTTTTTCCTGGTAAGTCAGTGTCTCTCCAGGCATCGACCCACAGAGCTCTGGATGCAGATTTGCCTGAAGCCTAACCTCAATGCTGTCCGTGATCATAAGGTCAGCATTACCCTTGATGATCTCATCAAAAATGGTCCGGTTATCCTGGTGAAGAATTTTCTTCGCCCGTCTCAGTTTGGCGTCAATGAAGCGCTCATTTGTGCCTCCCGGGTTCACGATCGCGCGTACGCCGGGCTGATTAATCGCTTCAAGAGAGCTGAATTCGTGCACCCGCGAACATGAAGTGATCGGTGATTTTCCGCCAACATGGTAAGGCGCTGAGAAATAGGCGTGCTGCTGGCGGGCAGGAATGATGGAAACGCCGCTCATCGCTATGTCAAATAAGCCGGCGGCAAGGTCATCCATCAATGTGGGCCAGCTGGTCTTGATGAAGACCAGTTCTACATCAAGGCTCTCGGCAAGGTTAAGCGCCAGGTCAATATCGACACCTGTAAACGACAGGCCATCCCTGGAGTAGGAGAACGGTGCATAGTCTCCCGTCGTTCCTACTCGCAACCGGCCGCTGTCCATAACCTGTGTGTGCCGGTCGGGGTACGTTGTGACGCTTTTAAGCGCGTTAAAAACGCTCTGGTGCGCGCTTTCTGACAGGCAGTCAATAGGCAGGTCCTGACTGAATAACCTGTTGAACAACTTCCTGTCGTTTGTTTTTTCTGCCAGCCGACTGGTGATTTCGCTTCCTAGGAGGATGAGCTTTGGCCTGACGATAGCCACAAGATCCTCTGCGGTTTCAGGTGCTTGCCCTGCGGTCCAGCGATCGAACCAGCATTGCTGGATATCTTTTGCAGCCTCAATCTGTGCCCAGAAAAATGCACCGCTGGAGTCAGTGGTGATGCCGTATTGCAGGCCGTCGTCCACTGCTTTGCTGATAACGAAGGCTTCCCTTTCCGGCACTGCGATCGGTTGTTCGTTGATCCATTTGTAAGCCGCAACCTGCTCCATTAACGACAGTCGCTGGTTGATTAGACGGTACAGCATTTCATCTGCAAGAAGCGTGGAGGGCTCAAGTAACAGCAGGAATAGCAGCAGACGTATCACCGGCTAATGGTTCTCAAACAGTTCGTACTTTTTCATGTATCCGCGTAGCTGGTGGTAAGTGACACCTAGCGTTTCGGCCGTTTTTTTCTGGTTGAATTGAGACGCAGAAAGGGCTTTCTGAATAAGATCGATTTCGTAATCCTGGACTGTCTGCTTAAAGTCTAGCGGAAAGCTATGTCCATTCGGTTCGGCCGACTTTGGGCTGGCGGCGTTGGTTTTATCTCTTGAACCAGTGGGTCTGAAAATAGAATCGAATGGATCCAGGGTAATCACATCAACAGGAGTCCCATCGTCTGCGGCGCGATAAACGCTTCGTTCTACCACGTTTTTAAGCTCGCGAATGTTGCCGGGCCATTGGTGGGCAAGTAATGTTTCAATGGCCATGTCTGAAAACCCTGGGAAGAACTCCATGCCAAGATCACTTGCCATGGTGACGGCAAATTGTTCAGCCAGAAGAATAATATCTTCAGCGCGCGCTCGTAGTGGTGGCAGCGTTATGACATCAAATGCGAGTCGGTCAAGCAGGTCCTCGCGAAACCTTCCTGCATTCGCGAGGCTCGGAAGATCTTCATTGGTGGCGGCTATTAGACGTACATCGACGTTCAGCGTTTTGCTGCCGCCAACACGCTCGTACTCACCGTATTCGATTATTCGAAGCAATTTTTCCTGGACCAGGGCAGAAGTCGTTGCCAGTTCATCAAGGAAAAGCGATCCCTTGTCTGCTCGCTCGAATCTCCCCTGGTGCATTTTGGTTGCGCCGGTGAAAGCGCCGGCTTCGTGACCAAACAGCTCAGTCTCCAGCAAAGATTCACTGATCGCTGCACAGTTCATTTTTACGTATTCCTGATCCCAGCGGCCTGAAAGGTAGTGCAGGCGAGCGGCGATGAGTTCCTTGCCCGTTCCGCGTTCACCAACTATTAATATGGGCTTATCAAGCGGCGCTACCTGGGACACATGGTCCAGCACCTCTAGAAACGAGGGTGCTTCACCAAGCAGGCGTTCGGAATGTTGTCTGTTATTCATAGGGAAAAAGCTTCAATTCGAGATTAGATTATGGCGTATGTAGTGACATTTTCACTAATTGTTGGCTAGATTCACTACATTGCGCGGTGCCAAATAGTGATGAACTTGCTCGCTGGATAAAAAAACGAATAAAAACAGTAGGTTGAGATAACCCCTGGAGTTGGCACGAATGTTGGAACAGTTATGCCACGACAAGATTCTTAAGAAATCAACATGAGGTAGACAAGATGGGTATATTTTCGAGATTCACCGATATTATCAACTCGAATATCAATTCGATTCTGGATAAAGCAGAACATCCTGAAAAGATGGTTCGCCTGATCATCCAGGAAATGGAAGAAACCCTGGTAGAGGTTCGGACACAGTCGGCCAAACTCATCGCTGACAAAAAAGAACTGAGTCGGCGGGTTGAGAGATTGCATCTTGAAGCCGAGGACTGGGAGAGCAAAGCTGAGGTCGCGCTGAGCAAAGGCAGGGAAGACCTGGCGCGGGCGGCGCTTAAGGAAAAGTCATCGGCAGAAGAGGCGACGATGGCACTGGAGACTAATCTTGAGGTGATAGACATTAACCTTGATAAATTGTCCGGAGACATAGGCTTGTTACAGCAAAAACTGGGAGATGCCAAAACTCGCCAGAAGGCGCTGATCGTCAGGAGCCGCACGGCTCAGAGCAGAATGGGCGTAAAACGGCAGCTGCATGATGTCGATATTGATGAGGCGATGAGTCGATTCGATAGATACGAACGCAGAATCGACGATCTCGAAGGCGAGGTTGAAGCCTACGACCTGGGGCAGCAAACATTGTCTGATGAAATTGGTGAGCTTGAAAATGATGAGAGAATCGACGAGGCGTTAGCCAGGTTAAAGGCTAAAATGGCTCAACCCGGCGCTCAAGCTGAATCTGAATAATCTGAATTGGGGTAAACAATGGACGGTATTGTTGTGGCATTTTTCGTACCGGTAGTTGTCTTCCTGCTGGTGGTGGCGCCGATCTGGATTATTGTCCACTACAAGTCGAAGGCTAATGTGGTCAACGGGCTATCGTCCAGTGAGCGAGCTGAACTGGATGAGATGATAGAGGTTGCCAACAAGATGGCTGCGAGGATTGAAACACTGGAATCCATCCTGGATGTTGAAAGCCCGGGGTGGAGAGAAAATCAGGAAGCTTGAGCGGTGCGGTTAAGTGAGTGATCGTTTGAGCAATTTGGTCAGAGGTCGAGTGATTGTTTGAGCAATTTGGTCAGAGGTAGAGGGCGATAAGTTGAGTAAAGACAAACGAGATGCAGAGCGGGCTGCCAGAAGAGCCAAAAGATTGGCTGAGCGGGCCGAGGAGCGAGCGAGTCGAAAGGAGAGGCAGGCCGAGCGGGCCGCGGAGCGTGCAGAGCGGCTGGCACAGAGAGCCAATCGTCGTCCGGGTCGTGAAAGGGAACTGGATAAATCCATTGCGGATCTGGTTGATGAAGTCACTCAAAAAGCAGAACAGTGGATTGATGACCAGACCAGGCGCATGGTTGATTCCCCGGATGAAGAACGGGAAATAGAACGGGTTGCATCGGAGGCAGAGAAGGCAAGGAAAGAGGCTGAAAATGCGCGGTATAGCGCCGATCAGGCAGGCAGAGCAGCCGAAGAACTGAGTCAGTACGAGGAGTCTCTTGGTCTTGACTCAGGTTTTGACGATCTTTTTGAAGATGTCGAACAGCCGCGCAGAAGAACGCGGGGCGGAGCCAGGAAAGCACGGCGAAAGGCGCGTGCTGAAGGGCAAAGCCACTGGCTTGCATGGGTTTATGATGCATGGCCCAGAAGTCGTTCCAGGGCACGCAGACGGAAAAGCGCCCACCTATATAGAGACCGTCAAAGAAAGAAGATCTGCGGCGTATGCGCCGGCGTGGCAGACTATGTTGGTCGACCGGCCTGGGAGATCAGGTTGTACGCGGTGTTTGGGGTGATATTCATACCCTCTGTGGTGATTCCAAGCTACTTCATCACCTACTTTTTGATGGAAGACAAGCCTTACTACAGGCGGGTAACCGACCGTTTCGAAGAGGGAATAGACGGCCGGGATTCGGAGTATGATGATAGGAAGTCGGGGAAACGAAACCGACCTGAGGAGCGCCAGTTTCATGGGTCGAACGATTTGTCAGAGAAGGATTCTGCAATGAGTAATGTCCAGGCAATGAAAACGGCGAAGAACAAGTTTTCCGATATTGAGCAGAGGCTGAGGCAGATGGAAGGTTATGTAACTTCCTCGCGATTTGAGCTGCAGCGTGAATTTCGCAAAATCTCCGGAGAGGACTAGATCGTGCCGATTGAGGTTAGGGATGTTTCGCGATTCGACCAGGTTCGCTTCAGGGGCCCCGGTGCGCTAAAGATCACACAAACCAATGAAGAGTCTCTGAGAGTTCATGCGCCTGCATACGTCATCAAGCACATCATTTCCGAAGTCAAAGATGGTGTTCTTTATGTCGGATATAAAAGTCCTAAAGTGACTCCGCTTCGAGTATTGAAAGAAGTCATCTCTTTTGATCTAGGCATGAAAGACATCCGGGAGATCTCTGTGACAGGTAGTGGCGCAGTGATCGTACCGGACCTGGACAACGATACAGTCCGAGTTGAGATAAACGGTTCCGGTAACGTGAGCCTGGGGCACCTGACGGCTGACAATTTCAGGGCTACTATTCAGGGGGCCGGGCGCATACGGGTCCAGGGTGATGTCGAAACGCAATCGATTGTCGTCAATGGCACCGGTAGAGTCATGTCAGATCACCTAGTCAGCGATTTTGCGCGTGTGATACTAAATGGCTCAGGAAAAGTTTCAATGACCGTCAGCGATGAGCTGAACGTTGTCATTAATGGTAGTGGCGAAGTTTCCTACGGAGGATTTCCAGACATTACTAAAGCGATCACCGGTTCGGGTGCTCTAACGCGCAGGGGTCGGGTGAAAGATCGATCTACTGCAGGAGAAGATCATGGCTAGTTCAATGTGGGTTGCGATTGCTGTGATTGCCGTGGTTGCAATAACAGGAAGAACAGTCGTCGCGATCATCAAGGCTTCAAATTCGGGAGGTAAGTTCAAATCCAGGATGAAGGACCTTGAAGATCAGGTTCATGATCTGGAGACCGATTTGCAGGATGCTCGACACAGGGTCGAGGTGCTGGAAAAAATCGTCACCAGTCAAAAATACGACTTGGGTCGTGAGATCGAGGATCTCCTGTCAAGTTAGGGTCAGACACGGAAAGAAAAAACAATCTGTTGGTTGTTAGGCGATGCAGGTAGTGTCACCGTAAACTCAGGATCCAGTGCCGAAATTAGCTGCCTCCAGAAAGAGCACGCAACTGCGTTATTGGGAAGCACCGCGGCTCGCCAGTTCCCTGGGAAATAACCAAGCACTTCTTTTATTGCACTGCTTGCAACTGAACGCTGGCGAAATGCAGGGAGAATATAGAGCTCTGCGATTTCTGTTAGGGAAGTTCCGTCAGCTGGGTCCAGGTCTTCGCGCACGAGCAGAAAACCAGCTGCTTCGTTGTTTAGGTAGATGATAAACGGGTGGCGGTCAGGTGCTCGCCAGTAAAAATCAAGATAGGGGTAATTGTATTGCCCTTCAGCGTTCTTCTCGATAGACGCGAATTGGGAGAGTTCAGCCAGATAAGACTGGAGCTCGGCCCTGACCCAACAGCGATGATCCGAAGAAGCGGGCGCGAGCTTTACAGTCATTTCCCAGGACCTGCCCTTAGCTCAACGACCCTGTCGGGGTAATCACTGAAAAGCCCGTCGACCCCGTAGTCGATCATTCTGAGAATGTCAGTGTTTGAATTGACGGTGTAAGCCAGAACCTTGTAACCGCGTGAGTGGGCATCTTCGACCAGTGATCGGCTGATCTCTGCTTTGTTGAAGTTAACTGACCAGGCGCCTAATCGCTCAGCCCTGTCCCACATGTCGGGTAAGAGCTTCGCGAACAATGCGCCGCGAGAATAGGCCGGGTCTGCCATTTCAAGTTCCTTGTGATTGAAGGAAGAGAGCAGGAAGTCGCGAGGGGTCCATTCGGTGAGGCAATACCTTGCTTAGAAGGTCGCTGACTGGTTTGGCGGTAGCGGGCCCTTTCAGCTCGACATTGATCCTGCAACGTCTATCAACCAGGGCAATCACCTCCTGCAGTGTTGGGACCGAATGTCCACCCCCTGCGTCAAGTGCCCTTATTTCATCGAAACTGAGTTCTGAGACAAGACCCTTGCCATTAGTGGTCCGGTCGACTGATTTATCGTGAATGACAAGAAGTTCACCGTCCACATGATAAACATCCAACTCCACCCAATCGCAGCCGACATTAATGGCATGTTCAAACGAGGGTAGGGTGTTTTCAGGCAATAGTCCTTTCGCGCCGCGGTGTCCGATACACAATGTTGATGGCATTTAGTAGGTTCCTGCTTCAATGTACATACTATACCCCGTACAATCCCGCTATGAGTTATCAGGTTCTCGCCAGGAAGTATCGCCCCGCATCATTTCAGGATCTTGAAGGACAGGAGCATGTCCTTCAGGCACTGGTTAACGCGCTAGATAATCAACGGTTACATCACGCCTATCTATTCACCGGTACCCGGGGCGTCGGTAAAACCACCATCGCCAGAATCCTGGCCCGATGCCTTAACTGCGAATCTGGTTTGACGTCGGTACCTTGCGGTGAATGTAATACCTGTCTTGAAATATCAGAGGGACGCAGTGTAGACCTGATCGAGGTGGATGCAGCGTCACGGACAGGTGTCGATGATATGCGCGAACTGCTCGATAACGTTCAGTACATGCCGACTGTCAGCAGATTCAAGATATACCTGATCGACGAAGTCCATATGCTGTCGCGTCACAGTTTCAACGCGATGCTTAAGACCCTTGAAGAACCGCCGGAACATGTCAAGTTTCTGTTTGCGACCACCGACCCCAAGAAGCTTCCTGTGACGGTGCTTTCACGTTGCCTGCAATTCAATCTGAAGAATCTTTCGCCGGAACAGATTGTCCACCATATGGGTGTCGTTCTTGATAAGGAATCCATTGACTATGACGAGACTGCGTTATGGCAGCTAGGTCACGCAGCGGATGGCAGCATGAGGGATGCCTTGAGCCTGGCTGACCAGGCGATCTCATTTGGAGGTAACGAAGTTAGGGATGGGTCTGTAAAATCCATGCTCGGGTCGATCGATCATCAGGAAGTCTATGACCTGATTGACGCGGTGATTGCGGAAGATGGCGCGAGGCTGCTCGAAAAAATTGCCGCGCTATCAGAGTTTGCGCCGGATTATGCGGCGCTGCTCGATAATATTCTGGCTGTACTTCACAGGGTTGCCATTGCACAGGCTGTTCCGGATGCTGTAGATAACGCGCAGGGGGACCGAGAACTGGTCTTGGCCGCAGCGCAGCAGGTATCTGCGCAGCAGGTTCAATTGCTCTACCAGATAGGCCTGATCGGGCAACGGGATATGCCTCTTGCGCCCATGCCACGAATCGGATTCGAAATGGTGCTTCTGCGGATGATGTCCTTCACCCCGGAAGGCCCGGGTCCTGAATCAGGAACGGGGCCAGATTCACGATCAAGATCAAGACCAAGACCAAGACCAGGAACAGGAACAGGATCAGGATCAGGGAGCGATGCTCCAAGCGAAGCACCCGCTTCCAAGGCATCACCCGTCGCAGGACTGGTCGCTGCGATTAGTGGTGATAGCGCAGTACCGAAAGCAGCAGCGCCGGTGCCTTCTGCATCGATATCTGCATCAGCTTCAGCTGCATCTATGGCGACTTCGCCGGCGCTTCCTCAATCAAAAACCAGGCAGTCTGCGCCACCGCTAAAAGTCGTTAGTGAGATCGTGAAAAACGATCCTGTCGAAAAGGATCGACCAGGGAAGCGCCTGCTAGAACCGATCCCTGAGCAAGTCACCAAACCTGAAACTAAACAGGCCCCTTTTGTCGCACCCCAAGAGCCTCAGCGAAACGAAGAGCCTCAGCGAGCCCAAGAGCCCGCGCCGGAATTTTCCCCCGCAAATTGGGCTGAGATACTTGGAGCGCTCTCACTCTCGGGGGTTGCAGCCTCTCTGGCAGCGAATTGCGAGCTTTATAGCTCAAATGATCACCAATGTGTTCTAAAGCTTAGTGAAAATCATGCCAGTCTCTGGAATAAAACCTATGAGAGTCGCATTGCAGAGGCCCTGGGCCGATTGTATGGCCAGGAAATAAAAGTATCGATCGAGGTCGGTGCGCCCAGCGTGGAAACGCCTGCTCAGAGTGCTGAGCGTGAGAAACAGCAGAGTCTCGCCCAGGCAGTTGCTGATATTCAGGGTGACCAGCACGTCCAGCAGTTAATAGAAAGTTTCAACGGCAAGCTGGATCCTAAGAGTATTGCGCCACTCGGCAACTAATTTCAATCAGCAACAATTTATTAAGATCTATTTACTAAGATCTGGGAGTAACAACGATGGCGTTAGGTGAGGGACTGGGTGACTTGATGAAACAGGCCCAACAAATGCAGGAACGAGTTCAGAAACTGCAAGAAGACGTTGCAAAGACGGAGGTGACTGGCGAGTCAGGCGCTGGTCTGGTCAAGATTACGATGACGGGAAGGCACGATGTACGGAAGGTTAATATCGATAGTAGCCTGCTGGGCGAGGCCAAGGATGTCCTGGAAGACCTTATCGCCGCGGCCATGAATGATGCAGTTCGCCGTGCAGAGAAAAACCAGCAAGACAAAATGTCTGAATTGACAGCCGGTATTCCTCTGCCACCTGGATTCAAGTTGCCATTTTCTTAAAATGAAAGAACAGACACTAATCGAACAGGTCATTGACGCATTTCGGTGTTTACCGGGCGTAGGGCCAAAAAGCGCACAGCGAATGTTGCTGCACCTGTTAGAGCGGGATCGGGAAGGTGGTCGCCACCTCGCGCGGATTCTCAGCGAAGCGATAGAGAAGATTGGTCACTGCAAATCCTGTAGAAACCTGACCGAAGCTGAGTTGTGTGAAATTTGCAGTGATGGAAATAGGGGATCCACCATAATGTGCGTTGTCGAAGCGCCATCGGACGTGATCGCCATAGAGCAATCTCTCAGTTACCGCGGCCAGTACTTTGTGCTGATGGGGACTCTCTCTCCAATAGATGGGCGGGGACCTGATGAAATTGGTATTGATCACCTAATCAGGCGGTGTGAGTCGGGTATCCAGGAAATTATCCTGGCGGTGTCATCCACCGTTGAAGGCGAAGCTACTGCCCATTACATCGCTGAAGCATTAAAACCGCTGAATATAACGATCAGTCGTCTTGCACAGGGTATCCCGCTTGGCGGTGAACTTGAGTACGTCGATGGAGGCACGCTGTCTCACGCTTTTGAAGGCAGGAAAAGTATCTAAAAAAGGAATCAAGAAGTGGCACCAGAGTATCGCTATATAGACACGGATGAACAACTTCAGGAGGTTGTGGAAGCGTGTCTCGAAGTATCTGTCATCGCACTCGATACGGAGTTCGCCAGATTCAACACCTATTACCCGATAGTCGGGCTAATCCAGATATACACTGGTGCAGAATGTTTCCTGATTGATCCGTTAAGTGTTTCGAGTATCGAGCCGCTCAAAGCTGTCATGGAGGAGCGTTCGCTGCTCAAGGTGCTACATGCCTGTTCGGAAGATATGGAAGTGTTCCAGTATGCTTTGGGTCTGGTCCCGTCGCCGGTCTATGACACGCAAATCGCAAGTGCGGCTTTGGGCGTTGGTTTTTCAGTGGGGTATCAGGCATTGGTTGCACATTATCTGGATATCAGTCTGTCGAAAGATCAGACTCGGTCAGACTGGCTGGCAAGGCCGCTGACCACCAGTCAGCTGGATTATGCTGCACTAGACGTCATTCATTTGCTGGAGGTCTACAAAGTCCAGCTTGAAGCGCTGGAAGGTGGACCGAAACTTGGTTGGGTCGAAGCAGAGTCGCTGGTGCTCGGACAGGGTATTCCGACGGTTGCAGCGCCGGAAGACAGTTACAAAAAACTCAAAGGCTTGTGGCAGTTGAACCGAATGCAATTAAACCTGCTGAAGGCTTTGTGTTCCTGGCGCGAAATCACTGCACGAAAAGAAGACGTTCCCCGGAATCGGGTCGTGGACCAGAAGTCCCTGGTGTTAATCGTGAAGGAAGAAATAACTAGAATGCAGGGGTTTCAGAGCGGAGCAGGCATGACGTCGCGACAGGTTAGGAAATACGGCGAGCAGATCCAGGTTATTCAAGCTGAAGCGAGACTGGTGTCTGAGGCGGATTGTCCTGAAACCTTTGTTCGAACCGATGCGCCAATTAACAATAAGAAACTCAAACGGTTGAAGCAGGTGGTTGAAGAACGCGCGTTGAGTCTCTCGGTCGCCCCGGAGCTGCTGACAAAACGCAGGCACCTTGAAAAGCTTATTCGATCGGAAGATGCACAGGGTCAGTATCATTTGCCGGGTGAACTAGGTGGTTGGAGAGAGTCTGTTATAGGTGAGGCTTTGCTGGCTGAGTTATCGGAACCCGGTTCATGAAGATTGCCTGTGATGTCTATAAGAGCGTCAATAAGGAAAACTATTATTTATATGTGTTGGCGGACCAGGGTGTTGAACATGTTCCAGAGGCGCTTCGGCAGCAGTTAGGACCAGTGGAAATCGCGTTGAGTCTTGAGCTGACGGTAGAGAGAAGCCTAGCTAAGGAAGATCCTGTGGTTGTCATGGCTAACCTGAAAGAGCGCGGCTACCACCTGCAGTTGCCTCCTGCAGAGCATCACCAACGTGGCTGAATTCTGGGAAGAGAAGTCCATCTTTGACATGTCAGCCCAAGAATGGGAATCCCTCTGTGATGGCTGCGCTCGCTGTTGCCTGCACAAGCTTGAAGATGAAGAATCTGAAGAGGTTCACTACACGTCAGTAGTGTGCCAGTACCTGAATGAAGACAAATGTGCCTGTACCCGATACGAGGAGAGAACAATACTTGTACCGGATTGCATCCAGTTGACTCCCGTCGGTGCGCTCGACTACGGGTGGCTTCCAACTACCTGTGCATATCGGCTGGTCGCTGAAGGCAAGGACCTGGAATGGTGGCATCCGCTCGTTTCGGGTTCACCGGATACCGTTCATGAGGCTGGGATTTCAGTTAAGGGAAAATGCACCTCGGAGTTGTACGTCCATCCTGATGCTATGGAAGATCACATTATTACCTGGGTGAAGCAGGACCAGGGTGAAAAAGAGTGAATGAAGTTATCGGACATTATCAGTATTTCGTCGCTTGGGCGGTCTATATCGGTAGCGGCCTCATATTTAGCCTGTTCTGGTGGAAGCTAACGAAGCTCGTCGCACATCGAGGCTGGCGGGAATTGTTGCGTGGTATCTCGCTGGTGGTGATCTATACACCCTGGTTTACCGGTGAAGCACATGAACATCTGGCACCCGCAATGGTGGTGGTCCTTATAGACTTGTTGCTGGGTACCACGGATAATGGCGTTGGAGGGTCCCTCGCGTTGCTGCTGGCGACCGCTGTAATGCTGGCGACGCTGATTGGGCGGCGTTTCCGTGGGGCAAGCAATCATCAGGAGGGTTGAGAAGACCTTATTCGCCGGATGGAATCGGCTGGCATAATTAATAGCCAGACGTTATATTGCCGGACTTTTATGTTGGGAAGTCGCCATTAATGAAATTTTCAAGCACATCTACTTATATCGCCACAGAAGAATTACAGATGGCGGTCAACGCCGCAGTTGAACTAGAACGGCCGCTTCTTATCAAGGGTGAGCCGGGCACCGGTAAAACGATGCTCGCCGAGGAAATAGCCAGTTCACTTGGTATGGAATTGATTTCCTGGCATGTCAAATCGACGACCAAAGCCCAGCAGGGCTTGTACGAATATGATGCGGTATCGCGATTGCGTGATTCGCAACTAGGCGATGATCGTGTACACGACATCAATAACTACATTGAAAAAGGCAAGATGTGGGAAGCCTTCACTGCAGAAAAAAAGGTGGTTCTGCTGATTGACGAGATTGACAAGGCGGACATCGAATTTCCTAATGACCTGCTGCTTGAACTTGATCGCATGGAATTCCACGTTTATGAAACCGGCGAAACAGTCAAGGCTATTCAGCGACCCGTCGTGATCATCACCAGTAATAATGAAAAAGAACTACCGGACGCGTTCTTGCGTCGTTGTTTCTTCCATTACATCCAGTTCCCGGATAGGGACACCATGAAGCGTATTGTTGAGGTTCATCATCCAAAGATTAAGCAGGATCTTGTGAAGGAGGCGATGGAAATTTTCTTCGATGTCAGGAAAGTGCCCGGCCTGAAGAAGAAGCCTTCGACTTCCGAGCTAATTGACTGGTTGAAATTGCTGATGGCTGATGATATTCCTGATGAAATTTTGACCAACCGTGATACCTCGAAAGCGATTCCGCCACTCTACGGCGCTTTGGTGAAAAACGAACAAGATGTACAATTGCTAGAGAGACTCGCTTTCATGAATCGAAGACAGGGCGGTGGTGCTGGCGGTAAATAAATACGCCATTCCTAACGCAAATTCCAAAAGGTAACAGTCCCCGATGCTGATCAACTTTTTTTTCACACTCAAAAAAGCGCGTATTCCAGTTTCCATCACAGAACTGTTGCACTTGCTTGATGTGCTCAGGGCGAGATTGGTTTACGCCGATATTGATGAGTTCTACTATCTGAGCCGTATGGCGCTGGTCAAGGATGAGCGTCACTATGATAAGTTTGATCGTGCGTTTAGTTCCTACTTTAAGGGGCTTGATGATCTGTCCAGCCTGCTTAATTCCCTGATTCCCGACGAATATCTTCGACGGGAGTTTGAGAAGAGCCTAACGCCTGAAGAGCTCGAAAAAATCAAATCACTAGGTGGGCTTGAAAAGCTGATCGAAGCTTTTAAAAAAGAAGTAGAAGATGCGGCCCAGGGTGAAGGTAAGGAAAAGGACAAGGAAGGAAAGGGCGAAAACGGTCGTGGTGAGGAAGGTGACGACAGGAAAGGTAAAAAACGTCGTGGCAAGAAGACCTGGGACAAACGTGACTATAAGGCCTATGACGATAATGTAGAGCTAGGTACTCGTGGCATGAAGATATCTCTTCGGCGTTTGCGAAAACTTGCCAGGCAAGGTGCCGAGGACGAGTTTGATATCAACAATACCATCGACAAGACAGCCAAAAATGGCGGTATGCTTGACATCATTATGCGTCCAGAGCGACGAAATACGGTGAAGGTGCTGCTGATTTTGGATAACGGCGGCTCCATGGATGCTCACGTAAAGGTTTGTGAAGAGCTGTTTTCTGCAGCACGTTCTGAGTTCAAGTATCTTGAGACCTACTACTTCCACAATTTCATTTATGACGGTTTGTGGAAGCAAAACAATCGCCGCATGAGCGAGCGAATAGACACTTTCGATATCCTTCACAAGTATACTCATGACTACAAAGTCATCTTTGTGGGGGATGCCACTATGGCACCTTATGAAATTACCCATGCTGGTGGCTCAGTCGAACACTGGAATGAAGAAGCAGGTGCTATCTGGATGCAGAGGGTGCTGGATACCTTCGCAAAAGTTATCTGGATCAACCCAACACCCCAGGATACTTGGGAATACTCGACTTCTGTTGCGTTGACCCAGAAACTGGTTGAAGACCAGATGTACCCGCTGACGATCTCCGGTATTGAGCAGGGCATGAACAGTCTGACAAAGTAAGCCCTGGTCCTGGGATTAGGGTTCGAGACACGAGGTCAGAGTAAAAATTCCATCACCAGCGTAGTTTAACAATGCGTTGGTATAGAATATTCACTAGCATTGCGATTCTCACTACTGATCGGGATGATTTTTTACTCTGACCCCATTTATCGCATGCCCCGCCCATCCTACAAAGAACTCGAAGATCAGATTGGTGAGTGTATGCTTGCCGACCGCTTTCGAATGCGCCGCGAAATCAAAAAAAAGAAGGAGCGAGGCAAGCTCGAAGGGGCGATTGAGCGATCCAGGCAACTGGTCGCGGAACGCCTGGGTAAGATGCCTCAGTTTTCATATCCAGAGGCGCTTCCTGTATCCCGCTCTGCCCCTGAACTCGTCAAAGCTATCCAGGAAAACCAGGTCGTCATTGTTGCGGGTGAAACCGGTTCTGGAAAGACAACACAGTTACCCAAGATTTGCCTGGAGGCGGGTAGGGGTGTATTCGGACTGATCGGCCACACCCAACCCAGGCGCGTCGCGGCTCGCACTATCGCTCACCGTTTGGCTGAAGAGCTCAGTGTCAGCGTTGGTGACGAGGTGGGCTTCCAGGTCAGGTTCCAGGATCTGAGCACGCCCTCGACCTTGATCAAGGTAATGACTGATGGGGTGTTGCTGGCAGAAACACAAAATGATCGATTCCTCGAACGTTATGACACGATCATCATCGATGAAGCACATGAGAGAAGCCTGAATATTGATTTCCTGTTGGGGTACCTAAAACAGATCCTTCCGAAAAGACCCGATCTGAGATTAGTCATCACATCAGCGACGATTGATGTTGATCGGTTCTCAAGACACTTTAATGATGCACCTGTATTTGAGGTCAGCGGTCGAACCTTCCCGGTCGATGTTCAATATCGGCCTCTAGAGGATACTTTAAGTGACGATCAGGATGACCTGACTACTCGCGCCATAATTAATACGTTGGCAGAGATCGACTCCATGCCAAACGGAGACGTGCTGATCTTTCTTCCTGGCGAAAGAGAGATACGCGAGACGGCGAGAGAGATTAAACGAAAAGGCTCTGCCGGATTTGAAGTCCTGCCACTTTATTCAAGACTCAGTATTAACGATCAGAATCGCGTATTTGAAGAGCATAAAAACAGACGGATCATCCTGGCGACCAATGTTGCGGAAACATCGCTGACTGTACCTGGGGTTAAATATGTGATTGATCCGGGTGTAGCCAGAATTTCGCGTTATAGCTTTCGTTCCAAGGTGCAGCAGTTACCGATTGAAGCGGTGTCCCAGGCGAGTGCCAACCAGCGAAAGGGTCGTTGTGGGCGGGTGAGTGAAGGTGTCTGCTTCAGGCTATATTCGGAAGATGATTTTTTGGCCCGGGAGGAGTTCACAGAACCCGAAATACTCCGGACCAATCTGGCGTCCGTCATTCTCCAGATGCTGCAATTGAGATTAGGTGAGATCGATAGGTTCCCGTTCCTTGAACAACCCAACTCAAAACAAATCAACGATGGTTTCGCACTACTTTTTGAGCTGGGCGCGGTTGATAAGGCGCGCCGCATATCGCGGTTGGGTAAGCAGCTGGCGAGATTCCCGGTTGACCTACGGTTTGCTCGAATGCTGGTCGCGGCAGATCAGATGGGTAGTCTTGCTGAGATGCTCATTATTACGAGTGCCCTGACCATCCAGGATCCCCGGGAGCGACCGTTTGATCACCAGCAGGCTGCTGATGAGGTTCACAAGCAAAACTGGGACGAGCGCTCTGATTTTCTTGCATTCGTATCGCTGTGGCGTGATTTCGAGGAAAAACGCCAGTCTTTAGGCCAGGGTCAGTTACGCAAATATTGTAAACAGAACTTCCTGTCGTACATGCGAATGCGGGAATGGCGTGAGATGCATCGGCAACTGCTGTTGATTTGTAAGGAGCAAGGTTTCAGGCAGAGAAAGAAAGAAGCAGATTACGGTAGCGTTCACCGGGCATTGCTAACCGGATTGCTTGGTCACATTGCAGTCAAGGCCGGTGATCATGATTACCAGGGGGCACGGAATCGAAAACAGTTCATTTTTCCGGGTTCTTCACAGTTCGCGAGAAAACCCAAATGGATACTGTCTTCAGAGCTGGTTGAAACATCCCGCCTATTCGCCAGAACAGTTGCAGAGATTGAGAGCCGTTGGATCGAACCCCTTGCAGGGCACCTGGTGGTTCGTACGCACCATGATCCGGTGTTTGATGCCGAACATGGGCTGGTGATGATTCGCGAGGAAGTTACGCTTTACGGTGTCGTGATTGTAGCCGATAGGAAAGTCGATTTTGGTGCGGTCGATTTGGGCAATGCCCGGGAGCTCTTTATCGAAAAAGCATTGGTGCAGGGGGAGCTGCGCTCGCGATTGAAGTTCTTCCAGAATAACCGCCGTCTGATTCGTGACATCGAGCAAATCGAATCGAAGGTGAGGAAACGGGACATTCTGGTTGAGTCCAGGGCCTTGTTTGATTTTTATGAACATGTTCTCCCTAAAGAAGTCTGTAGCGAACTGGACCTGCGTAACTTTGTTAACGATTCACCAAAGAATGCCAAGGCAATGGAACTTACCCGGGATGAGTTGATGCGCCGGGAAGCAGAGCTCTCAGAGACGCTTTATCCAAACAGGCTGGACGTTGGTGGTGCCAGTCTACCGCTGAACTATAAATTCGAGCCCGGGAACCGTGATGATGGCGTGAGTGTGGACGTTCCCCTGGTGTTGCTGGGCCAGATACCCAGAGCCCAGTTTGACTGGATAGTGCCAGGCTTGCTCGAGGAAAAGTGTCTCGCGCTTATTCGATCCTTGCCAAAGTCAGTGCGGAAGAATTTTGTTCCTGCGCCTGACTATGTCAGTCGGGTTCTTGAAAACTTCGATTATGAGGGCAAACCCCTGGTTGAGGCTCTTGCGGATAGGTTGTTCCGTCTGTCCGGGACGCGCGTTGATCCAGAGGATTTCAAGGAATCGAACATCGAGCGACATCTTGCCTTGAATATTAGGGTTGTTGACGACAGTGGAAAACTGGTCGCGAGCGGTCGGGATTTCGATCAATTGGTAGAGCAACTCGAGGACAAAGTGAGCAGTCGTCTTAAGGACCGGCGGCAACATCCTCTCGAAGTTGAAGGGCTGACAGATTGGGTTTTTGACGAGCTGCCGCAGTCTATTCAGATCAGAGAAGGTGGCGTTGCCGTCACCATGTACCCTGCACTATGTGATGATCTTGATAGCGTGTCGGTGAGGCTGGTAGAGACCGAGTGGAAAGCTTTGAGCTTATCGGCTGCGGGATTGTTGCGCCTGGTCATGTTCCAGTTAAAGGACCAGAGAAAGTATCTGGGGAAGAACATTCCGGGTTTTGATCGGTTTTCGCTGTACTTTGCGACCCGGGGAAGTCGAGCGGAACTAGCCGAGAATATCGTCAAGGCGGCATTTTCGATTACCTTTGTTGAATCAATGTCGCCTGTCAGTTCCCGCCTTGGTTTCGACGAGCGCTTACTCAGGAAAACTGAGCTGTTTGGTCATCTGGAACGAATCGCGAAAGTTGTAGCCCAATCATTGCAGCAGGCGCTGGCAATAGAAGATCAGCTCAAGACAATGTCCTTACGAATCACTGCGGACGATGTTCGCAGGCAGTTGGATAATCTGATACCACCGGGCTTCCCCTTTGGCATTCCTTTTGACTGGTTGCGCCAGTATCCAAGATACTTTCGAGGGATTACCCGTAGGCTGGAGAAACTGGGTGGCAACATCGAAAATGATTCAGCAGGGGTCCAGGCCGTCGGGCAGTGGTGGTCCAGATATGAACAGGCAGATGAAGAATCCAGGGAAAAACTTGAGAAATTCCGATGGATGCTTGAGGAGTATCGAATCTCTTTGTTTGCACAGTCTATCGGTACTACCATGCCGGTATCAGAGAAACGTTTAACCAAACAATGGGAATCAGTGATGGGGAAGCGCAGGTGAGGCTGATGATGATGTTGCTGGCACTGGTCTTTTCGGGCGTGACGGCGGCTAGCGAAGACCGGTTCGAGACGATTAATCGCAAGGTCCATGGCTTTAATGACTTTGTAGACACGAAGCTGATCAGGCCTGCAGCCAAAGCCTATAAGAAAGTATTACCCAGGCCCGTCAGATACTCTGTTCGCAATTTCTTTGGCAACCTCTCAGATGTCGGTGACATCATCAACAACGCCTTGCAAGGCAAGCCGAAACAGGCGCTAAGTGATCTCGGGAGAGTGCTGGTCAACTCAAGTATTGGGATTGGTGGGCTGTTTGACCCGGCAAGTCGAATGGGGCTTGTCGACCATGATGAGGACTTTTCACAAACCCTGGCCGTGTGGGGTGTGCCGCGAGGCGCCTACATTGTTATTCCCGGTGTAGGACCGAGCGATACTCGGGATATCTTTGGTCGCCTGGGTAATCACAGGGTGGATCCTCTGCGTTATTACTACCCTGTGGCACACCGCAATAGCCTGGCGACGTTCAGGTTGCTGGGTGTCCGCGCCAAGCTGTTAGCCGTTGATGGCGTGGTGTTTGGTGACAAATATATCTTTTATCGAGATGCCTACCTGCAACGTCGTGAATTTCTTGAGCGGGATGGCCAGGTGGATGATCCGTTTGGTGATGACTTCTGAAGGCGATGTTTCCTGGGAGTAATTTCTAAAGATTATAGCCAACAAGGTGATAGGCGATTTTAGTCATTTACTACAAAAGGAATGGCCTCTAAACAGTTGTAATTATAGGGTTTAGGGGTAAAATTATCGCCGATTCCTGCAAGTTGGGACGTAGGAGGGGGCATTGCCTGAATTATTGAAAGTGTGTTGTGAGCGACGATAAACATCAGTTGCTGATCATCTCGGGGTCTGCGGAAGCCGAGGAAATGAGGCTTCGACTTGCGGAGGGAGGCCTTAACGCTGTAACTATTGTCGATTATCCAAACGCCTTACCTGTTATTCGTTCCGATCTTCCTGATCTTATCCTGCTCACCAACGAGTCCGGGCATTCCTCACTTTCGCTGATTGATAAAATCCACCGGGAGTTTCCGCTTGTCACTATTGTCATGGTCGCGACCAATATCGTGGAAGAGGCAATGGGTGAGCACCTTCAGGCCGGTGCCTCTGATTACATCTACTATGTAGGCGTAGAGAAAGAGCTGCTGGCCCATGTCGTTATGCACAACCTGGAGTGTCGTACCAACGCTGCAGCCGCCGCGGCATCTGAAGAGTCCTCCTCAATGTTCCGACGGCTAGAGCGGGACCAGCGATCTGGTTTTCGGGTACAACAGGCCATGTTGCCTGATTCGCCAACGTCCATTCGCGGCATCACTTTCAACCACCAACTCTACCCCTCTCTCATCATGAGCGGTGATTTCATTGACTATTTTGAGCTGTTTGACGGAAGAGTCGCTTTTTATATCGCCGATGTGTCTGGCCATGGTGCTTCCAGCGCGTTCATCACTGTTTTGCTGAAAAGCCTGTCGCGGAGATTGCTGGATGAGTTTCGCCGGTTTCTATCCACTGCGGAGATTCTGAGCTGGATCAACTCTGAACTTATGCAGTGGAAACTGGAACAGCATGTCACGATGTTTTTCGGCATCATCGACCAAGAAAATAGTTCTCTTGAATACAGCAACGCTGCGCATTTCCCGGGTACTATCCTGTGCTTTGATCAGGGTGCCAACTTCCTCGAAATTGGTGGTCAACCACTCGGATTATATAGAGAGCCCTTGTACCAGGTTCACCATGTGGATTTACCGGAAAACTATTCGATCGTGATGTTTTCCGACGGAGTGTTTGAAATTCTGCCTCAAAGGACACTGGAGGCTAAAGAAGAACACCTGCTTTCGGTGGTAAAATGCCAGCAACACGGGGAGGACCTGAGTGGAATGGTAGATGGATTGGTCGACGATCTGGGGGTCCTTAGCGCTAGCGCTATCCCGGATGATATAGCGGTTTTCACGGTAGCGAGTTCTGGGCGGCCGGGATAGAAGAGATATGGGTAAAATTTTGTTTGCAGAGCAAGATGGTGTTCACGTCCTGAAGTTTATCGGCGAGGTGAGGCTAACCCTTGGGCCAACGATTTCGACCTTCCTGGAGAAGCTCGAATCCTGTGATCATTTTCAATCAATGATCATCGATCTCTCGGAAACCGAAACGATTGACAGTACCGCGCTTGGCCTGATCGCCAAAATCGGGATCTGCACCCGCGAGTATTTTGATTCGCGGGCCAGTATTGTCTCGCCCCGTGAAGATATCACCCGCATTTTGAACAGTATGGCAATGGAACAGGTCTGCGTTGTTACCAGCGATGATGTGGTGGCTGAAGCCTCCGGTTTGCAGGAACTTCCGACGGAAATCACCAGTGAAGAAGTCCTGCGCGACCAGGTGCTGGATGCCCATAAAACACTGATGGCCTTGGCAGATCAGAATTTCGACAAGTTCCAGGATCTTGTCGAAGCGCTCGAGAATGAGAAAGAACACGAGCGTTCTGGAGGTAAGACAGGGCGACCGACGAGAGCCACCGGAACCTGATTCAAAATCAGTTATCCCCGGGCTTTCAGCTTGAGCCGAATAAAATCACTATGTGCCACATAAATTAACCCGGCGACTCTGCGGATAATGTGATCTTCGATTGCCTGCACCTTGCCATCAGCCAGCGCGACACGCCACATAGCATATACCAGGTCTTCTTTTTGCTCGTGGCTATAGTGTTCGTTGATTAGTTGGGTGAACTGAAAAAGGTCTATGGCATCCTCGACTTTTTCTACGCCCGCCTCAAGCAGGCTGTCAATCAGCCCACTTTCCACTTTGAATTCACTGGTCAGAATGTTTCGGATGACAGCATGTTCCACCTGTTCACCGTCGGAATCGGATCGCGCGACTTCGAGCATTAAGGATACAGCAGCAAGGACAATGGCGTTGTCGTCCTGCGGTTCATCATCTGGGACGTCAATCAGTTTCTTAAACAGCTCGAAAAGGTTATCAATCATTATTTGGACCCCGGGATGAGCAGGTTTCTGTGGCCACAAACTTTACGGCTTCGTCGACAACCGATAAGTCTGCACTGTCTTTGTGCATGTGGGTGGAAAGGTGGCGTCTGAAAGCTCGAGCGCCGGGCAGGCCGGCATATAGCCCAAGGAGGTGCTTCGCCATATGCTTGAGGTGAACCCCTGCGTGCATTTGTTCCGCCATATAGACTCGATACTGGCGATACACAGCCGCTCGGGTAACCGCTGTGGTGCCGAAAACCTGCTGCTCTAGCTCAACCAACAGGTAGGGGTTGCTGTACGGGGCTCTACCGAGCATGACACCCGGGAACTCCACCAGCAGGTCCTGTACCTGGCGAGCCGTCGTGATCCCACCGTTGATCACAAACTCGGCATCGGGGAAGTCTTTCTGGATTTGGCGAACAAAATCGTAATTCAGGGGTGGGATTTCGCGGTTTTCCTTTGGACTCAGGCCCTGCAGGATCGCCTTTCGAGCGTGAATCTGGAAATTTCTGCAGCCCGAGTCGTAACTCTCGCTGATGAACGCCTTAAAATGAGCATAGTCGTCATGGTGGTCGATTCCGATCCGAGTTTTGATAGTAACAGGGATAGATACTGCGTCGGCCATGGCTTCATAACATTGTGCGACCAGGCGGGGCTCAGCCATCAGGCAGGCGCCTATGCCACCCTGCTGGACGCGATCACTCGGGCATCCACAGTTAAGGTTCACTTCCTGGTATCCGGCGCTCTCGACCAGCTTTGCGGCTTGCGCGAGTTGGTGAGGATCACTACCACCGAGTTGGAAAGCCGAGGCCGCGTCTTCGGTGTGTTCAAGAAACTTCTGATAATCGCCATAGATCAGCGCGCCGGTGGTCAGCATCTCGCTGTATAACATTGTGTTAGGCGAGAGCAGACGAAACAAAAATCTGCAGTGTCTGTCTGTGCAACCCATCATGGGGGCAACACATAATTTACGAATCATGTTTAGGCAGCATGTTTAAGTGTCTTGTAGATAAAGTACGGTTGCAACGGACGGGTCGAGATTAATCTTTGAGGAGCGATAGTGTAACATCAGTGCCGTTTTACAGGCAGTGCCACCTCATGAATTTCAAAGCAGACAAATGAAAGCCAGAACTCGAGTTGCTCCATCTCCAACTGGAGACCCACACGTCGGCACTGCCTATATGGCATTGTTCAGTTATTGCTACGCCAAGAAAACCGGGGGTGAGTTCATCCTGCGGATTGAAGATACGGATGCCGAGCGGAGTACGCCTGAGTCAGAGGCGACGATCCTTGATTCCCTTCGCTGGTTGGGACTGGACTGGGATGAGGGGCCGGATGTCGAAGGACCTCATGGGCCTTATCGGCAAAGTGAACGGTCCGATATTTATGGTCAATATGCCGAGCGATTAATCGCTGATGGGCATGCATTTCGTTGTTTTTGTACTCGTGAACGCCTGGCTGAAGTTCGAGCGAGTCAGATGAAAGCAGGCGAAACTACTCGCTACGATGGGCACTGCATCAATATTTCAACCGATGATGCCGCTGCGCTAATGGCTGCCGGTGAAGCTTGTGTCGTTCGGATGAAGATCCCGGAAGAGGGTGTGTGTACCGTCAAGGACGAGCTTCGGGGCGATATAGAGATTGCCTGGAGCCAGGTTGATATGCAGGTTCTGCTCAAGGCCGATGGTAACCCGACCTATCACCTGGCTGTCGTTGTGGATGATCACCTGATGGAAATCACGGATATTATCCGGGGTGAAGAGTGGATTAGCTCTGCCCCTAAACACATTCTGCTTTATGAATACCTGGGTTGGCCCATGCCAAAGCTGGTTCATATGCCGCTGTTACGTAATCCTGATAAGAGCAAGCTCAGCAAACGGAAAAACCCGACCAGTATTGGTTATTACAAGGCCATGGGGTTTCTGCCAGAAGCATTATTGAATTACCTGGGAATGCTGGGCTGGAGCATGCCGGATGGCGAAGAGAAGTTTACCCTTGACGAGATGATCGAGAACTTCGACCTGAGCCGTATTTCACTGGGTGCTCCGGTGTTCGATGTAGACAAACTATCCTGGTTGAACGGGCGTTGGCTCAGGGAAACGCTGGATGACGGCCAATTTGCCGATCGCGTCACTGAATGGGCGCTTAATCGGGACAATCTGCTCAAGATTATTCCCCTGGTCAAGGAGCGTGTAGATGTCTTTTCGCAATTGGCTCCCATGATCAGTTTTTTTGCAGAGGGGATGCCTGAGCTTAGCCCAGAGAGTCTCAAGGTAAAAAATGTTGAGGAAGAGGACGTTAAAAAAATACTGCAGTTTTCCCTGTGGCGCCTTGAGGCACAAATACTGTGGGAACGCGATCCGCTAAACCAGTTGTTTGTTGATCTTGCGGAGTCATTGGGACTGAAACTCAGGGATGTGCTTGCGCCCATATTTGTGGCCATCTCAGGCAAGCCGGTTGCACCACCATTGTTCGACTCTATGGCTATTCTGGGGCCTGATATATGCCGAGCGAGATTAAGACATGCCGTGAGCGTTCTTGGTGGAGTCTCTAAAAAGCAGGTAAAGCGGCTCGAAAAGGAATATAAAGAGCTATAGAAAGCACCATGACCAGCGAGGTTTTAATGTTTCAGCAGGCTGCTGATTTAAAGGAAGAGGGCGAAGAGCTCAAACGGGTTTTGGATGATCTTGGAGAAGCCGATTGGTCCAGGACGACACCGTTCAAAAACTGGACCGTGAATCAGGTGGTCCAGCATCTTCATGGCTCCGACAAGATGGCTGTACTCGCACTGAAAGACGCAGATGGGTTTGCAGCCGCCAAAGCCGACCCTAAAGTCGTAGGCGCCACCATGAACCCAACTGAAGAGGGTTCTGTACTACTTGATACCTGGTGGAGCTATTTTTCCGAAATGTGCGAGTTGCTGGGTAGCAGCGACCCCAAAAGGCGGGTTCCGTGGTTTGGCCCCGATATGGGCGTCATGATGTTCACTACTGCGCGCCAAATGGAAAGCTGGTCACATGGCCAGGACATCTTTGATATGTTTGGCAAGCCGCGAACCAACTCCAATCGACTAAAAAACATTGTCGTGATTGGTGTGAAAACCTACGGCTGGACCTTTGCTAATCGTAAACAGGATATACCCGGGCCTGCGCCTTATGTGCGGCTCGTCAGTCCCGAAGGAGATACCTGGGAGTTCAATGACCCTACGGATAAGAATTGCGTTACAGGCGATGCTGTAGAGTTCTGTCATGTCGTCACCCAGGGGCGGAATATCGCTGACGTAAACCTTGACGTTGTCGGTGAGCCTGCAACCTTGTGGATGAATATCGCCCAGTGTTTCGCGGGTCCACCAGAAGATCCACCAGCGCCTGGTTCGCGTACAGCTAACTTTTAGTTCTTCACATGGGCGCGGTTATCCTGCACCTCGCGGGCGCAGAGTTCGCCGGTTACAAGGAACGGAGTTTCTGCGCGCGGCTGGAAAACCTTCCTGGTCTGCCGGTTTCGAAAGATGGTCGCTGAGGTTATGTTCCTGCGGCCTCGCTGAAGTTTTCACGCAATACAAATTTCTGTATTTTGGTCGAAGACATTGGCCACTCGCTGACGAATCGTACATGTCTTGGAATCTTGAAGCTGGAAATCTTGCCTTTGCAAAACGCGATCAAATCTTCGGCCGTCATGGATTCGCCATCGTGTAACTCGATGTATGCGCAGGCGACCTCAGACAATCTGTCATCGGGTACACCAATTACCTGAGCCATGATCACACTTGGATGGGTCAACAGGAAGGATTCAATTTCAAGAGCGGCGACGTTCTCGCCGCCGACTTTCAACATATCCTTGATCCTGCCGTGGAATTCAATACCACCATCTGCATCGATCGCGCACAGATCCCCGGTTCGGAACCAGCCGTCTACGAAGGCTTCTTGATTCTTTTCGACCGCTTTGTAGTAGCCATCGAAAACTGAATATCCCTTAAGTAAAATCTCTCCCTGCTCTCCAGCGGGTTTTTCTTCCAGCGTATCCGGATCGACTATTTTGGCTAGCAGGCCGGGCATGGGTTTACCGCAGGTATGCAGCCTTTGTTCAAGCGACTCGTCAGGGTGGTTGAATGCAATCACTCCGCCTGCTTCTGTTAAACCATATGCGCCTGTCTGAACAGCCTGTGGAAGCGCATCCTGGAACCGTTGAAGCAGGTCAGGCGGCGCCACGTTGTTCAGCCGTCTCAGGTTCGACAGGTCGGTTTTCTCGAAATCAGGGTGGTTCAAAAGATCCTGCATGATGGTTGGAAAGGAAGGGAAAGCTACCGTGACCTTTTCTTCTTCCATCATCTTCAGGGACAGTCCGGGCTCAAAATATGTCATCGACAACATGGCGGCGCCAGCATCCATACAACACATCAGGGGTAAAATCGCAGCCATGTGGAACAAGGGTAACGGGGCCCAAAAGCGATCGTTCGATTCCAGGAAATATCGGGACCGGTTCATGTTGATGCCGTTTCTTACTAACACCTCATGGTTGAGTGGACATCCCTTTGGGTTTGCCGTTGTACCTGAGGTGTACATCATGATCGCCGGTTGTCTGACGCTGACACCGACGCGATATTCGTCAACCTGGTCAATGCTCACGGATTCACCTGATTCCAGAAACGCTGCGTCGTCCACGAACCCGTCAGTGGCTTCACCGATCATCACGAGGTGCTGCAGCCTTGGACCACGTTTCTCAACGAGCGCTTCCTGAATAAGTCGAGCAAAGTTCGCGTATTCGGAAATCTGGTCGTGCGTAACGACAAGATCAATGTCTGCATTCTCAAGAACATAGGCTAATTCTGATGCTTTGTACCGGGCGTTGATTGGTACGGCCATCCCGCCGATCAGCTGTACAGCCATGAGGTATTCCACGTACTCGATGCAGTTGGCCATCAGAATGCCAACATGGCAACCGGGCCGAAGCCCGGCGGCAACTAACGCGCGTGCCCTGCGGTATGCCATGTCGTGCATTTGAGTGTAGGTGACGCGCCTTTCTGGAAAGATAAGCATGTCACTGTCATCGTATTGTTGCGCTGCCTTGACAAGCAGGTCACCGAGAGTCGAAAACTCTGTGTAGGTCTTTTTCATTAGAGCACCATCTGGGTTTGGGTAACGACGGCTATCGTTTTATGTTCTTCGTTGCGCAAGGTCGTCTGCCATACGGAGGTTCTTCGTCCTACGTGCAGGGGCGTGCATTCACCCGTAACGATAGAGTTTAACGGGGCGGCGCGCATAAAGTTTGTTTTGCTTTCGATAGTGGTGGTCGCTTTTGCGCCTTCAGGAATGTTGAGATACGCCCCGATCGCGCCCAGTGCGTCGGCCATTGCCATGACGGCACCGCCGTGCATGATCCTGCCAGTGGTGCAAAGGTCTTCGCGGACCGAGATTCTGCCGACTATTCGGTCTTTCTCCTGGGATGTCACCTCCACGCCCATTAGTCGTGTGAATGGCATCATGCCGGGTTCTAGCTGTTTCATGGTTGTTCCTTTGTGATTCGTTCCGTCGAAGCTTCGGGGTCAGTCGTCCAGTCGATCATTGCCGTCGGCGTAGCGGGCTGCTATCGATTGATAGAACTTTGAGTTCGAGAGGTTGCCTTCACTGTTGTCTCTTGTTGCCAGTAACTTCGCAGGGACGCCACCGATGATTGAGTTCTCAGGGAACTCGCTGCCCTCGGACACAATGGCGTGTCCAGCGACAATGGAGTTGTTGCCAATTTTTGCGCCGTCCATGATGGTCGCGTTGATACCAATCAGGCACCGGTCACCAATTTCGCATCCGTGAAGCGTGGCGTGGTGAGTGATCGAACAATCTTGCCCGACGATGGTGGGGAAACCTGAACCTTCATGGATCATCACAAAATCCTGGATATTGGTGCGAGCGCCAATCCGGATTTCATGTACTTCGCTGCGGGTAACGGCATAGGTCCAGACGCTGACACCTTTACCAATGTAGACTTTTCCTTGGATCTGCGCTGTTTCGTGAATGAACGCGGGTTCATCCAATGTGACGTTTGGACCGATATGGGGCATGGTATGGCCAGATATTTATAAAGCGAATCATGATAGCAGAAAGACTATTTATGTTACCGTTTAGTCTTGGTCTGCAGCGCCCGAAATGGCTGCATCTAAATAAACATGATTGGAGATACAAATGGTTGATGTGGCTATCGTTGGTATTGGTATGCATGCCTTTGGACGTCATGAGGGTGTTACCGGTATGGAACAGGGGGCTATTGCGGTTCGACGAGCAGTAGCGAATGCGGGCGTGGAATGGAAAGACATGCAATTCGCATTTGGCGGCAGCAGGGCGGCAGGTGACCCGGATCGGATGGTTTCCATGCTGGGCCTTACGGGACTTCAATTCATCAATGTGACCAATGGTTGTGCGACAGGCGGCTCTGCGCTGTTCTCCGCCTACAACACTATCCAGTCAGGCATCTATGATCTTGGCATTGCCATTGGGTTCGACAAGCATCCTCGTGGTGCATTTTCGCCCACGGGTCCTGAGATTAGCGGCCGAAACTGGTACGGCGGCAGTGGTATGGCGATGACAACCCAGTTCTTTGCGATGAAGATCAATCAGTACATGCAAAATCACAACATTACCAATGACTCATTGGCTCGAGTGGCCGCGAAGGCGTTCAGGAATGGCTCGAAGAATCCAATGGCCTGGCGTCGCAAGGCACTGACCGAGGATGAAATTCTGCAGTCTCCCATGTTGTCGTATCCGCTGACGCAATACATGTTTTGTAATCCAGGAGAAGGTGGTGTTGCACTGGTTCTTTGTCGCGCGGATATGGCCCACAAGTACACCAAAACACCTGTTTTTCTGAACGCTGCAGTTATCCGTTCCAGAAGGTTTGGCAGTTTTGAAGTGACCGCTCCTTCGCTAGCGCTCGAACAAGGGGATGGACCTACCATGGATGCATCGAAGGCAGCATTCGAGATGGCGGGTGTTGGCCCGGAAGATATCGATGTCGCACAGTTGCAGGATACCGAGACAGGTGCAGAGATCATGCACATGGCAGAAAATGGATTCTGTGAGCATGGCGAACAGGAAGCAATGCTGGCCAATGGTGACACGGAAATTGGCGGTCGGTTCCCGGTGAATACTGACGGAGGCTGCCTCGCCAACGGTGAGCCTATTGGTGCTTCTGGTTTGCGCCAGGTCTATGAGAACGTACTTCAGCTTCGCGGTGATGCGGGCGAACGACAGGTTCCCGATGATCCTAAAGTTGCCTACACACATGTTTATGGCGCGCCTGGTATCAGCGGTGTCACGATACTTTCAAAGTAACAACGAAAAGGAATAAAAATGGCAGCACATGATCATGAGGTCGTATCGATTTACGGCCATAGTGAAGAACAAAAACATGAACTGATGACCCGGGCGCCGGAATGTGTGCTGATGTGGGCAACCAAGGATGGCTGGCCTGTTGGCGTTGTACATTCCTTTGTCTGGCGCGACGATAAAATATGGATCACTTTTTCGTCCCATAGGCATCGAGCAGCGGCGATTAGAAGGGATAACCGGGTGTCTGTCACGGTGAGTGGAGCTCCTTCGCAGGACCCTAAATGTCCAAGAGGCGCGGTTACAGTGAAAGGTAAGGGTACTTTCCACGATGACGATGAAACTAAAAAATGGTTCTATCGCGCACTTGCAAATAAGGTTTCTCCCGAGAGCAAACAGGGCGAAGACGATTTTTACAACCTGTTGAATTCACCACTACGAACGATACTTGAGGTGGTGCCGGAAAAATGGATCTCGTTTGATGCAGAAAAGTCAGCAAAAGACCGTGCAGGTCTGCTTAGTGATGACGAAAAAACGCCGCCGCTGAGTTCAGATGTTGTTCGAATGAAAAAAGAGCGTGAGATAAGAGGAATGGAACCGAGGAATCCCAATGACCAATAATATTGAAGACAGAATTGCAGTACAGGATGTCATGCTGCGTTACGCAGCAACCGTTGATGAGAAGGACTATGACGGTTACCGGGCGCTCTTCGTTGAAGATGTGAAAGTAGTCGGTATGGGCGCTGTAGAGATGAACGGCATGGAAACGTTTTATCCCTGGTGGAAAGAAGCGATCGACAAATATGATGCTACGCAGCATATGCTAAGCCCAACCTATGCAACAATCGCAGGCGATTTGGCTAAAACCCGTACAGATGTGCAGGCAACGCATTATCCCAAAGGGGATAGCGTAACTACCATCACCCTATGGGCGACATATCACACGGACATGCGACGTGTAGATAACGAATGGAAGATCTGTCGGCATGAATTGGTATCACGAGGGCTTCAAAAGCTACCGTGATACCAAATCTGCACGGGGCTATTACAGCGTAAAGAAATCCGCCCGCGGCGTCATGGTCTCGTCATACACAGGTTCTTTGTGATCACAACGAAACTTGTTGTTGTCCGCGCCGGCCAGCCCGAACCCCTGTAAAAGGCCGCCCATGTTTAGGTAATTATCGTGCTTGAAGTGAGCGGCCAGGGATGCTTCGTCATCCCAGAGTTCGTACACAGCGATGCGACCCGCAACGCAGGGATCTTTAGAGAAAACGTATGCCTGGCAACCAGGTTCATCATCCCTCGTTGCCTGCTGTAATGGTTTGGCTTTTTCAATAGCCTCATCAATTTGTGATGGGTCTGCCAGGTCAATGGTTCCTGCAATGATAATCATGAATGTTACCTTGTTTTAAAAGGCGCCTAATAAACCATGTAACCAGTAGCATTGGCAACTTCAACGCCGGTAGTAGCGCTAAATATTTGTACCAGCGGAACGTCGCAGTTGGCAATAGTCGCGATGGTAAGCTCCGGTTTGTCGCCATAGTATGACCGTATCTCCTGTCGCAAGATGCCTCATCCCGCTTTGTCTGGCACCCGCACACTGGTTTACACTGCTGATCTTTTGATTAAAACGCGGCACACTACTAACTGTATGAAATATCTTATCTTCATCGTTCTGTTACTTTCAGGTGCTAATGCTAGCCTTGCGGCGGTGGAAGTGACGCAGGGAGGCTCGGGACAGTGTTCTAACGTTGTATCAGATCTGAAACGAAACTGGATAGAAGTAAAGCGGCACCTGCTTCCAGGCACGGCGAATATCCAAACTCCCGGAGAAAGAAAACTTTGTTTGCGTGTCGAGTGCCCACACTAGGAATGCCATGGAAACAAGAACGTCGGCCAGTTCATCGCTACGATGTTTCAGGAACTTGATGAGTAAGGGGATGGGCTTTTGTTGTGACGAAAGTCTGCTTGCCTGTGCGCAACTAAACCCCTATCTTTTCCCTGAGCTTCTTGAGAGGCCTGGCACCGATAGAGCATATGAACCCCCGGCGTCACTCTGGGTCAAACCCCCGAATGATGCCGAGCAATGGAAAAGCAACTAGCAGGAGATTCGACATGATGGACCTGGATTTATCTGGAAAACGAGCGGTTGTAACCGGAGCCAGTCTTGGTATCGGCGAAGCGGTCGTTAAGGAACTGGCAGACATGGGCGCAGAGGTCGTCTTCTGTGCAAGGAGCCAGGATGCAGTAGACAAGCTCGCGGGTTATTCGGACAAGGTCACCGGATTAACGGCGGACATGGGCGATAAGGCGTCGACGGCCACTTTTCTTGACACTGTTGAGGAACGCGGCGGTGCGGACATCCTGGTTAACAATGTTGGTGCTTCGCCCTCCCGCAACTTTCTTTACATGACAGACGAAGAATGGCAGGAGCTTCACGAACTAAACCTGCTGTCTGCTATTCGCTGCACCCGGCGACTGCTGCCAAAAATGAGGAAGCAGAAGTGGGGCAGGGTGGTCATGGTCGCAAGTGGTGCCGCGAAGTATCCCAATGCGGCACTAATTGATTATGGTGCCACTAAAGCCGCGATGATTTCGATTAGTAAATCCTTGTCCCGTAAATATGGCGCCGACGGTGTGCTGGTGAATTCTATTCTACCTGGGCTTATTCATACTGCGATGTGGGAAAGGGCAGCAACCGAAATTGCAGAGGCAAACGACACTACCATGGATAAGATCCTTGAAAACAACGGAAAAAGTGTGCCCGTTGGCCGATACGGCACATCGGAAGAAGTTGCAGCTGTGATAGCGTTTTTGTGTACCAATGCCGCCGCATACGTGAACGGCGTCTCCCTGGAAGTCGATGGCGGTTCCGGGGCTCATATTTAGACAGGAGTGATCAATGAAACCCCTTAAAGCTGCGCTTTTCGTAGTGCTGGCGTATGTCGGTATTGTCTTTTTGTTCGAATCTTCACTGGGTTACCTTCAACCCCAGAGCGAGGACACCTTGCTGTTGTCGATGCAAGACACCACTGGGCAGGTCCGTGATCGTGTGCTTTCGCCCTATGAATTAAACGGCGCGCTTTATGTCGCGGTTAATCACTGGCCAAGGCAGTGGTACAAAAGCTTACTGGAATACCCCAGTGCGACTGTGGTGTATCAAGGTGAATCGAAACCTGTGTTGGCTGTGCTGGTGACAGAAAACCCCGAACTCAACCAAATAACCGAGGCTTACCAACTTGGATTTCTTTTCCGGCTTCTGACAGGGTTTCCGCCGCGGGCGTTTGTCCGATTGGACGACCGCATTTAAAGTCATCTATTAATAGAGTACCTCGTGTTGCATTTGCTTGCGTCTGGCTCTTCCGCTAGTATTCGCATCCTTCGATAGGTGGCCTTCTGGTTACCCAAGGATCCCGCCACCGAGGGATCTAAAGCTTTCGTGTGGGGCTATAGCTCAGCTGGGAGAGCGCGTGACTGGCAGTCACGAGGTCGACGGTTCGATCCCGTCTAGCTCCACCAGTTATTCTTTTTAAATCAATTAGTTGCACATAGATTCGTATCACCAATACATATCATCAAGTGCCGGGGTCACCTCTGGGTTACCTGTCATGGTGAATTTCGAGGTTTGAGGAGCTTGTAGAAGCACGCCAGGAAACAAGCGTTCGCTAATGATCCCGATAACCTTCTGGCGACTTCTTACAATCGGCAAATAGGCGTAAGGGAGCTAAAGGCCCAGACCAATGGATGCCAGCGGCTAACAAATGCAGTTATGCCCAAAGGTGGGAAGTGTTGATCGACAAGTATGGACTAGTGGCCACTATCGGGGAAATGGCGGCCATAGACAGGGCTTGTCAGTAGTTCAGCCAATAACCAAATACCCTGGTAGCGTTTAACCACTGCAGTCATACCGCTCCACTCTTTCATCAAACAAGCAGGCAATCGTTCTAATCCGATACTCAGACTTTCGATCGAAAAGCCCTGTTATAAATCCTATCCTCGGCTCCTTGCGTTCATTCTGCGGCGAAATCGTTAACCAACAAATATCTTTCGATCTGGCTTTTGACTAGGCGCATCTTTACTAAGAAGCCATGCGAGCATGGTGTCTGCATCTGACACCTCGAAGGGGTCTGACTCACAGTTATCTTCCAAACCGGGTTCAATAAATATTTTTTCAATCATCAGAAACGGCCTTGGCAGATAATGGTTATCCATTGCTAAGTGTGTTGCTCCGTCAGCTGAGGATACCCAGTCACCAGCAATCAGTGCCTTGCGCATTGTGTTCATGTCATCTGCGTGTCGTTGTTAGTACCCCAGCCATTCAGGTCGCCGGGGGATATCAGCATCGAAGACGCGAGACATAGAAATTTTCCCCGAGCTCATTAGTTTCGTAATTGACGTATTCTGAGTGTCACCCTTCACATTGGCCTGATAGACCAGCACTCTGGTAATGCCACGATGATCATCCGGTTTCCAGCTGGCGGGTAGGCATACTCCATTCAGGCCTTGAGGGACCCAATTTTCAGCCGAATACATTGCCGCTTTTATTGTAGGTCCAGAAATTTTGCCTGTTTGACCGGCTAGCTCCATGGCCTCTTTCAGATAAAACATGGAGCAAATACCTCGGAGGTAGTGCACAGAGCGATACTTCGTTTCTTCCGGATCTGACATTTTGGATATTTCACGTACGGTATACATCCCAGTAGGTGAATCGTGCCATGCCGCCGCCGCCATCACCCAAACAACACCATTAGCGGCTTCGCCGACCTCCTGTATGACGCCCTCGTCGAAACCCCAGATATTTGCCATATACTGAACATCCACATCCTTTTCATGACATTGTGTCAGGAGCGTCGCCACTGATTTGTCGAGATTTGCGAGAAATGCGTAGTCTGCGCCGGTTTTCTTAAGCGCTTCACACTGCGATGAGAAATCTCCAGGGACCAAGGAAAATACGATGGGCTTTAGAACCTCAAATCCCAACTCCTGGGCATAGTCAGCACAGGCTTCTTTTGGCGCGTTCGCATATGGGTGATTGTCGCCCATGTGTACAAATCGGGGAGCCCCGTCATGCGCTTTGATGCTGTCTGTTTTACTCTTCCAGTCTGCTTGTGCCCATTGCACGAGGCCTCGGCAGGCGTCCGAATAGGAGGGCCCATAGAAGAAATTATAGGGAGCAACCTCGCGCCCGGCTTTCCCACTTGGATCGGTAAATGTAGCAGCGTAGCTGGCGGAGAAGTATGGGATCTGGTCTTCAGAGATCTCATCTTTCAAAGCCAGACCAATCTGGGTTCCCCAACCCTGGATTGCGAGGATGTCCTGAGTCTGCCACTTTCTATAAGCATTGACGGCGCGCGGAACCAGATAGGATGTCTCTACGGTATCGAGATCTATAAGGCGACCATTAATGCCGCCGTTTTCATTGATCCAGTTGGATGAATCGATGATCGCTTGCCCGTAGGATAGCCCACTGTTTGCCGAAGTCCCGGTGAAATCAACAAGATTGCCAATGAGCAGGTAAGGATTCTCATCTTCACTTTGGACCTGCGTTAACCGACTAGACTGGGACGCACCTTGAATCACTTCATCGCGATTGATTGTTTGCTCAATTTGAGGTTGGAGCAAATAGAACGAGATACCCAGTCCAAGAACCAGCACCCCCATAATGGATGTATCAATGATTCGGGAGGCTTTGATGCGTTCAAGTTCTGACACATTATCATTGTCGGAGCGTACAAGCCCTCGCGTTGAAACATCAAAGACCCAGGCAAGAATGATAACGAAAGGGAACCCCAGGCCGAGAACAACAACCAACGCACGGCCGATCCACAGCGGCAACGTCATGATTTCTATCATCACCTCACCAAACTGCAACAAAATCCACGCAGCAACCAGGTACATGGCGCCCACACGAAACACGTTGCGTTGTTTCAGTTCTTCAAAGAGAGAAGGTTTTTGTTCCATGGGTTATCTTTTCAGGGTACAGCAATAAAATTCACCGAATTAGTAGCCTAATATGACGCTTTTTAGACAGATTGTCGCCCTATTCATGCTTTATGCAGCCAGCACAACAACCGGTTTGGCTGAGAGTGATCACATCTCATTGTGCCGTGAAACAAGTTTAAACTATGCCAGGTTTGCGGATGAAGGAAACACCGAGGGTTTTATCAACTTGTTTGCGGATGACGCGTTTTATCAAACGGGTAGCTTTACCGTGAAGAGTAAAGAGGAACTCAGGAAATTGTTCGAGGGCGATGATTCGCCACCAAATACAACCATGCATGTCATTAGCAATCACCAGATTGTTAGCGAAGCAGGCAAGCTTAATGGTAAATCCTACTACCAGTTGTTCTTAGCAAAGGGGCAGGGGCAGGCACCTTACAAATTATCAGCACAACCCGTTTATGCTGGCGTCTATGAGGATGAGTATGTGATTGAGCATGACGTTTGTAAGTTTACAAAACGTGTTGCGCGACGAACTTTCATCTTTCTCTCGCCAACGCTATGCAAACGTAATTGAGTGGTTTGCGTGTTGGCGAATCGCCTATTGTGCGATCAAAGGTTTTCAGGCGAATTAGGACAGACGCAAAATGAATACAGTAATTACAGGTAGTTTTTTGGGACAGTCAGGAAGGTAACTAAAAAAGGCTAAGAAGTTGGGATTATCTACGTTACAGAAGGTCGGGAATGACAGGTTTCGGGGCAGGGTGGCCGATAGGTTGGTCCCGATACTACTGATGCTGCTGACTTCCGCTTTAGTAATAAGCTGCTCGAACACAACAACAGAACGCGATTACACGATCAATCAGACAGGGATGGTTGCTTGCAGATATGCTTCAGAGACGATGACGCCGCCTATAACAGGGTACGAAGATCTCGTATATGGGGATGGTACGGTTCAATCCCGCTCTCAAGTACGCAACGGCATCGCAGACTGCTACGAGAAGATAGAGGGGAAGTAGTGTCTCGCGTACTTCTGATACGCGCGTTATGAAGATACTTTTGTACTCTTGGAAAAACACGCGCTACAACTCCTATTCTCTTTGGGTCGCATGGTCTCTAGGCGATCGTTCCAGACCTGTAACCACTTCCTGATCTGCGGCAGGTGCTCAGTAAAGGCATAAGGACTAGCATTAGCTGAAAGTGGATTTCGCAACGCCGCTCACCAGCGCATTCCGCGTCAGTTTGATGTCATTAAGCATCACATAGAGGCATGGGATTAGAATAAGGGTAATGACTGTCGCAAACAAAATACCAAAGCCCAGTGAGACGGCCATTGGGATAACCATTTGAGCAGCCAGGCTTGATTCTGTCAGTATGGGTAGCAGGCCAAAGAAAGTGGTAAGAGACGTTAGCATAATGGCGCGGAACCGCTCGGTCCCTGCTTTAATAACCGCCTCTAGAATATCCATCCCATCAGCAACAGACTTGTTGACGAAATCAACAAGAATAATACTGTCATTCACTACCACACCGGCCAAGGCAATAATGCCGTAGACGGAGAGTGCGCTAAAGGGGATGCCAACGATAATGTGCCCAATTAGTGCGCCAATCATTCCGAATGGGATCACACCCATGATGATAAGGGGCTGTAGATACGATTTCAGTGGGATGGCCATCAGGGCATAAATGCCAAATAACGCAAGCGCGGTGGTCAGAACCATACGCTGGATCAGTTCGTCTTCTTCCTGGCTTGCACCACCCAGCTCGATTCGCACATCGGGGTGTTGTTGAGCCAGTTGCACAGAGAAATCACCTAATGTCACATCGTCGACTATCTTCCCGGGTTGGGTGATCGTCTTATTGATATCAGCGGAGATAATAATCGCGCGCTTACCCCAGGTCCGGCGGATGGTAGAAGGCGAGACTCTGGTTTCCAGTTCTGCAACCGCGGTGAAAGGGACCTCGTCACCATCTCTGGTCCTGATATACATGGATTCAAGGTTACCCATTGATTCACGTTCTTCCCGTGGATAACGAACCATGACCTTCACTTCCTCGCGGCCACGCTGCAGTCTTTGGGCTTCAACACCATAGAATGCGGCTCGCACCTGGCTAGCAAGATCTGTAAGTGCTAAGCCAAGCGCCTCTGCCGAAGGTTTAATCTTCAGGTTTATTTCAGGAATGCTGCCGGTGTTGGAATTCTCAATATCGTACACACCGTCGTAGGACCTTAGATGTTGATGCAGCAATTCTGCTGCAGCTTCCAGTTCTTTGATATTCGGTGAAATCAGTTTGAAGTTAATGTCTTTGCTATGACCATGGGACTTTTGTGCACCGCTGATTTGAATTGTTTTCACGCCGGAGAGCTCACCAACTCGTTCTCGCCAGTTTGCGGCGATTTGTTCCGGGCTCTGCGAAAGTGAATCGACAGCCTTGAGCTCAGCGACGACATTACCATTGGTGTTGAAGACATAAGCGGCCATGTTCTTTAGGAACTTATCGTCTTCGGGTTGCTCCTCATTGAGTTCAACAAGCGAGTCGTTAAGCCGTTCGACAACCTTCACCACCCGTGCCGGCGATGTTCCATCGACCATTTCCACTTGCGCCCTAATGTAATCAGTAGACATGCTCGGAAAGAAAACCGTTTTGATATAAGGGCCCATCACGAACCCGGTGGCTAATATCAACATGCTGATGAACACGGCGAGCGTGGTGTAACGCGCGTTAATCGATTTGATCAGGAGTGGCCGGTATTTGTGCTCAACAAGATATTTCAGCCCATCAGCAAACCTGTTCTGGAATCGTCGCAATGGCGAATGGTCGTTGGCCGGCAACGGTTTCATGCTTGCCAAGTGTGCGGGAAGAATTAGCTTTGATTCAATGATTGAAAATAACAGGCACAGAACCACAACAGAGCCGATGGCGGCCGGCAATGCGCCGAATCCGCCGGGCACTGTGAGCAAAGGGATAAAGGTTACCACCGTCGTTAACACACCAAAGGTTGCTGGCATGGCTACACGCTTGGCGCCACGAATAACATTGTCCAGCGAGTGGCCATCGCGTTCGCTGGCGGTCTGTACACTCTCGCCAATGATGATGGCGTCGTCCACGACAATACCCAGCACCAGAATGAATCCGAAAAGGCTCAGTAAATTGAGAGAACCGTCTACCAAGGGTAACAGAGCGAATGCGCCCAGGAACGCGATTGGCATACCCAGCATCACCCAAAAGGCTAATTGCAACCTGAGGAATATGCCAAGTATCACCAGCACCAACACAATACCCATTGTCATGTTAGAAACCATGATGCTGATGGATTCTGAAAGGTAGGCGGTACTGTTGCCCCAGGATTCGATAGAGATTCCTTCCGGTAGTGTCTGGCTTCTCTTTTTCACATAGTCTGTCACCTCATTTGAGATATCTATCTGGTTCTGATCTCCCACTGCAGAAACAGAAATACCAATGCTGGGTTTGCCGTTGAATATCGAATAGAACTCGACTTCTACGAACCCATCGGTGATCTTTGCAACGTCTCCCAGAGTCAGTCGTGTACCATCTGACTCATGAATGAGTACGATTTTTTCAAAGTCCATTTTCCGATAGGCCTGACCCTCCGTTCTAAGCAGGATGTCGCCGGAATCAGATCTAATCGAACCCGCTGGTAGGTCCAGAGATGACCGACGAATAGCTTTTGCCACATCATCAAGGCTCAACCCATACTGACGCAATCTTGACTCTTCTAGTTCAACACTAATTTCATCAGGTCGTGCACCCTGGATATCTGCTTTCGTAACGCTGGGTAAAGAAAGAATTTCATCCTGAATCGTAGAGACCAGACCTTTCATACTGACTTCATCCAGATCACCATAGATCTGAACGTTGATCGCGCGCGGATTTGGCTGGTTCCTATAGATTACTGGTTTTTCGATGGACCCAGGTAAGTTGGGAATTCTATCTACCGCCATCTTCACTTCGTCAAGGATAGCCAATGCGTCGTAACCGGTCTCAACGTCCAACCGTACTGTGCCGGATGATGGATTAGAGAATGAACGCATATCGGCAATGCCTTCGATGTCTCGTACAGCCTCTTCGATTCGAGTAACGACACCTGATTCCACTTCGCCAGGTGAAGCCCCTGGGAAAGGAACATCGATGCTGATCACGTCCAGTTGAACATCCGGCATGAGTTGTGTTCGTATGGTCGACGCGGAGAAGATCCCAGTCAGGATGATCACAAACATCAAGAGATTTGCCGCTACATGATTCCTTGCGAACCAGGAAATAATGCCCTTATTTGGATCAATAGCTGGATCAATAGCTGGATCAATTTGTGGATCAATCGTTTCCAAGATCCATCCCCACTATTGTGTTGTCGAGTTCCTGATAGCGTACCGGCGTTCCGGGGAAAGGGTTTTCAGGCACGGTGAGGCAAATTAGCTGGCCTGATACTAAACCGGACCGAATCAAGACCGATTGCTCGTCAGCGTGGGCAATTTCGACGGTGACGGGTCGTAATGTATCGTTGTCAGAGACTGTCCATATTTTGTTGTCCCTGTGCAGTGCTGTACGTGGTAGTCGAATCACGTTGTATAACAGCTTACCTTCGATAGCGGCTTCAACAAAAGTCCCCATGCGAAGAGAGTGCTGCCACTTCTTTGAGTACCGATTGTAGGGATCATCAATCTGTGCGACGAGATATAGAACACGACTACTTTCATCGAATACGCCTTCCGTTCGTATAATTCGACCTTGCCAGGTATTGAGTTGTCCCCCGATATTGGCCGACAGTACAACACCGGGTCCTCGACCTTGAACCAGTTCATGCTCATCCAGGTTGAGGTAAGGCAATTGGCTATCCGGCAGGGGTAATCGTATTTCGGCAACTTCAACCGAAAACGTGACGGCCAGAGGAGAGCCTGAATTGACGAACTGACCAATATCAGCTCGCTTTTCTCGAACCAGTCCATCATAAGGCGCTCTGATGACCGTACGATCGAGGTCACCCTCACGCTTTTCCAGATCTGCCTTTGCGAATTCAAGGCTTGCTAAGGCTTCAGCCTGTTGTGGTTTACGCATGGCCAGATCGGTAGCGGCCTTACTGGACCGCAATACTGATTGCGCTCGTTCCCAGTCTTCCCTGGCGTAGTCAGCCAGTCCGGTTTCGCGAGTGACATTTGTTTCAGCCGCTCTAACCGCGGCCTGCGCACGTTTGACTTCTGCTCGATAATTACGGTCATCGATTCGAACCAGAACGTCCCCCTTGCTGAAGAATCCGCCAGCGACAAATGCGGCGGAAACTTCGGTTATCAATCCGGACACTTCAGAGACCAGGGTGGTCTGGGTTCTTGGTGTCACACTGCCCTGTGCCTTCACGGTGGTTTTTTCGTTCGCTGCATGTACACGCATGACATCCACAAGCATCGAGGGTGGTTTTTTATCGATGGTTTGTGGCGGTTCTTTCTGCATAAACATCCATACGGCAGCAGCGGTGCTGATCGCAATGATGGCAATTGGCAAAATTATTTTTGAAAGCATAAGGGCGAACTATACACTGATTGACTCATGTGGTTATACGCTCGAACGCTGGACAACCGTCGTTTGTTAGGTCGGTATAAAGTCGTTTTCTGGCATCCTGCGCCCACACCGCATATCCGCCGTGAATATGGTTTACTCTGAATGGTGAGTTCCACAATAATAAAAGGTAAATCCAAGTCCGAGCCCGTTGTGAGAATCACGGATGGCCCACTTCAGCGGTACCCTTAAGGCAGCAGTTCAATAGTGTCTTTTGTAATCTAGATTATTAAGTATTTAACTATCGATGTATGATTCATGAGAGAGCGTAAGAGCATTCAAATACGCGTACATGAGTCGATCGAGGAATAGGCAGGTCTGAATGAAAACCGATGCAAACCCTTTATCCTGGGACGATGCTCAAGTATCCCTTGGCGTGACGGACACAGGGGCGTTAGCGCTGCTGCAAAGGCCTTGATTTTGGGTCAACCGACAATCAGTCACAGAATTCAAAAACTGGAAAAATCGTTGTCCGATCAGCTCGTCATCAGAGAAAACAGGGTGCGGAACCCACCGAGGCTGAGTTGAAGCTCATATCCGCTGCGACACAAATGGCGAAGCTCCAATGAACAGGATTGGCATATTCGTTGATGTTCAGAATATTTACTACACAACCAGGCAAGTCTATGGTCGCCAATTTAACTATCGCAAACTTTGGGAAAAAGTTGGCATGGGTGGAGAAATCGTCATTGCCAATGCCTACGCGATCCACGCGGGGGACGAAAGGCAACTTAAATTTCAGAACGCACTGAAGCACATTGGGTTTAACGTGCGCCTTAAACCTTATATTCAACGAAGAGATGGATCTGCTAAAGGGGATTGGGATGTTGGCATTACGATTGACGTGCTGGATGCGGCGCGGAATGTCGACACAGTGGTGCTGCTGTCCGGCGACGGAGATTTTGATTTACTTCTGGAAAGAGTGAAGACGAGATCCAACATCACCACTGAGGTTTTTGGTGTTAAAGAGCTGACTTCCAATTCCTTAATCAAATCCGCTAGCTTTTTTCATCCGATTGAAGAGGAGCTACTATTGTAGGGATGTCTAAAAGTCATTGTTCAGCCGAAGTGAGCGCCGAAAGAAAAATTGTTAGCTGATTCATTAGTCATTAGCTTTTAACCATCAAAAGCTACTTCCACCAACATACATTGGCCTTACTGCGTACGCTACACAACGAGATTGGGAAAATAATCTGTAGGTGGATGCGCGATAATTTCTATCGGGTTTATGGCAACCGGTAATGCTCCGCTACCATTGTTGGCCTACAGGGCCTCATACTTAGATATTCTGGTCCTTACCTTCCTGACATAATCACGCGTTTCACTCCTAATATGGCGGTTGGTCAGGAACCAATAGAATTCACGTGTCGTCATCTTGTTAATGCGGGCTATAGCCTGCTTTCGGTTACCTGAAGAGTTTAAGCTTCGCCACAAATTACCAGCGCCTCCGTTATAGCTGGCTATCACAGCGTCTTCGAGCTTTTTCGGATCGTTAATGCCAACAAGATATCGACGGGCAAGAATACTTAAATAGCCGCTACCTATCTCGATGTTTTGGGCTGGTTGATAAAGGTAAGCGGAGCTGGGGGTATGCGCGTAACCTTTGATACGCGTAAAGTAGTCTCGCCCTGCCGTATCCGCTTTGATTTGCATCAATCCCAACGCGTTAGAGCGAGAACGCGCCATTGGATTGAAGGCACTTTCAGTTTCCATAATGGCCATCACCAGGGATGGGTTGACCCGATGTGAGCGAGTAGACTCAAGTACATAGCGAACATATTTTGCCCCAGCCAGTTGTTTATGCGTTGCAACCATGGATAGCACAATACTGAAATCACCTGCATGTCTAAGTTCATTGTAGATCAGGAAATTGGCAAATCGTTCTGCGCGCCATACCGACGCAATGCTCTCACCATCGTGGTCTTTAATTTGATTGAAAAAAAACGGTTTCTTTGTTTTTTGATTGATCAAGCCAAGGTCGTAGGCCGTGTGAGCATCAATTACACTGGGATCGATTTGAGTTAGCAATACTTCCACAATGCGCTGTTTAAGCCCGGATATTGTCTCTGAAGACGCCACTATCAGGCCGCTCTCAAAATCAATGAGTGTTCTTCCCGAACTATCGCTGCGATAAGCGAATATAGAAGGAATAGTAGATCCGTTAGCATCGGATGTGTTTTGATACTCTTGTAATAAAGCCGCTACTTCTGGTGGATAGGCTTCTAATTCCTCCGCTTCTGCCCATAAAGTCATGAAACAGGCAGCGCACAATATCCAGCGAGTGATCAACACACTGGCAAGCGACAGAGGAGCGGTAGTCTTGTCTGAAAATAGAAAGATATTATCGTCCTGATGCTTGGCTTGTGCTTCTATCAAGATCAGTTTCTTAGCGATGAGGATGCGATGAGTAGCGTCAAGATTATTGTACCAGCCGCTTATGGTTAGCGATAAAAGAAGGACTTACTGAAAGCGTTGCTAACGTCGTTCGCATTGTTTTTAACACTGATTTCTTAGGGAGGATTACCAAGAACTTTAACACGGATCTCCAGCTACTGAGCAGCAGTGTGGCCGCCAACCGCCGCCAGAACATATCGTTTACCTCGGGGTTATAGAAAGAGATCGCTGCCGGTTTCAGAAAGAGGTTTTGGTTTGCTCTAGCGCGAAATCGTGTGAAACATCCATTATTTGTTGAATTTCCACCACGTTGCCATCTGGGTCCCGACCATAGGTTGCGCGAATTGGGCTGCCTTCAAAATTTGGCGGGGGACAATTGAATGTCATGCCGTTTTGGCATAGACGCTCGTACTCTTGATCAATATCTTTTACGTCAAGACAGAAATGCGTGTAGCCGTGGTTGTTAACGCCATATTGAGGGTCGATGGGCTCGCCGGGTGGATTTACATATTCGAAAAATTCCAGATAGGCGTTGCCCATTTTTAGCATTGCCTGTTTGGCATGGGAGTCTTTAAGCCCGACGATGCCATCGATAACTTCTGAACCCTTTTCCCAGCCGCCTTCATAGACGACTTCTGCGCCAATAATGTCACGATAAAAAGCGACGATTCGTTCCAGATTGGGGGTGGAAATAGCGACGTGATGAATGCCTCGAATCATGAAGGTTCTCTTGGTTGTCTTTGATGACCAGCATCATGCGGCTAAAAGCCAGGTTGATTCAATAGCTATTATGATCTCGACGCACCATAAAGATAGTGCACTGTCACTATTACCCTTTAATTCATTCAAGGCGCCTGTCGCGCCCAGCCATGACTCTCGTTATGCGAAATGGTTTGTACGTACTGGTTTGCTTGTAACTGCCGCCTGAAGATCGATGGTAAGGTAAGCTTTTTATGCGTGCTAGCCGATCGCCCCTTGACTGGCCAGCGCATTCATTTCAGGCAGAGTCAAACCGAGTTCAGTGAGAATCTCAACGGTGTGCTCACCAACCTCTGGCGATACCAAATGCGGCTTTGTTGGCGTGCCTTCAAATCTAACCGGTGTTCTGGGTAATAGCATACGTCCTCCTCGTGGGTGCTGACTGGATTCGATAATGTCCATTGCCAGCACCTGTGGATCATTGATGACCTCTGCGCGCGAATTCGCTTTAGCAACCGGGATACCGTTTTTGGCGAGCAGTTCAACGATTTCGTCGGTGCTATAAGATGAAGTGTCGGCGCCCAGATGATGTGAGACGATGTGCCCATCGCTTGTCTTACTGACCTCGTACATGTCTGCAAGATCTCCTGCATACTGCACATCGTCTCCCTCGAAGCTGTAATTCCACATGAGGTCGGGCCAATTGAAATAGATCCCCGCATCTAGCATCGACAACCTGATATGTTGACCGCCAGCACCAGTCGCCCTCGCGAACAAGGCGGCTGTAATCCCCTGCGCGGCGATGAGTGCAGTGACCTTGTCATAAATAATGGTGCGCACCATTTCGGGTTCGCCGGTTGACTGCGCATCCACAACACCGCTGATCCCTTGAATCACATAATCGTACACCCGCTGTTCGGCATAAGGTCCGATTTCGCCCATGCCGCTGATCGACGCGTAAATCAGGTCAGTGTGATCTTGCTTCAAGTCATCGTAGCCAAGCCCCAGTTTGTCCATCTTTCCAGGTCGATAATTCTGCATGACTACATCAGCGTTCTGAGCGAGTGTGCAAGCGAGGCGCGCACCGTCGGGATGCTTTAGATTGAGACCTATGGATCGTTTGTTGCGATTGATCATGGCGAAGATCGCGCTAAGCCCGTTTCGACTCGCGCCAAGCTGACGGATGCCATCACCCCAGCCTGGAGGCTCCACTTTAATCACATCGGCGCCCTGGTCTGCGAGGATCACTGCCGCCATGGGACCGGACACGACCGAGCAAAGATCGAGTACCTTTACTCCGGCCAGAGGCCCCGTCGATTTTAGTTTGTTCATTGGTTAAAACTTGGCAATCTGATTGACTTCCTGACTATGCGGTAATCCCGGTTAAAAATCACTCTGTCATTCTCGACAATGATTGGCATTGTATTGAATATTCGTTCATGGGCTGCTTTGTTTGAAGTCGCTCTAGTCTCAATTCGGATGAACTTCGGTAAAGTACAGATGCCATCGAAACATAAAACGTGGAAGACGTCATGAAAGAGCAGAGAAACACTGTTTGAGGTTACAGTGTCATGACGAGCATGTTGTTCCAGTTTCACCAAGGGTTGTTGTCGAATTTATCATGCTACAAGTTTTGTATTAGCGTAGCCGGAACGATAAGGGATGACCTGGATACCGAAAGGCAATTGGAAGAATTGGCGATGGATTTTCGCCTTCAATGGATCACACTGGCTCATGCATTGATTGCTGGTGTGATGAAATCGCCCCCCCAGCAATCATATTCCCTTGTTACCTATCAGCCTCTCTTCCAACTTTTTGTACGAACGTGTACTCAGGCCGATACTTGAGAAGCGGATTAAAGAGACCGTACCTGACATTTCAGGGTGGCAGACGGAAATAACTGTTTTCTCTAGTGGCATGGCCGCGATTAGCGCCGCCATCACTGTTTTACGTCATAAAAAAAATAAATATCGCAGAGATAACACTCACACTTTGCAGTTGGATATGTTCGGTGGTTATTTTGAAACCTTGGCTCTTCTAGATCTACTGGATTCCTCATGATTAAAGGTACGAACATAAAAGGTGCGGATAACCCCTCTTTCGGCAGGGTAAATGCTTTTTGCGAAGGCATTTACAGGCAATAAGCTGCCTCCCGAGCGTAAAAAAACGAGTCAGGTATGCCTGTCGGCATCGGTTCGAGCATGGATTCCCATTTAAAACTTCGACAGCCAACCTTCCATTCGTCTACTGATAAAGGAACCCTACAATCGTTAGTACGATGGTGTAAGGCAAAGCCATTATCACCATACGCACATAGCCCAGTTGAATCAGCGGTGCGAGTGCGGAGGTTAGCAAAAATAGAAATGCTGCCTGGCCATTCGGGGTCGCAACAGAAGGAAGATTTGTCCCGGTATTAATGCTGACTGCCAGGCTATCGAAATGTGCTCTGGAAATATCACCGGCATCAAATGCAGCTTTCACTTCATTGATATATACGGTTGCAACGAACACATTGTCAGACATTGCCGACAGCAGTCCATTAGCCAGAAAAAATGCGCGTGGTTGGTCTTCGATGGGTAAGCTCAGTACCCATTGGATAACGGGGCTAAAGAGATGCAGATCATGAATCATCCCAACGACAACGAAGAAGATACAAAGCAGGGAAACGAAAGGCAAGGATTCCTCAAAGGCACGACCTATTTGATGTTCTTCTTTGATTCCGGTGAGTGCAGTCACCGCAACAAGTAGGCACAATCCAATAAGACCCACCTCCATGACATGGAGCGCCAACCCGACCACCAGAAGAACACCGCAGAGTCCCTGTATAATGAGGCCATAAACTTCTCTTTGTGTTCTCTTTTCATCCTGTTCCTGAATATAGCCTTTTAGTATTGAGCGGACTTGCGGATCCAGCTTCCCCCCGTATCCCAACACACCCGTTAGCTCGAGTACGATGCACGTCAGAAAACCGGCAATGACCGCGGGAATCGTGACATGTGACATTTCTTGGGCAAACTGAATAAAATTCCAACCCATCTTGTCTGCTATCAACAGGTTTTGGGGTTCCCCCACCATCGTAGTGACGCCTCCAAGCGCTGTGCCAATTGCGCCATGCATTACAAGGCTACGAATGAACGCCCTGAATTCTTCCAGCGTATCACCGCTCAATTCTTGTTGATCCGAGACTCCGTTTTCGTCAAAGTCTGTATCGTCGCCAGCCTGAATCCTCTCGTACACGCCATACAAGGCAACGAAAACAGTAATCAGTACGGCCGTAACCGTTAAAGCATCAAGGAATGCAGAAAGAAAAGCCGCCATCATTGAAAACATCAATGAGAGCATCCATTTGCTCTGCACTTTCATGATTAGTTTTGCAAATACAAAGGTTAGTAATGGCTTCATGAAGTAAATGAAACTCACCATAAATATCAACAGGGCAAGTACCCCAAGGTTTGCCTGTATCTCGTGCCAGACTGTCTCTGGCGACGTTAAACCCAGTGCCAGGATCGCCAGCCCCAGAAGCCCGCCACTTTGCAGTGGGTAACATTTTAAAGCCATGGCCAGCGTAAGAATAAACATTGCTAGAAACATCCACCCAAGAACGGTCGTCCCGACTACCATTTTCAATGGAACGCAGAGCACCAGGAAAACCAAGATCGACATCTTGAACCAGTCGGGACTGTTGCCTAAAAATTCTTTATATGCGATTCGAGTCATTTAACACCTTCCACTGCTAATTTCTTATTAGTTACATTGTACTTTTGTCTCACAGATTTCTGCGCGCGCCTGCTATCACGATAAACATTGTCGCGAACGACATCTATACCATAAAATGCACGCCAGACTGAATAGACACGAGTATCTCGGTCGATAGATTTCTTGATCTTCTACATTCTACTAATTTTTACAGGCGCTTTCTTACTCCTTGTTAAATGGTCGTCGTTAATGTCAAGGCACCGAGACAATATGGTGCTGCGTTTTCGGGAATACTTTTAAGTTAATGAACCTGTGTCCGCCCCGGTCGTGATGGGTAGTTCTTCCGCCATCCATTCTGACATCGAGCCATCGTAGACTGCGACATCATCCACACCCAGCAGTTTCGCGACGCAGGCGTTAAGCGTTGCCGCAATTCCACCGCCGCAATAAGTGATCAGGCGATCGCCGATCATTTTTTGCCCGAGGATCTCTGCCAGGGTTTTATCCGGTAGTAGATAGTCCTCATCCATAAGCTCGGAAAAAGGATGGTTCACCGAACCGGATATGTGCCCGGCGTAGAAAACATCCGCTTCACCTTTATACATTTCGGGTGTAAGCGTATTGACCACGCAGGCACTACCGTCGGTGATTGAAGAGAGCACTTCTTCCTTACTGGCGAACATCTGTGGAGAAAGATCTGTATTAAAAGTTGTGGGGACGTATTTATTTTCAGCGATTTCCAGAGCACCTTTCCAGGCTTGCAGTCCTCCGTTTAGAACTCTGACGTTTCGATGCCCTGCATATTGCAGCACCCACCAGATCCGTGTTGACCATGCCAGCATCTCGGTGGAGTAAACTACGACCGGTGTATCCCTGCTGATGCCCAGGGCACCAATTGCTTCCCCAAGGGTTTTTTCGTCTGGAATCGTGTACATGAGATTCGAGTCAGGTTCGGAAATAGCGGCATGGTCCAGAAAGACACTCCCGGGGATATGCCCTGCGAGATACCTGTCATGGCCGCTCTCTACTGCTGCAGGATTAAGTACCACAGTAGCGTCAAAAAGGCGGAGGTTTGGGTCATCAATTATTGCGACCAGTTCTTCTTCTTCAATCAGGAGTTCTTCTCTTTTCATTGTCAGGTTTCCCGGGGTTAGTTTCCATAGGCCTGTGCAGGTAGCCAGGTAACAACAGCCTGCCAGTTAAAGATGATGGCTAAGCCTATCAATTGCAAAATAACATAAGGGAACACGCCCTTGTAGATAGTCACGATATCTACACCCTCCGGCGCGACACCTTTTAGGTAAAAGATAGCGAACCCAACGGGCGGTGTCAGGAAACTTGTTTGAAGGCAAACGGCGAACAGGATGGTGAACCAGACCGGGTCAAATCCCAGGTTGAACACAACGGGTGAAACCAGAGGGAGGATAATCAGGGTCAGCTCGATCCAGTCCAGGAAAAACCCGAGCAAAAACGTGGCGAACAAGATAGAAATGATGATGCCAGAGGGACCGAAGGGGAGTCCGAGCAGTGCCCGTTCTATGAGCTCGTCACCACCGAGTCCGCGAAGTACCAGCGAATAAGCTGTTGCACCCAGCAATACTGCGAAGATGAACGCGGTGGTACGAGTGGTCTCAAATAATACCTCTCGCAACACGGACATGTTCAGCGCTCCGGTTTAGCGCTGCCAACAGTAGCGCCCCCGCCGCGCCGACTCCGGCAGCTTCGGTAGGTGTGGCTAACCCGAAGAAAATGCTGCCAAGTACGGCCAGGATCAGGAAAGCTGCGGGCACAATGGCCATGAACAGTTCCCAGACGACTTTCAGGTCGATAGGTTCCCGTTGCGTAGCAGGAGCATGTTCAGGTTTCAGGAAGCCGTAAACAAGAATATAGGTGACGTACAACCCGCCGAGCAGCGCGCCAGGGAAAACGGCGCCGAGGAATAAGTCGCCAACGCTCATAGCCATTCGGTCAGCCATCAGAACCAGCATAATGCTTGGCGGTATCAGGATACCCAGCGTACCGACCGCGCAAACGGTGCCGGCAGCGAGGCTTGTGTCGTAACCTTCTTTCATCATCACTGGTAGCCCAAGAAGAGCCAGCAGAACAACGGAGGCGCCAATGATCCCGGTTGTTGCAGCGAGCAGAAGACCAATCAGGGTGACGGTGATGGCCAGCCCGCCGCGAACCGGGCCGAGCAATTTCGCAAAGCTGGTCATAAGGCGACCGGCAATGCCTGATCTGTCCAGCAAAAGCCCCATGAAAATGAACATAGGTAACGCGACCATTACCCAGTTCTCCATAACATTCCAGACTCGATCAATCGTCAGCGACGTGTAGCTCCAATCGACACCAACTGGCACGTGAAAATCGACTTCGAGAATAATCGCGAGGGCCGTAAACAAAATTGAAAGCCCACCCAGAAGCCAGGCAATCGGGTAGCCCGTAAAAACCGAAACAATGAAGCCAAAAAACATGAGGAGAGCCAGGATTTCATTGGGACTCATGCCGGTCTCCTGTTTGGCTGAGGAACAGGAATGACCAAACCCTGCTGAATCTTGAAACGATAGCGAGCAACAGCAGGAAAAAACCAATAAACAGCATGCTCTTGATAACCCAGCGGAATGGCAGCCCTCCTGGTGAAACAGACACCTCTGACAGAGCGTAGCTGGATGCTACAAAGGGCGCAGAAAAAACCAGTATCAAAGCGGTGAAAGGCAATACACAAAGCAGGATGCCGTAGAGCTCCAGCCAGCCCTGAGTTCTGGGACTGAGCCGCTCGTGAACGACGTCAACTCTTACGTGACCATCAAGCTGAAAGGTGTATCCAATGCCGAGTAAAAAGCCGGTGCTGTAGAGGTGCCATTGTATTTCCTCCAGTTCAATTCTGCCTTGCCCGAAGGCGTATCTCAGTACGACATTGAATACGATGGTGAACAGTAGCAGCAACCATATCCAGGATATGGATTCGCCAACCCAGGTGATAAGTGGATCGATTCGGCGTGAAATGACAGTTGATGGAAGCTGCATTTTCTAAAAGTCTCTTGGCAGGTACGCCAGGCGCTTCCAATGCTGGTAGCTTTCTTCAAATGTCCGCTGGGATGCAAGGATTTTTGCAAAAGACTCATTTTTGTCTGCTTCTTCTTCCAGGACATCATCAGCTACCCGGTTGAGTTCCCTTAAAAGTGGTTCCGGTAGACGTTCTGCCGTCACGCCGATGGCGGGGAATCCGGCGATAACTTTACCCTGAAGTGCTTCAGCGCGAGCAAGGTTTCGGGTCACTGCTGCGGTACAGGTCGTGGTGAGCAGGTGCTTGTCCATCGCTGCGAGCGAATTCCAGACATCAAGGTTGACGATGAGGTGCGATGCGGTAAATGGCTGGTGCCAGCCCGGATAGTAATTGTATTTTGCAACTCGATTGAATCCGAGTGCTTCATCAACAATTGGCAGCGAATATTCAGATGCGTCGATAGCTCCTTTTTCGAGCGCCTGGAAGATTTCTCCGGATGGCAACATGGTGACGGAAGCGCCAAGCCTTTCGATCACTCTACCGCCAATACCTGCGAAGCGAATCTTCAGGCCCTCAACATCAGACAGCTTTGTAATAGGGTCGCGAAACCAGCCGGCTGTTTCAGGACCCGTCATGCCGCAATATATTGGGTGTATGTTATGAGGCTTATACAGCTCTTCGCCCAGTTCACGGCCCCCTGCTTCAAACCACCAGGCGCTGAATTCCCAGGGTTCCATGCCGAACGGTACGGCTGCGATCAAGGCAGCTGCGGGAATTTTCCCCTGATCGTAGCCGAGCCAATTGTATCCTGCTGGTACTTTGCCATCCCGGACTGCGTCCGATATACCGAGCGCGGGGACCAGTTCGCCGGGTTCGAACATCTCGAGGTGCACTGCGCCATCACTTATCTGCGTGGCAGTACCGCTGATGTATTTGGTGTTGTCGCCAAGAACCGGAAGGTTGCTGGAAGAAGGCGTGGGCACACGCCAGTGAACGCGGGTCGGGGTGCCATCGCTGGTCTTGGCGACAGATAATTCGCTGGGACCGTTAGGGCGCAGCGCAAGGCTTGCGACCAGCCCGACGGTAAAAGAAACCGCAACGGCTAGCGCAGCCGATCTGTTAGAAAGCATAATCCCTCCGCCAATAAAGCATAGTTCTTCTGCCAATAAAACATAGTCCCTCCGCCAATGTGGTTAGGCCTAGACTAGCATGAGGGAAGGTCTTCCAGACTATACCCGGAGCACTAATGTCAGGATAATGGGCGCCTTTTTCGCAGAAACGATATTTAAACCAGTTTTAATAAACCAGAGGATAGCTAGATGACAGATGTCAGATTTGATGACCGAGTGGTCGTAATTACCGGGGCGGGTAATGGACTTGGCCGAACCTACGCACTTGAAATGGGTAAACGAGGGGCCAAGGTTGTCGTTAATGATCTTGGCGGTTCAGCGTTTGGTGATGGCGCTGATAAGGCCGCCGCCGACGTCGTCGTTGACGAAATCAAAGCAGGTGGCGGCGAAGCTGTAGCCAACTATGATTCGGTCACTGATGGTGACAAGATTGTCCAGACCGCTATGGATTCTTTCGGGAAGATTGACGTAGTGATTAATAATGCGGGTATTCTTCGCGACAAGACTTTCCATAAAATGGAAGAGCGGGACTGGGACCTGATCTATGATGTCCATGTTCGTGGCGCATTCAAGGTCAGCCACGCGGCCTGGCCCTATATGCGCGACCAGAATTACGGGCGGATGATCTTTACCGCATCCGCGGCCGGTATTTACGGAAACTTTGGGCAAACCAACTACGCGATGGCAAAACTCGGCCTGCACGGAATGTCGCAGACTCTGGCGCTGGAAGGTCGGTCCAAGAACATCATGGTCAATACCATCGCGCCAATTGCGGGTTCGCGCCTGACAGAAACAGTGATGCCCCAGCAACTGGTAGACGCGCTTAAGCCTGATTTTATTATGCCGCTGGTCGTAAAGCTCTGTGATGAGAACAGCCAGGAGACTGGCGGGCTATATGAGGTCGGCGCCGGATTTATAGGGAAAGTCCGATGGGAAAGAAGCAAAGGACACTCTTTCAGCGTTAGTCAGGGATTCAACGCTGAAGACGTCAACGACGCCTGGGATGAAATCGTGGATTTCACGGATGCAGATCATCCGTCCAGCATCGCCGAGGCTAATAAGCCGCTTATCAAAAATCTGAAATCCTAAGCTGTATTGTCAGGCGGGGCACCATGCCTTTATGGTTTCCCGCCTGGTGTCCCTTGCATGACCAAAGTGTCGGTTAAACAAGTAGGAATCCGCAGGGCGCTTGCAGCAGATGCTGGTGCCTTGAACCAGATTCGATCAAAAACCCTGGTCCGTTTGCCCCAACCAGGGGGCTGGAACGTCATCTTGCCGAACCAGCTGTTTATACTTACCTCGCTGAGGACGAAGCGCCGTTTGGGTTTGTCACTGTTGGCCCCGCAACTGATTTGGAGCACGCCGGTCTGGGAGAGGTCCGTGAGTGGTTTGTATCAGCGACCTATCAGCAACGCGGGTATGGGCGAAAATTGTTGGTGCACGGATTGACCGTCCTGAAACGAAGGATGTGTGATTCGGCGCTTATCTGGTTGCCGGTAGAAGCAAACCGGCCACTTGATGTCTTACTAAAACATGGCTTTAAACCTTATCCAGCGCAACGCCTCGTGAACGTAGACGAGCTAAGTAGTACCGAGCAGGCCTACCTGAAGGACCTTAGTGATTATTTTTAGGGAGCAGGTGATCTAGCGGTACTTCCTGTAGTAGATGGTCACATCACCAAACTCCTTCATTTCGTCAAGGTCGGGAATTGTGGTTGCGCTGATATTGCCAATCTTTTCGAACCCTTCGAAGACGCTTTCGTCGCGAATACGTGAGTCGGCTATGAGGACTTCATCGGCGTAACTCCCTAATCGTTCCAGCCAGGGAATGTTCTCTCGATCATAAAGCACATCAGCTGCAATCAGCAGATCCACTTTATCGACGCATAGTTCAAGGTCCTCAAGGGTGTCGAGCTCGACCTGGTTTGCTTTACCGTTGACGATACAAGCTTCCAGTGCATGCTTGTCCAGGTCACAGGCGATAACCGAAGTAGCACCTGATATTGCCGCTGCGATGGCGACTACACCGGAGCCTGCCCCAAGATCCAGAACCATCTTGTTCCTGCAGATCTCTGGATGGGCAACAAGATGCGCAGCAAGGACCTGCCCACTGGCCCAGCAAAATGCCCAGTAAGCAGGCTTATCTATGATGGCGTGCATCTCTTCATCGGGCAGCCTGCCTTTTGGATAGTCCGCGGAAATCAGGTATAGAGAAATCTCGGGGCTTAAAGGGAGTGGCGTTACGGCGAGTGATCCCGCAGTAATTGTTTGATTTAGGTTCTTTGTGAGCAGGTCGTTCATATAAAGTGCTAGTCTATTGAATTAACCTGCCTGACTTCAAACCCTCTTTGTGCAAGTGTTCTTTGCCTAAGAATGGGCCAGTCATTAGTATTAGGAACATTCCCGTCAGTTAATGAACAGTAGAGGTTCTTTTGCGTCCTGAAGAAATTGATCCAGCCGATCTGAAGGTTCAACATGTTGGTCCTGTCACCATTCTGTTCGGTTATGAAAATGGGAAATACCCGTATGGTAATTCGTTAACCGTAACTGGAAGCCGGCAAACAGCGATCATCGATCCTTCTCTTGGAGTTGTTGCGCGAAAAGAAGTACTGCCGAGGGTGGATATGGTGATCCATAGTCATGTCCATGAAGATCACATCGCGGGTACCCATTTGTTCCGAGAGGTGCCCTGGCATGCTCACAGCATGGACGCGCAGGGTCTTGAAAGTATTGAAGGCTTGATGGAGATTTATGGCACGCCTTCTGGCCCTGGATACGATGCATTCAGGCAGGATATCGAAACGACTTTTTACTATCCTGCAGGTGGTCAAGTACAACGGTTTGAAGAGGGTCATGTTTTTGATTTGGGTGATGTCACGGTCACGGTATTGCATACACCAGGACATACCCGGGGTCATTGCTGCTTCCTTGTTGAGTGGGGTGAAGACCCGGCAAAAAAGCTTGTGTATCTGGGTGATATAGAGCTGACGGGTTTTGGGCCCTACTATGGGGATGCCTGGTCTGACCTTACTGATTTTGAAGAAAGTATCGAACGTTTGAAACATGTCGATGCTGGCTGGTGGTTAACATTTCATCACAAGGGGTTGGTTGACGGTCGCGATACTTTCCTTGCGATGCTCGATCAGTTCGAGTCGATGATTCAGGACAGGGAATCGCGGTTGCTTGAGTTCATCAAAGAGCCCAGGTCAATAGATGAAATCATTGATCATCGCTTTGTCTACCTGCCCGGCCAGACTGGGTTTCTGATTGATGAGGTCGAACGGCGCAGCATGGGAATGCACCTTGATCGATTGATAGAGAAAGGCCACGTGAACTTTAGTGGCGGTGCGTATCAGGTGACATTATCGTGCAGTGGAAGTATCGTGAGTGAAATTGATGTTTCAGCAATAGGGGAAGACATACCGTTACTGGAAGGACTCCGCACCACCAGAGCCATCCGGCGGTTGAAGCCGGACCCGGTACCTATTGAATTGGTCAGGAAAGTCTGTGAAGCGGGGACCTATGCGCCAAGCGGGGGAAACCGCCAACCCTGGTTTTTTGTGGCGGTGACGGAGAAAGAAAAACGAACAAAAATCGCTAACCTGTATCGATCAACCTTTCGGCAATATATCGTACCGGCGAAACAGGCGGCCAGGTCTCCAGATTACCCTGAAGCTAAAAAGCGGAATATGAAGGCAGCGATTTACCTGGCGGAACATCTGCACGAAACGCCCGTACTGCTGTTCATCGCAGGATGGACCCGTCGCAAGCAGCCACAATCACAGGCGTTGTTTCCGGCCATTCAAAACATTCTGTTGGCTTGCCGGGCAGTTGGATTAGGCGCGTCCTTAACGACCGCTCACCGTGCGCACGGTGAAGAAATTGATACGCTGATAGGTCTCAACCCAGACAAGACACCCAGCATCGCTATGCTGCCGATAGGTTGGCCAAAAGGCCAGTATGGCAAGCCTACACGCAGGTCTATCGATAGCTGTTTCTTCGTCGACAGCTACAAGGGCGAGCCTCTGGACTAGATAAGGATCGGTTCTTCGTCGGGCTCTTCATGACGCCCAGGTGTTGCGCGTTCAGCCAGGTTTGGGTCAATCGACCGGTAGTAGTACACATTGTCCTTGAGCGTTCTCTCGATTCTCTTGCGACTCATCAGGCAGTGCAGGTGCGCAATACATTCACCCAGTCCCATAAACATGGAAGCGCCTTCCAATTTGCGCTTAAAAAGGTGGGGCAGCAGGTCCACGGCAATTTGGGGCTGTACACAACTCTCTTCAAGAATGAGCATCCGGTCCTCGTGATGATCAATGAGTTCCTGAAGCCTGGCCTGGACGCCATAAAATGGCTCATTGTGTGCGGGTAATACAAGTACTTCATCGGGAAGCAATGTCTTGAATTTTTCGTGTGACTCCAGCCAGTTGATCATTGGATTACCAAAGGGTTCAGTCGGGGAGACACTGACATTGGAGGTGATTACGGGCAGGATCTGGTCGCCTGAAATGATGACGTTCAGCTTTTCACAGTACAGGCAGACATGTTCAGGGGAATGGCCGCTGCCAACAAGGATATCCCAGGAATTGTCGCCTATTATGATTTGTTCACCATCACTTAATCGTATGTAGGCATTGGGTAATGGTAAGTCTTCGGGCTCGGGTGTGAAGCTGCTGCGCATTTCCGACATCTGGGTCAGAAAATCTTCTGTAAGGCCATTTCGCTGGAAATACTCGCCGGTCTGCCAGTGACCGCCATCGCGCATCATCGAATTCATCACGCGGGTCTGGTAGTACTCGCCGTAGCTCATCAGGAGTGGCGCGTGCCATAGGTCGGTTAGAAAGCCAGCCTGGCCAGTGTGATCAGGGTGCATATGCGTGCAGATTACCTGGTTGACAGGTTTCCCCCCCAGGCAGTTCTCAAAAATAGTATGCCAGTGATCCCTGGTTTCATCTCCGCGAATGCCCGTATCAACAATCGTCCAGCCTATATTGCCTTCAATCAGGTAAAGATTAATGTGGTTGAGTGACATAGGCAGAGGCATACGAAGCCAATAGACTCCAGGTGCCACTTCCATGGTCGTTCCGAACTCTGGTGAGGTGGAGAATGGATACTGCAGGGTTTCGTGAATAATTCTCATGACTTGTCCGTAAAAGCGATACCTCTCATCATACACGATGACCTTTGTCCGCGCCGGTCATCGCTTCGTTTGAGGTGTGGTCCTGGCGGCTGTCGTGTAGGGCTGCCAATCATTATAGCAAAGGATTTATAAACCCTTTGTGCTAAATCCTTTTTGATAGGCCTTTGTGATGGACCCTTTGTGATGGACCCTTTGTGATAGGCCCTTTGTTATAAACCAGTGTCCAGCCAATAGCCTTCACCACCGTCGTCCTTTGTTTTAAGGTGTCCTGCCGTTGGTGTCGCGAAGTGAGTGCCGATAATCAGAATATCCTTGTTGACATACTTTTCCATCAATTCAACTCGTGTGGTGGTGGAAGCGGCCTGGTCAAAGTCCGCGGAGCTGGCCCAGTTCAGGTGTTCGATCTGGCAAGGATGGTGGATGCAGTCACCGGTAATCAATGCCTCCTCACCTTCAGACTTTATATGAATACTGACATGCCCGGGCGTGTGTCCGGTGGTGGGTTCCAGAAACACCTCATCACATACTCTGTGATCCATCCCCACAAGGTCAACCAGCCCGGCATCAAACACAGGCCTGACAGAGTCGCCCATCACGCCCTGATTTAAATCGTCGGCAGCCTCATCTGAGTCAGATTTATCCCAGTATTCATACTCTTCCCTGCCCATCAGGTAACGCGCGTTAGGAAAGGTAGGTACCCATTTCCCATCCACGAGCATGGTGTTCCAGCCGACATGATCGACGTGCAGGTGAGTGCACATCACTGTATCTATTTCGTCTGTTTGGTAACCGGCCTTATTCAGGTCTTCCAGAAACGGCAATTGCAGATTGGTCCAGTTGGCGATGCTACGCTGTTTGTCGTTGCCGATGCAGGTGTCGACAATCATCTTTCGCGTCGGAGTTTCCACCACCAGTGCATGAATGCTCATGATCAGGTTGCCTTCTTTATCGGCAAAATGTGGTGCCAGCCAGTTGATCTCCCTGACCTTATCTCTCGTTGCCTGGGGAAGGATAAACTTGGTGCCGCCCGCGATCTCCATTTCAATCACGCGGGTGATCTTGACGTTACCTACTTGCCACTGGTTCATTGGCTGGCCTCCCTTTGGATCAGGTCGATGGCTTCCGCTAGAGTCTCTGTTCGTTCCCTCCAGTTCTTTCCTCCAGTGCTGACCCGCAGAGTCGAGACGCCAGCGCCACGATAAGCCTTTAACCTTTCCTTGATCATAGCCTCTGTGCCAATCAGATTGGTCTTTAGAATCATATCATCGGGTACCCTGCGAATGGCTTCATCCTTCTTGCCGTTAATCCAGAGGCCCTGGATTTCAACAGCTTCATCAACGTAGCCAGCGCGTTTAAAAGCATCGTTGTAGAAATTGGTTTTTGCCGAGCCCATTCCTCCAAGGGTAAATGCCATGGCGGGTTTCCTGGCTTCAATCATTCGCTCGACATCGTCGCCCACCTCAAGACTGCCGCCAACCTGAATGTCGATATCCGCCAGGGTTCTGCCGGACTTTTGAAGCCCTCTTTTCAAAGGCTCAAGGAATACATCTGCATGCTCTGGAATAAAGGAAGTACCCAGCCAACCGTCAGCTAACTCCCCGGTCATCTCCATGGACTTGGGGCCAAGTGTGGCAAGATAAATAGGCAAGTTCTTTCTTGGGGGCTGCGAGAGTTTGATGGGTTTACCCTCGCCACCAAGGCGAGGTAACAGGTAATGTTTACCTTCATATTCCAGTCGCTCGCCACTCAAACCTTTTTTAACGATCTCTACGCATTCCCTCAACCGTCCGAGCGGGTTTGCGAAAGCTGCGCCATGAAGACCCTCGACAACCTGGGGACCACTGACGCCAAGTCCCAGAACGAACCGGTTATTGGACACAGTTGCCAGGCTCTGGCTGGTCATTGCAATCATCGAGGGAACCCTGGAGCTGATCTGCATGATCCCCGTGCCCAGTGTGATGTTTTTTGTAACCGCTGCTAAATAGGCCAAAGGTACAATCGCGTCCATTCCCCAGGCTTCAGCCGACCAGACAAAATCAACGCCCATCTTGTCAGCCTCTACGGTGTAATCCACCAGTTCGTCCCAGTCCTCGCCGTTGTAATAAGCGCTTCCGATTCCAATTCCTGTCTTCATATCTATCTCTTCTAATTATTTTTGATGATCTCGTCTTCAACATCGATCAGTTTATCTTTGCCGAAGAATATCTCATTTTCGACAAAAAAAGTGGGGGAGCCGAATGCACCCATCTCAACGGATCGATTGGTGTTGTCTATAAGCGTTTGTTTGATAATAGGGTCCTGCATACCTTCGAAGATGGCGGCGGCGGGAAGCCCTGACTCCTCGAATGCGGTGCGGATAATCTCAGGTTCGTCCATTTTCTTTGGTTCACACCACATGTGCTGATAGATTTCATGGATGTATCGCTCATAGTAATCCTGGGTCTGGGCAAAGATGGCGCCACGCATGACCTGCAGGGTGTTAACCGGGAAAAAAGGGTTTCGGTTGTAATCGGTGATGTTGTGCTTATTTAAGAAACGTTCCATCTCAACATTCTGGTATTCGCCTTTATTTTTAATACCCTGCAAAGTCACCGCCGGTGAAGCGTTACCCGTGGCTTTGAATACACCACCGATTAGCACCGGCACGTAGGTGAATTTCACGCCAGTGCGTTTTTCTATTGAGGGTATAGCGCGATGGCTCAGGTAGGCATTTGGACTGCCAAAATCAAAATGAAATTCAACGATCACAGACTGACTCCAATAATAAGATGCAGGTTAGTTTCATCATAAAAGCTTTTAAAACTGGAAAGAAAGTACCTGATCAATCACGTTGAGTAAACCTGCAGCTATGCCGGTTGCTTGATTAAACCCATAGATGAAGTGCGTCAGGATGATGAAGCCTGAATCATTTGCAGATATGAAGGGTTCGGTGCTTCAAATACTCAACATCGTTAGGGAGAGCTGGGTCCTGCTGATCATTTGTGATGTGAATCTTGGTGTCCCTGGGTCCTACTTTCCATGATTCATTGACCTGTACCTATGCAGGAATCGCTATACTAGTTACTGTAGTTGGACTTTCCGGGGATGAATTTCAGCAAAAAAAAAACCCTGCCAAGGCAGGGTTTCTTTCGGATTTTGGCCGGGACAATTTCGGGCGAACCCTCGATTGCTTGGTCTATCCTCCGAACCTTTCGGCCCGGGTTGAGTCCATGACCAAGGTCTAGACCTTGGTCGGACTCGTGCAGCTCTCTGCGTTCTGTTTCCTCTATTCTCCACTTCCGGCCGAGGCCTTCTGCTTCCTTTAGTTTCCACGTCTGCTTCCTGCCGCGGGTGGCTGTTTCCATCGTGCCAAACGTCTCTGGCGATTTCCGCAACCTGGCCCAGCGAGCCGTTATTTTAAGACGCCTTGCTACGTCTCCACTACTAGGGGTCGATCGCCCTCTGTGTAGTGGGTCGGATATCCGGTCTACGATTCACTTCCCCCGAAGGTTCCGTGCTCCGCTGCCTCCCGAAGGTGACAACCGGCAACCCTTAAGCCGCCCTTGCCCTGGCGACTGCGACCCGGCACAGGTCTATCGGTTTGAGTTTGGTCCGGTTTCCCGTTTCCGGTTCTCCTAACCTCCCTCAACCGTCGAAGTCTAATTTACAGAGGTTCTGGCGATATGGCTATTGAAACGATTGCAACTAGCGGTGGATTAGCTGTGGATAACCTTTGGGTAAGTCAGAATATTTTCTGATAGTGATGTAGGAAATGTGAAAATCCCATGAAGCAAGTTGTAAGCCACTGATTATAATGGAAATAAACTCATGATTTTATTTCATGTTGGTGCGTAATGAAGGTGTAAATATTTTCTAGGGCAACTGATGAGCCTGGATAGAGAGGCCAACTAAAAGTATCGCTGGTGTTTCGCCGGAATATACTAACTAATAATAAGAGGGGTAAGGCAGAGTATAACCGTTAGTTCGCTGCTCTCTTGGCGGTTCTTTCCATGGGTGCGTATCAAGCCCGAAAGATCGCAGTGCGAGAGAGTAGGTTGGGCTGACATTGTTGTACCGTTCAGTCCCGCAGTAGTACACGACTCATATTGCGGTAATATGAATTGCACTAACCGGAGTGGAACTGGCTCTGGACCAACTGACTACCGGAGAACACTGATGGAACTGAGAATGGATGGGCGGGTCGCCCTTGTTACTGGAGGCAGTAAAGGGCTTGGATACGCCATGGCTCACAAGTTTGCAGCAAGCGGCGCGCAGGTTTGCGTAGTTGCCCGCAATGTAGGCGAGGTGGAGGAGGCCGCTAACCGGATTAGGCTTGAAACGGGCGCGGGTTCATTAGGGCTCGCTGGTGATGTTAGCCAGGCTGGTCAGCTCCAGTCGGTGTTTGATTCATGCATCGAAACATTTGGGAAGGTGGACATACTCATCAACAATGCCGGGCATGCAATGGCAGGTGAGTTTGAATCGATTACAGATGAAGAGTGGCAGTATGACTTTGACCTTAAGTTAATGGCCGCGGTCCGCATGTCGAGGCTGGTGTTCCCCGGAATGAAAGTGCGTCGCTGGGGACGAATTATCAACATGCTCAATACGCTCGCGAAAACGCCGGCCAGAGGCAGTGCGCCAACTTCAGTTACCCGCGCAGCAGGCATGGCGCTAACCAAGGTTCTGGCAGGTGAAGGTGCACCGCACAACATCCTTGTGAATGGATTCAACATCGGGTTGATTAAATCTGACCAGATTCAGCGTGGGTATGACAGCAAGCCGCGCGAAGAATCTTTCGATGAGTTCGTGGCAAGGGCTGGTAAAAAGTCAGTTCCGATCGGCAGGTACGGCGAGGCGGAAGAATGTGCGAACCTGGCTTGTCTGCTCTGTTCTGACGACTGTGGGTTTGTCTCCGGAACCGCCATCAATATAGACGGCAATATGTCACCCGCTATGTAGTGCGGAGTTGCTTGCGAGCTTGCAGGTAAACTGATTTGATTGTGCGTTGACAATAAATAGGAAAACCAGATGCCTGATAACTTGCCAGAGGCTCTACTTGCAGTAAAGCGACAGGCAGAGGATTTTATCGATAAGGTGATTAGACCACTCAGTGATAAAGAGGGTGCTGAAGTGAGCGAAGACTCCATTAGGTCTGTGAAGGAAGCCTCCAGGGAAGCCGGGTTTTTCTTTAAGACACAACCGGTAGAGTTTGGCGGTACACCTGCTTCGACACTAGAGTTGACGGTTTTACGTGAGTTGTTTAGCCGTACTAATCTTCCACTGACACGCTTCGTATTTGGGCCGGGCCCCGGTGTTCTTCACGCGGTTCAGGGCGACCTTAAATCAGGGTACCTTGATCCGGTTTTGAGGGGGGAGAAAAGAGGCGCATTTGCGTTTACCGAACCCGACAGTGCTCCGCGGGCTACGTGGGGTGTCGTGACCGGAGACAAACTTGTCATTAATGGCCAGAAATCCTATATCACGGGTGGTGGTTCGGCTGATTTCATTTCTGCGCTGGTCAATGTCGAGCAGGCAGATGGCGGCAAAGCAGGTACTGCCATGGTTGTGATAGATCGTCAGGCGCGGGGTGTAGCGATAGACCGAGTGTTTACTTCCCTTGACGGTAGCAGTCATGTGTCAATGACTTTCGATAACGTCTCGGTGCCGATAACTAACATCATTGGTGAGCTTGGTGAAGGTATGCCAAGGGCGCTAGCGAATATTGGCAACGTACGTCTCATGGTGTCAGCACAAGCCTCGGGAATGTGTATGTTTGTCCTCGATTTCATCGAGAAACACATTAAGTCCCCGCACCGTTCAGGCGTCCCCCTTGGGGACAAAGAGGGTGTTCGTTTAAGGTTTGCAGATATGCGAATCGAGACATTTGTGGCACGTAGCGCGTTGTACCGAACAGCAAGAGTCGTGGACAGTGGGGATAATTCAGTTAATGAAACAGCTATAACAAAAGTCTTTACCACTGAGGCAGCAGGTCGGGTGGTCGACCAGGGCGTGCAGTTATTTGGAGGGCAGGCGCTGGTTGCCGGACATCCGTTGGAAAAACTCTATAGGGAAGCAAGGTCCTTGCGATTCGTTGAGGGTGCGAGTGACCTTTTGCGGCTCAACATTGCGAAAGGAAAACTGGAACTCGGTAAAGGAAGGCTCTAGCGTTTTTCGCTTTCCGAGGGTTGTTCTACACAAGTCCAACCCCAGTTTTCCAGCTTGGCTGCCAAAAATGTAGCCCTGTCTTCGCAGTACCCAGCCGAGGCCAGTGCGCTCCAAGGATATTCGGTCAGGCTTTCTGAGCGTTTCTCGTATTTAACCCCGCAGGGTACCGGCCAGCCTTTATGTTCGTACTCGACAGAAATCATCCTGATTTCGTTATTGGCTCGACAGGTAACTTCACTAGCCAATACCGTTGGACTGGCCAAGAATACAATTAGCGCACAGATCGATCGGCGCATCATTCTCATCCTGTTACGGTCGGTAAGTGAATTGTGAGCTTCCAGGCACCAGTGCCCGGTAGGACAGGTTTGCCCAGCGGCACAGATTTTCCCGAGTGTCTCGTGGGTCGATAATCTCTTCAATCTCAAAGAACTCTGCCGACCTAAAGGGCGAGCGAAGTTTGTTGAGTCGTTCCTTTATAGCGGCCAGGTGTCCATCGAAATCGTCTGCTTCGGCTAGTTCCGCCTTGTAGGCAACCTCAATTCCCCCTTCGATCGGTAGCGAACCCCAATCCCCCGAAGGCCATGAAAAGCGGAAGTGGTGGCTGCCGGGTTTGCTATTGGCGGCGCCAGCAACCCCAAAAGCCTTTCGGATTACAACGCTGCAAAATGGCACAGTAGTTTGCCCCAGGGCAGCGAGTGCCTGGGATCCAAACCGAATCGTCGAGTTTTCCTCTGACTGTTTGCCAATAAGAAACCCGGGGCAATCAACGAGGTGCACCAATGGCAGGTGGAAAGTCGATGCAAGGTCACAGTGTCTGATGAGTTTTCGGCAGGCATCTGCTGTCCAGGCTCCGCCGTAAATCATCGGATCTTCGGCGAAAACCGCCACAGGAACTCCGTCGAGCCTGGCGAGCCCGGTAATGATAGATCTGCCCCATTTTCTGCCAATCTCAAAGAATGAACCGGTATCCACTACGGCATTGATGACCGGGCGCATTTTGTACACCTTCCTCGGGTTTTTGGGGACGACGTCCAGTAGAAACGTCTCTTTTCGGTCAATCGGGTCGTTGGTGGGGATTCGCGATGGAATCTGGTCGACGTTCTCGGGCAGGTAAGATAGAAACTGTTTCGCCATGGCAAAGGCTTCTTCTTCCGACTGTGCTTCGTCGTCGATGGCACCGTTTCGAGTATGGATTTTGCTCGAACCGAGTTCTTCCTTGCTAACGTCGCCCAGGTTTGCCCAGTCAACCAGCGCCGGGCCGGCGATCATCATTTGTGCGGTGTCTTTGACGATGACGGAATAATGTGAAGAGGATACCCGCGCTGCGCCTATACCCGCGACGCTGCCGAGCGCCAGTGAGACAGAAGGAGCAATACCTAAATGGCCGACGATGACTTCCCAGCCTGCTACTCTTGGAATATAGGTTCGGCCAGCTGTTTCTATGGTCTTCACCGAGCCGCCGCCACCCATGCCGTCGACCAGACGTATATGTGGAAGTCTAAGCTCAACTGCCAGGCCTTCAGCCTGTAGCCTCTTGCCTGCTATCGAGGCATCTGCCGATCCGCCTCGGACAGTGAAATCATCGCCTGAAACAATAACCGGTTTACCGTCTATTTCTGCGGTACCAAAAATATAGTTTGAGGGGGTGAAATCCTTGAGGTTTCCGTTCTCGTCGTATTCTCCTACACCAGCCAGCTTGCCTATCTCATGGAAGCTCTCTGGGTCGACTATTTTCTCTACGCGCTCCCGAATGGTGAGTTTCCCGAACTCATGTTGCCGGGCTACTTTTTCGTCTCCACCCATCTGCTCTGCCAGATCGTCGCGTAATGCTAGTTCGGAGATTTCTTTTTCCCAGCTCATACCAGTCCTCGTTTATTCATTGAAGTCCTAATTGATCATATCAATTTAAGCAATCCCTGGTTTAGCTCTTTTGTGGCAGAGACTGCATTGAACCAGTACCCTAGGCACCACAAGTTGGAGCATATCGATGTTTTTCTCTGAGCGCGTTCGTCTTAATTTGACAAAAAATCCTCTTAACCAGCGCTTCCTTAGGTACACTTCTGTCCTTCGCCAGCCAAGTGAAATTATGTTGTGAAAGAATACCGGCAACACAAATATGAAGTGCCCGAGGGAGCAACCGAAATCATTCTGGTGCGCCATGGAGAGTCCCGAGCTGCCACGGCTGACAATCCTTTTCCGTTGGTAGGGGGGCAGGGTGATCCTGAACTGGCATCACAAGGCCGACAGCAGGCCGTTGCCGTTGGTGAGCGCCTAAAGGATCTTCCGATTAATGCGGTTTACGTCACCAGTCTGCAGAGGACAGCAGAAACCGCCGCGCCTTTGTGTGCTCATCTCGAGATGGAACATCGGGTGGATCCGGATTTACGAGAAGTTCATCTTGGGGATTGGGAAGGAGGTAAGTTTCGTATCATGGTCCATGAAAATCATCCCCTGTACGTTGAGATGCATGAGGAGGAGCGTTGGGACGTCATTCCAGGCGCTGAATCGAGGGACGCATTGCAGGAAAGAATCGGAAGAGGCCTACGTCGAATTGCGCAGGCGCATCCGAATGAGCTGGTAGTCGCCGTGCTGCATGGAGGCGTCATCGGGCACATCATCGCTGAAGCGACAGGATCGACGCCATTTGCATTTAGCGGTTGCGACAATGGTTCTATTTCCAGAATTGTGATGGTCGATGGGAAAATAGTTGTCCGTGGATTCAACGATGTCAGTCATCTTGGCAATGCAGAGACATTGGCGTCATTACCAACCTAAGAAAACCAAATAAAACGATCTGGGGAAGCCCGTATGAAAAATGCCTATGAGCAGTTAACAGAACATTTTCGAAAGGTGGGTGACCTGGACCATGTCTATTCGATCAGCTCGTGGGATGAAGCGGCAATGATGCCCGAAGGCGGTGGCGCTGCGCGCGGCCAGGCGATGGCAACCCTTGGGGTCGTGATTCATGAAATGCAGTGCAGTGAAAAGATTGGCGAGTGGTTGGACGCCTGTTCGAACCTCGATCTGGATGATTGGCAGGCGGCTAATATCCGAGAGATAAAGCGCGAATATGACAGTGTGACCTGTTTGCCTTCAGATCTGGTTCACGCCACTTCGCTTGCGTCGTCCAGAAGCGAGCAGGCATGGCGAAAGTGCAGGGCAGACAATGACTGGCAGACGATGCAACCATTACTTGAAGAGGTGGTTAACCTAGCGCGGCAGAGCGCTGTTGTAAGAAGCGAAAAAACGGGGCTATCCCTCTACGATTCGCTGCTCGAGACCTATGAGCCGGGAATGCGGTCGGAAAAAGTCGACCAATTATTTAACGGCCTGAAGGATTTTCTACCGGGTTTGGTCGAACAGGTCGTTGAAAAACAGTCACGGACGCCGCTCGTGCCAATGGGAAACAATTTTTCAATAGATAAACAACGAGACCTGGGCATCAAGGTCATGGGCATCCTGGGGTTTGATTTTGACCATGGCCGCCTGGATGTTTCCCACCATCCGTTTTGCGGTGGTGTCCAACAGGATGTACGTATCACTACTCGATATACCACAGAAAACTTTGTTGAATCACTGATGGCGGTGGTTCATGAAACCGGCCATGCAATGTATGAACAGGGCAGACCAAAAGGATGGGCAGGGCAACCGGTTGGTGTTGCTCGCAGTTCTGGTGTTCATGAGAGCCAGTCGCTGTTAATGGAAATGCAGGCCGGGCGGTCACCGGAGTTCCTGAAGTTTTTAGCACCGGTTATTCGTGAAAACTTTGGCGTTAGCGACGATGAAGCTGGTTGGTCTGATGACAACTTGCACCGTCTATACACCCGTGTCGAGCGAGGGCTAATTCGGGTCGATGCAGATGAGGCGACCTATCCGCTGCACGTGATCCTTCGTTATGAAATTGAAAAGGAGTTGATCGAAGGTAATGTGCAAGTCGCTGACATTCCTGAGCTCTGGAATAGCAAGATGGCTGAATATCTTCAGCGTGATACTCGCGGTGATTACAAGGATGGTTGCCTGCAGGATGTTCACTGGAACGCTGGATTGTTTGGGTATTTTCCAACCTACACCCTTGGCGCTATGATGGCAGCGCAGATTTTTGCGGCCGCCAGCCGGGCGATGCCAAGTGTGCTGGATGATATCAGCCGGGGTGAGTTCAGTAACTTACTGAGTTGGCTACGTGAGAATGTGCACGGCAAGGGAAGTTTCTATTCTGTGAGTGATCTCCTGGTATCTGCTACGGGTGAAGACCTGAACGAGGCGTTTTTTGTTAATCACCTGAAGCGGCGATATTTGGCCTAGCATTGGCAATGTTGGTGCGTGTACCAGCGTGCTAGCCGCTCTTCTAGGAATTCTTCTAGGCTTCTTTCAGGACTTCTTCGATTATTCGGCCGTTGATCCGATGTCTTGTTAACTGATCGTTTAGAATAGTTGGCGCTATCGCAACAAAGTTGAGGTATCTAAACTACGGTTACAAGCCGCTCAGAGCCTGGCCCAAAGCGCGTCGAAAGATATTTTCATGGCGCTGCTAATCCCCTCGGAATCCATGATGACGACGGTCTGGTAGTCTCCACCCAGAAGCGAAATCATCGCGCACTTGGTGCCGTAGATTGCGACGTAGGAAGCTGCCTGGTCTTGCTTGGTATCCTCTATCCATTTACGGTCGGACAGTGGTTGGTCCTCACCCCCCTCACCAATAGCAAGAACATTGACATGTATGCCGGCTTTAACGCGCGCTCGGGTAAACCCTGGGAAAGGTCTATATAGGTACTTCCTGATTCGGCGGGATGAATAGACCCGGTAGTGCTTTTCCGCTGATTTTCCAACAGTATTCAGAATGTCCCTTAAAACATACTCAACGCCTTCATCTCCCTCGTAGTGAAACACGCTGGTTTGCGTGGTGTCTGGCATTATTTCCTGAAGGTTTGGCAGAATCTCCTGTTCCAGGCGATCCGCGGCATCATTGGTTTGTTGCTGGATCTGCCTTGCCCTTCGAACCAACACATCGGGTGGCTCGGCGCAGAAGAACTTTCGTTTACCCTGGGGGAAGTAAGTCACTAACGACATGGTTCGCAGCCGCTTTAATTCTTCGTAAACGGTGCCGCGGTTAATGCCCGCTGAGGAAGCGATATCTCTGATGGAGCTGGGCCCCAGCTTCAGAAGGGTGAGATAGAGATCTGTCTGGCGCTCCGATATACCCAATTCTTTAAGGGTTTCATGAATTATCATGTCAAAAGTAAGCTGACAACAAAGGCTTGTAAATCATGGTGGACAATAATAGGGGCTTTGTCCACCTATAACAAGTCAGCTAATTTATGACATAATTTTCATTTGATGATTTTCAACCAACCGATCAAAATGTAACGATGAGCTTTTCGAGTCTGAATGATATTGAGGCAGCCGCCTTTGAGCGCGATGGATACATCGTCGTCAAAAACATGGTGCCTGCGCAACGGTTTGGTGAGTTACGTACTATTGCGACCGATCACCTCAGCCAATTGATTGCACCGATTGAGTTCGAGGTAGATGTTGGTTACCCCGGCGCACCGGTCGATGTGAGCTCACCGGGTGCGGATACCTTGCGGCGGTTACTGCAAGCATTTGCCAGGGATGAGGCGTTCAGGCTTTGGGCACTCGATCCGGAAGTAAAGCGCATACTCGCTTGTCTCTTGCAGACCGAGGAAGACCTTTCAGTATCCCAGTGTCACCATAATTGCATCATGACTAAGGCGCCGGGGTTCAGCAGTGCGACCCTGTGGCACCAGGATAGTCGCTACTGGGCCTTTGATTATGAAAACCTGGTGAGCGTTTGGCTGGCACTGGGGAAGGAGGATAAGACCAATGGTTGCCTGCGTGTCATTCCAGGGTCGCACAAGCTGGAACCCGATTCCGGTAGGTTTGATGCCGCCATGTTCCTCCGACCCGACCTCTCGGAAAACAAGTCGCTGATCGAGCAAGCCATAACAGTTGAGCTGAATCCTGGGGATGTTCTGTTTTTCCACAGCAGACTGTTTCATGCTGCAGGTCGAAACCTGTCAGACGAGACCAAATTGTCTGTTGTGTTTACCTATCACCAAACGTCAAACAAACCGATCAAGAATACGCGTTCGGCTCGATTCCCATCTATCGTTATGTGATTGGTGGTGCCAGCCGGGACATGACCTCTTCAAGAACGGACTGGCGTGAATGGCCTTTTCGCCACGCAAAGCCAATGTCGCGATAAAACTCTTCGATGGGTAAACGAATCGTGTTGATGTGCGTATTGTTCAGTAATCCAAGGGCCATATCAGGAACCAGGGTCACCCCAAGATCGTTGTCGACCATTTGCAGCAACATTTGTAAGCTGTTAGCGCCGAAGGTGTGGATTTTCTTGTGGTTCTTCAGCCTGCAGCCGGCGAGTGCGTGGTCCCTTAGACAGTGTCCGTCATCCAACAGTAACAGGCTTTCGTCAGGCAGCGAGTCGAATTCGAATAAATCGCGATCGACCAGCGTCGTGGATTCATGAAATGCCAGATGAAACCCCTCGCGATAAATCACTCGGGTTTCGACCCGCCCCACATCGTAAGGTAGAGCAAGGAGCGCAAGGTCCAGTTTGTTGTCGAGCAGCTCCGCGATCAGGTTCGCTGTTGTATTTTCTCTTATATATAAGTGCAAACCAGGGTTTGCTTTCTGTAGGGCGTAAGCAAAGTTACCCATAACAAATGAGGCGATAGTTGGGATAGCGCCCAATTTGAGCGGTAAGGCCAGTGGGTCAGTGAAACTTTTCGCTTCAGTAACCAGGTCCTCGACCTGCATAAGCACATAGCGTGCACGATCGGTAATTTTTTCTCCTGCTGTAGTAAATGATACTGAACGGTTAGTTCTTTCAACCAGCGTTATCCCGAGTGAGATTTCCAGTTCACGGATGCCCGAAGACAGCGTCGACTGGGTGACGTTCAGCGATCTGGCGGCTTTGCCAAAATGCAATTCTTCTCTGAGTGCAACCAGGTACTGGAGCTGTCTGACGGGCGGTAAATGCATAACTTGTTAATGCGCTTAAGTGTCGAGTGATGATAAACCATGAAAACCAAAAGAACTTGGTGCGTACCGCTGGATTCCCGTTATTATTACAAGCTAGTTCATAGATAGAAGAAAGCCATGAATGGAGCCGAAAGCCTCATCAGATCATTCACTGCAGCTGGGGTGAATGTTTGTTTTGCCAATCCGGGAACATCCGAAATGCACCTGGTCCAGGCCGTTGATGCCGTTCCAGAGATGCGGGCAGTGCTATCACTGTTCGAAGGCGTCTGCACGGGCGCAGCTGATGGTTATGGGCGTATGACCGGGATGCCGGCAACGACCTTGTTACATTTAGGTCCGGGTCTTGGGAACGGAATCGCTAATCTGCATAACGCCAGGCGTGCATCGACACCGGTTATTAATCTGATCGGTAACCATGCGCTTTATCATATGGACTACGATGCGCCGCTAACTTCCGATATTGGTACCTTGGCGGAGAATGTTTCCAGCTGGGTGAAAGGAGACTCGACGGCTTCTAGCCTGGCAACCGATGGGATGCTTGCGCTTCAATCTGCGCTGACCGCCAAGCCGGGTTCAGCCGGGCAGATTTCCACTATGATTATCCCGGCAGATGCCTGCTGGAATGAAGAGGGTGCAGCTGCTTCTTATATCAATGGCCCGGAAAGGCGCAAGGTTGACGACAAGGTCGTCTCAGAAGTAGCACAGTTGCTGGACAACAATTCAATGATCCTGATTAATTCAGATGGTTTGTCCATTGAAGCAAGGATTGCCGCTAACCGGATTTCAGAGAAGACAGGTTGTCGGGTATCTATGACACCGTTTCCGTCGCGCGTGGATGGTGGTGCCGGATTACCTGGATGCGAACGCCTGCCTTATTTTCCCGAGCAGGTACTGGCGGCACTAAATGGGGTTGAAAAATTGATCCTGGCTGGTGCCGAGTCTCCGGTCAGCTTTTTTGCGTACCCTAATACGCCGAGCGTTCTTGTGCCGGAAGATTGTGCGGTAGTTCGTCTTTCCGAGAGTGAAGAAGATACCGCGCAGGCGCTTGCGTCATTAGCAGATTTTCTAGGCGTCTCCGGCGGAGGTTATTCGATAAACCAGCTGGCGGATTTGGAGCTGCCAACCGGGGAATTATCAACTCGAACAATCTCCGCCGCGATTGCAGCACTGATCCCGGAAGGTGCGATTCTCTGCGGAGATTCCGGTGGTGGTGGCGCCGCATTTGGCCCCTGTCAATCTGCCCGGCCTAACACCTGGCTGAACCTGACTGGCGGTTCAATCGGACAGGGTGGCCCGGTTGCTGTTGGCGCGGCGGTAGCGTGTCCAGACCGGCCCGTTCTTGCATTACTCGGTGATGGTGCTTCGATGTATACCAACCAGTCTTTTTGGACCCAGGCGAGAGAAGGGCTCAATGTCACGACGGTTATTTTCAATAACAGTAAGTACGGCATTCTCGAAACAGAATATCTGAGACTGGGCGTCAATGAGGTTGGGGAGCGAGCAGCGGACCTGTTCGACCTGTCCCGCCCGTCCATCGATTTTGTGCAACTTGGTAACAGTATGGGGGTGCCTGGTCAGGCGGTAGAGACTGCTGAGGAGTTTGTAGTCGCATTGGAACGGTCACTTTCTGAGTCGGGGCCGAGCCTGATTGAGGCGCGTTTGTGAGATGCTTCACGGTGTCGGTAAAGGGTTGTTTTTGTAACCCAATACCGAGGAACCGCTGGCCAGTACCCAATGGTTAATTAGGGGTTTTTGAGTATAGTTATCTGGAATTATCGACAAGGCGCGTAGCCTTGCTAACCAGGCTAACCTCATATAGCCATCCTTCTTCTCCCTGTCTTTTGCAGCGATTACCGACGCAAGGCGGGATAAAAGTATGGTTTTGCGGCAGGTTTGAAGGGTGCGAAGTCAAACCGGAAACCAGCGGTTTTGTCCCCCGGATTGGCCGTTTTAACAGCTAATCACCGCTAACGACGATTTCGAAACACGTGATCAGCTAAAAAATACCCAGCTTCACCATGAAGAGCCCCCGAACTATGTGGTCGATAGGCGGGATGGCTGTGGCATTAGGTACCTGCTAAAAATATCAGGGTGTCAGCTGGTCGCTCAGGAACGCGGGTTTATTGAGGACTTAGGGTCGGCAAACCGCATATCTGCTAATAAGGCTTGCAGGGCCGACTAAGGGCTCATTTCTGTTACCAATGGTGACCAGATCACCATTGGTTCTGTTATGATGAAACTCATGGTGATAAAAGGTGAAAACAGGGGGGTCAGGTTGTGCAAATGTCTGTTAAACCTGTAAAATTTCAGTTCGTTATACATTGTGACTCGCAAAAACTATCGACATGCTACGGGCCGATAGGCGGGCTTTTTTGATAGGTGTTGCCGATCAAGATTACTGCACAAATTACTGCACAAAATTACTGCACAAAATTACTAGTGAGGGTTAAGATTTAATGTCCGCAGTCGAAGAAGTAAGTCACCAGGACGGTGCTAACCAAGTTAGCGATGTCGTCGTTCGATTTGCCGGTGATTCCGGCGATGGTATGCAGTTGACCGGGAGTAACTTTACCGAAGCTACCGCAATCTACGGTAACGACCTCGCTACTTTTCCAGATTTCCCCGCAGAAATTCGTGCGCCAGCCGGTGCAACGTTTGGGGTTTCCGCTTTTCAAATTTATTTTGGTTCTGAAGATGTTTCCACCGCTGGTGATGACGTAGACGTTCTTGTTGCAATGAACCCTGCTGCGTTGATCACCAATCTTAAAGATGTTCTTGTAGGCGGCCTGCTGATTATTGATAGTGATGCCTTCACTGATAAAAATTTGGCAAGGGCGGGTTATAGCAGCAATCCGATAGAAGACGGTTCACTGGATGCGTATCGGGTTATCCCAATTGCTGTCACCAAGCAGGTCCTGGAGTCCGTCAAACCGTTTGGCTTGTCGCACAAGTTTGCCGTTCGATGTAAAAATATGTGGACCCTTGGTCTGGTCATGTGGCTATTTGACCGTGATCGTTCGATAACTACAGGTAGCCTGAAGCAAAAATTTGCTAACAAACCAGAGATTGCTGATGCGAATATAGCGGCGCTAAATGCAGGGCACGCCTACGCAGAAACCGCTGAACTGCCAACAGGTGTCGAGGTCTACCGAGTCCCCCGGGCGGAAGCCGCGCCTGGCTTGTACAGAAACATAACCGGTTCTGAGTCACTTGCTTACGGATTAATTGCAGGCGGACAACTGGCTGATCTGCCAATCACCTTTGCTTCGTATCCGATCACGCCGGCATCAAGTTTGCTTCATACGCTGTCCGGCCAGAAACAATTTAATGTAGTGACGTTCCAGGCGGAAGACGAAATTGCAGCGGTATGTGCGGCCATCGGCGCGTCATTTTCTGGCTCACTGGGTATTACTTCAAGCTCAGGGCCCGGGATATCGCTGAAGGCTGAAGCCATTTCACTCGCGAGTGCGACTGAACTGCCACTCATCGTGGTGAACACCCAGCGCGGCGGTCCATCCACAGGCTTGCCGACGAAAACGGAACAGTCAGACCTGAACCAATCATTATTCGGGCGTCATGGTGACAGTATGTTGCCAGTCATCTCTTGTTCCACTTCTGTGGATTGCTTTGATGTAGCCATCGAAGCAGTGAGGATCGCAACCCAGTTCATGACGCCGGTGATTCTGCTCAGTGACGGGTATATGGCAAATGCATCGGAGCCATGGTTGCTCCCCGACATTAACGATTACGAACCTTTTCCTGCAAAGTTCGAAACTAATCCTGAAGGCTTTACGCCCGCGAACCGTGACCCTGCAACGCTCGCCAGAGTCTGGGCGAAGCCAGGGACACCTGGCCTTGAACATCGTATTGGAGGTATTGAGAAGGACTTTGATTCCGGCGATATCTCTTACGACGCAGATAACCACCAGAGAATGACGGATCTGCGAAAGGACAAGATAGAGGGCATAGCGAACTACATCCCAGAACAGGAAGTTTCGCAGGGTAGTCCAAAGGGTAAGCTTGCGGTTGTCGGCTGGGGATCAACCTATGGATCAATTCACCAGGCGGTCAAGCGTTGTCGTCTGGAGGATCTGGATGTTTCACACATCCATGTCAGGTACATGAACCCACTGCCTAGAAACCTTGGTGAACTGCTTGCCGGCTATGACAAGGTGCTGATCCCTGAGATGAACACGGGACAATTTATAAATATTATTAGAGCCAAGTACCTGATTGATGCGAAACCGCTGAATAAGGTATCAGGGCAGCCTTTTAAGATCAGGGAAGTTGAAACAGCGATTCGTTCGCTACTGGAGTCGTAACATGAATGCACCTGTCCAAAAACTAACTGCCAAAGACTACGCATCGGACCAAGAGGTACGGTGGTGTCCAGGCTGTGGTGATTATGCGATCCTGAAGACTATCCAGAAGCTGATGCCAGAGCTGGACGTTCAGAAAGAAAATCAGGTATTCGTTTCCGGGATCGGTTGCTCGTCACGGTTCCCTTATTACATGGACACTTATGGTTTCCACACGATTCATGGCCGCGCGCCTTCATTCGCAACTGGAGTGAAGTTGTCGAACCCGGAACTGGACGTTTGGGTGGTTACCGGTGACGGTGATGGCCTTAGTATCGGCGGCAATCATATGATTCACGTGCTGCGTCGAAATGTAGATCTGCAAATACTGTTATTTAATAACGAGATCTATGGCCTGACGAAAGGTCAATATTCCCCAACGTCTAAGGTTGGTACAAAATCACCGTCGACGCCTGATGGTTCAGTCGATATGCCGTTGCGTCCCTGTGTGTTTGCACTCGGTGCTGGCGCAAAGTTTGTCGCACGAACTATTGATACTGAAGCCAAGCACCTGGCTCCTGTTCTTGGTCGTGCACATGATCACAAAGGTGCATCCTTTGTTGAGATTTACCAAAACTGCCCTGTCTACAATGACGGTATTTTCGACCAAATCAAGGATAAGAAAAACGCGGCTGATACAAGGCTCGTGCTAGAGCACGGGAAACCGTTGACCTTTGGTATAGAAGACAGGAAAGGTCTTCGAATGAATGCCAAGACGCTGCTGCTCGAGATCGTGACTATTGGTGAAGATGGTGTGACTATCGATGACTTGGTTGTGCATGATGAAACCAATAAGGTGTTGGCCCAGATGCTGGCTGGTTTGAAGTTACCAGAGTTTCCCGAGCCGATTGGTGTTTTATACTGCGAGTCGACAGCACCCAGCTATACAGACGATGTCTATCAGCAGCGAATCGTTGTTCGCGAGACGAGAGGTCCTGCGGATATTAATGATTTACTTCGCGGTGGGCACACCTGGACCGTCAGCTGATCGATATTCGATGGCGTCGCCTCGACCTGTTGCTGGCGTCATCGTTTATGTTATCAGGCTGTTTCCTGATGAACGTAAAGTACTTTTTCTGAAACGAAGTGGTGGCCAGTACATAGATACCTGGTGGCCCGTGGCAGGCACCCGCGAAGCTGGCGAGGAGCCGTTGCAAACCGCAGTTCGCGAACTTGGCGAAGAGACAGGGCTGAGACCAGAACGCCTGTTTTCCTTCGGCATGGAGATTCCACATGCTGATTCAAACAAGGCATTGGTTACCTTTGTAGCGTTGGTTGATCAAACTACCCCGGTTAAACTGAACTACGAGCATAATGACTACCGGTGGTTGACTGGTGCTGAAGCAGTTAACCAGGTACCGGATCACTCGAAGTTGTATCTTGACTATCTTCGCGAACGTTTCATTGTTGTATCTCCCCTTCTAGATTTGGAGATTGAGCTTCCTGAACCTAATAACGACTGACGCGATTCTGGTCTATCAATCATGAAGCTGGTAACTTAAGTTCCTTTGGAAACACGCAGGGTTTTAACATGGCGTTGACCCAAAGAAATCAATAAGTAGGAACTGACATGGCTGAATTTGATCCAGAAGAGAATATAGGCACGATCGCTGTACAGGAGCGGCATCAGTTTGATATTGGAAGGCTGCAGGAATTCATGGAGGCGAATGTCGACGGTTTTTCCGGCAAGGTAACTGCGGAAGAGTTTGCCGGGGGCCAGTCCAACCCGACTTACCTTCTGTCTGCAGGTGAAGAGCAGTACGTGATGCGCCGCAAGCCACCGGGGGAGCTGCTTAAGTCTGCGCATGCTGTTGACCGCGAGTTCAAGGTGATGTCTGCACTACAAGATACTAACGTGCCAACCGCCAAAACCTATGCGCTTTGTACTGATGATGACGTGATTGGTACCTGGTTCTATATCATGGAATATCTTGATGGTCGGGTCATCTGGGATAGTACCGCCGGACCTTATACGCCGCAGGAACGTGGCGAGATATGGGATTCGGCCAATGATGCGCTGGCTAAACTTCACTGCGTTGACTTCGAAGCCGTAGGACTTTCCGATTTCGGGAAGCACAGCTCCTATATAGAACGGCAGTTATCCCGCTGGACCAGCCAGTATGAATATACGAAGACCGAAGAGAATCCTTTCATGGATAATCTCATCGAGTACCTGCCAAAAAATGTTCCGCAGGAAGATAGCTGCACCATCGTTCACGGCGACCCCAAGATCGACAACATGATGATGCACAAAGAGCGAAACGAAGTGATAGGCATCCTGGACTGGGAGCTGAGTACGCTTGGCAATCCGCTCAGTGATTTCGCCTACCTGTGTATGCGATATCGGGATTCATTAAGTGGCGTTGACTTGAAGGCCCTGGGCATTCCCAGCGAACAAGAATACATCGAAGCTTATTGTCGAAGAACCGGTCGTTCGGGCATTGATAACTGGGACTATTATCTGGCGTTCAACATGTTTCGTCTGGCGGCTATTCTGCAGGGTATCGCCAAGCGGGTCCGGGACGGCACCGCCGCGAGTCGCAGTGCCGAAGAAGCCGGGTCAGGCGCCTATGACCTCGCCAGGCTGGCGTGGGCGCAGATCGACAAGAGCGTTGATCTGTCCTGACCGATTAGGCCACTCTTTAACGGGAAGTTAAAGTGAGTGAGAAGGGTAGTTAAAAATTATTGGTCCCATTACCGACGTATAAGAAACGGAATGATAATGAGTAAGGTACCGAGCCCAACCAGAGCATACACTTCGGTGACCAAGTAGGGGAAAACCACCAGCGTCGCACCACAAGCCATCGGCACTATTTTTTTGCTGCCTGCCGCAGACAGCAATGGCTATACCAAAGGTTCCGAAAAGGAATCCCCAGAGCAGGGTGGCTTCGTCCATTCGGAAACTAGCTCAAAGGCTGATCATTGATGTGGGTCTCTCGGGCCTCAAGTTGGTTCGGCTACAAAAACTGGAATTTTCCGGGTCGTCTTTGCCTCGTACTCACCATAGGGTGGGAATACTTCAACGCAAACTTTCCATAATCGCGCTCTTTCTTCTTCGTCTGTCACTTCCCGAGCAGTCATTGCGGTGACCTCGGTCTCATCGCGAATTTCTACGCTTGGGTTTGCACGAAGGTTGTAAACCCATACCGGGTTCTTCGGTTGGCCGCCCATCGAGCCTACCAGTACATAGCTCTTGTCGACCTTGACGCGCATCAGCGGTATTTTTCGAATACCTCCTGTCTGGTTGCCGGTGTGTGTGACGACGATGCAAGGCATGCCCGTATCGAGCAGTGTTGTACCCTTTGTACCGCCGCTACCTTCATATTCTTCAACCTGTTTGCGGACCCAGTCCATAGTGGGTGGAATGTAATCAGCCATGACTTCACCTAATCGGTTAATTGAAAAACAAGAGCATGCCGGTTTTCTATGGTTGTTGCCAATGAAAGCCCGGTACGTTGACGATAAAGTTGTAGCGAGAGTAGGGGCGTGTGCCCGCCCTGCGCCTGCTGAAATCACGTTAAGTTGTTACAACCCTACCAAATCGTCATCCAGTTGAACCCCGAAAGAGTTCAGAGCACCGGCCAGCATTCTGTATTGCCCGCAGGTAAATACCATATCCATGATCTGTTGAGTGCTGTAGTGTTTTTCCAATCCCATCCATGTGTCGTCTGTTATAAACACATCTTCGTGTAATTCGTCCGCAGTTTTAAGTATCAGCTTCTCCGATTCACTCCAGCAGTTGGCAGAGTCACCGCTTTTGATGCCTTCAAGTTCTTCGTCTGAGAGTCCCGCTGCTTTACCTATTACCACATGCTGACCCCATTCATAACCAGATTTTGAGAGAAAGCCTGCCCTAAGAATGGCGATTTCCCGGTCTCGCGGTGACAGAGTGGATTTCGACAGAATGTGATTGCCGAACACGAGCCATCGTTTAGCGAGCTTTTCATGGTGTGCAAGCGTGCGAAAAATGTTCTGTACACTGCCTCGCATTTTCTGTCCGCGCAGTGCGGCGTTTTGTTCTTCGTTCCAGTCGTCTTCATGGATGGTGGGTATACGGGGTTCAGATAGCCTCATGCGGTTCACTCGTTGTAATTGGTACATTGACTATAGGAGAAAAACCACTGGCCTGCCATCAGGTGCCTGCTATCATTCCGTCAGTCTATCTATCTAGAGAGTGCACCATGAGCGGAATCGTCCTACACCAATACGCAGAATCACCTTTTTCTGAAAAAGTACGTTCAATCCTTGGGTATAAGGGAGTGAGCTATCAATCTGTCGAAATACCGATGATTATGCCCAGGCCCGATACAATTCCACTTACCGGGGGCTACCGGAAAACCCCGGTCATGCAGATTGGCGCCGATGTCTATTGCGATACAGCAATCATTTGCAGGGTGATAGATGAAATTTATCCGGAAGACACAATCTACCCGGAAGAGCATCTAGGGGTGATCAATACGGTTGCCCACTGGACAGATACGTTTCTCTTCAAGGTATGCGTAGCAATCGCATTTCAACCGAAAGCCGCGGCGACTAATCCATTGTTTCAGGATGAAAGCGCGATGTCGGCATTCATGGCGGACAGAGCAGCATTTTCGAAAGGTTCCAGTGAATTGGGAATGCCATTTGAGACTGCGGAACCACATTTTATTGGCCACCTTAACCAACTGGATCAACAACTATCGGTTGGCGGACCTTTCCTTTTTGGTGATAAACCCAGCATCGCAGACTTTTCTACCTATCATAATGTGTGGTTTATCTACACGCGAGAGGCTCTACGGGATTACTTTTCGCCGTTTGAACACCTGATGGGATGGTATAAGAAAATGGTGTCCTTTGGCCATGGCGATGTCGAAATGATCCCTGGCTCAGAGGCACTCGCCCAAGCGAGTGCCTCTGAGCCGGAAGAAATGATGGATGCAGCTTTTCTGGATAATTTCCAGGCAGGGCAGTTAGTGTCTGTGATGCCAATCGACTACGGCTTCCAGCCAGTCATTGGTGAGCTGCTGGCAGCCGGTATGGATGAGATAGCAGTTGTCCGAAACGATGATCAGGTCGGGCGGATAGTGGTGCATTTCCCCAGAACGGGATTTCAGGTTGTCGAATAAAGCCTGCCTAATAGAAGTTATGCAATCGGTGGCAGGCTGGTCTCCGCGAGTTTTACCCACCAGGTAGCGCCGATAGGCAGGATCTCGTCGTTAAAGTCGTAACCGGGGTTGTGTACCATGCATGATCCTTCGCCATCGCCGTTGCCAATCCAAATATACGCACCGGGTTTCTCCTGCAGCATATAAGCAAAATCCTCAGAACCCATTGCTGATTTAGGATTCAGATTCACACGGTCAGCGCCGACCAGCTCCCTGGCAACACTACCGGCCAGGTGTGCTTCTATTTCCGAATTGACCGTCGGCGGGTAGCGCCGTTCGTAACTGAACTCGCAGCTCGCGCCATAGGCGTGGCAGATTTCGGTAGCTACCTGTTTCATTTGTGCTTCCAGTTGCGCCTGTACTTTTGGGGAGAAACAGCGGGTACATCCGCTGATAGTCGCTTCATTAGGAATGACATTGTAGGCATCACCGGCGTGGAACTGGGTGACCGAAAGAACAACCGGATCCTGCGGGTCGATTGATCGGCTGACAATGGACTGGTAGGCCTCGACGATTTTTGTTCCGACAACCATCGGGTCAATGGTGAGGTGGGGCATCGCGGCATGGCCACCTTTGCCAGTGACCACCAGTTCAAAAATATCAAAAGCGGCCATCATCGGGCCAGGTTTTACCGCAAAGGTACCGACTGGCATGCCTGGGATATTGTGCATGCCGTAAACCGCTTCCATAGGGTATCGGTCGAACAGACCTTCCTCGACCATGGCACGGCCACCACCTTCGTTTTCTTCGGCAGGCTGGAAAATAAAGTAAACCGTTCCTTCAAATTCACCATGTTCTGCCAGATATTTGGCTGCCCCGAGTAACATGGTGGTGTGGCCATCATGACCGCAGGCGTGCATCTTGCCGGGATGAGTAGACTTGTGCGCGAACTCGTTTGCTTCCTGGATGGGCAGGGCGTCCAGGTCAGCCCGAAGACCAATGGCCCTGTTGCCTCGGCCCTTTGTCAGCGTGCCCACAACACCCGTACCGGCAATACCGGTTTCGATCTCGAGGCCGAACTCCCGGAGTTTGTTAGCCACGAGTTCTGCGGTTCTGTGTTCTTCAAATGCGATTTCGGGATGCGCATGTATATCGCGTCGCCACGTGGCCATGATGTCTTTGTCAGCGGCTAGCTGGGGGATAATATTCATAAAGTCGATTCCGTCTGTCGCAGGATGAGTTGTGCAAGAGTTTCTACGTGGCCGTCCTGAATGTTGTGTTGTTTCAGGCTCTGGTAAAGCTCGAGTATATACTCTTTATTACTGCCGCTGGGACCGGTCGAGGAACTGATCTGTCTTGCGATATCCTCGAGGGCTGACTCACCAAGATAGTTAGGGTTGTGTGGGTGCGCTATGTACGTGATCCCCGTGATTGTTCGGCCGCTACTGAGGGTGAGCAACAGCTCGGTCCTGTCATATCCGCCTTTTTCCCGGTAGTCCAGGTCTTCTATGATGTTGGTTGCTTCGCAAGCGGGTAATCGATACGCAGTACCCCAGCAGTGTTCGCTTGCAGATTCAATCAGGGTAACGACACGGCCCGGAAACTCAGGCGTACCGCGATGGTCTGTTGATCCCTGCCAGAATCGCCTGACCCAGCCTTTGACATGACAGAGTTCGCTGGTTTCAAAGTTGAATCCGGTCTTCCACATGATAGAGCCGTAACCAAAGAGCCAGGTCTCGTTTGCCACCTAAGAGGCTTGCGGGTGGGTTTTGTTGATGTCGTGAATGTAGTTCACGACGTCAAGGATGCCGTCTTCCTTGTTATCGCCACAGATAAAACGGGCAACTTTTTGCAGATCCTCGTGACCATTGCCCATGGCAACTCCGTGGCCAGCGGCTGTTACCATGGCCATATCATTGAGTTGATCGCCCACGGTACAGGTATGTTCGGCTTCTATGCCCAGGTGTTCGTGTAATTTGGTCAGTCCGTGCCACTTATCTATGTGCTTCGGTGAGATCTCACAATAAAAATGTCCTGAATCCAGATGGGGTAGGATAATCGTGTTGTAGATGCCCGGGAATCGACTGGCGATTTCTCTGGAGAGCTCGTTCAGAGCTGGCTCTCTGTCGAATGCGCCAGACACGAGATACGCAGGTTCGGAAGCCAGCAGGTCAGCTTTTTCTGCCCACTCGGAATTGTTGTTGAAATGAGCATGCGTCACATCGTTCCAATTGCTGCCGGTATCAATGATGAAGTCAGCGCCACCGAGTTCGTGTGCGTCTCGCTGAGCAAATAACGTCAAATCGAGCTCCCGCGCGAGTTCAGTCACAGCTGTGACATCGTAGTTTTCCGCGTGCAAAGTAGATTGTTCAGGTCCCTTCACGAGGGCGCCACCGTTACAGACGGCGTACACGTCAAAACCCAGGCTTTGGATCACAAGGCGGGTGGTTCGATATCTTCGTCCTGTGGCGATAACCACTTCAACCCCGTTAGAATGCAAATCTTCCAGGGCATCGCGGGTTGCAGGTAATATCTGGTGATTCTCGATGGCAAGTGTGCCGTCAAGGTCTAAAGCGATCATTCTGATCAAGCGATAACTCCAGGTTAATGCTAGCTGCCTAAACGATACCGTAACTTGATCACGAAGACATCGACCGCTCGATTAGTCCAGCTGTCATGGAACAGGTCACCAAAACTCTCTTCTGGACTATTTGGTAGATTAGATCCTCGGGTGTAGACGACAAAAAGATCAGACAGCGGGGCGATCTCCCAGCGATAACGTGCCTGGAACACCAGCCGACTGATTGAAAAATCTCTGGTGTCGGTAGCAGGGGCTGTGTCAGGTGTCAGAAAGCCATCACCTGCAGGGACTTGCCATCGATCGCGCTCGAATGCTTTTATACCTACCCACTGCGCGGTAATCCTGAACTGTTGTTTTGCGGTCAGAAAATAGTCTAGCTCCAGTTCTGGTTGCCAGAACTCGGCTTCGTAGGTCGTGAAGTCTCGGCCGCTTTGATGGAGCAGCCAATCGGTCCTATTGATGTACTTAAGTTCTAACAGTGCGGAGAATCGATCACTGGGTCGCCAGGAGATTTCGTATTTCCAGACATGCTCCTGGCCGCCTATGTCTTCTTCAGTGAAAAAGGCACCGAAGCCATGACTTACCTTTTTAGCACTGTCTGTTGAATAGAATCCACGGGCTTGCCAGCGGGGGTCGAACTTGAAATCACCGTTCCCGGCGCTGCTGGTGTCATCCCAGCGCGCGGGGAAGTAGTTCAGTTCGGCAAACAAGAAGTGATTGCTATGGAACTGATACTTACGGTTCGCAAAGATGCCACTGCGAACGACACGACCGTCTGTGTTGTACTCCTGGTTTAAAAATAGCGAAAATTCGCGACTCTTGTAACGTTCGAGGTTTGATTCGATGATTTCCAGCTTATACCGCATGGAAATGGCATCGTTTCTGCGCAGGAAGCCGAAGTCATTAATATCGAGGTCTTCGTCAAAGTAGTCGACTCCAATACTGTGTTTTAAACCCTGACGCGGGGTATAGCTGACGTCGATGAAAGCGCCGCTACCACTCACATCATCAACATTGCTGTATAAAGTCTGCCCATCGATATTCCATTTACCGTCTTCTGAGAGGTAATGGCCGTCGATGCCATGGACTACGGCATCTTCCTGGGGGTGTGAGACTAATGTCGTGATCCAGCCCAATCCTTTTCGTGAATTCCCGGTGGTGGATTCATAAAGGAATCGTGCTGCGCCAAAATCGCGACCTTTCTGGAGCAGGTCAACCTCCAGGTCGTTGATGGTGCCTTCAATTTTGGTGTCATCTTCAACAGCGGCGAGCACGCCGTAACGCCAGTTGCCCTGTTGCCCGGTAATCTTTGCTGCACCCTGAAGTTCGGTTGGCTGGTTGTCTTCGAGTTGGGTCAGTTCAAGGTTATCAATACCCAGTCCCTTAGGCGGACTGCCGATTCGGCGAGTGTTTACAAGAATGGTGGGTGTGCCCCTGCCGCTTGATCTCCCCCTGGGTGTTGTCCTGAAAATCTCCTGGCCCTCAAGAAAGAATGGACGCTTCTCAGGAAAGAAGGTCTCAAATGATGTCAGATTGACGACAACATCATCAGATTCTACGTTGCCGAAGTCGGGATTCACGGTAGCCGTCAACTGGGTATTCGATGAAGGTCGCCAGAAAACATCAAACCCTGTTTTGTAGTCATCTTCCGAGTCGATCACGTTGTACCCCGTGGAGGCATACGGGTAGAACGTGAACTGCTTTTTCGGTGTGATGTTGTCGAATTCGAGCGGCTGAAGGGCGCTCATATACCTGCTGCCAGATTCAGGTAGGGCAGGCCATCCCCATCGCTCACCCAAATGAGATACGGATCGTGCGATAGAGAAACCGATTCGGCGTGATTCGCCTGCCTGTTCGGGCATCGTGATCATGGACCAGGGTAGGAAGTATTCTGCTACCCAGCCACCCTCGACTTCGGAAGATGCGCCCCGCCAGGCGCCGTCCCATTCACGACTAAACTGTCGCTCGGGAAGAACAGTACCGTCGGCGAGTGAATTGCCGAGGCTGATGGCGAACCAATAGGCATAAAGACCTTCACCCGAGGGATCTATGGTAACGGAAACACTATCTCGGCTGATATATCGATCGCGTGAAGTGAGCCGCGCTATCAATGTGTCGTTCGGTTGCTCACTAAACACGCCGATGTAAAGACCGCGATCAGTGTAGAAGAATTTTGTGTGGGTGGGGTAGGTCGGTTCTGCCAGGGTTTCTGGCTGCAGGGTCACTGTCTGTGATTGTGCGGGCAGATCATTCCAGACGGCTTCATCGAGTTTTCCGTCAATCGTGATGCCTGGTTTGTCATCAACCCTGTCCAGTTCGATGACCGGCAAGGTGTTGTATTCCACTGCTCCCTGAACCTCGCTGGCAAGGCAAAGCGGAAGTAATATAATGCTAATTATCGGGGCGAACAAACGCCGGGGATCGAACAAAACAGGTACCCTAAAGTTTGGTTTGATGATGAGTGGTCTGGTGGGCCTTGCGCTGGCGGTTTCCCTGACTAGGTTTGTTATTGATTAGGCACGGTCGCCAATTTATTGTTTGCAGGTTGTTGAAAACTAACCTTGAGCGCTCATCATAACGCGTGCGCATTCTACTGAAATTTAGAGGGTTTATCTATCAATGTTCGGGATATACCACGCCGGGGGCTAGCTGTACTCAATGCGTTGGCGCGTCGTGAGATCTTTGGAGGTATGGGCCACGCGGATGCCGTGGTATCTTTTTCACCTATACATCGTCGCAAAAGCCCGCTGGTTCGTGATATACAGGCATTTATTAGTTCGGCAATACAGCCAGATCAATTTCACTGAAATATAAGGGGTATTAAATCGTGCCAGTATCTGAATCTACAACAGGCGAGCTACTCGTCGAAAATAAGGGGAGAGTTGTTGTCATCACGCTCAATCGACCAGAGCGAATGAATGCCATCAGCAGGGAGATGCTCGACCAGCTGTCCGCTAAAGTGACCGAAGCGAATAAAGATCCAGACGTGCGCTGTATCGTGCTGACGGGTAATGGGCGCGGTTTTTGTGCTGGTCTGGACCTGGTTGATGTTGCTGGCGGCGGCATAGGTTCTGGAGGCTCTGGTTCAGGTAGCAACCGGCCAAAACAGTTATTTGATTTGCGAGATGCGCCCATCAATGTGATGTGGAATATCGACACACCCATGGTCTGTGCACTTAATGGTGCGGCGGCAGGATACGGCATGGATCTGGCACTGCTCTGCGACATTCGGGTTGCTGCTGAATCCTCCAAAATGGCAGCAGTGACTGCCAAACGTAATGTTGTGCCAGAGTCCGGTGGTACCTGGTTATTGCCAAGACTGATTGGCTGGGCAAAGGCCGCGGAACTTTACTACCGGGGCAGGGTGGTTGGTGCGCAAGAGTGTCTTGAGATAGGACTGGTGAATACCATCGTCCCGGATGACAAATGTCTTGAGACGGCAATGGAGTGGGCGCAGGAAATCGCCGACAACGCTCCGATGGCCGTGCAAACCACCAAACGCATGATGCGTATGGGGTTGGAGCAGTCATATGATACCTCGGTTGATCACCTGATGGTTCATTTGACCGGTATGTTCCAAAGCGAAGACTTCAAGGAAGGTGTTCAATCATTCCTCGAGAAGCGTAAGCCTGAATTTACTGGCAGATAGAGCCGATCATCGGAGGGCCCTCTGACGCTCGGTAAATATGGGGTATTGTCGAAACGACCAGTGACCAGAATTGGTCACTGGTATTGGGGGACTTAAGAAGCTTTCTTATACGGAGGCCTCATCGCAGCTGCGAGTTTTGAAACCGTGTTGGACTGGCTGTAGATGGCTTTCGCATGGCTGAAGTTTTTGAAGCCATCATAACCGTGATACGAGCCCATGCCGCTAGGGCCCACGCCACCAAATGGCAGGTCTTCCTGTGCAATGTGCATGATCACATCATTGACAGTAACACCGCCAGAAGTCGTGCGGGTCAGAACCTCACGTTCCTCAGCGCTGTCCTGACCAAAGTAGTAAAGCCCTAAGGGACGATCCTTACTGTTCACATAGTCCAGTGTTTCTTTGACATCCTTATATTGTTTGATTGGAAGAACAGGGCCAAAAATCTCATCTTGCATGACCTTCATATCGTCCGTTGGGTCCAGGATGAGCGTCGGTGGTATGCGATGGTATTCCTGCTGCGAGAAGTCCTCGTCGGCAGGGTTGATCTCTACTACGTTCGCACCTTTCTCTTTGGCGTCGTCGATATAACCGTTCAGGCGGTCAAAATGACGTTCGTTCACTATACTGGTGTAATCGGGGTTGTCCTTGATGTTAGGAAACATTTTGGCAACGGAGTTCGTTGCATGTTTCACGAATTCATCGCGGCTTTCTTCAGGCAGGATGACGTAGTCTGGGGCAAGGCATATTTGACCAGCGTTCATGGTCTTACCTGCCATGATATTTGTGGCCGCCAGTTCCAGGTTGGCCGATTTGCCGATGATGACCGGAGACTTGCCACCGAGCTCCAGGGTGACGGGAACTAGGTTTTCGGCTGCAGCTCTCATGACGTGTTTGGCAATCGAAGTTGCGCCGGTGAACAACAGATGATCAAAAGGTAATCTTGAAAAGGACCCTCCAACATCAGGGCCGCCGGTGAAGACTGCGACTTCTTCTTCATCAAAAGCTGCTGCGAACAATTCCTTCATCAGTTCAGAGGTCTGAACTGTAAACTCCGACGGTTTTATCATGGTGCGGTTGCCTGCCGCGAAAACGCCAGCGAGCGGCGCGAAGGTCAGCTGTACGGGGAAGTTCCACGGGCTGATGCAACCGACGACGCCTAACGGCTGGTATTCGATTCGTGAGCGTCCGCCAAAAAGGCCAAGTGGAAACATGGTTTTCCTCTTTTCTGCGCGCATCCATTTTCGAAGCTGCTTCTTGGATGATTCGAGCGGGCCAATGGAGCCATCGATGTCTGTCATCTTGGATTGGTCTATGGAGCGGTGACCGAAGTCTGCGGCCATTGCCTCGCTTAGTTTTGTTCCGTGGGTCTTTAGTATGTCGATAGCACGGTCAATTCGGTCGATTCTGGTTTCTGCAGAAACAGCTCCCTCCGAGAGGTATGCCTTCTTCTGGCGGTCGAGGACTGCTTGCATGTCTGCTTGTGTGGGTTCTACATTACTCATGGGTGACCTGTCCTTTTGGAGTTGGTGGTGGTGCTAACGGCAGCATTCTAGCAAAAAGCTCTGGAACAACGCTATTTGTTGTTGTTACGTTGAGGTTGGGTCTTTGGATTTATTAAGTTTAGGGTAGGTCCTATTTAAGATCCGCCGGAGTGATTGAGTAGATGAGCGCGTCGTGGCGTTTACCGTGGAGCAGCAGGCGGTTTCTTGCGCGGCCTTCGAATTGGGCGCCGGAGGCTTCAGCGACCGCCTTGCTGGCGCGGTTTTGGATGGACATGACGATTTCTATTCTTTGCAGACCCATTTTTTCGGTGCAGAAACGGGCTAGGCCGATTGTGGCTTCTGTGGCGATACCTTTGCCTGCGCTTGGCGTTTTTACCCAGTAGCCAAGGTTTGCGATCGGGTGCCCATCGATCTGGTTGACGCCGCAACCGCCGTGAAATTCATCGCCACCTTTACTGAAGATACCGAAGTTGTAGGCAGAGCCGTCTTTCCAGCGAGGTGCGATGGTTTCCAGCCAGTCTGTGGCATCCCGCTTTTGATAGTCCGGATGACACCAGGGAAGGAATTCGAAGACCTGTGCGATGGATTCCCGGGCGGCCTGGTATAACACTTCTTCATCGCTGGTTTCGTAACGGCGTATCAGAAGGCGTTCTGTTTCAAAGGAATGCGGGATTGGTGTTGTCAGGTTCAATAGAATTCTTCAGTGGTATAGGTGAAAACTTCTGTGTTCTGCCAGCCTTGCGAGTCGAGCCCGGCTTTTGCCCTTAGCTCGGTGATGAATTGTCTGGGATCACGGATCTGTTGCCACACGGAGGGCCACTTACGGTGCCGTTAAAGTAATCATTGAGGGGGATGCTGTCAATCTTGGCGTTAATGAATACAGCAATGCACCGGATGAATGGTTCAGTGTTTCCCGCGCCTGCGGCATGGCGAAGGAAGTGATAGATATTGTGACCTCAAAGAATGCCGATTCGAAACAGACGGACTTACCAACGCTGGAGATCGGTATAGGCATTAGTTATTTAGATGATCGGCCACTATTCCTGTTTGATGAAAATCGCCCGATCTTGATTTCTGCCGCTATTGGCGATGCCGATCGCTTGGCATCATGTTCCTGGAGGCTGCGGGAAGACCACGATTCAGGAAATTTCAATGTTGATGCCTACCTGCTAGATGATAATGACGGGTTCAAAGGTGAGAAGGGACAGAAAATTCTTCGATATAACGTTAACGGCATTGTTATTGATGACGCCGGCTTCGAAAAATTGCAGTCCTAGGTTCATTTTCGCAAATTGAAGACTAAGCCAGGTGTCGTTGAAGAGAGCTTCTATGTCGGCCAGTATCCCGATGTGGTAGGAAAGCAGCGGGATATAGTGGTCCGCCAAGGGAGGGTGGGTCATTGGAAGGGCGACGCAGTGGTCACTGGCGCTAGAACTAGCCAGTTCTTCTATGAGGTGCTGCCGAACTCCAAATTTGCCAACCGAATAGTTGAGTTAGTATGCAAGAAAGGGACCTAAACGTCTATTTTTTATAGTGTTTCCGGAATCACAAGCATTCCAAAATGCGATAGTGCAATGCACTTTTCATGCTAAACTTGCCGCCTTTTTCTGATCGAAAACGACCTTCGGAGTAAATTTTGGGCAAGAATCTCTTCCAGAAAGTATGGGATGACCACGTCATCAGACAGCTAGACAACGGCCAGCACCAGGTGTTTATGGCGCTGCACCTGATCCATGAGGTGACCAGTCCGCAGGCTTTTGGCATGTTGAAGGACAAGGGGCTTAACGTAGCCTATCCCAAACGGACTTATGCAACGGTCGATCATATTATTCCTACGGATAACCAATCCAGGCCGTTGGCTGACGATATGGCCGAAAAAATGATCCAGGTGCTCAGCGATGCGAGCAGTGAGCATGGTATTGAATTTTTCGCGCCAGAGTCAGGCTCTCAGGGAATTGTCCATGTGGTGGGCCCCGAACTAGGGTTAACCCAGCCGGGAATGACCATCTGTTGCGGCGATAGCCATACGGCAACTCACGGTGCTTTCGGGTGTATCGCTCTCGGGATTGGTACCAGCCAGGTTCGTGACGTGCTGGCCAGTCAGACGTTGGCTATGGATCCGCTGAAAGTCAGACGAATCAAAGTCGATGGTGAACTGTCGGTAGGTGTGACGGCAAAAGACGTCATCCTGCACATCATTCGTATTCTGGGGGTTAACGGTGGCGTTGGTTATGCCTACGAGTATGGCGGATCGGTGATCGACGCCATGACCATGGAAGAGCGGATGACTGTCTGCAATATGAGCATTGAGGGTGGCGCCCGGTGCGGTTACATCAACCCGGATGAAACCACGTTTGAATTCCTGAAAGGCCGTGAAAGAGTGCCGGCAGATTTCGACGAGGCATGTGAAAAATGGCGCGGCTATGCCAGCGACTTGGAGGCTAGTTATGACGACGAAGTCCTAATTAGCGCTGCAGACATTAAGCCGACAGTGACATGGGGGGTGACCCCGGCGCAGGCTATTTCCATTGAAGAGCTCGTGCCTTCGCCTCATAAGGCGGAAGGTCTGGACAAGAATTTGATTAATGACGCACTTAGCTACATGAAACTGGAGGCGGGTGCGCCGATCAAAGGTACAAAAATTGACGTTGCCTTCATTGGTAGTTGTACTAATGGTCGTTTGAGTGACTTCCAGGCAGTAGCAAAAGTGATTGAAGGTAAAACGGTTGCCAGTAATGTCAGGGCGATAGCAGTGCCTGGTTCCGAGAAGGTCGACAAAGACGCTCGGGCTATAGGCCTGCACGATCTATTTGAAGCCGCCGGATTCGAATGGCGTAAGCCAGGTTGTTCCATGTGCCTGGCCATGAACCCAGATAAGCTGGTGGGTGATGAAATCTGCGCCTCCAGTTCAAACCGAAACTTTATAGGGCGGCAGGGATCTTCAACTGGCAGGACAATCCTGATGAGCCCAATAATGGTCGCGGCTTCGGCTATTGAGGGGAGTGTCGCCGACGCACGCGAAGTGTTTAACCTGACTGAGGAAACATCATGAGTCTTTCCAAATTGGCGGGTAAAGGGGTGTACGTTCAAGGAAACGACATCGATACAGACCGAATTATTCCTGCGCGATACCTGAAATGCGTGACTTTTGATGAGCTTGGTCCATCACTTTTCTATGACGTTCGCTTTGAGTCTGACGGTACATCCAAAGATCATGTGCTGGATGCCCATCAGCACGAGGGCGCAGAGATCCTAATATCCGACGATAACTTTGGTTGCGGCTCTAGCCGCGAACACGCGCCACAGGCGATCCAGAAGTTCGGGCTGAAAGCAGTTATTGCAGGATCCTTCGCCGAGATTTTTCAGGGCAACTGCACAACACTCGGGATTCCCTGTGTCGTGATGGATGAAGCGAATCGGGTCAAGCTTACCGCCGATGTTGAAAAACATCCTGAGTCAGAGATCATCATTGACCTTGAAGGGATGCAGGTCATCTGTGCGAACGCGATTTATCCGATACTAATGAAAGAATCGACGCGTGAAGCATTTCTTACATCTACCTTTGACCCACTCGATAATCTGCTAGGTGCCAAGACTGAAATACACAGTACGGCGAAGAAGCTGGGATACGCCTAAGGGGAGCTGAGCATGGCCGGGAAAAAGATCGAAATCTACGACACGACTCTCCGGGATGGAAACCAGGGCGAGGGGGTAAACCTGTCCCTTGGCGACAAGTTGGACATTACCCTGGATTTGGACGCCGTTGGTGTGGATTTCGTTGAAGGTGGCTGGCCTGGCTCCAATCCGAAGGATGATGAGTATTTTCAAAAGGTCCGAGACCTGGAATTGAGGCATCTTAAGATCGTTGCGTTTGGCTCTACCCATCGCGCTGATTCACTGCCCGCGGATGATTTCTTCCTGCAAAAACTGATTGCGGCCAAGGCTGACGTCACCTGTATCTTTGGCAAAGCCTGGGATCTGCACGTTGACCAGGCGCTACGAATTTCACCGGATCGAAATCTCGAGCTGATCTGCAATTCAGTGGCCCACCTGAAGGACTCAACCGGCAATCCGGTATTCTTCGATGCTGAGCATTTCTTTGATGGTTATAAGAGTGACCCAGGTTATGCGTTGGCGTGTGTTCAAGCGGCTGTGGATGGAGGTGTCGAAAGAGTCATCCTGTGTGATACCAACGGCGGGGTAATGCCCCACGAGGTTGGAAATGCGATCAGGGAACTGCGAAAAGAGATCCCTGGGATCAAGCTTGGCATCCATGTTCACAACGACGGTGGTCTTGCGGTAGCCAATACCCTGCGTGCCATTGAAGAAGGTGTTGTCCAGGTGCATGGGACAATCAATGGGATTGGTGAACGGTGTGGCAACGTGGACCTGACATCGATTCTGGGCAACCTTGAGCTGAAACTTGGATACGAATGCCTGCCGGAAGGGCGCATACGTGGCCTGACAAATTTGTCTCGGAAAGTCTGGGAATATCTAGGGATTAAAGGACCCAGCGGCCAGCCATTTGTTGGCCCCAGTGCTTTTGCCCATAAAGGAGGCGTCCATGTTAGCGCCGTGCAACGAAACCCGGATACCTATGAACACATAGATCCAGCGCTGGTCGGTAATTCACGAAAAATTCTGATTAGCGAGTTGGCCGGCGGTTCGAACCTGAAAGCCAAACTGTCTAATCGCTATCCCGAGTTGGAAGAGGGTAATGCGGTTAAGAACATCCTCAATGAGATACAGGACAAGGAACATTCCGGTTATTCTTTTGAGAATGCCGATGGCAGTTTTGACCTGATTGTTCGACGTCACATCGAAAAGTACAATCCTCCCTTTGATCCGATTTACTATCGAATATACTCACCGAGCAACGAAGTGCACTCAGATTCAGATGGTCTGATAGAGGCCAGTGTCAAAATTGGCATAGATGATCACGTCGAGCTTTGCGCCGCAGAAGGTATAGGTCCTGTTGATGCGCTCAATCGTGCATTGCAGAAAACGCTGATCGAGAAATTCCCGGTCATCAAAGATCTACACCTCACTGATTTCAGCGTTAAGGTGGTTAATAGCACTGAAGAGACAGCAGCAAAGGTGCGGGTCCATCTAGAACACAGTTTCCAGGGCGAGATGTTTGGCACAATTGGGGTCAATGTGGACCTGATCAAGGCAAGCTGGAATGCGCTGATTGAGGCCTACCAGTATGCTTTGTTGCAGCACTTGGACTTCGTGGCAGAGCTTGATCCGGCTTCTTCAACGGATGCCGATTCCAGCCACAGAAAATCGGCCAGCTAGAAACCTGATTCCGAAGCCAGGATTCACCGCACGAATGCAACTGACTAGAGAATATAGGCGATGATCCGTGATATCTTTCCTGTCGATTCTTTCAAAACCACTACTCTCTATACTAAAACTCTCCACAAAATAAGGACGACTCAATGAAGATTGATGGACACTTAACGCCGGACTGGCGCATGATTCCGGATCACGTAAAGAAGATGGAAGCTCAGGGCTTCGACCGTGTTGGCACGGCCGAGATGAATCATGACCCCTTTATGCCGCTACTGCTGGCTGCGGAACATAGTGAAAAAATCGAAGTAGGCACCGGGATTGCAGTCGCGTTCGCGCGAAGCCCAATGATCCTCGCTAATCTCGGACACGACCTGAACGCATACTCAAAAGGACGCATGGTGATGGGTCTGGGTTCCCAGATTCGTCCACATATCACCAAGCGATTTAGCATGCCATGGGGCGCACCTGCACCACAGATGAAAGAATTGGTTCAGGCAATGCGTGCGATCTGGGCAAACTGGTACGAAGGTGAGCCACTGAGGTTTGAAGGCAAGTATTACAACCACACTCTGATGACGCCAGCGTTTACACCGGAAGATAAGGAATACGGCGCGCCTAAAGTGACCCTGGCGGCCGTTGGTCCCATCATGACTGAGGTGGCGGGTGAAGTTGCCGATGGGTTAATCATTCATCCGTTCAGTAACGAGAAGTACATTCGTGAGGTGACGCTACCAGCGATTGAACGCGGTCTGGCCAAGTCTGGTCGATCACGTGAAGATTTCGAAATCGCTTATACCCCGTTCATTGTTTCCGGAAAGGACGAAGAAACTTTCGAGAAAGTAAAGCTGGAAGCCAAGAATCGCATTGCTTTTTACGGTTCCACACCAGCATACAAGAATGTTCTCGGTGTGCATGGCTGGGGCGACATGCAGTTTGAACTGAACAAGTTATCCAAGGAAGGCCGCTGGGCTGAGATGGGTGAAATGATTACTGATGACATCCTGAACGTTATGGGCGTGATGGGTGAGCCTTCAAGTCTCGTTGCCGAAATCAAATCACGATATGGCGATTTTACTGACCGCACTAGCGGTGGGTTTAATTTTGTAGATGCCGAAGAGCGCGTTGGGATGATTGCGGAGCTTCGCGCCTGATAATTGGGTCTCACTGATGGCAAATTGAATGTCCAACGAACTATGGCGGCATAGCGCGACTGAACTGGCGGAACTCATTCGCAAGAAAGATGTTTCCAGCCGGGAGGTTGTTTAATCGCACCTCAACCGTATACAGGCCGTTAACCCGGCGGTGAATGCCGTAACTCGAGTGCTGGCAGACTCAGCACTCGATGCGGCTGACCAGGCCGATGCTTCTGCTGCCTCAGGTCCGCTGCATGGTGTACCTTTCACTATTAAAGAAAATATTGATTGTGTCGGCTCTCCCACGACCCACGGTGTTCCTGCGATGGCTGATTCAATGCCATCCCAGGATGCGCCTGTAGTTGAGCGGATGAAGCTGCCAGGTGCGATACCCCTGGCGAGGATAAAGTAGGGCTGATCTGTCCTATTGATCCCGTCACGTAGACGATGTCGTTGCCGCCTGGCCCTTATCTGAGTCAACAATCCTTAACGGCTCTCGCATGCCGGCAATCAGTGCGGCACCTCTTTTAGGCTATTCTTCCTTTGGGTCACTGGCTATGAAAAACTCAGTATCAGTGATTTTGTTGAGCCATTGGGTTTAAAGAAACTTGTCTTATAGTCAAGGTTACGAAGGTTTCACCGTTTACTCTTGCTGAAATCCTTGATGCGTTCCTGCATCGACTTGTCTGCGCCCGGGCTGTTTTCGCGTTCAAAGACCAGGCCTTCACCCAGGGGCAGATTCATACCTTTGTTTACCAGCATCTTGTCAGCGCGAAGGGTGTGCCAGGAGTTGCCGACAATCTGTCGCGCTATTTCGATCGTGCGGTCGATTAGCGCATCGTCAGCGACGCATTCATTGGCAAGGCCCATTTCGACAGCTTCGCTGCCTGTTACTACCATGCCGGTATACATCATTTCCTTCGCTCGAATCGGCCCAATCCTACGGGGTAGCCGTTGGCTCATGCCCCACAGTGGTGTCATGCCCCATTTCCCATGGGTATCTGCAAACTTGGCGGAGTCGCTCGCGATTAACAGGTCACAGGCGATGGCGAGCTCAAGTGAACCGGTGTAGCAATGTCCCTGTACTGAAGCGATAACGGGCTGTGGCAGGTTTTCAATTAGCTCGAGAGTTTCAGCCTGAAAGTGACGAGAGGGTGCTGTTTCTCCAGACTGGATCGCCTTCAGGTCGTTACCTGCTGAAAAGGATCGCCCTGCACCGCGAAGAATCACGCAGCCTATTTCTTCCGATTGGGCATTGATTGACACTAAGTGCTCTCGTAACTCTATGAACAGGTTCGGGCTTAGTGCATTTAGCGTATCCGGTCGATTCAACGTGAGGATTGCGATCCCGTCGTCGTCAGTTCTTAGTACCAGGTCTCCCATTGGAGCCTCCATTGTGTTCTAAACCGCAAGTGTGTTCTAAAACAGGGAATTCAACCAGCATTTTGCGTGATTTGGCGAGATGCTGCAAAGCGGGGGCAGGTGCGTGTATGCTTCGTCGCTGAGGAGAAATTGATGATAGATATGCCCCGGTCCGTTGAGTGGCGAGACAATACACTCGTTTTACTAGACCAGAGAAAATTACCGCAGATAGAAGAAATTGTGCTTTGCGATGCTATTGAACAGGTGTTCGATAGCATTAGAACGCTCACAGTTCGTGGTGCACCTGCAATCGGCATTGCTGCTGCCTACGGCCTATTGGCAGGCAGCCACAATAAGGATGCCGCGGATATTCGCGCCGACTTCAATGAGCGGTGTGACTACCTGATCAGTGCAAGGCCTACGGCGGTTAACCTTGCGTGGGCTGTAAACCGGATGCGAGACTGTGAGCAGCGCTGTCATAATGAGTCCAGCCTGTTTGCTGATTTATTGCAGGAAGCACAGTCAATTCACGAGGAAGACAGGGTGGCGTGCAATGCCATCGCTGATGTTGGATTGCCACTGGTAGAGGCTCATCCGAATTTGCTGACCCATTGCAACGCTGGGAGTCTGGCTGTCTCTGAGCTTGGTACGGCACTCGCGCCTATCTACCGCGCTCACCAGAAAGGTATAAAGGTTCACGTGTTTGTCGATGAAACAAGGCCGCTGCTGCAGGGCGCAAGACTGACCGCGTATGAACTTCATCGTAATGATGTGGATTGCACGCTCATATCAGACAACATGGCTGCTCACATTATGTCAGAAGGAAAAGTTGACATGGTGATCGTGGGGGCGGACCGGGTCGCAGCGAACGGTGATGCAGCCAACAAGATTGGCACAATGAACCTGGCGATTCTTTGTCACTACTTTTCGATCCCCTTTTATGTTGCAGTGCCCTTGTCGACGGTGGATATAGAAACGATCTCCGGTGACGACATTGAGATTGAAGAGCGGGATGCTTCGGAAGTTAAAGAATATGCAGGACACCCAATCGCGCCGGTTGGTGTTGCTGCCCGGTCCCCGGCCTTTGACGTTACGCCGCATAAACTGATCACTGGCATTATTACTGATGCAGGCCTGCTCAAGCCGCCTTACACTGAATCAATCGCCAAAGTAATGAAGGGTTAAATGATGGTGGAAACTGAAGGTGTCATTAAGTTTAAGCTGACTTTCCGTACCGAGAAACTGGGTGGCGTCGACGTTAGAGAATTGTCTGCGTGGCGAACGGTTCTTAAAGACCTGGGCTTATTAGGACAAACTCCTGGCCGATATGACGGTTATGGGTTTGGCAATATATCGCAGCGTTGCGCTGGAGGGTTTGTCATTTCCGGAACCCAGACAGGAGAGCTTGATGCCGTAACCCTGGGTGACTATGCGGTCTGCGAGACCTGGGATCTGCAGCGCAACGCAGTTGATGCCAAAGGTGCGGTCAAGCCATCTTCGGAATCATTATCCCATGCCTCCATTTATGACGTTCATGAATCGGTGACATGTGCGTTGCACGCTCACAGCCCGGATATTTGGCGGAATTCAGTTGAACTGGGTATCCCGGTGACAGAGGCGTCGGTAGCCTACGGAACACCAGAAATGGCTAAAGAGGTAAGGCAGCTAATAATAGATATGCATTCGCCGGGTATATTTTCAATGGGCGGGCATGAAGATGGCGTTTTCACCTTCGGGCGCTCGTTAGCGGAAGCCGGCCAGTTAATGGTGCATGAACTGGTCAGGGCAAGAGCGCTTATTTAGCCAGGTATTAAGTTGGAGGTGTTCAAATAGAGCGAAAATCTGGCGTATTCTGAAGATACAATGGAAAGATCCCAAAACTGACCTTTTTTCGCTGTTTTATTAACGATGATGAATACAATAGGGTTCCTCGAGACTAGGAAAGCTGATGGCCGATAACAGAGACAATAAACCAATAGTGATCATGCTCGTCATCGTGCTGGTAGCGATTGTTTGCGTGGTCGGCTACTTCGTAACAACGAGTAAACCTGAGCTGCAGGTAGCAGAAAAAATAGAAATACCTCAAGTAGTGGAACCTGTCAAATCAGAGCCGGTACTTGATCCCGAGCCCGAAGCTCCGGCTGCACCGGTTATTGAGGCGCAGGTCGAAGAGGAAAAGCCGGATTTTGTGTTGCCATTGTTGGACGACAGCGACCAGTTGATCAGGGACGGTGCAGTTAGCCTGTCACGGCATGAAGGCGTTAACGCCTGGGTGGCACCTAACCAGCTGATTCGAAAGTTTGTTTCGTTTACTGACAACATTGCTCGAGGGCAAGTTGCCAAGGAACCTATCAGGTCGCTGGGACCTGAAGGACCGTTCCTGGTGAGAAAGATAGATGAAAACACTTTCTTACTGGATCATGCATCGTATAGTCGGTACACGCCATTTGTTGAGATTGCCGGGTCGGTTGACGCTAGAAGAGCGGCTGAGTTCTACCATTTACTCAGGCCGCTAGTTCAGATTGCTTATGCTGAACTCGGTTACGGTAACCAAACCTTCGATGATGTAATGTTCCAGGCGATCGGTAGATTACTTGAGACCCCGATAATTACAGGAGAGATTCGCCTTGTTCAGCCTGTTGTCATGTATAAGTTTGAAGACCCAAAACTGGAATCCTTGAGTGCGGCTCAGAAGCAGCTGGTACGAATGGGGCCTAGGAATACCCTGTTGCTACGGACCAAGATCAGCGAAATTGCACTGGAGTTGCGTGCTATTCTGGACAGATGACCCTCCCTCTTTCTGACTACACTATCCTGGACCTCACCATTGCGCGAGCCGGGCCCACTGCGGTCAGGTTGCTTGCAGACTGGGGCGCAAATGTTATCCGAATTGAACCACCACCTGATGCCGGGCTCACCGATGTCACCGGTGGTCGGCTGAGTCCTGATTCACAGAACCTCCACCGTAATAAACGAGGCATGACGATTAACCTAAAGTCCGTTGATGGGCATGCGTTGTTTTTAAAACTGGCGGCGAAGGCCGATGTGGTGGTGGAGAACTTCCGAAAGGATGTGAAATATCGGCTAGGTATCGACTATGAAGCTTTAAAAAAGGTTAACCCCGGCATTGTTTATGCCAGCGTATCGGGGTTTGGCCAGGATGGTCCTTATAGTGAACGCCCGGGAGTTGACCAGGTTGTGCAGGGCATGAGTGGTCTTATGTCCGTTACGGGGCAACCGGGAGAAGGCCCGATGCGTGTCGGTATTGCCATCAGTGATACGTCCGCCGGTATGTTCCTGGGGCAGGGGGTACTGATGGCGCTACTTCACCGGGAGAAAACCGGGGAAGGAAGCTGGGTCCATACTTCCCTGCTTGAGTCGATGCTAAGCAAACTGGATTTTCAGGGCGCGAGGTACACCATGGCTGGTGAAGTCCCAGGTCAAGAGGGCAACAACCATCCGACAAATTCTCCGATGGGTGTTTTTCACACGTTAGATGGCATGGTCAATCTGGCGGCGAGCACCAACAAGATGTTTGCTGCATTTACAGCGGCCGTCAGACAGCCGGGACTCGCCGAGAATGAAAAGTTCAGGAACAGCAGGGGAAGGATCGCGAATCGCCATGAACTGTGGCAATTGATCAACGGGATCACGACCGCCATGACGACGGCTGAGCTGGTGGAGCTTGCCAATGATGCTGGTTGTCCGTGTGGGCCAATATACGATATAGCTGAGGCATTTGAGGATGACCATGTTCGTTCACTAAAGATGCGTCGCACAACCAGGCGCGATGAGATGGGTGAATTCGATCTTGTTCGCTCACCAATTAATATGAGTACTTTCCCGATCAGCGACCATTTCGAACGACCTGGTCCTGTTCTTGGTGAGCACACTGATGAAGTCCTGATCGAGATGGGATTCAATGCAGAAGACATTAATCGGCTACGGCAAGCTGGTGCTATTTAGGATGGGCAGACGATGGAACTAAAAACCGCGAAAATGTTGGCGCAGGTGGAAGATGGTATTGGCTGGGTGACATTCAATAGCCCTGAGCGCCGTAACGCGATCTCTCTTGAAATGTGGGAGGGCCTCGCGACTATTTTGGAAGCCTTTCAGCATGATGACCAAGTAAGAGTCGTGGTGATGAAGGGCGCTGGTGACAAAGCTTTTGTGTCAGGTGCAGATATTTCGGAGTTTGATTCGAAACGTGGCAGCGCCGCGCAAAAAGAGTCCTACGGTAAGGTTGCAGCCAGTGCTAACCGGTGGTTGGTTAAATTGGACAAGCCGCTGATTGCAATGATCCAGGGTTTTTGCATCGGTGGCGGCCTTGCGACGGCACTAAGCGCAGATGTTCGCTTCGCGACGCCGGACTCAACCTTTGGTATACCGGCTGCGAAGCTGGGTCTTGGTTACGAGTATGAAGGTCTCAAGCGTCTCACTGAACTGGTTGGTTCATCGCGGGCAAAGGACATTATGTTCTCTGCAAGGTTTATGGCGGCAGATGAGGCCTTCCATATGGGTCTGGTTAATCGGGTTTGTGAAATCGATGAGCTTGAAGGTGCGGTGAGAGATTACGCGGCACTGATCACAGCCAATGCGCCGCTTACGGTCAAGGCAGCGAAGGCGGCTATTAACGAAGCGGTCAAGGACCCGGAGAGAAGAGACCTTGAGTCTATATCAATAATGATCAATGCATGTTTCGACAGTAACGACTACAAAGAAGGACGCGCGGCGTTTAAAGAAAAACGAAAACCAGCATTCAAAGGATGCTAGCTATACTGCGCTCTAAATTGCCCTGATCTAAACTGGTCTGGGCTAGCGTTCGGTGAGGGCTGCTTCCTGGGCTCGCTTCAATGGTTTCAGAATGTAGTCCATGACGGTCTTTTGGCCAGTCATAATATCGACCGTCGCCACCATACCTGGAATAATGGGCAGCGGGTTTTCGATGGTTCCAAGATGGTTTTTGCTGGTTCGAACCCTGATCCGGAAGAAATGCTCGCCGCGTTCATCAGTGATTGAATCAGCACTGATGACTTCAAGTACAGAATCCAGCCCGCCGTAGATCGAAAAATCGTAGGCGGTGAGTTTGACCGTCGCTTTCCCACCGGGATGAATGAATGCGATGTCCGAGGGGCGGATGCGGGCTTCAACCAACAACGTATCGTTCGAAGGCACGATCTCAATCAGGTCCATTCCTGGCTGGATGACTGCGCCAATGGTATTAACCAGCACCTGGTTTACCGTTCCATCTACCGGGGATTTGACAGTTGTTCGATTAACCCGGTCTTCCAGGGCCACATTGGATATGTTCAGGTGGCTGAGATCGGTTTTGGCCTCATTCAATTCGGCTTGGGTCGCGCTTCGGAACTGTTGTCTCCTTTCTGCGATCTTCTGATTGGCCTCGGCCACTGCAGCTTCTGACCCGGGAATGGCGATGCCTGTCTCCTCGAGTTGTCCAAGGGAATCGTTGACCGCCGCCTGCAATCTCAGTAGTTCGACCTGTGAAACCGCGCCGCTTGCGACTAATGGTGCTGTGATCTCAAGTTCTTTTTTTGCCAGTGCTGCGTTGCGGGTCAGTTTGTTCTTTGCGGCCCTCAGTTCTGCCAGACCCTGTTCGTACTGGGTTCGCTGTTGCTTGAGTATACTGAGTGAAGATTCAAGTTCCTCCTGCCGGGACGTATAAAGTAGGATTTCATCGTCAAGTATGCTTTGGTGTTCTTCAGAAAAACTAGGAATTGAAGTGAACGGTATTTCATTAATTTCCGCTTCCAGTCTGGCTACCCTTGCCCGAAGTGTATGAACAGATAGTGTGCCCTCACGAAATGAACTGGCAAATCGTGTGTCGTCCAGCAGCAGCAGTATTTGTCCTGCGTTGACAAAATCGCCTGCACTAATGTTCACCTCTGACAGGATGCCCCCCTCGAGGTTTTGGACAACCTGAATCTGGCCCGATGGAATCACCCTGCCTTCAGCATGGGCGACTTCATCTAGTGTCGCGAAATTTGCCCAGATAATAGCGATGAAGACAAAAGCTGCGGATAGCCAGAGAATCAAGTGACTGGCCAGAGGCAGTGACTCAATTTCTGCGGCATAAGTATCCGGCATAAAGTGGATGTCTGATTTGTATTCCCTCATTGGGGATTTCCTGCAAGCTTTTTCAGCACTTCGTCTCTTGGTCCGTCGGCGATTACTTTGCCGTCATTTAGCACTATCAGTCGATCGACCAGCGAAAGCATCGATGCCTTGTGCGTCACCAGTAGTAGCGTTCGATCTTTTACATACTCGGAGAAGTGCTTCAGGAAAAGTATTTCCGCGGTGTTGTCGATAGAGGCTGTGGGTTCATCCAGAACCAGGATAGACGCGCGATTAATAACGGCTCTCGCGATGGCAATGCCCTGCCGTTGTCCTCCGGAAAGACGTTCACCGCGCTCTCCGACGTTCAGGTCAAACCCCTGGGGATGGGTATTAAGGAAGTCGAGAATACCAGCAACCCTTGTTGCCTCAAGGACAGCCTCATCGGTGGCAAGCGGTGTGCCCAGGACAATGTTTTCTCTGACGGTGCCACTGAAAAGAGAGATGTCCTGTGGAACGTAACTCATGTTACGGCGCAGATCAGCGGGGTCGATCTGGTTGATATCTGTACCGCTGATAAGTATCGCCCCGGTGCCTGGTTCGTAGTAGTCCATTACCAGTTTTTGGAGAGTTGTTTTGCCAGAGCCGGTCCGACCAATGATGGCAACCTTTTCTCCTTCTGTGATCTTGAATGATACGTTGGAAAGAGCGGGTATCTGTTGGCCCCGATAGTTGAAGGTAACTTCCTTGAATTCAATGTCGCCTTTGATTGATGGGCGATGCAGGAAGCTTTTACCGGCCGGTCGTTCTACCGGCTGTTTCATGATTCTGTCGATGGCATTGAACGCGGCAATCGAATGGTGATATCGAGTCAGTATTCCTGCTACCTGGCCCATTGGCGCCAGGCAGCGACCGGTCAGGATTGTGCAGGCAATAAGAGCGCCAACACTGAGGTTGCCGTCGATAATGGCGTACACGCCGACCGCAACGATGGCGATAGTAGAAGCCTGCTGGATGAGTTGCGCCAGGTTAACGATAGACATCGAAAGGAAACGTGAGCGGAGTCCCATTTTTGCGAGCTTTGCGTTGAAGGTCTCCCATCGCTTCTGCATGACGCCTTCGGCGCGTGCTCCTTTTACAGTATCCAGTGAAGATAGAACTTCAATCAGCATGGCGTGCTTGGCGGCGGATTCCCTGAACGTTTCTGTAATGAGGCCGTGCAGTGGCTTTTGTAGTGCGAGACCAGCCAGTATGATCATCGGTATCGCCACCAGTGGAACCATCGCAAGAACCCCTCCGACCAAATAGATCAGGAGTATAAATAGGATCACAAAGGGGAGGTCAATCAGTGCAGTCAGCGTGGTCGATGTAAAAAATTCTCTGAAACTATCAAATTCCTGAAGGTTGTTGGCAAATGAGCCAACCCGGTCCGGCCGGTCGCTCATCTTGATATCCATAACCCTGCTAAAGGTCTGAGCGGACAACGTGATGTCTGCTCGTTTGCTCGCGGCATCGATGAAATATCCGCGCAGTGATTTCATGACAAGGTCGAAGACAAACACAATGGCAATACCGGACGCGAGGACCCAGAGCGTCTCGATAGCATGGTTGGGAACTACCCGGTCATAGACATTCATAATGAATAGAGGCGTGACCAGGGCAAAAAGATTAATTAGGAGCGAAGCAACCAGCACCTCGGCGTACAGGCCGCGAGATTTTCGGATCGTGCTCCAGAACCAGTCTTTGGAGATTCCTTCTACCACCATGCCAGGTTTGAGCAGGTAGCAGTTGCCGTCATAACGCTCATCTAGCGAAGTGACCTCTTCTTCGTGTGTCTTCTCCTGTTCATCTAAGAATAGAACTGTTGCGACATCGCCGTTTCGTTCGACAAGGATAGCCGTCTGGCCATCCTTCATTTCCAGGACCACTGGTAAAATGAGAGGGGTGATGTCCGTTAGCGGGCGTTGGACGTAGGAAGCATTGAATCCCACCGATGCCGCTGCGCGAATGAACAGCGCTGTCGTTAATCTGCCGTCTTCCAGGGGGAGACCGGCGGTTAGACTTTCGGCACTATGTGGTTGATGGTGGAGTCGAGTGATCGCAACAAGTGCTTCTAGCAGAGGGTCTCGAATGATGGGCTGATTAGGTTCCTGCATCCCGGCAGTATAGCATCTGAACGTCGCACGATAGATGCCTTTGCGTAGATATGTATTTAGGTATGTGCTTGGGTATGCGCTGGGTATACTTGCGCGATGCGATTGCTTATCACAGTCATGCTGACATTTGTTTCCGCAGGTCCTTTGGGAGGTAAAGAGCCCTCAGCGGATAGAGAGCCCTCAGCGGATAGAGAGCCCTCAGCGGATAGAGAGCCCTCAGCGGATAGAGAGCCCTCAGCGGATAGAGAGCCTCTCAGCGGGTAAAGAGCCGTCAGCGGGTAACAGCGGATAGAGAGCCCTCAGCGGATAGAGAGGTGGCCCCTTCTATGTTCGAGCAGGCACAACTTGCCGCTCACTCTGGCAAATACGAGGATGTCATTGGGGTTCTGGTTGATGAATCTCTTTCCAGTTCAGCTCGAACAAAACACACACGCCGGATGGACCGTTACAATAATGGCATTCCGTTTCATCTCTAATTTTTTCAACTAGTTTGTCTGTATGTTATTAGGTTTTTTTGAGCACTTGCGTAGATATCGCGTGCCGGTCTCGGTTCGTGAACTGATTGATCTTCTGTCGATTTTCAGTCATCGATTGCTTTTTGCCGACCAGGATGAGTTCTATTTTCTTAGTCGGTTATCGCTGGTCAAGGATGAAAAATACTACGATCGTTTTGACCAGGCATTTGCCTCCTATTTTTCCGGACTCGATGACTGGGTTGGCGTGTTTGGAGAAGATGAAAGCGACCAGCTCAGGGAACTGCTGACCCGAGTGAGGGAGGGTAATGAGCGAGAAGTGGCATTGGTGATGGAGGAGTATGGCGAAGCAGTCGCTGAAGCGAAAGAAAGAGCCGCTCGTAAAGACGGTGAGGACAATAGCAAAGATGAAGGTGAGCCAGGGTCGGGTGAACAAGAGACTGGAGAAGGTGGCGAAAAAGGTGAGCAAGGTAATGACGGTGAAGAAGGCGAGGGTGATTCCGGCGAAAAGGGCGAAGGTGATAAAGGGAAGGAAGGTGAAGGCAATGATGGTGAGAAGGGTGAAGGCCTAAGCGAAGAAGCCGAATCAGGAGAGCGAACCGAAATGACTGAAGCGCCGCGCAAGAGAGCGATGAAAGTCTGGCTGGAAAGGGAGTTCGCTGACTATGATCCCGACGTCGAGCTAGGCACCAGAAACTTGAAGATGGCGCTTCGCCGGTTACGTCGCTGGGTTCGTGAAGCATCTGACCTGGAGCTGGACTTGGCTGATACTATCAGGTCGACCGCGCGAAACGGTGGGTTCCTGGACATCAAGGAAGTACCTGAACGACACAACGCAGTTAAGGTTTTGATGCTTTTTGATGTCGGTGGCTCCATGGATCAGCATGTCGAATTATGTGCGCAATTGTTTTCTGCAGCAGGGAATGAATTCAAGCACCTGGAGTACTATTACTTCCACAATTATGTTTATGAATCTGTTTGGCATGAGAACGAGCGACGCACGGAAGACAAGTTGCCACTCCGGCATTTACTCCAAAAGTTCCCCCGGGACTACAAATTAATTATAGTTGGAGACGCCGATATGGGGCGTCATGAGATTTCAGATCGCGGTGGAAGCGTCGAGCATTTTAATGCGGAACCCGGAGAAGTCTGGATGAGTCGCCTGACGGAACAGTTCCGCAGTGTCGTCTGGCTGAATCCGCTTCCTGAAAGTAGATGGCAGGATTCTGCATCGATTCAACTGGCTAAGAGGTTGGTTGATGGTCAGATGTTTTTTTTGAGCGATAAAGGCCTTGAGTCCGCGATGAAATACCTGATGAGATAAACGTTTACGTCCTGTCTACCTAAGTCGAGACTTTTATAGCCGTTTTTTGTATGCCTCGTGCGCGTTACGAATCAGGTATTTCTAGATCATTCAGAGCGAGGAGCACATTATCATCATGACTAGATTGTTGTGAATTAATTACTTTAATCGATTCATTGCAGTTAAGTTCCTGTTCATAGATAAGCGTATTCATTGCCAAGATAGTTTTAAAGCATTCACTTAGCAAGAGAGATCCTGTGATTTCACTTAACGCTTCATTGTCCTTTTTCGCCAGCGCGATTGCGACAGCCATAAAATCGTCCATGGAAGCTTTAGATCGAGCTTTGATTTTGTTGCAGCTACTAAAACAGGAAAGAAATATGCCCATGTCGAGCTGCAGTTTTGTGTTCATGTCCAATTACAAGGCATTACCAATCCCTCTCGCGAGGTCTTTCCTGAACTCATAGCGCTCTCGCTTTGATTCGAAGGTGGGGTCATAAATAATCAACAAGTTCTTAGATCCTTGTTGTATTGCTTCAATTAGCCTCTGGTTTTTTGAGAGAGATGCGCCAGATTCCCGGGCTCTATTAGCCGAATTTTTCTGGCTTGCCTTGATTCGGTCAATTTCCCGACGATTCTTTTTACGCTCCAATAGCTCTTTATAAATGATCAGTTTTAGGTCTTTTGGCTGATGAGGCTTAACGAGGTAGGCATGGACGCTAGCTCGATCATCATCAACGAACAATAAGACTGGTTTTACGTTTTGACACTCGTTTGTATGATTAACTTTTTCTTGTAGCCTCATCTCCAGGCTCATCAGTTGGTTCCTGCCTTGATTTATAGGTTTTCAATTTATAGCGGGCAGGTAATTCGGGATTGATGGAGTTGTGGACTTTTGTAATGGAATGTAACCAGAAGGGTCGTACCCACGATTTGTGAGGTCTTGGATCGCGTTCCGCAATGGGTTTCGGCTATGTAAGTTGTGGGTATTGCACGATTAAAAGTACAGTCGGTGCCGGCATTCAGCTAACCATGAATCTGCCGCTGGATACTAAATCCATCGTATTGAGCGAACCTGCGCTCCTCGTGATCGTAATTTATGGCGCCTCGGCATTGGGGAGGGGAGTCTAGGGAGAGCGGGGAGAGGCGGAGATCAGGAGGGGTGCGAGAGAAGAGAAGTGCAGAGAGTGGTTAGGGCCTCGGTGTTCCAGTTCGGCTGGAGTATCAAAATTGGATGCAAGACGCTGCTCCAAATTGTGTTTAGATTGGCGCAAACGATATTAACGATAGGTAGAAAAACGCAATGACGGAAATGAAAAACTTTAATGAAAAAATTATCGAAGAATTTCGAGCTAATAACGGTCAGGTAGCGATGTTCGCGGACTACCCAATGATCATTCTGCATACGGTCGGTAGTAAATCAGGCAAGATGTTCCTGGTACCTCTGGTGCTGACCATCAAAGATGGTGAGATGTTGTTGTTTGCGTCATTTGCAGGCGCTAAGAAACATCCAGCCTGGGTGTTTAACCTAAGAGCGAATCCAGAGATTACTGTTGAAGTAGGCGATGAATCGTTCGCCGTCCGGGTAGTTGAGTTGGCGCAGGCAGAGGCGAAAGGTACAGTCCAGAGACAGGCCGGTGTTTCAGAACAGTTTGCAAAGTATGTCGAATCAGCTGCGCCGCGCGACATTCCCGTGTTCCGTATCGAGAGGGTTTAGTTCTCAGCCGGTTGACAACCGGTCAGCACCCGCTTGCGTATGACTGGGCAAGCCGCCTTTCACAACATCATAGACAACTATCATAGGGCAAGGACCTGTTGATTTTGTTTATACTCTTCCGCCTTTGGAGGTGGGGTCAAATAATGGATCATGTAAGGCTTGGGCGAACAAACCTGATGGTAAGTCCTGTGGGTCTCGGTTGTGGTGGACACAGCCGGCTGGGCATGCGTGAAAGCAAGGATTCTTCCACTGCAGAAGGAGTGGTCAAGCACGCTCTTGATCTGGGGATCAATTACTTTGACACTGCACGCGCCTACGGTACTGAAGAAGTGGTCGGTAACATTGTTCACCGCCAGCGGTCTGAGGTCGTGATCAGTACAAAGACAATGTTCCGTGACAAGGGTGGCGACTACATGCCCGTTGAAAAGCTGGTTGAGTCATTAGAGAAGAGCCTTAATCGAATGAATACGGACTACGTTGATGTATTCAGTTTTCATGGGGTGATGCCGCAGGACCTTGACTATTGCGTAGCGGAATACGTACCGGTACTGCAGCAACAGATTCAGCTCGGAAAAATTCGGTACCTGGGTATTACTGAAAGTTTCAGACAGGACCCAACCCATGAAATGTTGCAACGAGCAGTCCCGATCGGCTGCTTTGACGTCGCGATGGTAGGGTTCAACTTCCTTAATTCGGGAGCACGCGACCAGGTTTTCCCGGACTGCCTTCGGTTAGATGTCGGCACACAGGTTATGCACGCTGTACGCAGAGCGCTCAGTAATCCGGCGGTGCTGATGCAAAATATTGAACAGCTGATTTCCTCGGGCGAAATCGAAAAGGGAGTTGTTAATAATGATGATCCGCTGAAATTTTTAACCGGGCACCCTGGGGTCAAGTCTGTGATCGAGGCTGCTTATCGATACTGCCGATATGAGCCGGGTGTTTCTTTGGTGTTGACCGGAACCGGCAGCGTGGACCATTTGACCAGTAATGTTGCGGCACTGACAGCGGCGCCATTGCCTGACGAGTTGATGGCGGAACTAGACAGGGTTTTTGGGAAAGTCACGTCTGTCTCCGGCGACTAAATGTCACTCTTCGATTTTTCCTCGAAGAGCAAACTTTTCAAACCGACATCAAGCGCTACTGGTTCAATGCTGAGGTTATCCAAGTCTTCAGTACTGAAATCTTTGTTTTCGAGTAACCGACGAACTTCATCTTGTGTGATAACTGGTACCCCGGGTAACAGGTGCGTTAGTGGCGCAAGCAGGCTTAACAGGGTGATCGGTATTGAGACGACCCGGCATTCCTCTCCTGATAACTCAATGCAACGTTCGACGAAATGGCGGTAAGTGGTAGGACTTTTGCCAGGGACCGTTATGGTCTTTCCGATGCTCGAACGGTTGTCTATGCAAGCCCGTATTGCCTTGACGACATCACTGGCAAGGACGGGCTGGATCAGCGATTCCCCATTGTCGGGTAGTGGAATGATCGGAGACACTCGTGCCATTTGGACGACGCGCTCAATATTGTTTAGTCCCGGTGCGCCATAAATCATTGTCGGGTGAATCAGGGTGGCCGGGATCTCACTCATCCAGATAGCATGGGACATAGCAGCCAGGCGGGCACATTTGTCATCTGGAAATCGCGTATAGATGCGAGTTGAGCCCAAGGCTATCAGTCGACTCATGTCGGGCTTACGTGCAATCAGGTTTGTCAGTATCTCTGGGCGGGAACAATGTATAAGTAGCGTGTTTTTGTTCACCAATCTGGCTAGAGCCGCACTGTCATTAGCGTCAAGCTGTACAAACTGCGCAGTGCTGTTCGTGGGAATATTCCGGGGGTTTCTCGCGATTCCCGTCACGGGGATGCCATCGTCCAGCAGCGCTTCATACAGCATCCGGCCAGGACCGCTACTCGCGCCTAAGATAGTGACCGACATCGTCATGGCTAACCGGTGTTTCTCATACTTGCAGCAATACCGGCAATCGTTACCAGCAGTGCTTTGTGTGCCTGCGCCATATCACCTGATTCTTCACGGCAACGCTTGATCAGTTCTATTTGAAGCAGGTGCAGCGGATCTGTGTAGGGGTGTCTAAGGTCAAGCGTTAGCCTGATTTCGGGGTTTCCCTCGAGGAGTATTTCCTGGTTTTTTATTCTGTTAATGCTGTCGATGAGTTTGGCCAGTCGTGAGCGAAAGGAATCACCCATCAGTTTTAATTTCGGGGACACTAGGGTTTCGTCATAGCGTTCGGAAATTTCTGCATCGGCTTTACATAACACCATCTCGAGCATGTTAATCTGGGTCTGGAAGAATGGCCATTCTTCAACCATCTCCTTTAGAACGTTGAGTTCCTTAGTGGAGAGCTCCTGTTCGAAGGCTGTGTCTGTACCCAGCCATGCCGGTAGCATTAAACGTTTCTGGGTCCAGGCAAACACCCAGGGAATCGCTCTCAGTTCACCTATTGATCTGTCCGTGTCACTGCCGCTTCTGCGCGCCGGTCTTGAGCCCAGCGCAAGTAGCGCAAGTTCTCGTTCCGGAGTACCGTCTGCAAAATAGTCGATAAAGTCTTTGTTGGATTGGACTGTCGAGCGATAACTTTCACAGGCAACCTCTGAGAGCCTCTGCATCAGGAGTCGCCAGTTTTCTCTTGGCTGTGGAGGAGGCAGCAGGCTTGCCTCTATGGCAGCACTTAACACCAGGTCGAGGTTGATCAGCGCGAGTGGTGGTGATCCGTATTTGAACCGGATCATTTCACCCTGTTCGGTGACTCGCATGCTGTTTTTCACAGAACCGGGTGGCTGTGACAGTATCGCCTGTCTTGCCGGGGCTCCGCCGCGTCCGGGCGCGCCCCCTCGGCCGTGGAACAAGGTAAGGTCAATATTGTATTTGTCAGAGACGACGACCAGTTCTTCCTGGGCACGATACTGCGCCCACGAAGCGGCCATCTGTCCAGCATCCTTAGCGCTATCAGAGTAGCCAATCATGATTTGCTGAGAACCATCAATGTACTCCGTGTACCAGTTGGTTCGAAGCAGGCACTCAAGTGTCCAAGCGGCATTCTCAAGGTCGTCCAGTGTTTCAAAAAGGGGCACGACCGGCAACACTCGAGTGACACCGGACTTACGTAAAAGTAATACAACCCCTAAGACATCGGAAGGGCGCCTGGCCATCGAAATGATGTAGCTGGCGATACCCTGCCCATTGTCTTCTGCGATAAGCCTGAAGGTTTTGAGTATTTCACCGGCATCACCTTCTGGCTGCCAGCTGTCTGGTACCAAAGGCCTGCGGGTCTTGAGTTCTTGCAATAGGAAATCTGTTCGGGCTTTCTCTGACCAGTGCCTATAGCTGCCCAGTTCCAGGTATTCGGTGATCGCGTCCAGAAGTTCGATATGTTTGTCAGAGCTCTGGCGAATATCCAGTTCTACCAGCGTCACTCCAAATGTATTGGCGCGAATCAGGGTTTCCTTTAAAAGACCGTCGGCAATGATATTCATGCCGCACGAAAGCAGAGAGTCGTAGCATAGTTGCAGCGGCGCGATCAGGTCGGCGTCACTGTGAATCAATCCGGGCTCTGGTGGCTCGGATGTTTCTGCCCAGGTTCGAGTCGCTACTAGTCTCTCACGCAATGACCTGAGAATATGGCGGTAGGGTTCGTCGACACCTTCGGGGCACTGTGTGGCAAGCTCGCTCGAGCAGTTAGACATTGAGAGCTGTGACAAAAGCTCTTCAACATCTCTTAAATACAAATCTGCCGCCATCCACCTGGCCAGCCTTAAAATCTCTTTGGTCACATCAGCGGTGACGTTCGGATTACCATCTCTGTCACCACCCATCCAGGACGAAATTTTGATCGGAGATACACTTAAAGGCAGTGTCTCGCCTGTTACTTTGAATGTCAGTTCACTTAATCGATTCCACAGCTGTGGGATAGCAGTCCACAGTGAGTGTTCAATTACCGCGTAACCCCACTTGGCCTCATCCTGTGGTGTGGGTTTTTCTGTCCTGATTTCATCCGTGAACCAGACCTCAGCGATCAGTCGCTCCAGATCCAGTCGTTCCTGTGTGTCGAGTTCCTGGTCTTCGTTGACGTCATTGAGCGCGGAGGCTATTCGGTTGTATTTTTGAATCAGGGTACGTCGGGTGATTTCGGTCGGGTGTGCAGTAAGAACAAGATCGCATCGCATACTGATAATAGTTTCAACGACACGCTGCCGATCGATCCCTTTATTGATCAGGCGAGTGAACAATTCTTCCAATTGTGAACCAATGGCAGTTTCAGTCGACTCCGCCTGTTCGGCAATATTGGTGAGATTAAGAAACTGGTTGAACGCTCGTGCGACGGATATTAGTGATTCACCGTCAAGCTTCGTAAGCACCTGGCGCAACTGTTCATGGTCACCCTGTTCTCTATTTTCAGGATCAATCGCAGATTGTCGGTTCGCCTTCGCGAGTAGTCGAATTTCTTCAACCTTGGAAAGGAATTTCTGCCCGTGTTGGCGCGTCATTGTCTCACCCAGAATAGTACTTAAGGTTCGAACGCGATGGCGCAGGCGTGGGGAGATCAGATCATTCATAGGCATGTCGGCTAGTGGTTTGATGATTCTACACGGCTCTGGATGCGAAGTGCAGACTGGGCGGCTGCCTGTAGGTACAATAGTTTCTTTTTGATTAGTAGGAGAGACAGGTGGACGAACTGGATATGACGGGAAAGGTTGTGTTGATTACGGGTGGCAGCAGGGGGCTCGGCAAGGCCATGGCACTTGGTTTCGCACGTCACGGGGCAAACGTTGCTATCGTCAGCCGAAAAATTGAATCCTGTATCGAAACGGCCAGAGAGGTTGAAGCCCTGGGTGTTGAGGCGTTTCCGTACGCTGCTCATGCCGGGGACTGGGATTCCCTGGATGCGATGGTAGAGGCAGTCTACGCAGAGTTCGGCAAAGTTGATGTGCTGATTAACAACGCTGGCATGTCGCCACTTTACCCCTCGCTTGACCAGGTTTCCGAGGAGTTGTTCGATAAAGTTATTGGCGTCAATCTCAAGGGGCCGTTTCGACTTAGTGCCAATATTGGAAGCAGGATGGCTGAGGGGCAGGGAGGTTGTATTATCAATGTTTCCAGCATTGCCGCTGTCAAGGCGAGTCCAACTTCAGAACCTTATGGCGCAGCGAAGGCGGGCCTCAATGCGATTACTGGTTCATTTGCGGCGGCTTATGGACCAAAAGTGAGGGTCAACTGTATTATGGCCGGGCCTTTTCTCACGGATATCAGCAAGGCCTGGGATATGGAGGCGTTTGAGGAACGTGCAAACACGACAATTCCCCTTCAGCGTGGTGGCCAGCCCGAAGAGGTCGTAGGGGCAGCGCTTTACCTGGCGAGTACAGGAGCAGGATTCACGACGGGTGCAATTCTTGCCATCGATGGTGGCTCACACCTGCTTTAAACTGAGCTTAAGCTGGTTTTCTGAGTGCAAATACGAAATCCCTAAAAACATCCATCAGGGTTTCGTATTTAAAGTCAGTGAATTCACCCGCGTCAAAATACATGCCGTGCTGGGCGCAGGCTTCGTACTGAATATGCTTTTGAATGGGGTCCGATAGTAGCTCCATGGGTTTGTCGCAACGAGGACAGTTGATGTTTCGAATTTTGTTGTGTTTCTCTCCGAGTAAGGGGTCTCCATCATCAATGTGGTCGGACATCCATTTTTCTTTCAGTAACGCTGCCTCGCCAAGATCAAACCAGATACCTCGACAGGCAGAGCATTTATCTACTGTTACACCACCACTGAGTGTACTGAGAGTATGCTCGGTCATCCCAGTGTGGCATTTAGGACATTCTATTGAACTCATTGAATTTTTCCTAAACGTTTAATTTCAATTCGATATTATGCACATCTCAGCTGATTTCGCTAAGCGGCTTGATTGAATTATGGGGTTCGGTTGAAATCGGCATAGAGGGACCATTATGAATATAGTTGATCCAGCGGTAATCCAGTTTGCGAATGACAATTTCTACTTGGCGTTCAATAGCCGGGATGCGGTCCAGATGTCAGTTTTGTGGACGGAGGACTACCCCTGCGTTTGCATCCATCCGGGTTGGGCACCACTTTTAGGTAGGGACGAAATTATGGAGAGTTGGAACAATATATTCAGCGGCCAGGAACCAGGCATTCAAATTGTATGCCATAGTCCAAGAGTGCTCTTGCAAGGCGACCTCTTCTCCGTAATTTGCTACGAACAACTACCGGCGGGTTGGCTGGTTGCAACAAATAATTTCGTGATTGAGGCGGGCAGTGTTCGCATGGTTCATCATCAGGCCAGTCAGTGTATGGTGCCGCCTGAACTGGATGAACCCCCGGTGGTTCTTCAGTAATTACTGATCTTCTTCTCTTAATCTGATTCGGCTCTTGTTCTCGGGGTACTTGCCGACAATCGGTTCGTAGAATTCTCGAATTCTATTCATATCCTGAGAGAGGTCAGAGGGCAGAAATGCCAGGCCAAGACCTGCTTCTTTTTTCTGGTAGTCCAGATATCCGCAAACCAGTGGAATCTGTGCGGCTTCTGCTATCCGGTAGAAGCCGGATTTCCAATGTTCGGTTTTTCGACGAGTTCCCGATGGCGGAATGACCAGAGCAATACCCGAACCGTGTTCAATTTGTGCGCTAAGTGACTGGACAAGGTTGTTGCGCTTTGACCTATCCACGGGAACGCCGCCTAGGAATCGAAGTATTGACCCTAAAGGTGATCGAAACAGACTGTCCTTACCTAGCCAATTGACGCTAATGCCGAATGAATAGGCTGCTGCCAGCAGGAAGATGAAATCCCAGTTGGTGGTGTGTGGTGCGGCAATGATGACGATGTTTCTGGCGCTGGGAACCTGACCGGCCTTTCGCCAACCGAAAACTGACAGCACCAGTTGGCCCAATAGCTGTGCTAGCGGGTTACACCGCCGGGGTTCGTTGAGGTTCATTACCTGGGAAGGTTCCTGATGTATCAATATCGCACCGGGTTTATCCCGCGGCTTGCACCGTTAATTTAGCACCGCATTAACATTTAGGCTACTGCCCGCCCGCTAATTAACTGATAACTTTCCTACATATCTAGGCTCACCGTTCGGGTTGGCTTTGGCTAACTTGTAACTACCCGATAAAGTGCAGGCTTTTGGTCATAGGTGACCATAGAGTAGTGATACAGTGACCCTTCGCTATTCGAAAACTTACAAGGACCATTTGTCATGTTCAGGAAAATAGCTGCCATATTATTGATGTGTGTCGTCACCAACGCTTATGGATCAGATCTCCGGGCCGCCGCGGAAGAGGCGTTAATGACGGGTGATATCGAACTTGCACTCCAGTCCTACGTGGAGCTCCTTGCGGAGTTTCCGGATGATCAGGAATCACTGAAAATCGCGGTCATGCTGGCTGAGGAGATCGGAGCCGTAGAGCTGGCACTTCAGTTACTGATTGTCGATGTAGAGCGATCGGTTGAACTGAAAGAAATAGACAGAACTCAGTCTAGCTTACAGCTCATTACGGAGATCAATAACAAGCTACCCGCATGGGTCGAAGAGACGCTCGCAGTTGCATCTGCAACCACCGAAGATCAACTCGTAGATTTCGAGGTCTGGCAGGCATTGACAGCAGAAGGTCAAGCGTTGCTGGAGTCAGGAGATTTTGAAAATGCCATGATGCTGTTCGAGGAAACGCTGATGCTTGCTGTGGGAGTCTTTGGCCCTGACCACTGGCTGGCAGTAGCGTCAACCAGGGATAGTGGGCTTGCTGCAAGGTATCTCGAAGATGCAGCGGCTGCTGATGCATTCTATAGCGACGCCTATGCCACCAGCAGTGAGCTGCTCGGCGAGGCACATCCCCAGACACAATATATTGCCGGCCTTATGGCAGAGCTTTTTAACGCTGCCCAGGCGTTCGAAGAAGCCGAGGCCATGAAGGAATTCATCACAGCGAATTACGAATCAGAAATCGGTGTCGCGCACAGTCTGACGATGGCATCGAGGTTAAGTTTAGTCGACACCCTAACCGAGGCCGCAGATAACACTAGAGCAGAAGAACTCCTATCTGTGGTGTGCGGTGTCTATACCGAGAACTACAGTGCGTACCACGCTAAAACGCTGGAGTGTCAGTCTCGGCTTGCGATACTGAATCGGAATACAGGGAGTCTGGATGAAGCCGAGAAAATACTAGTAGCGACTGCCCGGAATTTGGCGGAATCCACAAACGGCATTTCAGAGTTTGCGATTAGGATTCAGGTCGATCTTGCTGATATTTATTGGGAACAGGGTGAATACCAGGCCTCAAAAGATAAGTTATCTGGCTTGATCCTGACAGCCCGCCAGATTGGGGAAACTGATCTCAGTTTTATCGGTAAGAATTATTTGGCCCGGGTCCTGGCCAGTGAAGGTGAATTAGATAGCGCGCAGTTAGTCTCAGAGGATGTTGTAGGATACGGCGAATTGGCCTGGCGGGAGAGTCCCGTTCAATATTACAACGCGTTACTTGAGTTGGGTGCCGTCTATCAGCGTAAAAGCAGATTTGAAGACGCAGAAAGGATTTTTGAGGAAACCATGCTCGCCATGCTTGAAATAGGGGGTGAATATCATCCCACTGCGCTTGTTGCGATGAATAATCTGGGTAATATTTATGAGCAGTTAGGTTTTTACGATGACGCGGAGCCTGTGCTCGAACAAGCCCTGGGTGGTATGGAGGTCGCCATGGGGCTGTCGCACCCGCAGACGGCGCGGACCCGCAACAATCTGGCGTTACTGCATGAAAGCCAGGGAAACTTCAGGGAAGCAGAACCCCTATACGACACCAGTTATGAACATATCTCCGAATCGCTGGGTCAAAATCATCCGGATGCAATGGGTATGCAAAATAACCTGGCTTACCTTTATATGATGATGGAAGAGCATGAAGCTGCTGCGGCCATGTTCGAAGATCTGGTAGAGCGTTGGAGTATTTCCCTTGGCGCAGATCATCAGGATGCATTAAAAAGCCGCAACAACCTGGGCCGGGTTTACCAGAAGCTAGGACGGCTGGATGAGGCGCAGCAGCAGGTTACGACTGCACTGGCTACCCGAAGAATGTCGTTAGGGGAACGACATATTGATACGATTCGCTCGATGATCGATCTGGGATCAATTTACCTTGATCAGGGAAGGCTTAATGACGCCCGCAACGAACTCACCGAAGCACTGAAAATTGCAGAACAGGAAATTGGCGAGCAGCATCCTTATACGTTTGAAGCGCTGAACAACCTGGCCAGGGTTGAAGAGGCAGCGGGTAAATTTTCCGTGGCGGTTGAACTCAGGGAAAAGGGGCTTGCCAGGCGGAGTGTGTTCCTGGACCGTATGTTGTGGGTGACAGGAGAAAACGCTCGTGATGGCTATATCCGGCTTCATAGACCTGAACTTGATGATTACCTGAGCTTGTTGGCTTTAATTACAGATCCAATTCGCGGCAAAAAGGCGATCGAGGCAAGCCTCCAAAGAAAGGGGCTATTACTGAAGATTACCTCGGAAATCGAACAGGTAGCACAGCTATCAACTGACCCAAGGTTAGCCTCTATTTCTACTGAACTTGAACGCGCCCGAAGGACGCTCGCGTCGTTGACGCTTTCCGGGCCCACAGCGGATACCCAGGGGCGCCATGCAGCAGCTCTCTATGAATTGGAACTTAGGGTTAATTACCTGCAGGGTGAGCTAGGTCGCGCGAGTGTGCGATATCGCTCATCTATTGCCGGTACTAACGCCGATGCGCTAGCGGATTCTCTCCCAGAGGATACCGCTTTGGTTGATATTATGATGTATAGCGAAGGCGATGAACCCCGCGTGCTGGCCGGGGTGATTGTCAATCAGGGTGGAGAAATCAGCTACGACCTTGTTGAGTTCTCAGACCGGGGTGCGATGGAGGAATCGGTGATCGAATATCGCACGATAATCCAGGATGACCTGGCCGATGACGATGAGATCATTGAAGCGGGGCAACTCGTATACGAGCTGGTGTGGGCGCCGATAAGGGAAAGCACTGGCGAGCTTGAATATGTTTACCTGATACCTGATGGGGTGTTGAATATCCTGCCTTTCAACGCTCTCATGAATGACGATGAGCAATACCTCATCCAGACCACCGACGTTCATATTCTAACTTCTGGCAGAGACCTCTTACCGAATGACGATAAGTTGTCGTTGGGGCCGTATGTGATTCTGGCAGGACCCGACTACAACTCGGACCAGGTGGTGGGTGCAGAAGAACTGCAAATTGCCGCTGGTCGCCGTTCTGCAGCAATGAAGCTTGGTATCAGGGGTGCTGGTGGCGGGTTGCGTGGCCTGAACTTCGCGCCACTACCTGGCGCAGAAAAAGAAGGAAGAACGATTACGGAGCGGCTCGTAGCCAAAGAACATGTAAATGACGTTTTCTTTGGTGAACAGGCTCAGGAAAGGGTGTTGGCAGAGATCACTGAGTCTCCGGAAATATTACACCTTGCTACTCACGGTTTTTTCCTCGAGGCGGATGACACCCTTCGGAAAAGGCTTCTAAAGATGCAGCGGTCTTCAGAAATCCACGTTCCGCCCCCGGGTGACAATCCTCTTTTACGAGCCGGGTTGGCTTTTGCAGGTATCAACTCGAACGCGCAGTTCCTCGGTGATATCGATACCGTCAATGACGGCGTACTAACGGCACTCGAAGTGTTGGGGCTTAACCTTTCAGGTACAAAGCTGGTCGTGCTTTCTGCTTGTGAAACCGGCCTTGGGGAAATTCATGAAGGCGAAGGTGTCTATGGGCTGCGTAGATCGTTCCAGGAAGCCGGTGTCGCTGAGGTCATCAGTTCCTTGTGGGAAGTCAGTGACGGGGGAACCCAGGCGTTGATGACAGACTTTTATGACAGGCTCCTCGATGGCAATCCAGCCCGTGAAGCCTTGCGTGACAGCGCAGCTAGCGATGATTGACTCTCCAGAATGGGGGTATCCATATATTTGGTCTGCATTTATGATCGTTGGTAGTTACGAGTCTGCCGGAGTTACTATTCAATAGTTCGACTTTTGGCACCCTATGCTTTAATGTTTTTTTTTCCCGATAGTCAGGTGAATCTATGAAGGTTTCGACAGTGTCACTTTCTTTAAGAAAAGTCTTGATACATTCCTCGATCTTACCGTCCGTGCTGGTTCTTGGGCTAATTGTTCCATGCGCCTCAGCTCAGACGTTGGACGAGGCGATAAAGGCGACACTGCGAACAAACCCGGATGTACTCGCTAGTCACTACAGTGTGAGGGCGGCTGAAGAGTTGAAGAACCAGGCTCGAGGAGGCTATTTCCCAAGGCTGGATGTGGTGCTTGCGGGAGGCAGGGAAAGATCTAATAACACGACAACTCGCGCTCTGGACGACGGTGACTTATCTCTGACTCGGGCAGAGAGGAGCATTCGCCTTACCCAACTTATTTATGATGGTTCGTCGACACGAAACCTGGTTAAGCAACAATCTGCTCTGGTTGATGCTTCTCTCGCTCGATTGGTCAGCACCCAGGAAAATATCAGCTTACGTGCGATTCAGGTTTATCTTGAATCTCTTCGAAGGGCTGTCGTCGTTAGGCTCGCAGAGGAAAATCTCGGGTACCACGAAGAAACACTTGGAAAGATTATTGAGCGGTTTGAAAGTGGGGTGGGTACCAAGGTTGATGTCGTGCAGACCCGTGGTAGGCGAGCGCAGGCTAAATCTAACGTCCTGCTGTCACAAAGGGACGCGAAAAACGGAATTGCAGAGTTCTATCGCGTAGTCGGTGAGCGCCCTGAGATGCTGGTCGAGCCTCAAACTGTTGGTGGTGTTCCGGGAACACTGGAACAGGCTCTTGAACTTGCACTCGCTAATAATCCGGGGCTTAAAGCGGTAGAAGCAGAACTTGAAGCATCGATCGCAGGAAGGAGGCAAGCGAAAGGAGCTTTCTTTCCTCGGTTTGACCTGGAAATTGGCGCAACTCGAAATGATGATACCGATGGTTCTTTAGGTGCGAATGATGATGAATCTGCCGTCATCAGGATGACCTATAACATCTATCGCGGTGGCGCCGATCGTGCTCGGCTAAACGAAGCCGAAGCCCGCGAGTTTGCACTCAGGGAGAGTGTTCGCAGTAGTAAGCGTGCCGTAGAAGAGGATGTAACGCTAATATGGAATGAACTACAGGATATTCTGGTGAGGCTTGAATACCTGGATGCCTATGTGAAATCGACGGAAGAAGTCCTTAGTGTGTACGTCGAGCAATTGACGCTCGGTAAGCGAACTCTCCTGGATTTGTTGGATGTTCAGAACGAATTGCTCAGAGCGCAGATTTCAAAAGTGTCTGGGGATTATATCGCTCTGCTGGCTCGCTACAGAGTTCTGGCAAGCACTGGTCGATTGCTTGACACGCTGGAAATTAACCCAGATACGCTCTAATACCACTTTTGCCAACAGTCCCGCGAAGGGGAATGTCAAAGATTGCCCGTACCCTCTAGAAAACGTCCTCAAAATGTGCCTTAATGGCCGCTTGCTTTAATTCACGTAATTTTAAAAAGTGTTTAAAATCAATAGCATATGATTGGCGTAGGTCTAGATTTCGGTACTTCAAACAGCGCGGCCGCGTGGTACGATGGCGAGCAGGTGCGCATGATACCACTCGAAGAATGCGATGCGATAATGCCCACCGCGATGCATCTGGATCGTGAACTGATTCCCCTGACGGGGGAAGCAGCGGTCGCCCAGTATATCGATGAGAATCGTGACCGGATTGTCGAGTTGACGCCCGAAGTGATCGCGAAAGCCAGTATGGTTACCTCTGAAGCTAATTCAGCCGATCCTCATTCCGAAGCTGAAACTGAAACGTCCAGTGTCTACGGCCAACCCTGGGTTGATCGTGGAATGCCCGGAAGGTTATTCCGGGGGGTGAAACGTTTACTGGGTAATAGTTCGATAAGGCGCCTCCTGGTATTTGATCATCCGTTTCGATTAGTGGCGTTAATTACCCCAATACTCTTGCGAATTCGTCAGGCGATAGAGGAAAGTCTGGCTGAGCCTCTCGCTGATATTCACTTTGGTCACCCGGTGTTATTTGAAGGCAATGAGAACCTCAGAAACAACCTTGCCTTCGATAGACTTTCAGAAGCATGCGGCCATGCCGGTATCAATAAGCTGACGTTTTATCCTGAACCGGTTGCTGCAACCTTGAGTTATCGTCATGACGAGCAGTCTCCTGACAGCGGTTGTGTCCTGACAGTGGATTTTGGTGGAGGTACCCTTGATCTAAGTGTTGTGGAGTATTCAGGGACAAGTTTTGATGTGCTCTCAACGTCCGGTATCTCATTGGGTGGCGATCACATTGATCAGCTAATCTTTAGAGAGCTTCTGTTTCCGCACTTTGGCAAAGGGGAAACCTGGTCAAGGGTCAAAGATGGTCGTTTGATTGAAAATGACTTTCCCTTTGAGGAATATGAAGACAAGTTGTTGAACTGGGCCGTCACCTATATTCTCAACCAGAACCAGTACCGCTCAAAAATTATCGATCGCATTGCCCAAGGAGGTCAGGGTAAGGAAAAGTTTGAGCGGTTGCTTGAACTGATTACTCATAACTTCAGTTATCTCGTGTTCCAGTCAATTAAGGATGCAAAGGCAGCCCTGTCGAACGTCGAAGAAACCATCATCGATGTCCCTGAGCTTGATCTGGCAGTTCCTTTTTCAAGAGACCAGTTCGAGCAAATTATGACAGATATGCTTGGGCGTATCGAAAATGTCACCGAAGAAGTCTTGCAGCGTTCAGGTAGGGGAAGGGCAGACATCGATATTGTGATTCGAACCGGTGGGTCATCCCAGATCGCAGCGGTGAAGCGGTTACTGGAAAAGCAATTCCCGGGCAAGGTGACTGAGCACGACCCATTCACGAGCGTGGCTGCGGGATTAGCCATTGCAAGTTATTATGGATATCAGTTTCAACAATCCTGAAGGCTATTCAAATGGAAAAACCAATCAGTAGATTCCCGGTTCCGAGCCTGGAGCAGATCCCCGAAGACTTGCGAAATCGAATTATAGAAATACAGGAGAAGACGGGATTCGTCCCGAATGTATTTCTGACCCTGGCGCATCGGCCCGAGGAACTACGTGCTTTTATGGCCTATCACGACGCGCTGATGGAAGGAGACTCTGGCCTGTCAAAAGCGGAACGGGAAATGATCGTGGTCGCTACCTCTGCGGTTAATGATTGCCAGTATTGTGTGATTGCCCATGGAGCGATTCTCCGAATCAGGGCAAAGAACCCTCGCATATCAGATCAGATAGCCATTAACTACCGGAAGGCCGACTTGACGCTGAGGGAAGAGGCTATGCTGGAGTTCGCTCTGAAAGTAGCCAGTTCTTCAGGTGAGGTGTCAGACGCAAGACATTGCGAAGGTTAGGGCGCAGGGATTCAGCATGGAAGATGTGTGGGACATTGGTGCCATCACTGCGTTTTTTGCGCTCAGCAACCGAATGGCTAATCTGACCAGCATGCGGCCGAACGATGAATTCTTCGGTATGGCGAGATAAATGTTAACTTGTCGTTAACAGATATTCATCTGGCGCCCCCAAGCTCCAGCGTAAATATAGTCTCTTGAGAGCCCGGTTGGAATAAGCAGGGACTTTTGGGTCGAAGCCCGCCCGTAAACATTGTAATGTTGTCGGGTTCAATGAAAATAGCCCGTTATGATTTTTTTTGTTTTATTACTGGTCTTCAGCAGTGGGGCCAGTGCATACGAATCCGACCAGTACACCAATCGAACGCAAGACATTTCTGATTCTCTCGATTTGTTGGACGGGGCCGTGAATAAGGCGATTCAAGATATTCTTGCGCGAAAGAACGCGCCTCGTACCAAATCGAGAATAGCGAAGGCTATCTATTTTGAGATTGGCGGTTTGTATTGGGCTGATAAAATTGAGCGCTGGGCTGCTAAATCTCCTGAAGTTGAAAAATACGACCAGACTCGGCGTGATAGCGTTTATAAAGGAATGCCTTTTTGGGCTACCCGCGTGAACTTTATTTTTGGGGTTGGTCGATCATTTCGAGTCAATGGTGTGATGGTAGGTTCAGACAAGTTCGGCCACTTTGTATCCCAGGGATATAAATACTACAGGCGGGAACTGCGTGGTGAACCGCGGGAAAAGCTGTTGCGAAAAGGTTGGTTCGCCGAACGATGGATTTATGGTGAATTAACAACCGGATTATTTTCGAACGCTGATCTTGTCGCTAACTACGAGGGCTGGCGTTTTTACCAGAGCTTGTTTGAAGACAATGTTGTCGAGGGTAAGACAGCTATCTTGATGTTAGATGGCGATACTTATGCGCAGCAGAGACCCTTCAGCTTCGCCGACCACATTAACGATTATTGGGATGAAGCATTGAATCCCTCTTATGCGGTACCCGCACTGAACAAAAGGCTCAGAAAGGCGATTAAGGCGCTGTGTCCTGAGTATCATGACAGTCCTGATTTTTATACGTCTTCCGATGATACGCTGTTGTGGGCTAGATATGAGAACCTTGGACTGAAAGACAGCCGTCAGAATCAGTTCGTTGCTATTTGTGTTCATTAGCTATTTGACAGCAGTGCTGGATTCACAAAAGTCCTGGCAACTGGTGGCAGCAATTCAGATGGGTTAGTCCTGCTTCCTGTGTTTAGCAGTTTAGGTTCTATGGCCTCAATCCAATCATTGGACTCCAGTGTCGTCAGATCTTAATGAATAGCCGTGCTCGTAATGCCAGCCACCATGAAGGTAGTTTGGTAGGTTATTACCCTAAATATATGATATCAAAGTATATATATACCGAGATTATTTCGTCGGCAGGCTGCTAGGGCGCCCAACTGCACCTGCAATTATATCGGCTTTGATTTCGGCTTTACCGGACTTCTGGCTGGGTGTTTGACGGGTCTTGAAGTTAAACGGGTCAGTATCAATATCTTCAAGTACTAATTCCCCTCCGAGAACGGCAGATTTCCATTGCTGGTGCTCATCTTCACGGGCGTGAAATTCTGGCATGATCTCGCGGGCAAATAAATCTAGGCTGTCACAGATGTCCTTGTGGGTGTTCTTGCCTGCCTGGTTGAGCAGAATAACCTGATCCACATTCGCGGCTTCCAGTTCGAGCAATTTCTCGCGAATCGTTTCAGGCGAGCCGATCAGTTCACTGCCTGAACGTTTTTGTCCGGCGGGGGTTTGCTTCCATTCCTGGTATTTGTCCCAAAAATTCACCGTTCCAGGTTCGAATGGTCCTTCCTTGTTGTAGAGCTGCAGCGCAAATTGAAAGAAGGTCCAGCCATCTGCTTTTTCCCAGGCCTCTTCGTCGGTCTCGCAACACATGAACCCTCCGACGACAGCAATGTTTGGATTGCTCTGGTAGTCAGTTAGTTTTTCCTGGTTCCTGTTGAAAGTATTGTAGTAGGCATTGACCCAGGCATTTGCTGCTTTGAGGTCCACGAATTTGAATGACAGCGCGCCCATGCCTCGGTGGGCGGCGTATTTTATTGTATCCAATTGCGAACAGGCGACCCATAAAGGTGGGTGAGGTTTTTGCAGAGGCTTTGGAACTACAGCTCGTAAGGGAAATTTGAAGTACTCTCCGTCATATTGCCAGGCGTGGTTATAGAACATGGGTAGGACACACTTAACAGCATCCTCCCAGATATCTCTCTTGTCCCTGAAACGTAGATTGAAAGGGTGAAGTTCCGTGACGCTGGAGCCTTCGCCCAGTCCGAGTTCGACTCGGCCGTCCGAAACCAGGTCGAGTGTGGAAACTTTCTCAGCTACCCTCGCTGGGTGGTTAGTCGTGAGCTGGATGATGCCGTGGCCAAGTCTGATGTTTTTCGTTCTCTGGCTCGCCGCTGCAAGGAAAACTTCCGGCGCAGAAGAGTGAGAATATTCTTCTAGAAAATGATGTTCAACTTCCCACGCATAGTCATACCCGAGCTGATCAGCCAGCGCGATCTGATCGAGTGACTGCTTCATAAGCTGATGTTCGCTGCTGTCAGTCCAGGGTCGTGGTAATTGATGCTCGTAGAAAACGCCAAATTTCATAACAATGCTCTCATCTAAGAGGACTTTTTAAGCATACCTCGAGACGCTTTGACGAGCCAATGGCTTCAGTAAGACAGCACGGTCCAACAGGAGTAAGCCAGAGTATTGTTTTTACTGATGGTTAATAGGCGGTGCCGCGTTTCGGGTCGTTCTGCACGATCAATGCAGGGTCGGCGTTATCATTGAATCCCCAGAACCTTAACCAATCATCAAGCATCAGATAGAGGCTTGGCACCAGGAACAGTGTGATCACAGTGGCGAACAGTACACCGAACGCCAGTGAGATGGCCATGGGGATGAACATAAACGTTTCCGGGTCGCTGTCTGTCATCAGTGGAATCAGCCCCACGAAGGTCGTAACCGATGTCAGGATTATTGGCCTAAATCGAACCACGCCGGCTTTGGAGACGGCTTCAAATAATGGAACGCCTTCTCGCCTTTGCCTGTTGATATAGTCAACAAGGACGAGCGAAGCATTCACGACAACGCCGGAGAGCGCAATGATGCCCAGTAATGAAAAGAAGATTAGGTCCCAACCCATAATGTAATGGCCGACGATAGCGCCGACTGCACCAAAAGGAATGACGCTCATGATTACCAGTGGCTGCATGTAGCTCCTTAGTGGAACTGCAAGCAGAGCGAATATGATCATCAAGGCTAGTGGTACGGTGGCGATCATGCTACCCAGTGCCTTGTTACGCTCTTGCTGTTCACCGGAGATATTAAATGCGACGCCAGGGAAGTCGGCATTGTAGCATCGGCTTTCCTGGCTGCCGAAGCTGGTGCCTTTGGCGCAGACTGCTTTTTCAACCGCAGCCATGATTTCTTCAGGGGTCACAATGGAGCGATTCACGTCGCCCTTGACATCGATGACCCGTTGTTGATCTTCCCTGTTGATTGCGCTGAAGCCATCACCGTAAATGACCTCGGCAACCGTAGAAAAGGGCACCTCTATGTTTTCGCTTGTACGAATCCTCATGTTCTCAAGGTTACCCAAGGATTGCCGTTCTTTCTCAGGATAACGAACCATGACCCTAACGTCGTCTGTACCTCTCTGAATCCGCTGGGCTTCCTCACCGTAAAATGCCTGGCGAACCTGGCGTGCAAGGTCGTTGAGGGTTAGGCCAAGCGGTTTGGCTTCCGGCAGGATGTCCAGTTTAACTTCTTGTTTACCTGCGCGGAATGAATCTGTTAGATCCATTACCCCGGGATATCGTCCAAGTTCTGTGCGTAAGTAAAGGGCAGCACGCTTCAGCTGTTCGATATCCCGGCCTTTTAGTTGAAGCGCCAGAGCATCACCGCCACTGAATGTTGTAGTGCTGAACTGCAGTTCAACCGCATCTGTCACAGAACCTGTCTTCTCTCGCCACTTGTCTGCGATTTTGTTTGTATTCCAGCCTGGCCTGTCCTTGAATGGAACGAGATCGAGTACTACCTCGGCAAGATGGCTGCCTCCAGCCGTCCTCATGGGTGGACCGCTACTGCGAGCAGCTTTGACTCCTATGGATTGGAAAGTATGAAGGATAACTGAACTGTCTTTATCGAATCCCAGGTCAGCGTTAACCTCTTTTGCGGTTTCAAAAGCAGCGAGTTCCAGCTGACGTGCAGCTTGCTCTGTGTACTCAACATTGATCCCTTCCGGCATTGTCAGGGTTGCGAAGATTCTGTCGCCCTCAACAGCAGGGAAAAACTGGAATATCACCCGTCCACTTGCGATCAGTGCTATTGATGTGATTAGGACTGCTGTTGCGACAGCCCATGTTACCCAACGCCATTCCAGTGTTTTCTCAAGAAAGGGTTTGTAGGTGTTTGTTGCAAAGGACTCAAGTGCTCCCGAGAACTTGCCCTGAAATTTTATCCAGCCTTCTACAAGGGGGGTGCCTTCCAGAAAGTAGCCTTCAGTTTTTCTATGGGCAAGGTGCGCTGGCAGGATCAACATACATTCGAGAATGCTAAATACAAGGCAAACGAGCACGACCCAGCCAATGATAGAGAAGAAATCGCCCATGCGACCGGCTATCAGGAGTATCGGCAGGAAAGCAGCGATGGTGGTCAACACTCCAAACACCACGGGTGTAATTACTTCCGCGGTACCCGCGATAGCAGCTTCCCGGTGATTTTTTTGTATAGTTTCGTGACTGAAAATACGTTCGCCGACGACAATGGCGTCATCGACAACTATGCCAAGTACCAGAATGAAAGCAAGTACAGTCAGGGAGCTGATGTTGATACCGACAAGGGGGAACATCCAGATTGCGCCTAAGATGGCGATCGGGATACCGGCTGCTACCCATATGGCGACCTTGAACCGAAGGAACAGGGTAAGAATGAGCAGAACCAGGGCTAAACCTGCATAAGCATTTTTAGTGAGTGCGCTGATTCTTCGATCGAGCGCGATCGATTCATCTATCCAGACAGTCAGGCTGATTCCCGGGGGTAGCTGGACACGCTTTTCCTCAATGTATTTTTTGACCGAGTTTGCTGAGGTAATTGTGTCCTCTTGACCGACACGGTAAACCGTCACTGCCACGGATCGTTCACCGTCAAACTTTGCACGCAGGAAACCTTCCTGGAAGGCGTCTTTGACAACGGCGATGTCTCCGATCTCAATATTGGTGCCGTCAGGACGAGTCACCACCACGATATCTTCGAAATCAGGTCCGCGATAAGCCTGCCCTTTGGAGCGCAGCAGTATCTCCCCACCTTGCGTTTTTATTGACCCACCGGGTAAGTCCAGTGAGGCTCGACGAATGGCATTGGCGATCTGGTTCATGGTCAGGTTGTATTGCCGGAGCGTTTGCTCGCTGACTTCAATCGAGATCTCCCAGGGGCGTGCGTAGGTGACCGAGACCTGCGAGATACCTTCGAGTGAAGAGACGTCATCGCGAATCTCTTCCGCCAGTAGTTTTAGCGTTGCTTCATCCGTTTCGCCGTGGACAGCGAGGGATATCGTTTGTCCCCTAAACTGCATGGAAGAAACAATCGGTTTTTCAGTTTCGGCCGGGAAAGTCGAAATGGCATCAACCTTGCCCTTGATATCGTTTAGTACCGTCGTGATATCAGCATTTTGTGACACCTCAACCATTACCGAACACATGCTTTCTCTGGAGGTCGAGAAGAATCGGTCCATCCCATCGATGCCTTCAATAGCTTCCTCAACCCGGATGCAAACAGCCTCTTCAACTTCCTCCGGAGCAGCCCCGAGATAGGGAATCTGAATCTGCACGATGCCGGGCTCTATATTCGGAAACTCTTCCTTATGCATTGTAGCCAGAGAGATAAACCCGCCGGTAATAAAAATTGCCATCATCAAGTTGGCGGCGACGGGGTTATCAACGAACCAGGTCAGAAATTTATGATTGTCCATGAAGGTTAACTGTTACCTGACTGCAGCATCGGCTTGACCCGCATACCTTCAACGATGGTTTGCAAAGGTGAAATATTAACCACGTCGCCGGATTCGAGACCGTCGGACACAATGACGTTGTCGCTTTCGAAGCGGAGGATTTCCACATTACGGTAGTGCAGGCGGTTATCCTTATCGACCACCAAAACCTTGCTCTGGTTGCGCAGGGCTGCACGGGGAATGGTGACAACACCTTCTGCCCAGCGCCCTTTGATCCTGGCGTTCACAAAAAGCCCGATTGGAAGGTCAGGCTGGTCGACGTTGTCGTTGTTATTGACCCGAACAACAGCAGTCACCATGCGGCTTTTTGAGTCTATTTCCGCTTCTGTCCTGACCAGATTGCCGATCCACTCATAATGCTTGCCACCATAATCCGTGAACAGAAGCACTTCAGGCGCGACTTCAGCTGCGAGTTCTCCGCGGTGGCCGAGCGGAAGATCAAGATACGCTAGTTGCTTGTCAGCGAGCGGCAGCCTGACTTCTGCATACTGTGCTGCGTAGATTGACGCGATCCCCATACCGCGGCTTACATACTGACCAAGGTCAACTTTCTCGGATCTAACCAGACCGTCATAAGGGGCTTTTATTTCTGTACGCTGCAGATCCCGCGCTGCTTGCTCCAGGGCGATTCTTGAATCTTGTAGCACGGCTTCAGCGATTCGATGGTTTCGAAGCACTGTTTCCAGGCTTGACTGGCTGGTCAGTTTTTTCTTTACAAGCTCTTCCATACGTCCAAGTTCGAATCTGGCGAGCTCTTCCTCTGCCAGGGAGCGGCTTAACCCTGCCCGACTGCGCGCGACCTTTGAGCGGTAATCGCTATTGTCTATTCGGAGCAGCACTTCATCTTTGGTGAAGTACCCGCCTGGAAGAAGGTTCGGTGACATCCAGGAAACTCGGCCGTTAACCTCTGGTATCAGTTCACTTTCTTTATAGGGCATTACGCTGCCCTGGGAACTAACCTCTAAACGGACTCTTTCCCGATTAACTTCCAACACACGAATGCTGGTCGTGCTCTCTGTACGGGTGAACTGATCAGGCGCTGGCGCGGATTTCACCAATCCGTAAGCGACGATAACGGCAAAAAACAGAACCGCTATGGTCATTATTCCCTTAATGGCGTTAGGCATTACCCGTACTCCTTTCTGCGTCCGCACCGGCTGCAATGGCTGATTCCAGCAATCCGATTTTAATGATTTGAAAATGTTGAATAACGGCATCTCTAACGTTCACTTCATCCCGCGACTTAATCGAGTCTCGAAGTCTGATCAGTTGCTGCTTTGCAGCCGATAGGTCGATGTGTGGCTCGAACCCTAAATTCATGGTGCTACCCATAAATTGCGTTCGTAGTCCATTACCGACCAGACGCAGGACCAAATTTCTGTGAATTGACATCATTTTGTCGCTGAATTGTATCCAGACTTCTGTATGACGCTCCTCGTCTCCTATGGTTTGTACGAGTTGATCGACCAATTGGACCATGTCTATGATATTTTCGTCGTTGGCTTCCACGACTGCGGAGCGAGCTGACAACGAAGTCATTACAGCGAGGACATCTAATACTTGGCTGATAAGCTCAGGTTTTTGAATTTCCCCGAGTTCCAGAAGATAGCCAAGAACTTCAAGCGTCGCTTCTTCCACGGGCAAGACCCGGACTCCGCCAGGAGCAACAGCCACTATGCCCAGTTGTTCCAACTTCTTTATGGCTTCACGGATTGCGCCCCGGTTAGACTCGAAACGCGCAGCCAAGTCTCGCTCAGATGGCAATCGCTCACCGGGTCGGTACTGGCCCCTAAGGATCTCGCTTCGTAACACGGTGATAATTTCTTCTGCTCTAGACGGTGGTGTCGACATAGTCTTTTTCTTTATTCGGTAGTATTTGGCTTGTTTGGTATGACCATTATGGATCGACCAAATCGGTCAGACCAATTTGGTCGGACCATTATAGGCATGTCGCGTTGCATTGCAACATGAATAATCGACCATGTTTTCCTTACTGTCTGCCAAATTGCGAGACTGATCCAGATTTGCCAGATGAACTGTCCCGTGTCTAATTTGCGTGGGTGAACCTGGATACACATGTGGTTGTCTTGAAAATTTTCTACGATTATGACGAGACCTGTTTCCTTATCGATGTTTAACAGGAAGGCAAACTTGTTAACGTTAAAACGGTATACGGCGCAGCGAACAAAACCCGTCGCATTCAACGGTAAGTACTTTACATATCAGAAACTCGGCGCCACCTCCTGCATTCGTTGAGCTGGGTGGCAGTGAAGTTCACCCGTCGACGCTGGTGGAAACCATCAAATAGGTCGTGGTTGGGGATCGTCCTCACCAGGGGGATGGTGATTCATCGATCTTTGAAAAAAAGTGTATTCGCGGCGTTGTTTCCGGAATATCAATGTGGCGACCGAATATACGATGGTCGCCTCACCAATACGTGAAGTAGTGCTCGTGTGAATCCTGGGCTTGATCCCCGTTCATTACTTTAGCAATCACTGTTATCCTTGTTCACTGTCAAGTAGTCAGAAATTATCAGCGAATGCCCGTGTGAATATACCCTCAATCCTCTACAAGCTCTACGAACCCTTTCTCTGGTCGCAAATTAAAAATGGCCCAAGGCCCCACCACATTGGTCTTATTGTTGATGGCAATCGCCGTTTTGCGAGGGTAAAGGGGCTTGCCTCTAATGAAGGACATAACGCCGGCTCACAAAAACTGGAAGACTTTCTTCGGTGGTGTTGGCGTCTGGATATCAAGATTGTCACTTTGTACGCATTCTCAACAGAGAATCATAAACGCGCAGAGAACGAGGTCGATTACCTCATGGACCTGATATTAAAGAAGTTGAAACAATATCAGGTAGACCCTGTTATCAGGCGAGAGGGGGTGAAGATCAAGGTCATTGGCCAGCGAGAAAACCTGTCCGAAGAAATGATCACGGAAATTGAGAAAACTGAAGAGCTCACCAAAGATCATGATCGGTTTCAGTTGAACATTGCTGTGAGTTACGGCGGCAGGGAGGAAATCGTTGATGCCGTTAAGAGCATCGCGAAACAGATCCAGGATAAGCAGATCGCTTTGCAGGATATAGATGAAGAAATGTTCGCCAGTCACCTGTATACCGAGGGTATACCTGATCCTGACCTGATCATTCGGACCTCTGGTGAAGAACGTTTGTCGGGGTTTCTGCTTTGGCAAAGTGCCTACTCAGAGCTCTATTTCACTGTGGTTTACTGGCCTGCTTTTCGAATGATTGATTTCTGGCGAGCGATTCGGGTCTATCAACAACGGGAACGCCGATACGGCAAGTAATATTCGTTTGAGTTTTAAGGCAAAGTGCTGTTTCGGCCGATGATCACGTGTTGCCAGGTAAGCACAGGATATCCGAGATAAAGAAGACGATTAACGAGCCGTCAGTTCGAATAGCCAGGTACTACTTTATCGATACTGTCTGTGGAAAGGCTTTGGCCATATTTTTGATTAAACAGTTCAAGTACACCACCTATGAACTTACCTTCTTTGTACCTAATTAATTGCAGTTCGAGCCTGCCATCGGCCCACATGGCGAGACCTGGGCGGGCCATTGTTCTGCATTTCATAAGAGTTGCGATGATCGGTGAGGAACGACCAGTCGTCAGAAGCAGCAACGAGTTCGCCTGTCTGAAACGGCCCACCCGAGAGGATTTCCATCGGTCCATCGTGCGAGCGAACCAGAAACAGAACTGCACCGGCGGCAATAAATACCGTGATGATAAAACTGAAAAACCACTTTAGTCCGCGCGACATGATGTTGAAAACCGCTGAATAGCGGTGGGTAAGATAACTTTCATGGGAGTCCTTTGCAATCACTGCACAAGGTGTCCTGATGAGAATTATTCGTACCCGTGGTAAGGTGTTTGCCAGACTGGCAGCTTGTAAATGTCTAATTATGTTGAAAAAAACAAGCGTAAAAGAGATAAGGAGATAAGGCAATTAGCGAAACAGAAATGTCAGAACCGGGCTCAACGGCACCGCAAAGCAAGTTAAAATCCACGCTGTTCAGGATGGTTACCTGGTTGCTTGCTGCAGGCTGCTTTTACCTGGTGTTCACGCGAATCGAAGCCTCGGCCGCGCGAGATGGGTTAACAACGCTCGAGTATCTCAGCAATTTTTTTCGGGATGCGGACTGGTCAATGTGGCTGGCGCTCATGATTCCCTATTCGTTGTTTTTTTTCCTTGTTGATTCCCATGCTACCTGGCGAGCGATCAGGTGGTTTAACACGCCAGAAATCAAACTCACGAACGTCCTGCCAATCAGAGCCAGCGCCTATATTTTGTCCCTGGTTAATGAGCAGGTAGGCAAGGGCGCAATGTCGTTGTATCTACTGCGTCGTTATGACGTTCCTGGTTGGAAGGCAGTGTCGACCATGGTCCTTTTGGGGATCGTCGAGATCTACCAGTTGCTGATTTTTTCTGCTATTGGAGTCGCCCTGTATTTTGATCTTGTACAGGAAGCCTGCGGTTAGCCTTCCTCTGCCACAGATTATGCTCAGTGTGTTTGTGATTGCGTTTCTTTATTTTCCGTTTCACGTTGCCTATTTTAGGGGGCATGTGTTTAAGAACTCAACGATTCGGGACAAACCGATTTTTCATGCCTTGAGGCAGGCAGAGCTCAAGCACTATGTGTTGCTCCTGCTCTGCAAAGCGCCAAACTTGATTGGCGCCGTCGTCGTGTATAGCCTCGCGCTCAGTCTGTTCAGCGTCGACGTCAGCTTTGGTCAGATGCTGGCGTTCCTTCCGGTGATCTTTCTAGCGGCGGCTTTACCACTACCGTTTCACGCGGGGGCTTTGCTCCTGTGGGCGGTACTGTTCCCTGATTTTCCAGAGGTCGGCGTTTTTTCAATGATCATGCACACTTTTTTCGTGGTCTTTAACGCCGTCATTGGTGTCGTATTTTTGCCACTGGCTAACCGGGAGTTATTCGTCGACCGCCCCGTTTGATTCGGCGCTTCATTGCTTGTTTGAAAGTAAAGTAACGAGACGGTCCACCATGCTGATTGCGCTGGTTACTACCAGGCCCCAGCCTATCCAAACGAACCAGCTAAAAGGGATTAATGTGATGCCTAGTGTTAGCTGCATGACAGGGAATCCGGCGAAGACAAAATAGCTTATCCCGTTGTATTTCCCGAGTGAGCTTGCCTTTAGTGGCTGCCCCGCCAACGCTTTTGAGTCAAGCATGTATTGTACGAATGCGGCTGGAATGATGCACACCAAAGCGACTGGAGCCCATTCGTGATGGGTAAGAGCAGCAATCGTAAAGGTCACAAAAAAAGCATCACTGCCATGGTCCATCAATCCCCCTATTGCCGACGTCAGGTTTTTCTTGCGGGCCAGGTAGCCATCGAGTATGTCGGTAAGGATAGCGGTCCAGAGAATCGCCACAGCTACGTACCAATTCGAATGGTATACGTTCCACGCCATGATGATCGCCAGTCCTACTCGAGATAAACTCAATAGGTTTGGTAGGGTAAGTATTTGTGACATTCACATTGGCGGTGTTAGATAAAGAACGCATAATGCCACATTACAACTTGCTTAACGTAACTTGTCTGCGGGACCTTGCGTTAAATGATGAGAAAGACACAGCATGCGATTACTGATAACAGGCGCGAACGGACACCTCGGAATCCGCTTGATTCGCCGAATAAATGAAACACGACCTAATGATGAGGTTGTTGCCATTGTCCGATCCGAAAAAGCGGCAGCGGCGCTCCGTCAGGAAGGGCTTGAAGTAAATATTCGGGTAGTCAGTTATACGGATTCTGCTGGCATCAACCTGGCGGGGCAGGGTGCTGAGGTCATTATTCACCTGGTGGGAATTATAAAGGAATCTGCCACCAACACCTTTGAAATGGCACACCAAAAAACTTCGGCAGCGTTAGTCGAAGCTAACCTTGATGCCAGTCACATCGTGACGCTGGGAATCCTGGGAAGTGAGCATTCGTCAGACAATAGCTGCTTTGTATCAAGAGCAGCTTCCGATGCTATTCTCCAGGCCGGTCCCATTCCAACCACTGTCATCAGGGTCCCTATGGTGCTTGGTCCCGGAGACTATGCATCCCGGGCTCTCGCGAAAAATGGTGCATCAGGCCTGGCATTATGTTTTAGAAGCAGCAGTCTTGAGCAACCCATCTATAGTATGGATGTGGTCGATGCCATTATGTCTGCTGTGTCCCTGATACCCGCGGACCGAATTATCGAACTTGCTGGCCCGGAATCATTAATGCGAAAGGCGTTGATCGAACGAGCGGGTAGGTTGCTCGGTAACAAACCGACAGTCATATCTTTACCGATAGCGCTAGGGTACTCGCTAGCCTGGGTTTTCGAAAAAACAAGTTCCAACCCGCCAGTTACAAGGGCCATGCTGGGTGTGCTTGACCATGACGATGCCATCAATACCAGGGCCGCCACTAATCTGCTTGGGTTAACGCTCACACCTCTGGATGAAATGTTGCGGAACGTTTTAATGGACTGATGAGATGATGTTTTTGAGGACGGGTGTCAGTACGTCATCAGAATCGCTACGGACGATAGTCTGGATCAGCTCGTCTCCACGGGATAGGCCGGGATTGATCGATGCGATTGGTTTGCCCTGCTGCGCCGCATAACGGCAGAACCGGTAGCCGGAAAATACTTTCAGCGAAGTACCGACGATAAGCATGCCATCGCTGTCATCGATACCGTCATAGACGCGCTGCACAATGGACTTGTTTACGTTGTCTCCAAAGAACACCACATTGGGTTTCAATATCCCGCCGCAATTTTCGCAGGGTGGAACTGCAACACAGGGTACTGAATCTTCTGCGACCTCAGCATCGCCATCGGGTGCTATCTCACCTTGCTGGGAAAAAGACGGGTTCAGCAACGTCAGTTTCGATTGCAGGGCGTGCCTTGGGATCACCTTCTGGCAACACATGCAGATTACTTCATCGAGTCGGCCATGAAGATCAATGACGCTTCGTGATCCTGCATGTTGATGCAGTCGATCCACATTTTGTGTTACGACCATCTTCACGATTTTGCGTCGCTCCAGTTCCGCGATGGCATGGTGGCTGGGCGATGGGACAGCCGAAGCTACAGCGGGCCAGCCGCTGTAGCTTCGAAGCCAGTACCGTTGTCGTGCTGATTTCCTCGACATAAAGTCCTGGTGTTGTATTGGGTTACTACGCTTCCAATTTCCGGCTTTGTCACGATAGGTCGGGATGCCGCTACCAACGCTGATGCCAGCACCAGATAAAACGACCAGGTTACGCTTGTCTGCCAGGAAGTCCTGCAGGCGTTGCAGGTCATCACGGTCAGGGCGCTTTGAAGACTCGGCCATCTTTCATCTCAAACGGTACATGTTGCATAAGACTGATGTCTTCTAACAGGTTTCTTTTATAGCAATGATATCTGCCAGCTTGTATGCGTCCAATGTGACTGGACGAGCTCTATTCAACCATATTCGGTTGGGTATGACATAATCTAGAGATCTCGAGAGAACATAACGTTACTGAACTCGTCTTTGAAGAAACAGCACAGATTGACGCTCCAACTCCTGGACTCAGTCACCTCTGGGTGTTGACACAGCTGGACCGCACTGGGCTGTCACATTCGCTGCTTGGGTTCGGGGCATTTTGATACTGACAATCATCGCGATTATCATGTCGATTGTGGTGCGCTACCCGGATCCGGACATGTACCGGAACTCGATCGCTTTTACCGCCATCAGCCGTTTTTCTAATTTTTTATCTGGCAATGGGCCGAGGCTGGCACCGCGACCTGTTGCGGTTTCTGTCGACCTGCAGCTAAATGATACGGTCAATATTTGGCATTCGAACCTGCTGTTGGCAGCATTGTAATTTTTCTACTATGTTCAATGGATACTCATTATCTTCTCTATTGATGTCCCCCGGAACTGATTGGTACGGTATAGTGACCGCAGGACGACCTGCTCACGCGACTATTCAAAGGCTATTGAGGGACGATTTAGTTTTTGTCGCAACCAGAAGGGATTTTGTGGCAGATTGCCCTGGTACCTGAAGTTCAGTAAACACGGGGCTCAGGTTGTTACAGTTTCAATTAAAATACGCTATCGTTTCAACACAAAAATATAGCTTAGTGAGGCATCAAACTCATGGAATGTCCGAAGTGTTATGGGGAGATGAGTACCGTCCTGAACGAGGAGACGAAGGTAGAACAATGCCAAAACTGCCTTGGTTTGTATTTTGACCAACTCACTCAGGAATTATTGCCTGGGTTATTTGGTAAAGAAGAAATCGACTCAGGCAGCCATGAGGTCGGGTCCAGATACGACGAACTGGTTTATGTGGACTGTCCGAAGTGCGATAAGATCATGGATCAGCGTAAACTGGAAGATCCTCTGAGCATTCGGTTTGAGTGTTGCCCGACGTGCAATGCGACTTTTCTGGATGCTGGCGAGTTAAGACAGTACCTCTCTGCTGAATACATGGAGGAGTTTAAATCTCTTCTTCCAGGGAAATAGTCAGAATTTTTTGAGAAAAAGGGGCCATTGGCCCCTTTTTTCTTTCGGTCAGAGAGCCTTCGCGATCAAGTTGTTAAGTTTGTCACAGTTAGAGACTCGTTCAGCGGTCGTCGTTCCAAGAAAGCCTACGTTGAGTGACGTAACGCCATGCTCTTTCAAAGCCTGCAGACGATCAACGACGAATCCCTCAGGACCAACCAGTGAAGTGGCTTCTAGGTAAGAGTCCGGAATGGCAGCCTCTGCTGCTGATTTTCGACCAGCAAGAAAGAGATTCTGGATATTTTCTGCTTCTTCTTCATAGCCGTATTTTCGGAATACCTGGTTGTAGAAATTCTTCTCTTTCGCACCCATACCACCAACATATAATGCTATCCCAGGTCGTGACATGTCGCGGTAGGACTCAAGGCCATCTCCGATCGCGACTGCTCCTCCTGCGTAGATGTCCAGGGGTGGCCGTCCCGGGTCGCGCTTGGCATTACCTTTCTTCAATGCCTCGCCCCAGACAGAATCTGCGCCTTCCGCCATGTAGAAAGCAGGTAGCCAGGCATCGGCAAGCTCTGCTGTCATCTCAACACTTTTCTCGCCGAGGGTTGCAAGCGCAATCGGAATTTCTTCCCGATATGGGTGGTTAATTATCTTAAGGGGTATACCAAGTCCCGTGCCCTGTTCGCGCGGTAGTGGAATTTGGTATTTCTTCCCTTGATACTGGAGTTTATCTTCCCTTAGCCAGATATTGCGGCAGATCTCGATCGTTTCTCGAAGTCTTGTCATCGGTGCGTCGTAGGGCAACCCATGAAAACCTTCAATTACCTGAGGCCCTGAAGCACCTAATCCAAGCATGCATCGCCCTTCGGAAAGCGCGTCGATGCCTGCTGCAGTCATGGCCATCAGGGCCGGCGTTCTGCTATAAACGTTGAGGATTCCTGAAGCGATAGTAACTTTCTCGGTTTTAGCGGCGATATAGCCCATCGCGGAGACGCCATCGAATGAATAGGCTTCTGGGACCCAAACGACATCCAGGCCGGCTTTTTCCATTTCCACAATTTCTTTTGTCGCGCCGACGTAGCCCTGCGCGTAACTCATCAAGGTAGAGATTTTCATTGTTGAATCCGTATTGTCAGAGCGACAAAGTTTACGGTGACTGGCACCGGAAAAGCAATTAGGAACATCGGGCCCTGACATTGGGCAGGTAATACCAAAGAGTTAGTGCACGAGCGACGAAATACACATGTAGCGACAGCCATAATCCATGATTCAGAAAAACCGGTGTTAAGAGGTACCAGGCTGCAAGGTAAGCCAGTAATGAGAACAGCATGGCGTTGCGCATCTCACGAGTGCAAGTCGCTCCGATGAAGACGCCATCCAGCAAATAACACCAAAGTGAAATGACAGGTGCAGCGACTGCCCAGAGCAGATAGGTTCTGGTTGTATCCCTTACCTCACTGACGTTTGTGAGTAGATCAATCATGGCTGGCCCCGCCAGGAAAATAGCCATTGTGAGGATAGTGGCCGTCAAGAGCCCCAACTCATTGATATAACGAAGCGTGCGGTCAAAACCGTTCCGATTTTTTGCGCCAACGGCGGTTCCGACGAGGCTTTCGGCAGCAAGCGCGTAACCATCCAGGAAGAAGGCAGAAAAACTCACGAATTGCATCAGGATTGCGTTGGTTGCGAGCATAACGTCGCCCGATTTCGCACCTTCGTTGGTAAACCAAGCGAAGGCGAAGATCAGGGACAAGGTTCTGATCATAATATCTCTGTTAACACTAAGGGTTCGGAGGATCGCCTGAACATCTTTCAGGATGCTCATTGGGACGCTGATGCTGCCGTAGCTATCGCTCATATGCCGAAAGACGATGTAAATTCCGACGGTAGTCGCCAGAATCTCTGCGATGACGGTCGCCGTAGCAATGCCGGCTACACCCCAACCAAACCCAACTACGAATACGAAATCCAGAGCGATGTTGGTCCCGTTGAGTAATAGCTGTAACCATAGGATGGTTTTGGATTTCTGGTGGCCCAGCAGGTAACCCATCACCACGAGATGGGTAAGGCTAAGGGGGGCTGTCCATATCCTGATGCCGAAATAGGTAGCGGCAGCCTCCTCAACGGCTGGACTTCCATCAATGACTGAAAATGCGAACCCAGCGAGGACATTCTGGAGTAGCAATAGAATTAACCCGATACTGATTGCAAGGATCAAGGCTCTATAGAATGCGGCTTTAGTTCCATCGTTGTCTTCTGCGCCGCGGCACTGGGCGATCAGTCCGGTGGTACCCATTCGCAGAAACCCAAATCCCCAGTAGATGAAACTGAAAATCATCGCACCAATAGCAATAGCCCCGATCAGCGCCGGGTTTCCGAGATTTCCAATGACCGCGGTATCAACCAGCCCCAACAGCGGAGTGGAAAGATTGGAAAGTATGATGGGCCACGCGATGTAGAGCACGCTTTTGCGGGTGAGGGATTTGTTCATAGAGTAATTGAAGAACAAGGTTGTGCGATTATAGCATTCTGAGGGCAGGGCGAGCTCACCAGGACATCACTTTAGTAAGCAGCTATGTACACGACTAAAGAGTATAATGGACCAACCATGTCTCGTTGCAAGGAACTCAAATGGCACAAGCTGAACAAGTGAAGTTTGTATTAAGACTGCCGGCATCGCTCCATCGGAAAATCAAAAGGAGTGCTAAAGCAGATAACACTTCGATGAACAAGAAAATTACGAATATTTTAAATCAGTCCTTCGCTGATTCTTCTGTTGAAGTCACGTTGAATGATCTGATTAAAAGGCTAGAGAAAAAGAAAGTTATCTAGCGCTGTTTGCGGCACTGCGCATCCAGCTCGTCTTACCCGTTCCTGAAGTAGTCGTCATGGATGATTTGGCTGTCGCTATAACCCGGACCTACTAGGTCCGTCATTATTATTCTTTCACTTAGGATATTGGTCTTTGCTAATCTGTCAGGAGGTGCAGAACTCCCTGTGTGTCGAAAACCAGCGTGTAACTGACTCCTGCCTGCTGCGTGTTACTCATGCTGGCGAGCGTTTCAGTGTTGTCTGAGTTTCGCACAACGTATTCGACTTCATTGGCTATGGATTCGATATTCTGCTGTGCTGCGAAACTGATATCGTTTAGCAGAGCAGGAACCTCATCCAGGTCCTGGCCGGTCCGCAGAATGTAGACGTCAACAAGCTCATTGCTACCGTTAATAAATTTAAACAGTACTCGGTCACGAACAAGACGAAAGGAATCAATGGCGATGAGCGAGCGGGTGACTGAAGTGGCATCAGTGGTATTGTTCTCAAAGGTGTAAATCGATTGGAATGCTCCTCCCCTTATCGTTACAGGGCCTGGGCTTTCTTCCAGAATAGTGTCACTGGCATCAGTAATTTTGAATTCGAAGCTGCCGTTTTCGGATTCCTCTGAGCTGCTGCGGGTCTGTTTGTTGATATTCGGGTACACAGCAGTTCCCAGCATTGCAGTTACAGGGGATTGTTCTGAGTAATTCCCAATCCTGACGGATGCAGGCTGGGATTCGTCCAGAATGGTTGAGCCATTTGAGCCTATGGTCCGTACCACATTAGCGTGGGTCGCTCCATCGGGTCCGAAGTCATCGACCAACGCGTAAAAGTCTTCCGTCTTGTCAAAAATTTCGAGCGAGCCGCTATCGAATAACAATTCGTTTGAGCCAGCGACTGTGATTCGAATTTGCTGGTCGGGTCCGGCATCTACGGAAAATCTGCTGGTAAAATTGCCTGAAGTGACAGTGGCTAGAGGGGCTGCGTCAGTGAGCGTTGCGCCCAGGTCCGTGAGGTAAATGTCTACCATGGGGTGATTGGTCAGGTTAGACGCGAACCAGATATCTGCGACACCTGCTGGGCGATTACTCGAAAGGATAAAGGGAGCGTCTACGATTTGGATATTCGGTTGACTCAGGCTGCCCATCCACAGGTAGGTCGACAGTGCGTCTTCGAGAATTGGCTGGTTATCGCCTTCGGCGACAGTCACTTCGTCGTCATTGGAGTCCAGGTACGCTATTCGCCAGTCATACCTGTCGGCCGGAATTTGTCCAACTTCTTGAGCTAATGGAAAGGGGACCACTGCTCTGTCCCGTCCATGGAACATAGTGACCTCGGGGCTGTCGGGCATCATGTTGACGAACTGGACGTAGCCAGATTTAGAAATAAAATCTGTGTCTTCATTAAAACCTGAGTCAGAACCACAGGCGCTTAGCAGAAGAATGGCGAGCAGCAAAAGACCTGACTGCGTATTCCGGGTAGGCATGTTTCGAACCGCACGATTAAAAAGAGGTGATGCTATCGTTAACTGCCCCCAGAGTCGAGTTGGATTGTCTGCTGGAGCATTCCAGTAAGTGGGTAAGTATGTAATGCTTTATACCTTTGGTTGAACTAAGGAGCGGATCATGCAGTTGCAGGTGAATGAGGAAGACCGGCGATTCCAGGAGGAGGTCAGGACTTTTTTGTCAGAACACCTCGATCTAGATCTTAGCCGCAAGGTGAAACTCGGCTATCCAATTTCCAAGGAAGAGCAGGACGGCTGGACACGGACCCTAAATGCCAGGGGTTGGGCAGCACCTAATTGGCCGGTCGAGGTTGGTGGGCCAGGATGGACCATGCTTCGCAGGCACCTGTTTGATATTGAAATGAAAATGCATCACGCACCTGAACTTCAAGGGTTTGGCTTTTCCATGGTGGGACCGGCGATTATTAAATATGGCACGCAGGAGCAGCAGAACTATTATTTGCCGATGATTCTGAATGCTGATATTTCCTGGTGTCAGGGATACTCGGAACCGCAGTCTGGCTCAGACCTGGCGTCGGTCAGGACCAGAGCGGTGGTTGACGGTGATGACTATGTTGTCAGCGGTTCTAAAATCTGGACCAGTGCCGCAGAACGTGCTGATCACATTTTCATGTTGGTACGCACCGATACGGAGGCCAAGCCGCAGTTGGGCATTACCTTTCTGCTGATGGAAATGAATGACCCTGGAATTACTGTTAAGCCGTTGCTGGCATTTAACGGTAAGCGACTCTGGAACCAGGTGTTCTTTGATCAGGTTCGAGTGCCCAGAGCGAACAGGCTGGGTGAAGAAAACAGAGGCTGGAGCGTAGCAAAGAATTTACTTGGCAATGAGCGTTTGCTGGTGTCCAGGGTCGCAGAGAACCGAAGAATGTTGTCGAATATTATGAGCGCTCTAAGTGAAGATCCACGGAAGGCTTCATTCAAAAGGAGTTTGGCAGCTTTGGTGATACGGCTTGAAGCGCTGGATGCAACAGCGCTGCGTTTGCTAACAAAATTCGATAAGGGCCATGAAATAGGTGCAGAGCCGTCCATGTTGAAGTTGAAGGGCAGCCAGCTCGTACAGGATATGGATAGAATGCTCTATGAGATAGTTGGCTATTGTGGGTTACCGCAGGATTCAACGATGCGGGAGGGCGGTCCGGCGGGCGCCGAGATTGCTGACATGGTGGCAAGTGGCTTGTTCCACCATCGTGGTTACACGATTGCGGGAGGTACAAGCGAGATCCAACATAACATCATTGCCCAGCAGGTGCTGGGACTATAAGCAGTGGTATTTAGCAGCCTCGGAGGATACGCCTGCGTGAGTGATCTCTTTCGTCAGGTCGTTATCCCTGGCTCAGAAACCCAGCGATGCTCTAAGCCCGCCAGTCTGCAATAAGCTTACCGACACAGGCCGTCAGTTTTTTCGCTGCAGGGATGTGTAAAAATTCATTAGGACCGTGAGCATTGGAATGTGGGCCAAGGATGCCTGTGACCACGAATTGCGCATTCGGGCTCCTGCTGGCAAGAAATTCCATAAACGGAATGCTCCCACCGCAGCCCATGGCAATCGCGGGTGCGCCGAAGTAATCCATTGAAGCCGCCATTAGGCTGTCCTTTAGATCAGGCGTAGTAGCGGGTGCATGCCAACCGGCATTCGGTGTATGGAAGGCGGCACTTACATCGGCGTCGTTGGGTGCAGAGTCAAGTAGAAGTGCCTTGAGAGCAACAACGGCCTTCACGGCATCAGTTGTCGGAGGAATTCTTAGGGCCAGTCGGGCGGTGGTTTCAGGGCGCAGCACGTTCCCCGCCTCTTCAGGGGAGGGCGCTCCGCCGATCCCTGTTATCGCAAGGCTCGGTGCCCAAGTGTTGTTTAGTACCAGCTCGGTGGGATCATCAGATACTGGACCGCCGTGTCCGGCAAATGGATACATTTCTGCAAATGAATTAGCGAGTACCTGTCCTGCTGCAATTGCCTCTTGCCGGCGAATGTCTGGGATTTGTTCGTTCAGAAAGGAAGGTTTGATAAACCCTGTGTTCTCATCTTCAAGTCTCGACATGATCTGTCGGAGCAGGCGAAAACTGGAAGGAACAATGCCTCCCGCTGCACCGGAATGTGCACCCTGTGTCAGCACACGAACAGTAAGGTCTGCTATCAACATACCCCTTAGCGAGGTGGTTAGCCAAAGTTGATCGTAGTTGCCGCAGGTTGAATCAAGAGCGATGACAAGATCCGGATCACCAATTATTCCGCCTAGTTTTTCCATATAGTGGGGGAGGTCGGGGCTACCGCTTTCTTCAGATGCTTCGATAATGACGTTGATGCGCGGTCGTGGTAGTTTTTGGTCGAACAGTGACTTAATCGCAGCAATCGCAGAATAAATAGCATAGCCATCATCGGCGCCGCCCCTGCCATAGAGTTTTTCACCGCGGATAACTGGGTCCCAGGGCGCCAGCCCATCTTCCCACCCGTCAAACTCTGGTTGCTTATCCAGGTGGCCATAGATCAAAATATTCTGGTTAGTATCGCCCTCCAGGGTCATGAGGATGGTGGGCGTCAGTCCGGGTAATTGATGGACCTGCACTTCAAGCCCTGTGATTTCCTGGGCATTTACCCACGAGACCATGTGGTTAACAGCGTCATGCATGTAACCATTTGCTTCCCATGACGGGTCGAACAGAGGTGACTTGTTAGGTATTCGGACGTACTCGGTCAGGCTGGGAAGAATGGCGTCATCCCAAAATTCATTAATGTAGCTGGTATTTTTTTCTGGATTCATAGGGGCTTATCTGGATTCTCTAAATTGGCCTTGGCGGCAGGAGCTTCATTGATAGATTCAGAGACGAATTCTCCTTCGATTGTCTGTCCAGGTTGGTCATCGGTATTCCGGAAACCACCACTCTGGAAGGGGCTATGCATCTGAAATTGTCCGAAACTGATTGAACGGATAATTCTGGCAGCCAGGGGGCGTCTCAAACCGGGAACCAGGCAAACAAAGCCAACGATGTCAGTAGCAAAGCCCGGCGTAAGCAGAAGAGCTCCGCCAATAATCAACATGATTCCTTCGAGTAATTCTGTTTCGGGGATTTCTCCTCTTTTTAGTTTCTCCTGCACCCTGGTCAGGGTTGCCATTCCTTCTAATCGAAGTAGCCATATCCCACATATTGCCGTCAGGACCACCAAACCAACCGTAGGCAACGGACCAATCATGCCGCCCACCTCGATCAGGATGATCATTTCAACCAATGGGATGATGAAAAACAGGAAAGTAGCTGTACGCACGAGGTGCCTGTAAGCATGGATTAAAGGCGACTCTAACCAAAGCCGGTAGAACTGTCACTCAAAGTGTTTTATGCGTGTGATAGATTATGTTTTTTCCATGGCCAACCAAGAGAGTCAACCTTTGAAGGATCTATTTGTTGATGGCGCAGTCGGACGCCTTGAAGCCCGTTTTACCGAAGCTGCATCTGCGACTGGCCTAACGGCTGTGCTCTGTCATCCACATCCGCAGTTTGGCGGAACGATGAATGACCTGGTACTCGGTGCGCTCGAGACAGCACTGCTTGCGTCAGGAATCAGTAGCTTACGATTTAACTTTCGTGGCGTCGGTGGTTCTGAGGGCAAGTATAGCGACGGTGTGGGTGAAATCGACGATGTGGTCGCAGTAACAACCTGGGTGCGTGAAAAGTCGGCTGGTGAACGGTTAATTCTGGTGGGATACTCCTTTGGTGGAGCTGTGGCACTGTCAGCGCAGGCGCTTCTTGTGCCGGAATGTATGATCCTTGCCGCGCCGGCCGTAGGGATGTTTGGTCAGCAGGATCCCCCGACCGTGCCAAGCCTGGTTGTCCTTGCGGAAAGTGATCAATTCTTGAGCGCCGATTCGACTAAAGACTGGTTTGATGCGCCCAACACTCGGGTAGAACAGATAGCGGATACAGACCACTTTTTCCTTGGCCATCATGACCAGGTGACCAACATCGTAAGAGAATTTTTGATAACCACTTTTATAGAGTAAACCCTGGGATTGTAAATGGATCTAAAAACACTCCGGTACGACGTGCTGGACAAAATAGCGACTATCACCTTGAACCGGCCGCATCGGATGAATGCGTGGACTGGACGGATGCATACTGAATACCGTTACGCTCTTCACCAGGCTGATAAGGCTGCGGATGTCCGTGCGATCGTAGTCACCGGCGCGGGTAAAGGTTTTTGTGTCGGTGCCGATACCAAAGCGCTTGAAGGTCATATTGAAAAAGGTGGTTACGACGCGGGTACGCCTGATGTTCTGGCGGAACCTGGTCAAGGTATTAGTGCAGATTTTGACGCATCTTTTGCGTATCATTTCGGACTGTCAAAGCCTGTGGTTGCCGCCGTGAATGGCCCGGCAGCCGGAGTCGGACTGGTTCTGGCTTGTTTTGCAGACATACGGTTTGCAGTGCCCGGTGTAAAGTTCACTACGGCCCATGGCAAGCTCAATTTCCCGGCAGAATATGGTTTGTCCTGGTTGCTTCCCAGGCTGATCGGATTGCCGCGGGCGAATGACTTGCTGCTAACGAGTCGAATATTTACGTCGGATGAAGCGTTCACGTTGGGCCTGGTTAACAGGCTTGTTGAGCCTGAACTTCTTCTGAAAGAGACCTATGCGTATGTCCGGCAAATGATTGAAACAGTATCTCCAGGGTCGCTAAGAGAAACCCGATGGCAGATCTACAAGGATCTCCACAGGGATGTGGCCGCGTCGGTAAAGGACAGCGAGAGGTTAATCGATGCAATGAGCCGACAGAAAGATTTTACAGAGGGCGTGAATGCGTTCTTGGAGAAGCGGGTACCTAACTGGACTGGGGAATAAGCGAGTGCTATCAGAAATAAACATTAGATTAGTTGGAGAGTGACTTGAGTACAGAATTAGCCACTGGATACGAACTACAGGATGAGCCTTACTACCTGCCGCTTGCCGATGAAGTGGAGGTGTTCATGGCAGCCTACGAGCAGCGACTTCCTGTGCTACTCAAAGGGCCAACCGGTTGCGGTAAGACTCGATTTGTTGAGTACATGGCGCACCGCATTTATCGGCAGGGGGGAAACAGTATTAAGCAGCCCTTGCAGACAGTCGCCTGTCATGAGGATTTGTCTGCAACGGATTTGGTCGGCAGGTTCCTGCTTCAGGCGGAGGAGACGGTTTGGCAGGATGGGCCTCTATCCAGAGCAGTGAAAGAAGGATCAATCTGCTATCTGGACGAAATAGTTGAAGCGCGCAAAGATTCCACTGTGTTGATTCACTCGTTAACGGATCACAGGAGAATTCTGCCGGTAGAAAAGCTGGGGATCATACTCGAGGCGCACCCGAACTTTTTGCTGGTGATTTCTTATAACCCGGGATACCAGAATGTACTGAAAGATCTGAAGCCAAGTACCCGCCAAAGATTCATCGCTATTGATTTTGACTATCCTGAACTCTCCGAGGAGGCCAGTATTATTGCGCATGAGAGTGGTGTAAGCGCGACATTTTCAGATCAGTTGGCGCGCATTGGGCAAAAGATCAGAAATCTGCGAAGCCATGGTTTCGATGAAGGTGTTAGTACTCGGTTACTTGTCTATGCCGGGCAATTGATCGTCCAGGGTGTACTCCCGCGGCGTGCCTGCGATGCTGCTATATCGAAAGCGGTTTCAGATGACGTTGAAGTGCAGCGAGCGATCGCTGAATTGGTCGACGCTGTCTTCCCCGCCGATTAGGTCACTATCTCGTGGAACCAAAAAGTACACAAAGTGTAGAAGAAGCCGCGGATCGACTTTGGCTGATTAACCGGGATACCGCGGCGCGTTTCAGGTCGACGATAGCTTCTCTTGAAGCTGTTTTTGCTCCTGAGGAGATAAATCGCCTTGCCGAAAGCTGTGTCACCATTGCAGATTCTGGCTGGCGTTCATTTGAGACGGTGAACCTGCTGCTGGAAATCGCAGCCGTGACTGAACATCCAGCGCGACTGATGGAGATCACGAAGGCCGCAGAGCAGCTGTCTGGTTATTCGTTTGAACCGGCTGCTAATTATCTTCAGATGGTGCTGGGTGCAGTCGAAGTCGGCCACTCAAAGGAAATTTCCGAGCTGGAGCAGGCCGGTTTAGCGCTGCATTCGAAGTATCAGCATGCCTCAGGTTTGATTGGAGGTTACTTTAGCGCCGCGCAGATTGTTCTTGCCCGTGGCGATAGTGATAATCTTCTTTGTTGGGTGGAAGTGGCTCGTGGTATGTTCGACCTTGGGCGTGATGACCTGTTTCGATTCCTGGTGTTGAGCGAGCAGTCTGCCAACGTTTCCTGGGTGATGGTTAGACGGTTCCAGCTGAAGTCTACTCAAGGTTGCCTCATCTATCTTGATCATGTTCGTGATTTTCAGGATAGGTTTTCCGGCGCTCAAATGACGTTGATCGAGTCTGCCATGCTAAAACATGTGGACTCCTCCTTTGAAGACCTGATCGACTCTTTCGAATCTCTGCATGCTTTTGATCCCGATCAGGTTTCATTGATCCTGGCGCTAGGAAAGGAGATTGAGCATGCGAACAGTTTAGCTGCATTTAATAGAAATGCGGGAAAGCTTCCATTGGGTCGCGAGAATGTCATCAGGGAATGGGTCGAGTTCGGCAATGAGGTTGCCCGGGGTAACGATTTTGCCGGACAGGCTTACTTTAATCTGGAGTCTATGCGATCGAACGAGATGCTCGCATCTTTGCAGGGGCAGGTTTCATTTGAAGGTCATCGGCGAACATTCGATCTGCTTGCAGAAGCGATTACCGCAAAAAATGTTGTCGTGGAGAGCATTGATGCAACGAACCGCAACCTGGAAGGGCTGCGCGGTGATGGTTCAGGCCTTGGGTTGCCCGATTATGATGGGCGGGTGGTGCGCTTGCCTCAAACCGTCAATATCTTCGAGTCTGAAGCTGACAACTTTGGGTTTTACAAAGTATCGCTTTTCCATCAACTCGGTTACGCGGAGTTCGGTTGTTTTGCAGAGATTGAAACAATTAGTACCATGCTGGGAACTTATCCCGACCGTCAGCTAGCAGAGCGCCTGTTCTTGATTGCAGAGGATGCTCGAATCGACTGGCAGCTCGCGAATAGATACCCCGGCATACAGCCGCAGCTAAAGCGGCAAAAAAAACGGGCTGCCCAGGCAAGGCCCGTAAAAGAGCGAAGCCGTAAAGCGCAGTTACTGGAGGTTCTTGTCCAGACCAGCCTGGACTCACCCTATGAAAAGTATGTGCGTCAAATCTACTGGCCCGAGGCGGCGCTCCTTTGGCAAACACTTGGTCGCCTAAAAAAGGCAACTGCGGACATTGATGAAGTGCTGAATGTCGTTGGTCAATGTTACCGGTTACTTGAATCCCCTGGTGAGGATGCGTCCGGTCAAGACATGACGAGTATCAAGGCCGAGGAAATTGATATGCTCCTGGAGGAGCTGCCAGAGCCGGTACCTTATCGGGGTCAGATTGATGTGGAGCAGGTTAACTCCACACTAAAAATTGATGCTCTGGTTGAAGAACTCCATGAACAGCTTGATGCTATGTCCGACCAGCCTCCGGGTGCCGAAATGCCTGGAAGCGACCAGGACCAGGTTGAGTTGGGAGACTTAAAGAAAGGCGATGTCGGAGAAGGCGTTGCTATGTTGCTCACGGAACTTGAGAACGAGCTTGGAAGTGAGCCGGGAGAAATTGATCCTGGAGACAAAGAAGGACTGTTTGAGTTTCTTGGAGGAATATCCTCGCGCTCGAGCGATGCGAGTGAGCATCAATATGATGAATGGGACTATCAGATTTCAGACTATCGATCCAAGTGGTGTACTTTGTTCGAGCACAGGGAATTGGACGCAGACGAACAGTATGTCCACACGGTGCTTCGGGACCATCAGGATCTGGCGAGAAAAATACGTCAGCAGCTGAACAAGGTAAAGCCAGAGATGTTACGAAAGGTAAAAGGCGTTGAGGAAGGAGAAGAGCTCGACCTGGAACGCACCATTTCATATGTGGTTGATCGCAGGGCCGGGCTAACACCAGATGACAACATTTACATCCAACGTCAGAGAAAAGACCGGGATGTCTCTACGCTATTTCTGTTGGATATGAGCGCATCGACTGACGATATTATTTCTGATCCTGATGCCGACCCTATAGAGCCTTTGGATATTGATGATGATGAATACCTCGTCGACTTCTTTCAAAAGAAAAAAGCACAGGATGAAGTCGCCCGAAGGATTATTGATGTAGAAAAAGAGTCTGTTGTTTTGATGGCGGATGCGCTTGAATCTCTGGGAGATGCTTATTCGGTTTGTGGTTTCTCTGGGTATGGGCGGGACCAGGTCGATTACTATCTTTGCAAGGATTTCGACGAGCCGTTCAACGCGGTAAGCAAGGGGCGTATCGGGGGAATCAAACCCTGCCGAAGTACGCGTATGGGACCACCGATCCGCCATGCGACCCGTCGGCTTATCGAAACGGGCTCCAGGATCAAAGCACTCATTATCATGTCAGACGGTTATCCCCAGGACCATGATTATGGTACCGACAGGAATTCGCGGGATTATGGTTTGATGGATACGATGAAGGCATTATCGGAGGCTAAGCAACAGGGCGTGCTGACATACTGTTTGACGGTTGACCCGTCGGGGCATGACTACCTGCGTGCGATGTGTGCGGACAGCCAGTATATGGTGATTCAGGACTTGGAGCAGTTACCGGAGGAGGTCTCCAGGGTCTATAGAAGCCTGACCGGCTAATCTGGTGATCTCTGCAAATAGCCGGTGCCTGAACTAGATGAGAACAGCGTTAACTTCAGAAAGGATGGTTTCAGCGTAATGACAAAAAAGAATAAGAACGCGTACTAAAGTACAATGACAGAAACATCGGATGACTTACCCGGTAGCTATCACCATGGTGATCTTCGCCTAGCGATACTTAAGGCTGCATGCGATCACCTGCGACGGGAAAATGCGGAGTCCCTAAGCCTGCGAGCCCTGGCGAGGGGAATTGGTGTTTCACAAACAGCCCCTTATCGTCATTTTGATTCGAAGAACGCCCTGTTCGCTGGTATTGCCACCTGGGGTTTTCAGATCCTGGGCGGCCAGATGAAGGCATCGCTGGCTGACCAGACATCACCAATGGAATCATTTTTGAGCCTTGGGCGTTGTTACCTGGACTTCTCACGCGAGCATGCCGAAAAGTACCAGTTGTTTTTTGATTCAAGCCTGGTTGAATTCGGTGAGTATCCCAAGCTGCAGGAGGCGAGCGGGGTTTGCTTCGATCACTTGTTGGACGTGATTCGGCTTGGTCAGCAGGCTCGGTTGTTTGTAGAGCGGGAAGAGGAAGAAATTGCGTCTATTGTCTGGGCTGGCCTGCATGGAATGGCTAGCTTGTTGCAGTTGGAACATGGACGCGGGGATCTGATTGACCGGCCTGTGGGAAAAGCAATCAGGTTTCTCGCCGAAGAACAGGATCAAACGCTAAACTTGTTATTGCGCTCCGTTCTGAAGTAGTTTCAGGCCCGGGCGTTATCATTGTTACGATGACCAACAGTGTAACAGCTGATTTAGGCCGCATTGATCGTTTTACTCACTAAGGAGAAACCATGAAGAAGCCTCTGCTCGCTATTACGATGGGTGACCCGGCGGGCGTTGGCGCGGAAATTGTCGTAAAGGCCTACAAGGAACTGAGTAGTGGTGACGCAACAATCTTTGTCATAGGGTCAGCTGATTGCCTGCGGCAGGCGATGCAGCAGACTGGCTGCCAACACCGGATTGAGGTCATAGAGTCACCCGAAGATATCGTTGATTCGCTGCAGGCTATCCAGGTACTTGAGCCCGTCTCATTTGATGCCTCCAGCCTGATAGTAGGGCAGGTCGCGGCATCCTGCGGGGAAGCCGCGGTGAGGTACTTTGAAACAGCTGTAACGCTCTGCCTTGATGCCCGGATTCAGGGTGTTGTGACCTGTCCAATCAATAAGGAAGCGGTTCACGCCGCGGGTTTTCACGGGGACATTGGCCACCAGGAAATTCTGTCCCGGATGACCCAATCGGAGTTGACGGCCACAATGCTGATGACAACAGGGTTAAAGGTTGCTCACCTCTCAACTCATAAATCTCTCGCAGAGGCGGTCGCCTATGTGAAACAAACCGTTCTGGTAGAAAAACTCGAGTTGACAGTTGCGAGTCTTGAGCACTGGGGGATCAGAAGCCCAAGGGTTGCTGTTGCTGCGCTAAATCCTCACGGTGGTGAGGGCGGCATGCTAGGGCGAGAAGAAATTGAAGAAATCACGCCCGCTGTAGCAACCTGCCAATCCCTTGGCCTGGATGTCAGGGGCCCATTTCCAGCTGATTCGATTTTCTATCGGGCGATTAATGGTGAGTTTGACGCTGTGCTCGCGCTCTATCATGACCAGGGGCATATCGCGATTAAAGTCCATAATTTCGAGGAAAGTATTACGGCAACCATGGGTATTCCGTTCATTCGTACCTCGGTAGATCACGGTACGGCGTTCGATATTGCAGGCCAGAATCGCGCCGATGCGGGGGGGCTCATCGAGGCAACTAGGGCGGCTATTAATATGTTAAATCAATCACTTACATAGCATTTCGAATATGCTACAGTTGTCGCCCCGCAAGGGTGAATGCCTCCGGAATACGCCTTCATGCAATGGAAAAATTGGTCAGGTCGCCAACAGGCCTCACTGGAATCTCTGGTTTTTGTCCGCAGCGAAGCTGATGCCTCTGCGGTTGTAAGCCAGTGCGCGCAGGCGGGCAAGACGATCCGTGTCGCCGGCGCTGGCCATAGTCACGCTCCTGTGGTCACCAATGATTCCATCATTGTCGATAGCAGTGGCCTGTCAGGGCTCCTTGAGGTCGACAGGCAAGCTCAGGAAGCCTGGATCAGGGCGGGTACTTCGATTTATAGCCTCGGCGGTCAATTACACGACCATGGGCTGGCGTTAAAAAACCAGGGTGATATAGACCGTCAACTACTTGGTGGTGCTATTGCGACGGGTACTCATGGTACTGGCCGCAATCTTCAGAATATTTCAGCCTCGGTCATTGGGCTGCGCATCATATTAGCTAATGGCGAACAGGTTGAGTGCTCGAAAAGCGAGCTGCCTGAACTATTCAATATCGCGCGCCTTAGTGTGGGGTCTGCTGGCCTGATCACTCGTATCAGGATGAAGTTGGAGGGGAGCGCGGTCCTTAGCGAACAGATTCATGTCGCCGGCTATGATGACACCATTAATCGAATTCCAGCGCTGACTGCCGAAAACGACAGGTTTGAATTTTTTTGGTATCCGGGATCTGACGAGGCGAATATAAAGACAATCAATCCAGTGGCAACCGAACCCGAATATCCGCTGGCGAAAGAGGGCGCAAGAGTTGCCTGGAGCTACGAGGTTCTGCCAAATCACAGGCCACATCTGCATACGGAGATGGAATACAGTGTCCCTGCAGCGAATGGCCCGGCCTGTTTCGCCGAGATTCGACAGCTGATCCATCGCCAGTTCCCGGATGTGCAGTGGCCAGTGGAATATCGCACGGTTGCTGCTGACGATATCTGGCTGTCAATGGCGTCAGATCGCGCTACCGTCACGATATCTGTTCACCAGGATATCAAGCAGGATGAAGAAGCATACTATCGGGCCTGTGAAGAGGTATTTCTAGCTTATGGTGGCCGCCCCCACTGGGGCAAGGTGAATTACCTGAACGGAGATGACTTTGCCCGGATTTATCCACGATGGCATGACTGGTGGCGTGTTCGTGATAAGTACGACCCGGGAGGTGTATTTCTCAATGACTACGCGAGAGGTCTGCGCCCTAAGTAGTCTGTGAACTCGGCGGCCAAGGCACTAAGCTGTTGCCCCTTGATCATAAAACCATTAATCATTAACTTGTAAATCAACCAAAGAAACTGCTGAGCTGAATATGTCCTATGAAAATGTTGCGATCGACTATATTGATCATGTGGCGATCCTAAAGTTAAACGCGCCTGAGGTGTTGAACGCATTGTCGCCCAATATGGTTCAGGAATTGTCGTCTGCCATCACAGATATCATCCGAAGTGATGCACGATGCCTGTTGATAACTGGAGAAGGTCGGGCGTTTTGTGCGGGCGCTAACTTGCAGCCAAAGGGGGCGGCCGATGGCCTGCCACCTGCTGGCAGTGTTCTTGAAACGCACTATCACCCGGTAATGACCAAGCTCCGGAATATGGAAATCCCCATGGTGAGTGCTGTCAATGGCCCGGCCGTGGGAGTAGGCATGAGCTTTGCCGTGATGGCGGATATTGTTGTCGCTGCTCGAAGCGCATACTTCCTCCAGGCATTCGCCAATATCGGGCTGGTACCCGATGGTGGTGCTACCCATCTGCTTCCCCGGATAATTGGATGGAGGCGGGCGGTGGAACTCTCTATGCTCGCCGAACGTTTGCCCGCTGAAACTGCCCTTGACTGGGGGCTGGTTAACCGGGTTGTAGATGACGACAAGCTGATGGAAGAAGCGCTAGGTTTGGCTACACGCTTGGCGAACGGACCAAGGTCCCTCGGCCTCATGCGCAAAGCCTATTGGGAGACCTTTTCCAACAGTTACTCGGAACAGTTCCAACTGGAGGCTAACCTCCAGGGAATTGCCGGGGCATCGGAGGATAACCGGGAGGGTGTGAAAGCGTTTCTTGAGAAACGACCCGCTAAATTCACGGGCAAATAGTCGCGCAAGTCGCTAAATATCCACAGTGAATTCACCTTTATTGCCGGGCAGCATCCTGACTGCGACAATGGTAGTATTGTCCGCTGTTAAATTGGTCCAGTCTAGATTTAGGAGTTAAGAAATGCCATTGGTATTAAACGAAGATCAAAACATGCTGAAAGATTCTGCAAAGAATTTCTGTTCAGACAACACTCCCATTACCCAACTGCGTCGTCTGCGTGATGATAAAGATGAATCAGGTTTTGACCGAGATACCTGGCGTCAGATGGTAGAGCTTGGCTGGGCTGGTATTACTGTCCCCGAAGATTTTGGTGGCCTAGGGTTTGGTTACATGGGGCTCGGCGTAGTGATGGAAGAATGTGGTCGAACCCTGACTGCTTCTCCCTTGTTTGGAACAGCTGTCCTAGGTAGCAGCGCTATACTCCATGGTGGTACCCAGGAACAAAAAACTGAATTACTTGGCCAGGTAGTCGGTGGCGAACTGTTACTGGCGCTTGCGGTCGAAGAGACTCCTCACCACAACCCCTACGGCGCTAGCACCACCGCCGAAAAATCGGGAGGTGGTTACAAGGTGACAGGTAGCAAGAAGTTTGTGCTCGATGGCCACGTTGCTGACAAGCTTGTGGTCGTTGCAAGGTCATCAGGCAATGCAGGTGATCGTGATGGCCTAACGCTGGTGCTATTGGATCGTGATGCAAGCGGCGTATCAGTGACACGGACCATTATGGCTGACAGCCGAAACGCAGCGAATATTGAGTTTGCTGGTGCAGAAGGCGTGATGCTGGGTGAAGAGGGGAAGGGCGCTGATGTGCTGGATAAAGTGCTCGATACTGGTCGCATTCTGCTGGCAGCAGAAATGCTGGGTAGTGTCCAGGAATGTTTCGAACGAACAATCGAATATCTCAAGACCCGTGAACAGTTTGGTGTTCCCATCGGTTCCTTTCAGGCGCTGAAACATCGAGCTGCACAGATGTTCTGTGAAGTCGAATTGTCAAAGTCTGTTGTATTGGAAGCGCTTGACGGCACTGGACGAAGACTCAGAGCAGGTTGCTGAACTCGCCAGTCTTGCAAAAACGCGCCTGAATGACACCTACAACCTGGTGAGCAGCGAAGGCGTGCAGATGCATGGTGGTATAGGCATGACAGACGAGTACGAGATCGGGTTCTTTATGAAACGGTCACGAGTTTGCGAACATGCGCTGGGTGGTTCAGCTTTCCACAGGGACAGATACGGCGTCCTGCAGGGGTACTAAAACCCTTATCGTACAAAAAACCTTGTCGTTCAAAAAACCTCGTCGCACAAAACAGAGGCCTTGCAATGCAAGGCCTACGGTTTTGTTTGCGCAAACGTTTCCGTTTCGCACTTTACGATTCCAAGCGTCCCACGGGGAGATCATTGTCCTTGGCATCTATCGTGCTATGGCAGGTTTTATTGTCCGCCTTAAGTTCGATCTCGCGATCTGGATTAAACATACCCCTGTTTGGTACAGAAGTTAAAGAGCAAATGAGTATGAACAGATCGGGTTTAGAAGCTCTGGTGATAATGCACCAAAAATAAATTTCTGCGAGGCTAGGCTTCGCGAAGTTTTCCGGGTTGGTTCATGCTGCAGTTGAAAAAGTCGCACAGGATGGGACGGAACCGGTCCATATCTACCAGAAAGGCATCGTGTCCCTGGATGGATTCAAGCGAGTGAAAGATAACCTCCCGTTTCCCATCCACGAGTCCATCAGCAATACGTTTCTGGTGCGATATTGGGAACAGTAAGTCTGTCTCAACACCGATGACCAGAGCCCTGCTGGCCCCCACTCTTGCTAAACCGTGCTCGACCGACCCGCCATGGTCAGCGACGTCAAATAGATCCATCGCCCGCGAGAGGTAGAGATAGCAGTTGGCATCAAAGGTGCCGATGAATTTGTTGGCGTGGGCTTCAAGGTAGGATTCGACCTCGAAGTCCAGGCCAAAAGATTCGCCTGTCTGTCGTTCTTCAGGAATCAATTCACGACCGAAACGTTGTTCCAGTTCTGCCGCACTTCGATAAGTCAGCATGCCTAGCTTGCGGGCAAGCCGCATACCCAGTACTGGCTCTTCTGTAACGTCATAATTGCCTTCATTCCAGATCGGGTCGCTTTGAATAATTTCCCGCTGTAGGGAACGAAGGGAAATAGCAAAAGGAGCCGCCCTTGCTGAGCCAGAAATGCTGACGACGCTTTCAGCAATTTCAGGGAAAAGTATGGCGTAAGCAATCGATGTCATACCACCCATGGATGCGCCGACAACGGAATGCAGTCGATCCAGGCCAAGGGATTTAACGACTTCGTGACCGCTACGGGCGATATCTTCAATCGTTAGTACGGGAAAAGCGAGCCGGTAGGGCTCGGCCGTTTCCGGATTGATGCTGGTGGGACCGGTCGAGCCGAAACAGCTTCCCAGAGAGTTGACGCAAATGACGAAATACTTCGTGGTATCAATCGGCTTGCTTTCACCGACCATCTGCTCCCACCAACCGGATGAGGGATCAACCTCAGAAGAGGCAGCGTGGGCCGAAGGAGACAAACCTGTGAAAAGTAAAATGCCGTTATCTTTCTGGAAGTTCAGCTCACCCCAGGTCTCGTAAGTAATAGTAGGGCTTTCAAGATGGCCGTGGCGCATGTTGAATGATCCGTTGACCTGGTGGTATTTTCTGGCGGAACCCATATTGGTTTAAGGCCGTTATGTTGACGAGGGCACAGTTTGGCAAGAACGCGGTCCTTTTTCTAGGCTTGGGTATTATGCGGCCTAACCGGTTGATTTTTCAGCATCTTTACGGAGGAGTAGGTGGATACACCGTAAGGTACCAAGTAGGTCAGCGCGATTTGCAGCATCTGCTGGCGACTCAGTTCCAGGGCTAATAGTGCTGGACCGTGATTGATCAGGGCGAGAACCGTACCGACAACTAGTGCGACTTTGATCGCGGTCAACACAACGGGTCTGAGAAATAGTTGGTTGGCCATGATTAATAAGAGATTGTTTCGAGTGTCGACACAATCTGGACCGCTTTTGCGATTATTGCAACTGTACGATAATTGCAACTGTACGATTATTGCAAGAAGGGTGTCCGTGGGCGTAATCTGGACATCATGGATATTCCCAGTCTCAGACTTTTCATCACGCTTTCCCGTAACCTCCACTTTGGGAAAACCAGCGAAGAGATACACATGTCTCCCTCGGCAGTTAGTCGCGCGCTACAGCGGCTCGAGGATCAGCTAGGGCATCCATTGCTGGTGCGCGACAACAGATCTGCCTTGCTAACAGAGGAAGGACAGATATTTCTTGAGTATGCGCTGGAAATCGTCAAACGCTGGGAAACCCTGCAGCGGGATCTCGAGGGTAAGTCTGCTGTCCTGCGGGGACAGTTGACGTTGTTTGCGTCGGTAACCGCCAGTCAGAGTATTCTTCCAACTGTGCTATCTGATTTCCGAAAGCAGTACCCCGAAATTCATATTCAACTGGAAACCGGATACGCGGTAAACGCGCTCTCAAAATTGGCTGAGGGGATTGATGTTGTAGTGGCGGCGCTACCTGTCGACGGCAGTGAGGATGATGAGCAACTCGAGAAACGCATCATTACTTCGATCCCGTTGCAAACGGTTGCACCAGCAAATCATCGATTGGGTGAGTTGCTGGATATCGAACCTATTGACTGGTCATCAGTCCCTCTGGTGCTGCCATCGACCGGGCAGGTTCGAAAGAACATTGATGTATGGCTTCGCAACCAGTCCATTTCTCCTAACGTATATGCTGAGGTGCCAGGTAATGAAGCGATACTGTCATTGGTTGCTCTGGGATGTGGTGTTGGTTTTGTCCCAGAGCTGGTCATTAAGGATAGCCCACTGGCTGATCAGGTAGTGGTGGTAGAAGACGGACCAGACCTGGAAAATTTTCACGTGGGGTTTTGTACCAGGAAAAAAAACCTGGAGGTCTCTCCCATCATTCGAGCCTTCTGGAAATCTATACCCGTAACTTCCCTTAACAACTAACCTTAGGAGACCTAAAAAACAGTAGCTTAGGCACTATCAGTGCTAGTTTTTCTATCTTGTGTGCTATCTTGCAGGCTTGGTTTTAACCCGGGTTTTTGATGGCTATGGGTTAATGTGAATCGATAAATCAATAAATCAATGAATGAATGAATTGGCAATATTAAACTTATGCGCCGTTGGCCGAGTATGACAGTGCAAGTGGCGACCTTGGTGAATAGATATTATGAAAATTAGTGAAATTGCACCAAATGTATTGATAAATACAGGTAACCCAAGGGGTGGTATTGATCTTCGTTTTGACCTGGCTGCCCAGGAAGCAATCCAGCTTTCCGAAGTATGGACTATCGCTGGTTGGGAAATCCGTTTTTTGTTTCTACCACCTCACGAGACGCTTGAGCTGGAAGGTAAAGACCACTACCTTAAAGTTATCGTTGGGAAATTGGCTAACCTCGGACGTGATTGTTTCGCAGAAAGTTATGAAGTTCGAACGACCCGCCTCGAAAAGTCGCGTGTGTTATCAGGATCACAGGGGCTGCTCTGTGCGTTGTTAACTGAAACTCCTGATTTACTACCTAACATCCATGATATGTCTGACTGTGTTTTCGCTGGCCCGATGGCGCAGTATCTGGAGTGGAAGAGTTTTAAAGAAAGATTCGGCGCTTTCACGGACTATTTTGAACAGCTTGATAACCACATGGCTAGTGGATTTCATTTGTTGGACTCAGAAGGATCGGAAATAACCTACGTAAACTTTTGGACATGCGGGAAGAATGGTGACGTCTCCACCCATAACCATGCTCAGGATCCATCTCTTTCGGGACCAGCTTTTGCGGAGGTTCACCTGGTTCTTAATAATGGAAGCGGAACCGCAGGCATGTATAAAACTCACGGCCCGGATTCTGATGCTAGAGATCTCTACGTCATGAAGCGAGGCGATGAACACGGACCGTTTTTTGAGCATCAGGCTGGCAAGCCTGTGCTGCTGGACAACGGTGCGGTCAAATACCCCTGGCATGGGTGGCAAAGTGGTAACGACGATAAGGGTGTTCAGTCATACGATCTTGTCGCCGCGTTTGAAATTAGCCCTGATTATGTGTTGATACCAACGAGTCAAGTAACCTGACTTCAAAAAGAGGATGTCGCGGGTTCCTTTGCACCCAATCAGCATTAACAGGGAATAGGCATTAGTTCATGGCGGATACAGTCAATCTTGTTCTTTACCCCCAGGTACCAAAATGGAGCAGAGGTCGCGGCGGTTAACAAAAAATTCCAGACAACCCTTAGTGTTGACGCCGCAACTGTAGATTCGTGGTTCTCCACAGTGAATCCAACCGCTATCCTGACGGATGTAGAGGAGTCGGTTGCGGTAAAATACCTCAGCGCTATTTAGGAGTGCGGCGCCGAATGTAACCGCCAGCCCAGTGATAGAGATGAAGCTGCTTGGGGTCTTGAGCTAAAGACTAACCCGGATTCTACGGTTCTGTTTGTTTGCCCTTTCTGCGAACACGAAGAACAGGTTGGCAAAGGCAGCAAACTGGAAAAATGCCCGGAATGTGGTCTTGGCATCGCCGAATGGGAAGAAAAAATACGGAAAGAGGCGGAGAATGAGAAAATTCGTCGCCGCCTGATGCGAGACCAACGATTAAAAGGTGATAAACAAGACGATCCAGATACTAATCGCAAGGAGCTTGAGCGTTTAAGAGAACTTGAACGAGAGATCCTGAAGGAGCTTGGGATTAAGCCACCCAGTACCTTCTGGGTTTTCTTCGAAAAATATACTATCTCGCTAAGCTTTGCGATCAGCCTATTGATCGTGGCAATAGCGGGGGTCGGCTTCCCTTACCTGGGTCTTTACCTCGGGCATCTCGGCAATGAAGAAGCGGTAGCAGCGGCCCAAGCGAACAGATTCGGGATGTCGCGCGGGTGGTTGCGGTTGCAGTGGAAATCCAGCAGCAAGGTAATCAGGTGGTCCTCACGGAAATTGTCGATGCAACGCGGGTGATGCGCGGGCTGGGGGGGGGGAGAACGACAGGAAATTGTGTACGCCTCACAGCAAATGATGAAATGCGCTAATCCTGAAATATTCCGGGATATTGCCAGCAAAACGGCGTCGTCCATGGCAAGGGCGAAACTTGCGCCGGGTGAGTCTGAATCTGCACTGGTTAACCTGGACACGATTGTCGGCGTATCTGGGCTGCAGGGCGTATCGATACCGAAGTTCTAGTGACAGGGCGGGTCATCAAGAACCTGTTGCCAGACGGGACAGGCGCCCAATAGGGGCGGGCATATATATTCGTATAACGAATCAATTATAGTCTATAAATACACATTAATATTATATATAGAATATATATAATGTCGGCGATTAAGCCCTAATAACCAGGTAAAACATGTCCGGATGCCAAGGTTGCGACCTTCCATACACTTCTGAATCGCTCAACCGTCGAAAAGAAACCCCACTGCGTGCTACCTTGTTTACTGGGGTTTCCGTGCTTATGGTGATTGGCTGGATAGGAGTATTGACTGTGGTGTTTGAGGTGGCAGGGGATAGGGGTATCGCGGCGGCACCAACACTCGATGCCTTCCTTAGGACGCTGTTATAACCTCAGGCGGCTTTTGCATCCGGGCCGTTGATCACATTGCAGTTTTTGAATTCGTCAGCGAAGTAGTCGATAAAGCATCGTAGTTTCGATGGGACGTGCAAACCTGGAGAATAAACTGCGTGCACGCTCGATGGTGCGGATTGATATTCTGTCAGGACCTCAACCAATTCGCCTTCAGCCACTTTGTCGCCTATCAGCCAGCGTGGTACCTGGGCAATTCCAAGACCGTGTAAAAGAGCGCTGCGAAGTACCTCTGAATTGTTTGTCTGCAGGTTGCCTGATACCTTGATATGGAGTGGATTGCCAAATTCTCTGAAGGAAGTCTGGCCCGGGCTGGCAAGGTCGGTATAGACCACGTAGTTGTGTTCTTTTAAGTCCCTGGGATGCCTTGGGACACCATACTTTTTAAGATATTCGGGTGAGGCTGCAGCGGCGGTGGGGCTTGTACACAACTTACGGGCTATCAGGTTAGAGTCACGCAGGTTTCCCATACGAAAGGCAATGTCGACCCCTTCTTCAATCAGGTCAACCACCCGATCGTTGAGGGTGATGTCGATCTTAATATCCGGGTACCGCGCAAAGAAACTCTCAAGCCTTGGCACTATATGAAGCCGCCCAAAAGCGACCGCTGCGGTCACTCGCACCAGACCTTTGGGTTGCGTTTGCAGCAACCCGACGTTTTGTTCTGCGTCTTCCACATCCTGGAGAATAGCGACACAGCGCTCATAGTAATCAGCGCCGGTCTCCGTCAGGCGTAAGCTTCGGGTGCTTCGATTCAATAACTTTGCACCCAGCCATGATTCCAGTTCGGCGATATTTTTGCTGACGGTGGGCTGTGTACTGCTCAGTTCTTTTGCGACCGCACTAAAGCTCCCGGTTTCAACAACACGAATGAACATGTTCATGGCGGACAGACGATCCATCGGTATGACCTATTCCAAAAGAGAATAGAGTGTACCTAAAATCTGGTAATTAGCTATTATTTATGAATAAATTGCTGTAATGTCTTTCGTAAGACTGCACATCCAGTAATAATGTCGACTAAGAAAGAGCGTAATAACAATAAAGACAAAGAGATGGTCCAATCTGCTTTTCAGGACAAACTAACTCGACTTCGCGCCAACAATTGCGAGGAACTGCTGACCTCGGAACTCGCCATTTTGACCCGTACCATTACCAGGTTGCGGCGGGATAAAATGCATACCCACTGTCTCCAGGTGGGCGAGACGGTCCCTGACTTTGAATTTATCGACGCTAATAATGTTAACCGTAAACTTTATGAAGTACTCGAGAGTGGCCCCGTTATTCTGAACTTTTTTCGCGGCTTTTGGTGCCCGTATTGTGAGACAGAGATAGAGGCTTACGAAAATATTCAAGCTGAACTAACTAGGCTCGGATGCGCCTATTTTGCAATTTCTCCGCAACAGCCGCAGACGGCCGGTGAGCAGGCTGAAAGCTACAAGGTAATTTTTGATCGCGATAATAAAATCGCCAGAGACTTTGGCATTGTATATGAGCTTGAGCAGGTAGAACGAAACCTGTTCGAAAGCTGGGGATTAATGTTGGATAAGGTGAACGGCAGCGATGGTCGGGAGTTGCCTGTCCCGGCGACATTTATCGTCTGCAAGGACAGGACTATCGGCTTCGAATACGTCGATGTTGATTTCAGGGCACGGTGCTGCCCGGAACAACTAATAGAAGAATTAAAATCCTTTTGTGATTACCGTTAGTGGTCCAGCCGGTGCTGCCTCTAAGCGCGGCTAGGGCTTTTCGAACAGCAACGTAAACCGATCAGTATTACCCGTCACGCTTTTCCTTCCAACCTCGTGTCGTAATTCATCGTCAGGCTTGTAGTGCAGCTCGGAATAATCGACAAGCTTGAAGCCAGCCGCCTGAACTTCTTTAATGACCTGAACGGGGTCAATCCGCCTCCACACTTCAGCGCTGTCTGGCTGCATGTGCCTTCTTGTGTGATCCACGACAACGTATCGGCCTCTTTTGTTCAGTACCTCGAAGGCGGCTGCGTTCAGATTGGCCCGGCCAGCAGCGTCAAAGTTGTGTACATTTCGAAAGGTAAGCACCATATCCAGCTTTCGGATACCGAAGCTGAACTCTGGCACAGTTGCGCGGCGTTCTTCTGCTGTTGATTGAGCAATACCGTCGAACGGAATGACTTCCGTTGTCGAAAATCCTGGTTTATCGGCAATCATCGCGCTGACGGAGTTGGTGCCGATCGAAAGATACAATTTGCCTTTCTCCTCAAGCACGGGACCCAGGATCTTTGTGTACCAACCGCTACGACCGGGCAGGAGTTCTAGTACCTGCATATCGTCCTGCAGTCCAACGAAAGTCAGCAACTCCATGGGTTGACGATTCCTGTCGCGTTCACGATCGGCATCTGTTCGGCGGTCGTGATCGATGGCAGCTTGAATCTTAACTTCCATCGGTGTGGGTTCTGTTGCGCCGGCTAAAATCGAAAACGTCAGCGCAAATACCAGAAGCAGTCTCATCAGCAAATCCTTTCAAAAAAAACGGGGGTTCTGTCTGCGCGGAATCCTAAAGCAAAGGCTGTGCGCTGTCAGTAGAATCGAGCCTTTAACCGTGCCATAGTTCGAACAAGTTTTGAACGGGTTTCCCGAAAAGGCAGGTTATGAAATTGAAACAAGTAGCCCTGGTTGCTGGCGAACTGGCCCCGGTGCGCGAGCAAATTTTTGACATTCTTGGACTTAAGGCCGACTACGATGATCCGGGCGTTGGTGAATTTGGTCTGTGCAATAGTGTAATGGCCATTGGTGAGACCTTTCTGGAAGTGGTTTGCCCAAAAGAAGAGGGGGCAACAGCAGCCCGGTTGCTGGAACGTCGTGGTGGTGACGGCGGCTATATGGTGATTTCTCTGGTGGACAACATTAAGGGAGTGAGTAGGAGAATAGAGAATCTCCAGATGCGAAAAGTATGGGAAGTCGATCGTGAAGAAGTCTCTGCCTTTCATGTCCACCCGAAAGATATCGGCGCAGCGATTGTCTCCTTCGATGAAATGCGGCCCAGCGACGCATGGCTCTGGGCTGGGCCTGGCTGGCGCGACAGGAAGTCGAGGCATGTTGGGGAAATTACAGCGGTGGATGTGCAAGCTGATGACCCTGAGGCTATTGCGACCAAATGGGCTGCGGCCTTTGATAGAAATTTCCACCTGGAAGGTGAAGTTCTGCGAATGCCGCTTGATGACGGTGAGATCCGTTTTGTTGAGGCCGCTGATGGGCGCGGTGATGGCGTGGCTGCGGTTGAGTTTTCGGTGATAGATCGGTCAGCTATTCTGACTGCCGCTGAAAACCACCAACTCAGTTGGTCTGGCAATGAGATTACGGTATGTGGAACTCGCTTTAGGTTCAGGGACCTGGGATGATTTTCCCGTTTGGAGAGCGGCCTTGGGCGAAGACGACTCCGCTTGGCTCTTGATGTTGCGCAGTCTGTGATAGATAAGCGTGCCTTGTCAAACAGGATAAACCAGGGGTTTGACAGACAAAAGGTAAACCGGGAGACTTAAACGTATAAGTAACCTTTTTGAACAAAACAGCTAATTATGCCCGTCAGTAAGCTCTTAGAACTGCAGTCCAGGTTCCACAATTACCGTTTAGACAAGAGGGTTTTCCCGACCTCGCTTGTCCAGTCCTTAGTGCAATCGATGGAAGCGGAAGGCATCCGTGCAGATATCGGTCTGGCTGGTACGGGCATCGACTTGTCTTTGGATTGGGTGACCTACCAACAACGAATTGACCAGCTATCTAACATGCTTGACCTGCTGGGCATGAATGGTGCGTGGCTGGAATCGCCTCGCACGGTCTCCATTTCTGACTATGGCCTGTTGGGTTACGCGATGATGAGCAGCGCGACCCTTGAACAGGCCGTCCAGATTGCAGTGAAATATCACAAGCTGGCCGGTGCGATGTTTGAGCTGGCCTTTGATGTTGATGGTGACGAGGCAGTACTAAGAATCGTTCATCTGCTGCCCGGTGGCAGAGTCGGGCAGTACACGGTTGAAGAGTTATTCGCGGGGATCAGTCGACTGATCGGTTTGTTGCTTGGACGAGATCACAAGCCGAGCAGAATCCTGCTAAATTACGAAGCACCCGACTATGCCGAAAAACATTTGCAGTGCTTTCGATGCCCTGTGATCTTCAATCAGCCGAGTTGCCAATACAGGTTCTCTCGCGAGGAATTGGCAGAGCCACTTGCTGAGGCTGATGCCAATACGGCGCGCATCTGCGAAGAGTCATGTCGTAAACTGCTTAACCAGATGGAGATTGAAGACGATATCATTTCGCGAATCTGCCATTTGTTACTGAGTACGCCAGGAGAATTTCCGAAACTGGACGCCGTAGCTAATAAATTGTCATTAGGTGCGAGAACCCTGAGGAGAAGGCTCAACGATTTAGGTACCAGTTACCAGCGGATTCTTGATGATGTCAGGCGGGAACTGGCCATCGAATACCTGCGAACGACTAATCTGACCGTGCAGGAAATTGCTGAGCTTCTTGGCTATAGCGAAGTCACGAATTTCAGGCGAGCCTTTATGCGATGGGTGGAATTGTCACCGTATCAGTATCGGAAACAGATAGGCTCACCAGCTTAAACAACCTTCTTTTCTAAGCTCGATCTATACCTAAGCCTCATCCATATCTAAGCTCCATCCCGATATAAACCCCGTCACTTCCGCTGAAGAAACGGTCGATTTCGTCTTCCTGGACACGAGGTCATGGGCGTATTTTGATGAAACCAGCGGAGTGGTTTAACACAGATGCAGGAGCACCGGTCGCCGGTACGGAAGCACTAACGATCGGATGCGTCGTTGAATGATGCGAGGGGTGTGTTTAGCCCGAGGGTGTTGAAAAACTACCCCCGTTACCGGGGGTAGTTGGGAGATCATCCGAACTCGGAAATAACGCCCGAGATTGATTCCTTAGCATCACCGAATAACATTCGTGTGTTCTCACCAAAGAAGAGCGGATTGTCTACACCAGAGAAGCCGGAAGCCATTGAGCGTTTCAGTACGAACACGGTTCGCGCCTGGTCGACGTTGATGATTGGCATGCCATAGATTGGGCTGTCTTCGTCTTCACGTGCGCTGGGGTTGACGACGTCGTTTGCACCAATCACTACTGCAATGTCAACGTTCTCAATCCTTGGGTTGATGTCGTCCATTTCAACCAGCTGCTCGTAAGGTACGTCAGCTTCTGCAAGCAGTACGTTCATGTGACCAGGCATACGCCCGGCAACGGGATGAATCGCGTAACTCACCTCACAGCCGTTTGCTTCCAGGATCTCACCGAGTTCCTTCACAACGTGCTGAGCCTGGGCAACGGCCATACCGTAACCAGGTACGAAGCAGACGTTGCTGGCGGCTTCAAACAGGTAGTAAGCATCTTCAACAGAGACAGGCTTAACTTCACCTTCAATAGCTTTGCCTTGCTTTACTGCGCCGAACCCGCTGAAGAGAACGTTTGCAAGCGATCGGTTCATTGCCTTACACATGATGTTGGTCAGGATGATACCGGAGGCACCAACCAGTGAGCCGGCTACGATCAGTATGTTGTTGTTAATGGCAAAGCCTGCAGCACAAGCAGCAATACCGGAGTAGCTGTTCAGCAGTGAAATAACGACGGGCATATCAGCGCCGCCGATCGGAATCACGGCCATAATACCCAGCAGTAGTGCCAGCCCCAGGGTGACATACAACCATTGGCTGTCAGCCTGAGGGTCCAAGCAGAACATATAGGCCGCATATACAATGCCAGCAAGGACCAGGCTGTTAACGAACCGTTGTCCCTTAAAGACGATGGCTGCGCTGTTCATCACCTCGGAAAGCTTGGCGTAAGCGATAATACTTCCGGTAAAGGTCAGGCCACCAATCAGGATAGCCAACAGAATAGTTACTGCGGTAAACGTCTCAATGCCGCCACCGTAAAGTGTTGCCCAGCCAACAAGCAGGCTGGCTGCGCCGCCAGAGCCATTGAAGAGGGCGACCATCTCGGGCATGGACGTCATGCCAACCAGTCTGGCAGCAAGTGCGCCAATAATTGTGCCGATGACCATGCCACCTGCGATGTATTCGTAACTGACGATGCCTTCGGCCGTCAGGCCCGCGACGACTGCGATCAACATACCCAACGATGAAAACATGTTGCCACGCCTTGCAGTCGCCGGTGAGCCCAGCATCTTCAGGCCGAAGATGAACAGGGCCGCCGAAACAATGTAAGAAAGGTTCGCTAATAGTTCGATATTCATTATTTGCCACCTGCCTTCTTGCTCTTGAACATGCCAAGCATGCGGTCAGTGACCATATAACCGCCGACAACGTTAATAGTGGCGAATGCCACTGCAGCGGTGCCGAGGTATTTACCCATCTCACTGTCCACCATCCCTGCAGCCAAAAAGGCACCGGCAAGCGTGATACCGGAAATCGCGTTCGCACCAGACATAAGCGGTGTGTGAAGCGTTGCAGGTACCTTGGAAATCAGTTCGAAGCCGAGGAATACCGACAACACCAGAATAAAAACCAGAAATACAATTTCCATTTCCATTTTAGCTCCCCCTTATGTTCTTGATGGCTTCATTTACAAGGCCACCATCGTGTGTAATGACGCAGCCCTTGAGAATGTCGTCCTCAAGGTCGAGATTGAAGGTTTTGTTCTCTTCATCCCAGTATTCGCTGACAAGGTTATAAAGATTGGATGAATACATCTGGCTGGCATCGCTGGATACCTGTGATGGCAGGTTAGCCATGCCTATAATGGAAACGCCATCAATCTCAACTGTTTCATCTGGCTTTGATCCTTCGACGTTACCGCCGGAATCAACCGCCATATCGACGATCACGCCACCGTTCTTCATCGCTGCGACCATATCGGCTGTGATGATGCGCGGGGCAGGGCGGCCGAAGAGCTGAGCGGTCGTGATGACAATATCGGATTCGCTGATAACGTCCTTCATGCCGAGTCTCTGCAGTTCCAGCTGCTCAGGGGTCAATGCCTGGGCGTAGCCGTCTTTGGTCTGGCCCGTTTCGCCAAGATCAATCTCTACGAATTTACCGCCGAGAGATTGCACCTGTTCTGCGACGACGGGGCGTGTGTCGAATGCCTCAACACGGGCACCAAGGCGTTTTGCTGTTGCAATAGCCTGTAGGCCAGCGACACCGGCACCGATAACAAAGACCTTTGCAGGACTGAGTGTTCCAGCGGGCGTCATCATCATCGGTAGAATACGATCCAGTTTGCTGGCTGCGAGTAATACCATCACGTAACCGGCGAGGTTAGCCTGTGAGCTCAGTGCGTCCATTTTCTGTGCACGAGTTGTTCTGGGGATCATTTCCATACTGATCGCCGTCACACCCTGTGCGGCAAGCGAATCGACCAATTCATGTTCGTTGTAAGGGTCAAGGTAGCTGATCTGGATAGCGCCTTTTTTCAGTAGGGCGACTTCTTCTGTGCTAGGCTTTCGGACGCTAAGCACCATATCGGCACTGGATATCAGTGTGATGCGATCATTAGAAACAGTTGCACCTGCCTCTGTATAGTCTGCGTCGCTGAACCCTGACTGTAACCCTAGTCCGGATTCCACGGACACGGATAAGCCAGCTCTGGTGAGCTTTTTCACCGAGTCAGGGATAAGTGCGACGCGGCGCTCGTTAGCCCACGTTTCCGCAGGAACCACGATTTGCATATTTACCTCACTAGATTTAATTGGGAGTGTTGTGTCTACCGGGCGGGCTGAGAACTGCCTGTTCGGCTAAGGGGCTGAAAGTTAGCATGATCAATGGCTGATTTCTAACCATAATGCGTTATAAGCATCGTGATTCGCCTATTTGATTGTGAGAGCGATACCAGCCTGATGGTTGTTCGCGATTGCGGTTTGGTTGAATCTCGTTTCATTGTTATAAAGGCGGGACTAATTTCTGAGGACTTATGATGAGCTGGCACGAAGAAACCAAGGAAATCGAACAACGGCTTAAGCTTTCAAAGGGCCAAGGCGGCGCCGAATCAATTGCCAGGCACCATGCCAAAGGAAGGCTCACTATCCGCGAGCGTATCGATGCCCTGGTTGCGCCCAATTCCTTTGAGGAGCACGGCGAAGGCGCAGGATTTGCGGAAAAAGATGACAACGGCGAGATCAAGGACTTCTCACCCGCTAACTATGTTGTGGGGTTTGGTTCAATTGGGGGTCAGCGAGTGGTCGTCGGCGGCGAAGACTTCACCCTGAAGGGGGGGTCGCCGAATGGTGCAGGCCTGCGAAAGAGTGTTTATGCAGAAGAGTTGGCGGTACAGTTCAAGGTGCCCCTAGTGCGAATGCTTGAAGGCGGCGGAGGGAGTGTCGCCGGTTCCGGAGGCGCCAGGCCTACTACCGTTGGTTCTCCTGTGTATGCAGAGCCGAGGTTCAAGATCATTGCCCAGGCGATGAATGAAGTACCGGTTGTGTCTGGCGCCATGGGGCCTGTTGCAGGCTTTCCTGCGGGTAGGCTGGTGGCGTCCCATTTCTCGGTCATGGTCAAGGAAACATCCCAAGTCATGGTGGGCGGTCCAGCCTTGGTAAAGCGGGCACTCGGCGTGTCGCTGACAAAAGAAGAGCTGGGCGGCTGGAAGATCCATACCCGCAGCGGTATTGTGGACAACGTAGCTGAGACAGAGGAAGCCGCGCTGGTCCAGATGCGCCAGTTCCTCAGTTATCTGCCTCAGAATGTCTGGCAATTGTCGCAACGGCTGGATTGCAGCGACAACGCGAACCGAGCCGACGAAGCGTTAATGGATATTGTTCCAAGGGATGGCCGGATTCCGTTTGAAATGCGTGAGGTCATTCGGCATGTGGTGGACCTCGACTCTTTTTTCGAAATAGCGCCTTTTTACGGTCACGGTCAGATCATTGGTCTGGCCCGCTTAAACGGTTTGGCCGTTGGAGTGATTGCTAATGATTGTCGCCACTTTGCGGGGGCAATGACCGCGGAGGGATCGCAGAAGGCGAAACGGATGATGGAGCTGTGCGATACATTCCATCTGCCGGTGATTAACTTTCTGGATGAGCCTGGCTTCATGATTGGTCCGGACTCAGAGCAAGCAGCCTGTATTCGATATGGGATGAGTGCCGTGGCAGCAGCCGTCCAATCAACCGTTCCGTGGGCAACGATCGCCGTTCATAAGTCTTTTGGGGTCGCCTCAGCGGCCCACTTTGCACCCAATACCTACAAGCTCTCCTGGCCTTCCCATGAAATGGGAGCGTTGCCGGTAGAGGGTGGCGTGGCTGTTGCTTTCCACCGTGAAATCGCGGCGGCTGAAGATCCAGATGAGAAACGGCGAGAATTGGAACAAATGTTGATGAAGAACCGGTCTCCTTTTCCCATGATGGAAAGTTTTGCTGTTCATGAATTGATTGACCCAAGGCAAACGCGCGGAAAGTTGTGTCGATGGGCCGATTGGATTGAGCCATTACTGGAAGAGTTGAAGGGCCCCGTGACCTGGGGAATGAGACCTTGAGTATCCAGACGGAAATAAAAATGCTGCTGCTTGTTTGCAGCCTATTGTCTGCGTTGACTGCAAATGCCCAGCCGGCACCGCATGTTCGTGTTGACCTGGTAGCAGCCGTCACGAGTATTGCGCCGGGTGATTTGTTTGACGTCGTGTTTCGGCAGGATATTGACGACGAGTGGCATACCTACTGGACGAACCCGGGGGATTCCGGTGCGGCGCCGGATATCAAATGGACCGTACCCGCCGGTGTGTTTGTGAGTGCGTTTAAATATCCATACCCGGAGCGTATTCCTTATGGGCCGTTGATGAACTATGGCTATCATAACGAAGTGCTAATGCCTTTCTCGGTTTCGGTGCCAGAAGATTATCCCGCAGATGTCGTTGACATTAAGGGGACCGGCAGGGTGCTGGTCTGTGCTGATATCTGTATCCCGGAAAAAGTCGAAGTCATGGTGTCCATTCCGATAGGACTAACGGTGGTCGACGACGCGGTGTCCGATACGTTTTACATGGCACAGTCACGGGTGCCTGTGCCTATCGATGTAGTGAGTAGTTTCCAGGTTGATGCAGACAAGATCCTGTTAACGGTGGGTTTACCCGCTGTACAGGGTAATCGAATTGATGCAGTTGAATACTTCCCCTTTGCCCCTGAGTTAATAGATAACCCGGCCAGCCAGATATTCACTATGTCCGATGAGGGGTTGGTCCTCACGCTAGAGCCTGGTTACGATTTTGATGAGGATTCCGCAGACCTGTCCGGCGTGATCGTGATTCATGAATCCGTCGGTGAAGGGATAGTGTCGAGTTTTGAGTTCAGAATGGATGATTCTATCGCGCCCTCGGGGTCTGCGATTCCAGAGGACGGTCATGCGCTGGGTGAAACAGGATTGCTTGCAGCGCTGTTTTTTGCCTTTTTGGGCGGCCTGATACTGAATCTTATGCCCTGTGTGTTTCCGGTTTTGTCCATCAAAATTCTTTCACTGGTCGAATCTCACCATGATGGTAGCTCTATTCGTTTACACGGCCTTGCCTATGCTGGAGGTGTTGTCGCCAGTTTTGTGGCTATCGCGGTGCTTCTGATTAGCCTGCGAGCAGGCGGTGAGGCGATAGGCTGGGGTTTCCAACTGCAATCGCCCATTGTGGTGAGCATGGTCGCCTATTTATTTCTGGTGATTGGTTTGAACTTGCTGGGTGTGTTTGAGATCGGTGGCACGCTCATGTCCTTGGGTAGCAGCGGAGGCAGCTCGCGAGGATACCTGGGCTCTGTTTCGACCGGCGTGCTGGCAACCATCGTTGCAGCGCCGTGTACTGCCCCGTTTATGGGCGCGGCGGTGGGTTATGCCCTTATTCAGGACCCTGCCACTGGTGTTTTGGTGTTCGCCTCGCTGGGCTTGGGAATGGCACTTCCTTATGTGCTGCTTTGCTATGCGCCAGGTTTACTAGCCAAGCTTCCTCGACCGGGACAGTGGATGGTCGTCATGAAACAGTTGCTTGCGTTCCCCATGTTTGCCTCAGCAGTCTGGTTGTTGTGGGTGCTTGGTGTGCAGGCCGGTCCTGACGCAATGGTACAGGTCCTTACAGGCGCTTTACTTATCGCATTCGCGCTCTGGCTGCTGAACCAGTCTGGCAGTGCCGTCGCCAGGTTGTCAGCGTTGCTGCTCGTTTTTGCCGCCATCTATATTGGTGCAACGCAGGAGACGAGGGTGGTGAGCTCTTCTTTGGATACTACAGGCGGTGAAGCTGGTGTCTATTCCAGAAATGCGCTGGCGATAGCCCAACAGAAAGGTCCGGTTTTCGTGAACTTCACCGCTGCCTGGTGCATTACCTGTAAAGTCAATGAGCTCAATGCGCTGGATGTTGATTCCGTCAAATTGGCGTTTAAAGACAATGCAATAACCTATCTCAAGGGTGACTGGACCAACGAAGATCCTGGCATTACTGAGGCGCTACAAGAATATGGCCGAACTGGTGTGCCACTTTACCTGCTGTATGCAAAAGATGCGTCCCGAGCGACTGTGTTACCACAGATACTGACACCGGGAATAGTCCTGGATGCGCTGGAAGCGTTGTAGCGTGACTTTGATGCAACCAGAAACAATTGCGCCGACACTAAGTCGTCGTAGTTGTTTCTGGTTTTAGGTCAGCTCATGGGGCAAGTTTTGCAGAGGCCTTACCCTTGATGACTTCTACACCCTCTGCATCAGTAGTTGAAACTTCGATGTCGGCTATGGTGTCGCCATTTTCTTCCCGAATATCAGTGACCGTTGCCTTGGCCGTGAGTGTAGCACCCGGGAAAACCTGAGATGTAAATCGCACGCCATAGTAAGTTAGCTGCCCATCACCGACGTAATTAGTCAGCATGCGGCCGGTCATTCCCATAGACAGCATGCCGTGAGCGAAAACGGAAGGATATCCCGCGACTTCGGTCGTAAAAATTTCATCGCTATGCAGCGGGTTATAGTCGCCTGATGCGCCTGCGTACTGGACGATCTGGGTTCTTGAGAGGTTGTCGCAAACCTCTTCCTGATAGGTGTCACCTACCTTAACTTCATTTGCTTTTAGTGCCATTGGAATGACTCCTTACTTGTCGCCTGAGGTGGCTGGACGTTCTGTCCTGACACCTACGCCGGTTGCTGTTATCACGAGTTCGCCGTTTTGGTCGCGGTATTCTGTGACAGTTTCACTAAACATCAATTTTCCGCCTCGACGTCCTTCCTTTTCCCAGTTCTTGCCTGGTTTGTTTTCAGCTGTTAGTACATCCCCCACTTTTAGTTGTCGGTGATAAACGTAGTGTTGTTCTGCATGAAGACCACCGCCACCGCCACCGCCACCGCCTTCTTTCTTTTTGGTGATTCCGGTTGGACCCTTCGCTGAACCAAACCATTCCTCGCCGACCTTGGGGCGTAGAAAATAGTCAGGGTCGAACTGTGCGCTAGATTGAACAAACGTTGGTGGCGCTATGATAGCGCCCTGGTCAGTAGATCTGGCGTAGTCTTCATCGTAATAGATTTCATTGGTGTCACCGATCGATCGCGCGAACATCATTACGTGTCCTGATTCGACCGGAAATTTATCAACTGCCATGGTTGGCTTCCTCCGTTAAAAATGTAAAAAAATTACTATGCGTTACAGGGAACATAATCATGTACCTATGTCAACGTCAAGCCGGTATTTGTAGTGAAAACAAAAAAATGCCTTGTTAGAAACTGATCGTGGTTGTAGTATTTTTTTCCTGATCAATCGAATGTTTCATGCGTAAATTGATAATAATAAAAACAACATCAACAAATAGGCTTTAAGACACAGTTTATGTCCAGACCTGTACGTATAGAATTCCCCGGTGCTGTGTACCATGTCACAAGCAAAGGAAGAGAAGGTCAAATTGTTTTCGACGATGCCGATGATAGAGGCGTCTTCCTCAATGTTCTTGACAATGTTGTAGTCCGGTTCGGCTGGTTGATTCACAGTTATGTGTTGATGGATGATCACTACCACCTGGTAGTTGAAGTTCCTGAGGCAAACCTTTCGAAAGGTATGCGACAGTTAAACGGAGTGTACACCCAGCATGTAAATCGTCGTCATGCTCAGGAAGGTCCAATTTTTCATGGGCGATTCAAGAGTATTTTACTCGAAAAGAAAAACTACCTGCTCCCAGTCTGTCGGCACGTCGTTACCAATCCAGATAGGGTAAAAGGTGTGCCAAACTTTTCATCATACAAATGGAGCAGCTATCGCGCATTAGCCGGTCAGGTGAAGGTGCCAACCTTCCTTCACAAAGCTGATGTGCTGAAATATTTCGGCAAGCGCGAAAAAGATGCGCAGCGAAAATACCGGGAGTACGTTAAGGAAGGTGGTGGGGAAGACTCACCGCTGGAACAACGTACTCATCAGGTACTACTCGGCAGCAATCGGTTTTTGAGCGAAATGCAGCCAATCCTCCAGGGTGAAAGACTCTCAAAGAGGGGGCCGAAAGCGGTCAAAAGACGCCGCAGCCTAAATGCACTGTTCAAGAAGGTCGATGACAAGACCCGTGGTGAGCGAAACGAGCTGATGAAGAAGGCGCATGTAGATTTCGGTTATACCCTCATGCAAATTGGAGACCATCTGGGACTGCATTACACAACAGTTTCCAAGGTGATCAACGCTTAGTTTTTTATAGATGTCTACTAGACGTTTGTGACCCTCTGACCTTAATTCGGGCCAATTTAGTTGATTTAGAGTATCGCTAAGGGCTTTTTCGGGTATCGCTCAGGGCTGCTTATAGTATCGCTCAGGGCAGCTAGGTAGACGTCTCATAAAAGTCCTAGTATGCTTCGTCGGCGAAATGACTTAGAAGCAATCATTCTGGAGTAACACAGTGCGAAGAGTACTAGCCCCAAAGTATAACGAAGAGAGTGAAATAGACCTGACCCCTATGTTGGACGTAGTGTTCATCATGTTGATTTTCTTCATTGTGACAGCGACTTTCGTCAAGGAAATTGGTCTGGACGTTAACAGCCCTGACAAAAACCAGAATGTTAAAGATGCTGATAAGCAAAGCATCGTGGTGCAGATCACGAGCCGTGATCGAATTCGAATCAGAGGCAGGGATATCGATGTTCGTGCAGTAAGGGCAAACATCGAACGATTGCACGCTGAAAACCCGGATGCGCCGGTTGTTGTTCAGCCACATCCAGAAAGTAAAACCAATACCATGATCCAGGTAATGGATTCTGCCCGACAGGCAGGGGTATACAACGTCTCTATAGCCGCTGGCTAGATCCGTCGATGCCATGAAAATCGGCATCAACATCAGGGTTATGGGGCCTCAGTCGTCCCGTAACACAATTACCAGTGTTCTTAAGCAAGCCGAATCTGCTGGTGTCGAATCCGCATGGATCGTCGATCATATAGCTATTCCCCCTGATGAAGCTGAAGGTTCCGGGGGGCGATACCTGGACCCGCTAACGTCGCTTGCATGGATGGCAGGACAGACACAGTCAATCATGATTGGCACCAGTGTTTTGATCCTGCCTTATCGTCCGAAGCTGCCGACGGCGAAAGCAATCGCCACCATCCAGGAGTTGTCCGGTGAGCGCCTTTTGCTTGGAGTTGGAATTGGTTGGATGGACCCGGAGTTTCGGGCGTTGGGAGTCGACAGGCAGCAACGAGGTCGACTCTCGGATGAGGCGCTGGCATTTTTCCACGAGTGTTTTGACAACGATATTGTCACGGCAAACGACCAGTCCTTCCTGTTTAAGCCGAGGCCTGTGAGACCACCTATCTATATTGGTGGGTCAGCACCCCATGCGATTGACCGAGCGCTAAAGTATGGTGACGGTTGGTTGCCGATGGGCCGTCTGGATAAAATTGCGCCCCAGATTCGTCAGTACCGCGAACGGTCTGAAGCATCACAGGGTAAACCGGGGGAAGTGGTCACGTTCGCCACACTGCCGGAAGGTGACGTGGACCGCGCAAGAGAAATGATTTCACGATATGAAGCCGCCGGGGTTACTCGCATTATCATAGGCAGGACTTATGAATCTGCTGAAGACTGGGCGCCGACCTTTGAGTTACTAAGCGCACTAAACAGTTAATACATTTGAATAAGAGATACGAACCGCATGGAATTAATCCTGATACGTCACGGCCTGCCACTACAGGTTGAAACTAAAGATGGTACGCCTGCTGACCCGCCATTGTCTGAAGTCGGTCACCAGCAGGCCCAGAGAATGGCAAAGTGGCTTGAGGGAGAGCATATTGATCACCTGTATTCGAGCCCAATGCAACGTGCGGTCCAGACAGCGGCGCCACTTGCAGCATTAAAGGGACTGGAGCCAGTGTTGAGGGAAGGTGTCGCGGAATACGATAGGCAAGCAGACCACTACATCCCCGTGGAAGATCTGAAAAAATCTGACTATGACCGATGGTTGCGCATAATGAGTGGCAAGAATGTAGATATTAACTTCCCTAAATTCTGTGTGGAGGTCGTCACAACCCTGAACGAAATCATCGATAGCCACCGAGGGAAAACTGTTGCGGTCACTTGCCATGGGGGGGTGGTGAATGCCTGGACTGCACATGTAATGGGGATGGAGCCCAGGATGTTCTTTAACCCGAATTACACGAGCATAAGTAGGTATATGGGGGCGAGTTCCGGCGAGCGTTCAATCATCACGCTTAACGAGCACACGCACTTGCAGGGACTGGGCTCTAACCTGGGTTAGGCCCTTCAGGAGATGTCTGTTCGTCGAACATGCCATGGAAAGCTCGGTCATGTCGACTCTGCTGGAGGAATCTCTTTTTTGAAGCTCCTTGCTATGAGTTTAGTTCTCTTCCCCTTGATTGAACGTTAAGTCTGTTCTGTTCGAGCGTGTTGGCTTCAAGGTCGCGGTTCTTGCCGCGACTGGTACGGCGTTCCTCAGCGACACCCTCGGCCAGTGAATTTTCCCAACCGTAGTCGATTAACCGGTGAACTTCTTTCAGAGTGCCCTGGTTTACGGAGGTAATGTCTTTGGCCAGTTTCTGGCAGTAGAAGAGTAGTTCGTCCGGTTCGAGGACCTCGTTGACCAACCCCCATCGTTCCGCAGTTTCGGCGCTCAGGTAATTGCCGGTGAAGCTGAGTTGTTTTGCGCGAGAGGCGCCAATCAGTCGTGACAGACGTTGAGAAAGCCCCCAGCCAGGCACGACGCCCATCCGGACGTGAGTGTCGGCAAATTTAGCCTCACTGGACGCAATCAGGATGTCACAGGCGAGTGCCAGTTCGAACCCACCGGTGATGGCAAAACCATTGATGGCGCCAATAACTGGTTTGCCGACCTCACGAATCGCTTTTTGCAGGTCTACCGTCTCATTCCCGGAGGAGGGTGTATTCATACCTTTCTGGCCGAGTTCCTTCAGGTCCAGGCCGGCTGTAAATGCTCGGCCCTTGCCCGTTAGTATGATCACCTGGGTTTGAGTGTCATTTTTTAGTTTTATGAACACTTCACCGAGCCTTTGCCGAAGTTCGACAGACAGCGCATTCAGGTGTTCAGGACGATTCAGGGTTACGGTGGTAATGCCTTCGTTGGTTTCGGTGAGTACGATGTCTGTCATTGAGGTTCTCTGCTTTGCAAACAACAAATATTACGGCGAGTATTGCTATACTCCAAGCCCATGAAAGGTTTTTTCTTCTTCCTCGTTATTATTACTGGTTTTGTGTTGCTGCTTCGGTATCTCCGAAAGCGGGAAGTAGAATCGTTTATGGAATCCGATATGGCGGATTTTCAGACTTTCAGGCAGACACATGAGGTCCTGAAAAAGCCAGAAGCCATTATTGCCCAGGCTGAAGCTTACGCGGCAATAAATCCAGGCGTCATTGAACTCAAAAAAGATAGTTCTGGTGCGGATGCTGGGGTCAAAGCAGATAGTCTGTTTTTCGTTGATGCGCCGGCGCCAATACTCCATCGTCTTAAAAGCTATGCGTTTGATGAAGTAACTCGCAACATGCTGGTATTGCTGGGGAAAGTTGCTCCAAGAGGCGTGCTGGTGTTGTTGAACGTGCCCCTGTCCGAGTTTGTAAAGACCGACACAGGAGAGACCTCGAATCTGGCCTCAATAAAAGTGGCCTACCTGCTTTGTGATGCCACCAGGCTAGAAGTCATCTGTGGTGTCCAGCATCGGGATGTAGGCGCTACCGGACGACAACCCATCGACCATGTTAAGCGCGTATTCGGTGATATCGGCTTACCGCTATTGGAATTCCCTGTCAGCAATGATATCTCTGAACATGAAGTGCGGGATATACTTGACCCGGTATTACTCGGTAGTGAAGTTAAGGCCTGCCCCGGTTGCTCGGGATCCATGACGATCCGCAAGGCGATTAAGGGCAAGAGAGCTGGTAGGATTTTCTGGGTCTGTAACGACTTTCCGACGTGCCGCGGTGTTACCAAAGCCTAGAAGTTCAGTCCAGGACGATGTGTTGTTTGAGCTGATGCTGCACCTGTTCCGCGAGATCCTTGGCGCTGTCTTCCTGGAAGGATTCTGGAAGAATAGGCGGCAGCACCGTCACTTCAATATGCGTTTCGCCGTGAAAGTTGAAGCTGTTTTTAGGCAGCGCTGTTCTTGATCCATTGATGACGATAGGCAGGATCGGCTTTTGCAGGCGCTTGGCAAGGACAAAAGCACCTTCCTTGAACTTCCTCATCTTGCCGGATTCGGATCTTGTTCCTTCGGGAAAGAGATAGATGGAACTACCCTGTTTCAGATGCTTTTCGCAGGCTTTGTACATCGTTTTGACGCTCTTGTGGTTGCCGCGCCTGAGTCTGATATATCGGTTGAGCGACATGTTCCAACCGATCAATGGGATATTGAATAGTTCCGCCTTCGAGACCCATTTGAAATGTGTAAACAGCGTGAACGCAACAAGAATATCGACTAGCGACTGATGGTTGGACACGATGATGTAGGTGTCGTTTGCATCAATGTTCTCTTTGCCTTTTATTGAAACCGACCATGGCGGCATAAGCCAGATATACGAACTGGCCCAGACACAGGTGAACCGGTGTAAAAGCCAGAGTCGCTTATCAAAAAGTACTGTCGTCAGCCAAATCGCCAGGGCAACCAGGAAAAAGAAAGCTGACGTCAGGAAGACGAATGCAATATAAAGAATGGCAATGAGTCGAAAAATTAAAGTCTGAACCATCGATGTTTTGTTGATGTTCTGTGGAAGTTAAGGTCTAGAGTGGTAAATTGTAGCATTACACAGAAACTGGTCCAGCCGGAGTATTTATATGCCATTTAGCGTTCCTGAGGTTAGGGGTGATGTGATTTTTGAATCATTCCCCGTAGGCCCGTTGCAGTGTAACTGTGCAATCATCGGTGATCCGATAGCGAAGACCTGTCTGATTATCGATCCGGGTGGGGATCCCGATAAGATCATGGCGATTGTTGATGAGCACGGGCTGACGGTAAAAGGGATAATTCACACGCATGCCCACCTGGATCACATCCTGGCTTCTGCCGAGATCAAGAACCGCACCGGCGCGCCGCTTTTGCTTCATCAGGGTGACAAATTCTTGTGGGATGCACTGGAAGACCAGTGCCAGAAGTTTGGTCTGGATTACACGCCAACGCCGGAACCAGATGTCTGGCTGAAAGATGATGCTGCATTAGACTGTTGTGGTGGTGTTGCCATTCATACACCGGGCCACACGCCGGGTTCCATCAGCTTCTGGTTCGAGAACCATGATGTGTTGATTGCCGGCGATACCCTGTTCCAGCTTGGCATAGGGAGAACGGATTTACCCGGCGGCAGTTTTGAATCCATCGAGCACTCAATTACAGACCGATTGTTCAGGCTCGCTGACGATGCCCTGGTAATTACAGGTCATGGTCCATCAACCTCGCTAGCCTTTGAGAAGCAGGCGAACCCTTTCTTTGGTGGGAATGGGTGATCGGTATTACCCTGAGAGCTCAAAACCGCTAGAATTCGCGGGTCCATTAGTAGGAGAAACAATGTTTAGTCGATTGCCCAGGCTGTTTTTGGCCAGTTTCCTTATGTTGGGCAGTGGTTGCACGAATCTGGTTTCTGGGATCACGTCCCAGTTGGCTGATGATCTCGCGGGTAGCATACTCAACAGCGAAGACATCGATACCGTGAGGGAAGGTGTCCCCGCTTACTTGCTGTTAATGGACAGTTTCCTTCGCAGTAGCCCGGATTCGGAAGATCTGTTGCTGGCTGCATCAAATCTAAATGGTGCTTTTTCAGCGTTGGTTGTGGATGAGGATCGGATAAAACTCTTCAGCGACAAAAGTATGCGATATGTAGAGCACGCTGCCTGTGTTTCAAAATCACCTCTTTGCGATGTCCGCCAGCAAAGCTACGCCGAATTTGAACAGACCGTGAGCTCGCTTAAGGTTAGTGATGTCCATATAGCTTATTCATTGGGCGTTGCCTGGGTTGGTAGGCTTCAGGCGAATAGTGATGACTGGGCCGTTATTGCCGAACTCAGCCGAGCCAAGCTGCTAATGGAGCGCGTGATCGAGCTGGACGAAAACCATGAAAATGGCGGTCCTCACTTGTACATGGGCGGAATGGAAACGCTGTTACCGGCTTCAATGGGTGGTAAACCCGAAAAGGGAAGGGCGCACTTTGAGAAGGCTATCGAGATTAACGAAGCTTATTTGATGACGAAAGTCATCTATGCCCAGCAGTATGCCAGGTTGATGTTTGACCAGGAGCTTCACGACAGGTTACTTAACGAAGTCCTGTCGGCAGACCCTGTGGTTGAAGGCATGACGCTTACTAATCGAATCGCACAAGAGCGGGCCAAAGATCTGCTGGCTTCATCAAAAGATTACTTTTAAGGATAGAAGATGATTAACAAGTCCATTCTGCCTGTTTGCCTGTTTGTATGTCTGCTACATATGGATGTTGCCGTTGCCGCGACCTATAAAATCGCTACCATATCGCCGGATGGGCTTTCATGGATGAAGCAGCTTCGTGCTGGTGCTAAAGCAAATAGAATCCGCGACAGATGGCCGGGTAAAACTCAAAATCTATCCGGGTGGTGTCCAGGGTGACGATCAAACGGTACTCCGGAAAATGCGAATCGGACAATTACATGGGGGCGTGCTGGCGGCGGGATCGCTAACACGGTTTTATCCGGATCTGCAGATTTACAATTTACCGTTGCAGTTTCAGTCCTACGCGGAAGTTGATTATATCCGGAAAGAGATGGACCAGATGATTACTGACGGGCTGGCGGAAGCGGGCATTGTGAGCTTTGCATTTTCGGAAACGGGGTTTGCGTATCTGCTCACCCAGGAACCCGTTAGAACAGTTGCTGATCTTAAAGGCCTGAAGGCATGGATTCCCGATAACGACCCGATTGCCGCCGAACTTATTAAATCCTTTGACGTCAGCCCAATACCGCTCGGCATCACAGACGTACTCGCGGGCCTGCAGACCGGCCTGATAGATGCTGTTATGGCGCCTCCCGCGGTTGTGCTTGCGCTTCAGTGGCACAATCACGTGTCGTATATGACAGATTTACCACTGGTTTATATCTATTCAATGCTGGCAATGGATAGCAAGGCTTATCAACGGATTTCCGATGAAGATAAGCTGGTAGTGCGCGCAGTCGTGGACTCGATGTTTCTGAAAATGGACTCTGAAAATCGCACAGATAATGAGAGGGCTTATAAGGCCATAAAGTCAATCGGGATCGAAGCTATCGCTGCTGACAATGTTGATGAATGGCGAGCTGTTGCTGATGGCTCTATTGAGAAGCTAATTGGGTCCGGAAAAATCACCCCCGAAGCCGTTCGGCTCTATCTGGCTAATCTCCAGAAGTATCGGAATGGTTCGCCTGCAGGGTCTGACTAGCGCTAGAATGACAGGCCAATGGCTTCTCTTAGAAAATATTTCCTGACGCTAAGGTCCGGCTTTCATCGACTGGAAGACGGCGCGCTTGTGCTGGCGCTAGTTAGCATGCTGGTAATGGCGCTTACCCAGATCTTTCTTCGCAACCTGTTTGACAGCGGGTTTCTGTGGGCTGAATCCTTTCTTCGGATACTAGTGTTGTGGGTTGCCATCCTCGGTGCCATGGTCGCGACGCGCGACAGAAACCATATCAGTATTGACCTCTTGTCCCGACTTCTCCCGGCCGGATATTTTGTGCCGCTTCAAATAGTTTCATTGTTATTCGCGGCTGTTCTTTGTGCGGTAGCCGCATACCACTCGGTCGTGTTCATCGGCTATGAATACGAGGATCAGACGATCGCCTTTGCTGAAGTGCCTGTGTGGCTCTGCCAGTCAATTATGCCTATTGGGTTCGGTGTGATGGCATTACGTTTCTTTTATGCAGTGTTCGTGAGGGAGCAATAATTGGGCATCTTTGGATCTGCTGTCATCGCGCTGCTCGCGCTGTTTGGGACACCACTGTTCACGGTGATTCTCGCCGCGGCCATGTTGGGTTTTTACATATCCGACATCCCGCTGACGGTTATTCCCATTGAAATCTATCGGTTGGTTGATACCCCACTGTTGTTAGCGTTACCGCTATTTACCTTTGCAGGTTACATTCTGGCTGAAAGCCATCTGTCGACACGCCTGGTAAAAGTAACGGCATCATTCCTGGGCTGGATGCCAGGAGGGCTTGCGGTTGTTGCCTTTATTACCTGTGCGTTTTTCACTGCCTTCACCGGAGCATCAGGCGTCACTATTGTCGCCGTTGGTGCGTTGTTGTTCCCTGCGCTTGTTGAGGGCGGTTACCGAGAGAGGTTTTCCCTCGGGCTTGTAACAACCTCGGGTAGCCTCGGGTTGCTGCTGGCTCCGTCGCTTCCCCTCATTTTGTATGGAGTCATCGTTCAGCAAATGGACCTCCCGAATCCATTCACGATCCAGGAGCTTTTTATTGCGGGTATCGTTCCGGCGCTTTTGATGATTGTCCTGCTAACTCTCTACAGCATCTGGACGACCAGGCACGATCGGCTCGAGGCAACGCCTTTTCATCGGGGGGTGGCGTGGCAGTCCCTGAAGGATATGAAGTGGGAGGCTCCATTACCCATCATCGTTTTAGGAGGCATCTACTCGGGATTCTTTGCCGTTTCAGAGGCCGCTGCCGTGACTGCATTTTATGTCGTAATTGTAGAGGTTTTCATTCACAGGGAAGTCCCGGTTAAACAGTTGCCCAGGGTTATTCGTGAAGCGATGGTAATGGTTGGGGGAATCCTTCTGATTCTCGGCGTGTCTTTAGCGTTCACTAATTTTCTGGTGGATGCAGAGATTCCACAGGCATTGTTTGAATGGATCAGGACTTTCATCGAAAGCAAGTTCACCTTTCTGATCTTGTTAAACCTTATCCTGCTGGCGCTGGGCGCGATATTGGATATCTTCTCTGCGTTGGTGATCATGATTCCGCTTATTGTGCCCCTGGCGCTGCGCTTTGGGGTAGACCCAGTGCACCTGGGTATTATTTTCCTTGCCAATATGCAGATTGGATATTTCACGCCGCCGATAGGAATGAATCTCTTTATTGCCAGTTATCGCTTCAAGAAACCGATAACTGAGCTGTATCAGGCCACTATTCCGTTTATGCTTGTGTTGCTGGTTGCATTGGTCCTTATTACCTACGTTCCAGAACTGAGCCTGTATTTTCTTGATCGGCCTGAAATGCCAGTTCAGTCGCCGTAATGTCATTCGCTTCACAGGTAAACGAGATATATGTAAAACTAGCGGAAAGCGCCGTATTGATACTATAGTGACTTTAGCGTCCGCCACGCTCAAGATAGAACGAAGGAATAGAGGTTGAGTGACAAGACCATAGACAATGCGTATTTGAGGCTGATAGAAATTGGCAAAGCGCTATCGGCGGAGAGAAACATTGATAGCCTGCTTAAGCATATCTTGCAGGAAGCGAAGTCACTGGCGACCGCGGATGCGGGCACAATCTATCTCAATTTAGATAAAACCAGTCTTAAATTTGCTATCGTACTGAATGACACCCTGAGTGGTTCTCGACAAGATCATGCTTCAGGCCCAATGTATCTTCCCGACATCTCGCTCTATAATGGTGATGGTTCACCAAATCTCAATAATATTGCCAGTAGTGCCGCGCATAGTGGTGAGACAATCGTGGTAGGTGACGCTGCCTGCATTGAAGAGTTAGGTTTTTCGGGGCCCAAAAAATTTAGCAAGCCATTGGATTACCCGACAATTTCTCTTCTGGCAGTGCCCCTTAAAACGGTGTCTGATGAGTCATTGGGTGTACTACAGTTGCTGAATGCGACTGATAGTGAGGGAAACTTTATCGCGTTTTCAGATGGAATCATCCCTCTGATAGAGGCGCTTGCTTCCCAGGCATCGGTTGCAATGGAAAACCGTGCTTTGTTGGATGAGCAGGAAGCTCAGAAGCAACAGCTGGAGAAACAAGTCGACGTCCGCACGGGAGAATTGAAAGATGCGCTGACCAGATTATCTGAAGCGCACGTCAATTTAAAAGAAATGAGCACCTTTGATGCTGTAACGGGCATTCACAATCGCCAGTATTTTAATGAAAGCCTTGAGCAGGAGTGGCGCAGGGCAAAGCGTGGGGGGTATGAAGTGTCGATGCTTATGCTGGATATCGATCATTTCAAGAGCGTGAACGATACTTATGGGCATCTCGCTGGAGACGAATGCCTTACGGCTATCGCAAAAGAAGTAGACCAGATGTTCAACCGACCTTCTGACGTGGTGGCGCGTTATGGGGGTGAAGAGTTCGTGGTGGTGTTGCCCTATATTTCCGGAGATAACGCACTTCGTCTCGCCGAACAGCTAAGAAAAATCATCGAGGGGTCTACCTATTTAGCCGACGGGCATGAATTGCAAGTGACAGTGAGTATCGGCGTTGCAACCGCAACTCCAGACGACGAAGTACGGTCCAGGGACTTGATCGGTTGGTCCGATGCTGTGCTCTACGAGGCTAAATCGGCAGGGCGTAACCAGGTTCGCCAGTACCATCAGTAGCCGGAGGCAAGTCCTTCTTTCCGGTGATCTGAACCCGCACAGTAACCGTCTTCCAGTTTTACAATCAACTGAGCTCCGCCAAACAGGTACTCAGGGCTTCCTGTTACAATGTCGTGTCCGCGTGCTTGAAGGTCGCGAGCGACATTTGGATCGAATCCATCCTCCAGAGCGACCCGCCCATCTTCAAAGACGTACCAGCGAGGTGCATCCGATGCCGCCTGCGGGTTCTGTTTGAAGTGCGCAACCCGTAACATCATCTGCAGGTGACCTTGCGCCTGCATGTGACCGCCCATGACGCCGAATCCCATAAAGGGTTGGTTATTACGGGTAATGAAACCGGGAATAATCGTGTGATAAGGGCGTTTGCCGGGACCGACCTGATTTGGGTGTCCATCTTCCAGAACAAAACCTGAGCCTCGGTTCTGGAGACTGATGCCGGTGCCGGGAACAACAATGCCTGATCCAAAACCGCGGAAATTTGATTGGATCATCGACACCATCATGCCATTAGCGTCGGCGGTAGTGAGATACACGGTATCTGGCGCCGTGCCTAATGCAGTTGGGTGCGGGTTGGTTGTGCGCAAGTTGATGCTATGTGCACGTTCTTTCAGATAGGTTTCATCCAATAGCGCATCGACCGATGTGCGCATGTGCGCGATATCCGCAAGATGTCGCTCGGCATCAGCATAGGCTATTCTCTGGGCCTCGATCTGAAGGTGTACGCTGTCAGCGGAATCAAGTGCCAGGTCTCTGCTATGGCACTGCTCGAGAATGCCGAGAGAGATAAGCGCCATAAGTCCCTGCCCGTTGGGTGGTATTTCGTGCAACTTTGCGTCGAAGCCAGACATGGAAATAGGGTCGACCCAATCGCAGGCGTGGTTTTCAAGATCCTTCAGTGTCATGGCAGCGTTATGGGCGGCAGCATCTGCTGCGATGGCTTCTGCAAGTTCGCCCTTGTAAAAAGCTTCGCCTTTGGTGGCAGCGATTTTTTCTAGCGTCCGGGCATGGTCAGGCAGGCGGACAAGTTCTCCGATTTCGGGCGCACGACCTTTCACGGTAAATGTTTCGAGAAAACTATCGAATTTCTTATAATGATTAACCGCATGCTTCCAGAAGACACCTGACTTTGGACCAACCTGATAGCCGTTGCTGGCGTAGCGGATTGCGTCGCTGAATAAATCTGCAAAGGGGAGCTTTCCGAATTTTTCCGACATAGACACCCAGGCTGATACAGCGCCAGGGACGGTAACGGCATCCCACCCCCAAACAGGCATTTTATCAAGTCCAGTAAAGCGGTCCGGTGTGAGTCCTGCGGGTGACCTTCCTGAAGCATTCAAGCCATGAAGCTGCTTCCCGTCATGAATCAACGCGAATGCATCACTGCCTATGCCATTATTGTTAGGCTCCACCACCGTCAGGGTAATTGCGGTGGCAATTGCCGCATCGACGGCATTGCCGCCCTGACGCAATGCAGATATGCCCGCTTCGACCGCAAGTGGTTGCGAGGACGCTACAACATTCGAGGCGAAAATCGGCGATCGTTGCGAAGGATAAGGGCAATTCCAGTCGAGAGAAGTCATCAGGCTTTCTTTTCTACTGGTTCAATCGGTTGCTCAGCTTCTTTCCAGGCAGTGAACCCGCCGCTCATATGACAGACGTTGTTCATTCCCATTTGTTGGACAGTTTGTGTCGCGAGCGCAGACCGCCACGCGCTGGCACAATAAAACACAAACTTTTTTTCTTCCGAGAACAGTTCGCGATGATAGGGGCTGTCTGGATCAACCCAGAACTCTAGCATTCCTCGCGGTGCATGAATCGCGCCGGGCAGTTTTCCTTCCCGCTGGAGTTCTCGGATATCCCGGATGTCGACGATGGTGACCGTCTCGTCATGCAACAACCCTGCGACTTCATCGATACTCATGGTCTCGATGTTTTTTTCAGCTTCTTCGATAAGCTTTTTGTAGCCCACTTTCATGGTCGAATACTCCTTCGGTTGTTAACGGGTCAAATGGTTTGAGGGTAAGGGATAGAACCATAAATCAGTGGCTCAACTGCGCCAATAGTTTTCTTCGTCAACAAACTCGGAAAGGCTCTGTTGGATGTACAGCTTGTAGTAGCGCCCCTGGATGACCATGAGCTCTTCGTGGCTCCCTTGTTCGGTGATTTTTCCATGTTCTATGACCAGGATCCTGTCTGCGTTTCGTATGGTCGACAATCTGTGCGCGATGACCACGGCGATACGTCCAGAAAGCAAGGCATCCATACCCTGCTGGATCTGTTGTTCTGTTTCAGTGTCTATTGATGAAGTCGCTTCATCCATGATCAGTATCTTTGGATCAGCAAGGATTGCTCTGGCAAATGAGATGAGTTGTTTTTGGCCTGCACTTAGCTTTGAACCGCCTTCTCCCACTGAGGTCTGGTATCCGTCTTCCAGTGCTTCGATGAATGCGTGTGCGCCGGAGCGCTTTGATGCGTGAAAAATGTCCTCATCGGTCGCGTTCAGGTTCCCGTAACGAATATTGTCGATAATGCTACCGCCGAATATGTGGGAAGACTGAAGCACAATACCCAGGTTTGATTGAAGCCAGTGCAGGCTACGATTGCGATAATCGACTCCATCGATTGATATTCTTCCCGTTGTAGGCTCATAGAACCGGCATAGCAGGCTTACAAGTGTGGACTTGCCGCCACCGGTTGATCCCACGATGGCAAGCGTCTCACCCTGATGAATGTCCAGGTCAATATTGTTGAGGACAGGGTCACCAACATCATACGAAAATGAAACGTCTTCAAAGGTAATCCGGTTTATCTGGTCTACGTGGCCGTCGATGGCCGCGTAGGCTGTTTTATCCTGTTTCATCGCCTCGATGACTTCCTTGGAATCTTTGATTTCAGGCTCAGCCATGACCAGGCTCATGATTCGCTCCGCAGACGCCTGCGCCATCTGCATTTCTGCGAACCAGTGTGCGAGTTGTTCGATAGGCTCGAAGAAATGCCGAGCATATGTCAGGAAAGCCACCAGGGTACCAGCTGTTATGGTGCCCCAGACGACTTCAAGGCCGCCGAATACGAGCGTGAGCCCTATGGCGACAGACCCGAGTGTCAGGACTAACGGCAGGTACAATGCTGCCTGGACCAGGTTAATGACGGATGCAGAGTGCATCTGGTCTGTCAGACCACCGAATTTCTTCAGGTTTTCTGCTTCCTTGACGAATGCCTTACTCGTTTGGACGCCCATGATACTTTCATTGTAAGTGCCGGTAATCCTGGAATTGGTTTTTCGCACAATACGTGCGCTGTACAGTATCCTGTGTTGAAAATTCAGGCTTACCCAGGCAAGCACAGGCAATACCGATAGCACAATCAATCCAAGTGTGAGGTCCATGAAGAGCATCGCGATAGCGATACCAAGCATCATTGTGCAGCCCCAGACCAGGTCGAGCATGCCCCAGGCCAGAATGTTTGAAAGTCGTTCGCAATCCGACGTCATCCTGGCCATCAACCAGCCAACAGGTCGAAAGTCGTAGTAGCTGAAGGACAGGCGCTGCAGATTACAGAAACCGTCCATTCTAATGTCGTGGGCAACGTGCGTCCGGATCTTGCCGCCGTACCAGATAAACCCGCTGATTGACAGGCCGAGCAGTAAAGTGAACGCTCCATACAAGGCTGCATACTGGCTAAGGTCTGCATCCAGACCGTCTGCTGCAACGGTATCAATGACTCCTTTGGTGATCAGCGGGAAAGCGATCTCTGCGACGGCAGTAAAGAAAGCACAGGTGGCAAGAATAATAACTTCCTTGCGATAGTGCAGCGCATAAGAGAGCAGCTTCCGCCATAGATGAAGATCCATGCCCGTATTGAAGGAGTCGTCGTCGAATCCGTCCTTGAAGTTTTCGTCATCGAAGTACGCATCAGTCATGGTCTCGAACCTCTGCAATATCGTGTTGTATCTGATCCTGAATCGCCCCTTGGATCGCGCAGAGCCGTTGATAAACCCCTTCAACCTTAGACAGTGATTCGTGGTTGCCGCGCTGGATTACCTCCCCGTCGTGCAGCATCAGAATTTTGTCGGCGTGCATGACGGTCGATAACCGGTGGGCGACGATAATAGTTGTCTGATGGTGCCGCCTGTTTTTCAGTGCTCTGAGAATCTGTGATTCGGTATCCGTATCCACTGCAGAAAGCGCATCATCCAGAATCAGAATCGGAGGCGCTTTTAATAACGCTCTTGCGAGCGCAATACGCTGGCGTTGGCCTCCGGACAGCGTGACTCCTCGTTCACCTACCTGTGAATCGAATCCTTGAGGGAATTTTTCGATGGAATCAAAAATGCAGGCGTCCACGGCTGCCTGTTTGATTTCCTCGAAGGTGGCATCAAGACGGCCTATTTTCAGGTTGCCCTCAATGGTGTTGGAGTAGAGGAATGGTTCCTGCAGGACAATACTAATCTGAGACCTGACGTATTTTCGATTCAGCGTATTGAGTTCATGATCATCCAGGCAAATGGACCCGTTGTGATAGTCGTAAAGGCGTAGCAGCAACTGTGCAATCGTCGACTTGCCAGAGCCTGGCGGGCCGAGCAGCGCGAGGGTTTCGCCTGGCTCTACGGTAAACGATAGGTTGTTCAGAATTCTTGGGTTTGCATAGGCGAACGATACATCGCGGAATGTAATTCGTCCCTTGAGTCGGTTAGATGGGGCAACCTCGTTTTGGGATTCAATGGGTTCTGACAGTATTTCCGCGAGTCTACCGATTGAAACAATGGCCTTTCCTGAGTCGGTCAGCACTCTGCCCATGTGACGAATAGGCCAGATGATCATGCCCTCGTAGGTTAAGAATGCGAATAGTGTCCCGACGGTCAACGTAGCATCCATTACCCAGAGCCCCCCAACAATAAGCAGCAGGCCGATCTGTCCAAGGCAGACGATATCGCTGAACCCGTAGTAGATTCCCATCAACCCAATCAGGCGATTGTTGTGGTCACGAAATGCCTTGTTCTTGACCGCGAATTTTTCGGTTTCGAACTCCTGTCGTGCAAATGCACGAACGACGCGAATACCGGTGAGGTTCTCCTGTATTACGGTCGTGAGCTCTGCTTCTGCCTTGTCCACGGCTTCGAAAATTTTCTTGACCCGCTGGAAAAAAAAGATCGCAGCGATGATCAGGAGCGGCAGGGTAGTCAAAGACAGCCAGGCCATCCTCGTATCCAAAGTAAATAGGATAGGCAGAACAACGATCAGCATGAGAAAGGCGCGGCTTATTTCAATGACTTGTCCCGAAAGGAACACCCGAATAGTTTCCATGTCAGAGGTGCAACGCTGCACAAGGTCTCCGGTATCAGCGGTGTCATGGAAAGTGGAAGGCAGGTGCTCGATGTGATCGAAAAGCCGGTCCCTTAATCTTCTGACAATACCCTCCGAAGCGAATGCGATATACCTGCCGCGCAGATACAGAAACCCACCGGCAATTGCAGTCAGTAAAATCGTTCCGGCTGCGGCAAGTGCAAGGTATGCCATCATCCCCGGGATGTCATCGCCGGAGAAAAACTGAGCAATTAGAATCGTACTTGGGGCCGGCGAGAATTCTGCACCAGCCCGAATCGCGTCGATTGAAAAAGCCGCGAGCAGCGGTGCCCCGAACATAAAGACGTAGGCAATCGCCATAGTAAAAATTGCCATCCCAAAGACGCCGCGATAGCCCTCAGTATGTGTCCATAGCAATCGAGCTTTTTTTCTGTCGTTTACAACTTCTTCTGTCATATTTCTGATCCAAATAGGTTGGTTCAAATATCGTTCAGGCACAAAGTTGCGTACTGAAAGATAGACCTGAGGCAGTGATGGTCGCGGTGAAAACAGCTTGCTTGGCAAGCGCTGGCATCCGGATGTCAGTAGAGACGTGTTTATGTCTAATTGCCCGTTGTCTCATACTGATAACGTCGCACGGGTGTTGAAGGAACACAGGTGTGACTGCTAGATGAGTAACTCGCTTTTTGTGCAGCGTTGGTTCATCGAAAGCTAAGGCCGACCGGGATAGTAGAGCTGTCCCATCGATACTATTTGAAATGATAAGAAAAGGCAACGCGCCCTGGTGGGGGTTAAATGTAGTCTGGAAATGGACAGCCAAGACATTACCCAACGGGTACTAACCCGGCTAGCGTCTCTTGGTTTCCATGAGGTAGATGCCCATTCGGGCCACCCAAAAAATCACGATATGGAAAACGAGGTAGCATATCTGGCCCCAGGCAAAACTACTCAGCGCATTTCCGGACAGCGAGCTCAGAAGAATTCCCTCCAGCAATGTTAGACCTGCAATTCTTGCCAGGATGCCTTTCCAGAAATCGCCGATTCGATACCAGAGGTCAGTGATTCGATAACCTGCCGCCAGCAGCATCATCATAAAATGAATACCGACGAAGAACATAAGGACGGATAGGATCATATGGGCTCCTGCTGCATCAGGATCGTCACTTTACCGTTGGAGCCATCAACCGATATGCGCGTTCCTGTCGTGATCTTGCTGGTACAGTTGGCGACATCAACAACGCATGGCATGCCATATTCTCTGGCGATGGTGCCCGCGTGTGACAGATAACTTCCAACTTCAATTACAGCAGCATTGGCGGTAAGGAAGAGGGGCGTCCAAGCTGGATCAGTGTAGGGTGCTATCAGAATTTCGCCTGGTTCTATCTCATTGTCGGTCGCCGGGTCCATAATGACTCTTGCAATACCTTCGTATCTGCCCGGGGATGCTCCTTGGCCAGACAGCGCTTTTTCATTGTCATATTCTTCGACTTCTTCTATGTCCATGCCGATGGTTTTAGGCGGCACCATTTTGCCGCGACGAATATGTTCCATGCGCCGCGCTCGAATTGTGTCCTCGACATCAGTCCAGTCAGATTCGCCTGCCTGCAGTTGAACCACTTCGTTCCAACGAAGGTAGAAAATGTCATCCTTACATTTCATGATCTTCTTGCTGAGCAGTTCCTGCTCGATTTTCAAAATTTTCAGCCGCACTGCGTAGAACGCCATGATGTGATAGAAGCGGGAATTTTCCCGTAGTTTCATGTAGTACTTGGTTTGTTTTATGAGGGCCTCAATGAGCCGCGTTCGTGGATTCCCAAGGGCTTCATAGGGCAGTGCTCGAAGCTCGTCCCTGACTTGTTGCTTCAGGGATTCGCGTTGCGCCTTAATACTGCTGTCTGCTTGTTCGAGGTTTGTGTCCACCAGCAAATAATTTCTAACCATTCCCAGAACCGGGGATGGGTCTTCTTCCCAGCGCACAGAATTGAGCTCGAACTCCTTGAGTGCACGATGACCATGCATTGCGAGGAATTCAGTTAAGGCACTGATGAACCCCCCGCCTTCGCGTGAGTCTCGTATGGCCTGGACCGTGTCTTTTGGTTGTTTGTTTTTCAGAAGCTCGCATACAGTTGTGTTTTTTTTGGCGATCTTTGCCAGCCCGAGGATGTCGCGACCCATTTGGGTCGATAGCACGCCTTCCGTCCCGGAGCAGAGGAGGGAGGCAGTGTCGGCTGAGAACTGAGGTGTCCATCTGAGGAGTAACGTGCGGGTTAACCTCAGCATCAGCATGTATCTTGGTGCGATGAGGTTAACCAGTAATACCATATTGCCCACTGGTTCAAAGAACCGGAACTTTAGAAAAAGGTTAATCAGAGCATTGGGCGCAGTGATGGTTTGGTCTCGGGCGGTCTGGTTAGCGTACTGGCGATAGCTAGCCATGAAATCATCTGGCATGGCTGCTGTGCGACGGTTGAAGACACCCATTACGAGATAGTTGAAGAACAGAACGGTTCCCAACATCAGCATGCGAGGGATAGAGATCGCGGGGTTTTGGTTTTTGGGTTCAGACAGGTATCCAAGGCGAGTAATATCCTCGTCACTCATCTTGAGCGGAATTAGTGATCTGACATGGTTAAAGTTTACGTACACACGGCCATAGATCACTTTCATCATCGGCACGAGGTCGACCAGTATGTCTTCTGTGAGAGGCATCAATGGGTCGGTAAAATTTTCAGCGATGGGTTTGAATAGGATATAACGGCCGGCCGGCTCATCTTCCTCAGCAGAGCCCATGATAGTAATCGGACGGGACTGGAGCAGAAATAACTGTCCATCCTGGATCGCCCATTCAAGGTCCTGCGGGCTGCCAAAGTGAGCTTCAGCCCTTGTGGCAAGCACGGCGATTTCTGCTACTTGCTCATCAGTAAGCGACTTCATACGCCGAAGGTTCGCCGGCACTTCTACCAGGCGAGCCCCCTGATCGGGCTCGAGCCGGGCAGGCACCATAAATTTCTTGTCGGAGATTTTGATAGAGGTGAGTTTGTTGCTTGCTTTGTCTACCAGGTACTGGTCGGGGGATACCCTTCCGTCGACAATCGCAGCGCCCATACCCCAGCTTGACTCGGTAATAATGATAGAATTGTTGCCACTGACAGGGTCCGCAGTAAAGGTCACCCCTGAAACATCCGAACGTACCATCTCTTGTACGACGACGGCCATGTAGACAGTTCGATGTTCTATACCTTGAGTGTGGCGGTAAGAGAAAGCGGCATTTGACCAAAGTGAAGCCCAGCATTTCTTGACCATCAAACCAATACTTTCGGCAGCAACATAGTAATAAGTATCATGTTGCCCAGCAAAACTTGCGTCCGCCAGGTCTTCTGCGGTTGCGGAAGAGCGAACCGCATACACCAGGTCGGAAGGGCGGGTTACAGCGAGTATCTCATGATGTCTTTTGATCTCGTCCAGCAACGATTGATTTAAGGGTGTAGCGAGGATCTTTGTACGAATATCTGCCAGAAATGCTTCAGTATCAGCGGGGATGTCGTCATTGGCTGGAATGTCGAGCCCATCTAAAAATACGGCATACTCTTGTGCGGCGACAATAAAGCCAGGCGGAACAGGAAATCCTTGTTTAATGAGTTCGCCTAGATTCGCACCTTTACCGCCTGCGGCATTCAGGTGTTCCTGGCTAACTTGGTCTAAGCCGATCAGGCTCATGTAGGGGAATTCCAGTTGTCAGGTAAACAATGCAAGGACAAATTTTTGGTGCGTTGCAATATTAACGGTTAAACGATACTTTACGCGTTTATTTAGAGAGAAAATATATGTTTCAAGGCTTGAAATTCGAGCCCTTCAAACTCCCCGACGAGGCTGAATTAATCCGTCAGGAAGTTCGAGAATTTTTAGCCAGGGAGCTCGACCCAGGCACCCTCCCGAACTCAGATTTCAATGCAGGAGAATCTGCTGAATTCAGCAGAAAATTGGGGGCGCAGGGCTGGATTGGTATGACCTGGCCCAAAGAATATGGCGGTTTAGGCAAATCATTCCTCGAACGGTATGTGGTGACGGAAGAACTGCTGGCGGCAGGTGCACCGGTTGGGTGCCACTGGATTGCTGACCGGCAAAGTGGACCGCTGATGTTGAAATTTGGCACCGAGGAGCAAAAGCAGCGATTCCTTCCAAAGATAGTCAGCGGCGACTTCTTCTTCTCTATTGGGATGAGCGAGCCAGATAGTGGATCCGATCTCGCGTCAATCAGGACCAGTGCTAAAAAAACCGATGGCGGGTGGCTGCTAAATGGCAGCAAAATTTGGACAAGTTACGCGCATACAAATCAGTACATGGTAACGCTGGTCAGGACCGAGCCGCCGTCTGAGAATCGACATGCAGGTATGAGTCAACTGGTTGTGGACCTGAGCGACAAAAACGTCACGGTGACGGGTATCAGGAACCTTTCCGGTGAGGAAGATTTTAACCAGGTTTTTTTTGATGATGTGTTCATTCCTGATGACATGCTGATCGGTACACCCGGCAACGGCTGGGAGCAGGTGATGAGTGAGTTGGGGTACGAACGAAGTGGCCCCGAACGATTCCTGAGCGCGTTCAGAGTGATCGTTGAATTTGCGCGTGAAATTGAGTCCAACCCTAGCGACGAACAGCTCGTATTGCTAGGCAAGTTAGTTTCCCACCTGGTCACCCTTCGAAGAATGTCAATATCGGTCGCAGGAATGCTGGGTGAAGGCAAGTTGCCATTAACCGAAGCCGCGCTGATTAAAGACCTTGGGAATAGCTATGAGCGGATGGTTCCCGAGATAGTTCGTTTGTCTGTATCGGGTGATTGTTCGCGGCGATTTGTCGATACGCTCAACGAATGCATACTCCACGCGCCGTCATTCACACTAAGAGGCGGCACCCGTGAAGTTCTCAAAGGCGTCATTGCTCGCGGTCTGGGATTAAGGTAGAACGCTATGAATGAACAACAACAGTTAATCATTGAAACCCTCAACAGATTACTGACTGATTTATGTACGCCAGAGGTGGTCGACAGGTCAGAATCAGGAACATTCGCAGAAAACCTTTGGCAGATATTGACCGAAACGGGACTGACTGCGGCGGGAATAGGGGTGGAAGCAGGTGGTTCTGGTGGCGACCTTGAAGACTCGCTGCTGGTCATCCGGGAGGCGGCGAGATTTGCCGCGCCAGTCCCGCTGGCGGAGCATTTTATTGCGGGTCTGCTGCTCAGCGAACAGGGTCAATCAATCGAATCGGGGCCGGTGACGATTGCTTCGGGTAAATTTATTATTAGTGATGGCTTGTCACTCAGCGGTACTGCAGATGATGTTGCATTTGCTCGTTGGTGTGCGCAGGTGGTTTTGGTTGCTCAGGGATCTGACGGTTTAAAGTTGTGTAGAGTGCCAGCTTCGGATTTCGACATCGTTCAGAAAAACAGCGTTGCGGGGGAGCCTCGCGATTCTATAAGTGTGAATACCAAAGTGGCCGCAGAGTCCGCCTTTAGTGTCGATTCTCAGACACCTGAAAGAATAAAGTTGATGGGAGCGGCACTGCGCGCCTTGATGATGTCCGGTGCACTCGAGTCTGTACTGGAGATGACCGTTCAATATTCCCTGGAGCGCTCACAGTTTGGCAGACCAATATCAAAGTTCCAGGCAATTCAGCAACAACTGGCTATTCTTGCCGGTGAAGTAGCAGCATGCCAAATGGCCAGCCACTCTGTGGTTGAAGCCTTTTCGACCTTTGGCGAACTGGATATTGCGATTGGTAAAGCAAGAATCGGGGAGGCCGTGTCAATCTGTACGGATATTGCGCACCAAGTGCACGGGGCCATGGGATACACGCTGGAGCATTCACTCAATCATCGGACCCGCCGTTTGTGGAGTTGGCGCGAAGAGTACGGGAATGAACGTGAATGGCAAAAAATAGTGGGACGCCATTTCTGTGCCCAAGGCGCAGACAAACTCTGGGGTTCCATGACGGCTTTGTAGGCTCGCCGTTGTTGTCGCCGCTTAGCAGGCCAGGACTAGAGATCTTGACGGACCGTCCTTAGTGGTTCCTCGAAATGGCGTTGGGTTTAAGACAAACTGAAACCTGATTCTACTGACGGAGCAGGTGTATCGCACTTCACTTGGTTCGTATCAATCATCCTGATCATAGCTGCGAGTACTGATCTTGCAGCTGCTCCATATAGTCCGGGGTCAGTTTCTGTGTACATCACAGGCACCATTTTCTTGATGTCTGTATATCCCTCACCCAGGCATTTCAGGATCTGTCTTTCCCTGTCTAGCCTATGATCAATGAATGCCTGGACAAAGTTTTTAACATCCCTGATACAGGTACCGTGAGTAGGCCAGTAGATTTCATCGTCTCGCAGTAACAGTTTTTCCAGGCTCGAAATGTAGCTTGTCATATCTCCATCGGGTGGACCAATAACGCTGGTGGACCAGCCCATCACGTGATCGCCGGTAAACAAGGCATTTTCTTCTTTTAGGCTGAAGCAGGTGTGGTTCGAAGTGTGTCCAGGAGTGTAGACACATTCAACAGTCCAGCCATCACCTGCAATAACATCGCCATCGCGGATCTCAACGTCCGGGATGAACGCCATGTCACCACCGGCTTCGATTTGAACTCCTGCCTCAATTTTACCTGCGCCATGTGGACCATATCCGTAGGTTTTTGTTCCCCAGGTTTTTTTGAGCGGAGCCGCGGCAGGTGAGTGATCGGCATGCGTATGGGTAATCAATATGTGTGTAACGGTTTCTCCCTTGAGCAGGTTTTCGAGCGCGTTGACGTGCTCTTCGATCAGTGGGCCAGGGTCGATGACAGCGACATTGCCCCGTCCGATAATATAGGTGCCGGTACCATGGAAAGTGAAACCACTGGGGTTGGGTGCTGTGACGCGGCGTATGAGTGGTGTTAGTTCTTCCAGTGCACCGTAAGCGTACTCGTATTCGTAGATAAACGGGATTTTTGTAGCCATGATAGTAATTCTCAGTTTAAGGACCTAAGTTTAGCAAAAAGAGAACGATCACACATTCATGACAGGCCCTAGATGGCGCATCTCTCTGGCAAGGTAGGGGGCCAAGGAGAAACATATGTCGTCAGACCTAGCGTTATTTAGAAGACTGATCGATATCGGTATTGCACTGTCAGCGGAGAAGGATACTAACAAGCTGATGGAAATTATTTTGCTGGAAGCAAAAGATATTAGCAATGCTGATGGTGGGACACTTTATATTCGAACGAAAGAGAACACGCTCGAGTTTGCAATCATGCGCACTGATTCTCTCCGGGTAGCACAAGGGGGAACCAGTGGCGTGGAAATCACCATCCCTCCTGTACAGATGTTCCTTGAAGACAGTTCACCTAATACTCAGCAGATTGTAGCCAGTGCCGCTTTGTCGGGAGATACCCTTAATATCAGTGACCCTTATGATTCAACGGCGTTCGATTTTTCGGGTACCAAACGGTTTGATGAGGGAAACAACTATCGCACCAAGTCGGTACTGACAGTTCCCCTCAAGAACAGTCAGGATTATGTTATCGGCGTACTCCAGTTGTTGAATGCCCAAGCACCTGACGGCGAAGTCATAGCATTTTCTGACCAGATACAGCCCCTGATTGAAGCCCTCGCGTCACAGGCAGCAGTCGCTTTGGATAATGCATTATTGATTGATGCTCAGGAAAACTTGCTGGAGGCTGTTATCACCCTGATGGCTCGTGCGGTCGATGCCAAGTCGCCCTATACGGGTGGGCATTGTGAACGGGTACCGGAGCTGACCAAGATGCTCGCTCGAGCAGCCTGTGATTCAACTTCAGGTCCTTTTACCGAGTTTAGCCTGACGGAGGAGGAGTGGTATGAGTTGCACATAGGTGCTTGGCTGCATGACTGCGGTAAGGTGACGACGCCTGAGTACGTGGTTGATAAGGCAACCAAGCTTGAGACGATTACAGACCGTATTCATGAGGTCAGAATGCGCTTTGAGGTGTTAAAGCTGGAACGAACTATCGCTTACCAGGAAAGAGTGATTTCCGGTATAGGAGACTCTGAATCCCTTAAAGCTGAGCTGGAAAAGGAGTTGGCTCAGATCGATGATGACTACTACTTCATCGCCGAGTGCAACCTGGGTGGCGAGCTCATGGCGGATGAGCTTGTAGATCGAGTGAGGGAAATTGCCGCTACAACCTGGACGCGAACGCTTAGCAATCGAACTGGTGTCTCTTTAGAGGAACTTAAGCGAAAGGAGAAGGAACCCGAGTCGTCCTTGCCATGTGAGGAAGCGCTGCTGGCAGATCGCCCCGATCATTTAATAGAGCACAATTCAGTGGTGCATTCGGCTGACCCGGGCAATAACTATGGATTCCAGATCGAAGTTCCCAAGAACAAGTACAACCTCGGTGAAATTTACAACCTCTGTATCGCGCGCGGGACGTTAACAGATGAAGAGAGGTTCAAAATTAACGATCACATTGTCCAGACGATCGTAATGCTGGAGAGCCTGCCGTTTCCGAAGCATCTGGAGAGGGTGCCAGAGATTGCAGGTGGTCATCATGAAAAAATGGATGGTACCGGATACCCGAAACGCCTGACCGGCGACCAGATGTCAGTTCCCGCGAAGGTGATGGCGATAGCCGACGTGTTCGAGGCGCTGACGGCCGCAGACAGACCTTACAAGAAGCCGAAAAAATTGTCCGACAGCATCAAGATCATGTCATTTATGGTTAACGATCAGCATCTGGATCCTGAGCTGTTCCGGCTCTTTCTTGAGTCCGGTGTCTACAGGGATTATGCGCAAAAGTATCTGTTACCGGCACAGGTTGACGACTTCGATGTTGCCACTTACTTAAACTAAGGAATCCCTGATCAGCGTGCCCATATGCGTTTCTACACTGCGGGCCAGGGCGTCCAGGTCATAGCCTCCTTCTAATGTGGAGACGATTCTTCCTTGACAGAATCGTTCTGCAATGGTGATCAGCTGCGAGGTTATCCAGGCGTAATCAGACTCAACAAAACGCAGTTCACCAAGTGGGTCTTCTGTATGTGCATCAAACCCTGCACTGATAAAAAGCACATCGGGTTTATGGTTTTCAAGTGCGGGTAACCATTCTCTTTCTGCTCTGGCCCTGAACTGGTCACCGGTCGCGTCTTTCTCAAGTGGCATGTTGAGAATATGTGGATTAGTGAAATCGAGATACCGATGGGGGTAGAAGTGTTCCTGAAAACTGGAACACACCAGGACCTCGGGCCTGTCTTTGAATATGTCGACCGTACCGTTGCAGTGGTGGACATCAAAATCGACGATTGCAACGCGACTGACACTTTCGTTCGCAAGCGCCAGTTCCGCGGCAAGAGCAATGTTGTTGAATAGACAAAAACCCATAGCCGCCGCGACTTCTGCATGATGCCCTGGTGGCCTGACGGCGCAAAAGACGCGTCTCGCGTCCCCGCTTAGGACATCCCTCGTTGCCGCGGCGCAGGCCCCAGCAGCGAGTTTACTAGCACGAAGGCTACCGCGACTCATATAAGTGTCTCGCTCAACCTTGATGACAGTACTTACAGGTTCGCTTCTGTTGATGGACTCAATGTAATTTTCAGGATGAATCTTCAAGAGTATGTCGTCGTGCACTTCGCTCGCCAGAACTACATTGGTCTCGCTGATTATTCCTGACGCCGTTAACCTCGACATGATACTTCTAAGTCGATCAGGACGTTCCGGATGTCGCGGCATCTCGTGGATCTCGCAATCAGGGTGAGTGTATAGCCGTGTTAAATCGTTCATCATTCTCTTTGTATCACCCTGGTTTTGTCATCTGGAAACAGGTTAAACCGAGGCGCCAATATTAGCAGGTAAGGACGAGTGGAGGCGGTTACCTGATTGACCAATGCTAGCTTTTGTTTGATGGGCTCACGGGTTTGCGTTTTCAGCAGTCTTTGGCCTGGATATAGATTGTCCGTTAGCTGGTTCACAGTATCGCAAGGCTAAGCATTTCTGGATAATAGGGTGAAAAGCATCCATGAGCTATCAGTTGAATAGATTACCTAGTGTAGCAAAGCTATTTCCGCGATTATTATTGGGTCGTCGAACCTGTGATCAGCGTCTTTTTATGACGCTGCTGGTTTTAACGTTAACCCTCCTGAGTGAGTGGGTATTGTCATCCCCGGTTGATTTTAAGGCGCAGTCCATTCGTATTTCGATGCTGCAGGAGCCGCCAAGCCTGAATAGCAGTAAAGCGACCGATCTGGTCAGTTTTTTCGTCCTGGGGCACACTACAGAAGGGCTGTTACGTTATGACCGTCGGGGACGGCTCGTCGCGGGTGTCGCAGAGAGCTGGGATGTAACCCCGACCGCACTGACCTTCAGGTTGCGCCCCGATGCTCGCTGGCATGACGGGAGTAAAGTGACAGCCGCAGATTTTGTTTACGCTTGGCAAAACGTTAATGATCCTGCCGTTGCGGCTCCTTTCGCCGCCATCATGTATCCAATCAAGAATGCAGAGGCTATTCAAAATGGGGAACTTCCAGTTGCCGCGCTGGGAGTGTCGTCTCCATCGGAGGGGACGCTGGTAGTCGAGCTTGAACGACCCTGTGGATACTGTCTTGGGCTGATGGCACATGCGACCTTTTATCCCATTAATAAGGCTTTCCACGAACAGGCTGGTGAACGTTATGGGTCAGAATCAGATCAGCTGCTGTCCAATGGGCCTTTTGTCCTGACAGAGTGGGTTCATGAGGCACGGTTGGTGATGTCCAAAAACCCGCATTACTGGAACCGGGAAGCTATTGAGTTAAATAAGATCGAGGTGGCCTACATTACCGGCGATAATCGCACCAGGCTGAACCTGTTTCGGGACGGCCAAATTGCATTTGTCAGGATGGGGGCAGAAACCGTAAAGGACGCCGTTGCTCAGGGCATGCGGGTTCGCACGTTTTTGACCGGTGGTGTGACCTATGTATGGTTCAATTTTCGTGAGGGTAAACCTACGGGTAATAAAGCCCTGCGTCAGGCTATCCAAGCGAGCTTCAACCCTGACGAGTATGTTAACAAGGTGATTGCAATACCAGGCTACAAGGCGACGGGGACGCTGTTCCCAAGCTGGATCAGAGGAAATGAAAAGTCCTTTGTCGATGAATATCCTCCACCGGTTGTCATGCGTGGAAAGCAGCAGCGTCTTGCGCTCATGGAACAGGTGGCTCGGGAAATCGGTGAAGTGCCGGACCTCACTATTCTTACTGTCTCGAGTACCACCGGTGCAAAGGCGGCGGAATACTTCCAGGGGCTATTGGAGCAGTCGTTGGGAATCACTTCTCGCGTAGACCAACAGACTTTCAAGCAATACCTTAATAAGGCGCGAAGAGGAGAATTCGACCTGGTACTTAGCAGCTGGTATCCGGATTTTGACGACCTGGTGAGCTACGCAGACCTGCTGGGCTCAGATAATCCTAATAATCGGGGCAGGTACAGCAGCAAAGAGTATGATCGCTCACTAAAGGTGTTGCTCGAAAGCATTAATCCGGCGGCGAGGTTTAAGGCGGCAGCGGAGCTACAGCGAATTATCGTAAAAGAGGTTCCTCTTCTACCTAATTCAGAAACCAGTAGTGCGTATATGGTTCACCCGAAACTGAAGGGTGTTGTTCGCCGCGTCCTTGGACAGGACCCTGACTTTACCTATGCGCGGATCGTGGAATAGAAAGCCTCTCTATCGCGATAAGGTAACGCATGCTTTTCTCCCTTTAATTAAAGTAGTAGGCCCTAGTCTAGAGCAGTTCGAAGTAACGGTTTTATGCTCACTGCACCTGCAGCCATTGCGTCTGCTAAGACCTTCATCCGTGCAGGCTACGATTAGTTCTCCTTGCATATTCGTTAGGTGGCTGGTTACCGCGCATAACCGTGAAGAACAGCCTGCCCGGCTTGGTAAAGGCACTGACAACAATTGGTCAATTTTGCAGGTTAGGCCAGGGTGACTTCATGCACCTGTAACCTTTGTTTTGGCCCCAGGGTTATCAAAGTCCATCTCAATCACAATGGACTGCGTTCCCTTGTACCCCGGTGCTCGACATCATAAGCTCCATTTTGTTGATTCGTAACGAACTGCCGTATTGTCGATAAGTGAACTATATCCAGTCGTGCTCTGGGCAATGGTCGTCATTGCTCCATGTGCTTTCGTGTTGCTATTTTTTATCTCGGCGCCATACGGACGGTATCTTCGTGCAGGCTGGGGTCCCACTGTGTCGTCCAGAACCGGCTGGCTGCTAATGGAAGCCCCGGCAAGCCTGTTAATGCTGTCAGTGTTGTTGCTCATTCCAGTTAATTTTGTTGTTTACCTGTTTCTTGGCGCCTGGCAGGTTCATTACTTCCATCGGGCGTTTGTCTACCCTTTCACATTGACATCTCGAAGAAGGATTCCCATGACGATAGTGGCGTTGGCTATTGTTTTTAATTCGGCGAACGCTTTTCTCAATGGGTATCACTTTGTGCTTCACCTGGACTGGTACGGGCACGAATGGCTGACCCGTTGGAACTTTATTGCAGGGTCGCTTTTGTTTGCCCTAGGATACTATATAACAAAACGGTCAGATCGCATTCTGGCTGGTCTTCGGACGGATGCCACTGATGATTACCAGATTCCCCGGGGGTTTCTTTACCGCTATGTCAGCTCACCTAACTACCTTGGAGAGACTGTGCAATGGCTCGGTTGGACGTTGATGACACTTTCGCCAGCTGCCTGGGTATTTCTCTTGTGGACGATTGCGAACCTTTTGCCACGAGCCATCAGCCACCATCGGTGGTATCAGGAACATTTTACCGATTACCCGAAAAACAGGAAGGCGTTCATACCTTTTGTTCTTTAGCGAGTATCGATCGAGGGCTTGAAAATGTTGCCAGTAGTGCGGGTAGTGACACCAGGGTTAGGAAAATCAGGCTGGTTAACGCGATGGTGAGTAGTATGCCGATTGAGTAAATTCCCTGATGGGAAGAAAAGCTGAGTGCACAGAAGGTCCCGAGCGTTGTTAGGTTGCTCAGAAACACAGCCTTTGGAGTACTGGAATGCACAAGCGCTTCAACATTCTTCGACTGGTGGAACCTCTTCACGATATGAATGCCGTTATCTACCCCGAGTCCAAATATCAAGGGGATAACAACAACATTCGCCATATTGAGCGGCAGGTCAATCAACACTGAAACACTTAGTGTCAGCATTGCGGTCATCGCCAGTGGAATGAAAACGAGAATCGAATCCACCAGGCTGCGCAGAGTAATCAGAAGAATGAGAAATATCAGCGAGACTGCGATCAGGATGGCGGTTTGGAAGGCGGTGATAACAATATCACCAATCCCCAGATCAAGGACTGGTCTACCGGTGATTTCAGGTACTACCGCCATCACGTCGGTCGTGAACCGGCGCATGGCTTCGACCGGTACAACGTCCTCGGCAGGTGTGATTGACACCAGAGCTCTGCCATCTTTGGCGATCAGTCGTTGCTGGAGTGCCTCGGGCAGGTGCTCCAGTGTTACCTGTTCGGGCTCCAGCGCAGTCTTGAGCCATTCAATTTCACTTTTTATAGGTGGCACAATCAGCTCAGAGTAGAGCGCGCGGGTATCCGAAGATGCCTTTTGCAGGTCGCTTACAGCCTTTTGCAAGCGGGTGAGGGCAGCCTCCAGTTCAGGGCTGTTGTTGCTAATACCTGGGCCTGGACCGGGGTTTTGTAGCCTGTTCTGCAGACTGGTGTTAATGCTGGAAAGCATGAGCTGTAAATTTCCGTCACCCCAGGTGACCGAGGCCGGTGGTGGTGCAAACAGCGAATCCAGGAAAAATCGCGCGTCTTCCAGAATGTAGAGATTCTCCTCCTGGTCTACCGGTAGATAGTCCGTGGGCGTTTTTACCTCGGAAACAACCGCCAGTCCCTCGAGCATTTCCCGGGTATTGTTAGCCGCGTCCAGGTCATCGGCCACGTAGGTTAAGGCGAAATCGGTGATGATGTCTTCACGTTGAAGCTCTATTAAGGTCGCCATGGCCTCAGATTTAGGGTCTTTTAGAGACAGTGTGCTGTAGTCGAACTGGGCCTGGGTCGCAATCAAGGCCAGAACTACCGCTGCGCCAAATGTGATGTATGAAGTCCGTTTCGAGTTTTTTGCGACGGCTCGCGATAGCAGGCTCGCGAAGGAAATTTCGGTCGCAGGGCGTGGATCACCGGATACTGCGAAAAAGGCTGGAATCAGGGTAAGACTCAACACAACCGCTATGATCATGCCGCCGCCTGAAATGATGCCCATCTCACCAAGGCCGATGTATTCCGTTGGTACAAAAGCGAGAAAGCCGATAGCCGAAGTGACACCACACAACATGATGGCAGGGCCAAGCTCCGTGCCGGTTTCAATCAACGCGCTCTTTTTATCAAGGCGGAGCCGGGCTTCCTGGAACTTGAGGCACAGGTGAACCGCAAAATCCACACCGAGGCCAATAAACATCACCAGGAAAATAATAGAGATTGTGTTGTACTGACCAATAGCGATCATGGCAAAAGCGGCCGTCCAGATCAGTCCGATAATCATGGTGAGATAGACCGCTGCGACAATCCACATGGAGCGAATGCCCCAGGCCAGCACGAAGACCAGAATAACCAGAGCCAGGGTGCCTGCAAGTTGGGCGCTGTCCAGCGCGCTCACAATCTCCTGGTGTTCCAGTGGCACTTGCCCTGTCAGGCGAATGGTTACATCGTCGCGATAAGGGTGTGAGAGGCCGGCGATGGTTGATTGTAGCGCTTCGATGATCTTCGCATTGGGTAGGTCTTCGCCAAAATTTTGCTGACCTTGAATAAAAATGACCTGATAGAAGGTGTCGTCCTCAACCTGGAAAAGTTCGTCCCTCCATGAAATGGGTTTTGAGTCGCCAGTCAGTGCCTGTTCTGCGGCCGAACTCAGGGCATCCAACATGCGGGTAAACCCGGTTGGTAAGGTTTCGTTTGAATTCAGGGCATCTAGTACCAGTTGTAGTACTGACCGAAGGGAGTCGTCGGTTGCGACAGCGGTCAGGAAAGGCTGCGCGTCTGCAAGTTTCGAGATAGTGTCGTTGAGAGTGTCCGGTTCAAGATAGAGCAGGGCGTGCTCCTGGACGAACTGGTCGGACGCCGGGCTGTAGACGGTTCGAAACACACTGCCATTTTCCCTTATTTGGCTGGCGAGGTGCGCGGCGACAATCGATACCTGGTTCGGTTTGTTGCCACTGACAACGACAAAGGTATTTTGGTCATATTGAGGAAAGGTATTAAGGAACGCCCTGTTCACCTGCTTCCAGTGAGTATCCTGGCGGATGAGAAGCGAGTTATCTGAATTCATGCTAAACGCTGCGATAGCGTAATAACCGGCACCGATGGTCAGGAGCATCGTGATCGCCATGACCAGACCAGCGCGATTCGATATCCAGGTAATCCAGGCGGTTAAGAAGGGGGTTAACATGGACTATTCGTCTTGTTCTGCCGCGTTGGCAGCTATATTCGACGATATCTCTTGCCGGACTGACTCCAGGCCACCCTTTTTGAACATAGCAGAGTAATTTGAGCGCTTTAGCGACAGGTCACTGACCCCGTTGGCGACGATGTCGTAGATCCTCCAGGTGCCGTCCTCTTGTTGTAACTGGTAGTCCAGAGTGACAGTTTCTGTGCTGGTTTCGAGAATCGACTTTACCCGATTGCGGTTCGTCGCGATGGTTTCCGTGGTCGTGATGCTAAATACCTGTCCATTGTCTTCTTTGAATCGCGAAGCATAGGTCGAGCTCACCAGGTCCTTCAGCAGGGCCTGGAAGCGGGCTTGATCCTCAGCGTTAAGCGAACGCCAATGTCGTCCCAGTGATATTCGCGCGATGGTGTGAATTTGGAAGTGATCGGTTACTGCCGGTTCAACAACGCTAAGCCTTTGCTCATAGGAGCTACTTTTCATGGCGGTAATGAGGGCCGCGTGAAATGCTGTTACGACGTCAGAGGGGACCGTATCAGCGTAACAGGGGACGCCGCCCAGCGTTACCCAAAGACTGGCTAGTACGAGGCTTGTAACAACCCTAAACTGTTTTATGTTTTTCAACAAACTCAATGACTTCAAGGTTAAATCCAGAAATTGCATTAAAACGAGTTGGTGAACTGAGCAGACGCATTTTACTCACCCCGACATCCCTTAGTATCTGGGACCCGGTACCCACAACTCGATAACCTCCAGCCTCATTGGTATGACGCTGGACAGGTGGAACCTCGGGGAAATGCTGTACATGACTCAACTCATCGGCCTGGTGAAATTCCTGTCCAACCAGCACCACGACACCGGATCCTGCTTCGGCGATGTATGCCATTGAATCAGACAGCGACCATGTGCTTTCATGCCCAGGGCGCGTCGTATTAAGTATGTCTCTGAGTGTATTAAGTACCTGCACCCTGACCAGACAGGGTTGCTCCTCGCTAATTTCGCCCTTTACCAGTGCGTAATGGACACATTCAGAGATATTATCTTTGTAAGTATGGAGTTCGAACTCTCCTTGATGCGTTGTTACCTGCTTGGTATCGATTCGTTCAATAGTCGTGTCGTACAGGTTGCGATATTGGATGAGGTCGGCGATGGTGCCGATTTTGATACCGTGTTTCTCGGCGAATACTTCCAGTTCCGGTCGCTGGGCCATGGTGCCATCTTCATTCATGACTTCAACAATCACTGAGGCAGGTTCATAACCTGATATTCGAGCCAGGTCGCAACCCGCTTCAGTATGCCCGGCTCGAGTCAACACACCGCCGCGCTTGGCAATAAGGGGGAATATATGACCAGGTTGGACCAGATCGTCTGCTCGGGCATTCTTCGCGACGGCAGTTCGAACTGTTTTGGCTCTGTCAGCAGCGGATATGCCTGTCGTTATGCCTTCTGCAGCTTCAATTGAAACAGTGAAGTTGGTTTCGTGCATTGAGCCATTGTTATCTACCATCAGAGGTATTTTAAGTTGCTGGGCCCTTTGTTCAGTGACGGTCAGGCATATCAGCCCGCAGGCATGCCTGGCAAAAAAGGTAATGTGTTCAGGCGTAATCACGTCAGCAGCGATGATGAGGTCGCCTTCGTTCTCGCGATTTTCGTCGTCCATCATAAGGACCATCTTTCCCTGACGAAAGTCTTCGAGTATTTCTTCAACCGTGTTGATGGGCACTGGTTACCTCAGGCTGTAGGAAAATAAGTGGCGATTATACCGTAAAGCCTGATCCTAAGGAGTTCGTACCAATCAAGGCCCGCGCCCGTATAATGTGGCATTCGCAGCAATGACTTTGCCATATGCCGATCAATAATCAAGACTTTATTAAACGTCTACGCGCCATTACGAGTGACATCATCACCGATGAAGAGCGGCTCGCTGTCTATGAATCAGATGGCCTTACAGCTAAGAAACAGCTGCCTGGGGTTGTTGTGATCCCGGATACCATCGAACAGGTGCAGGCTATTACTGCTTTATGTCAATCCTGTGAAGTGCCGTTAGTTCCCCGGGGCGCTGGTACGGGTCTATCGGGTGGAGCTATGCCCCACCATGAAGGGGTGCTTTTGGTGATGGCCCGTTTTAACCAGGTACTGGACGTCGATACTTCCACGCGAACTGCCACGGTGCAGCCGGGAGTGACCAATCTTGCTATCTCGGAGGCCGTATCTAATCTTGGTTTGTACTATGCCCCGGATCCATCCTCACAAATAGCCTGCACGATTGGTGGTAACGTCGCGGAAAACTCTGGCGGTGTTCACTGCCTGAAATACGGATTAACTGTGCACAATGTGAAACAGTTAAAAGTTGTGCTCCCGGGTGGTGAACTAATGGTCGTGGGAGGGAAGGGGTACGACACCCCTGGATATGATCTTTTGGCGCTCATGCATGGCTCAGAAGGAATGCTCGGGATTGTTGTCGAAGTCATCGTTCAGTTATTGCCGAAGCCGCCTGATGTTGCCGTCATTATGGCGGCATTCTCTAATGTGATTGATGCGGCAAACAGTGTCTCAGGTGTGATCAGTGCGGGGTTGCTACCCGCGGGACTGGAAATGATGGACAAGCTGGCGATCCAGGCAGCGGAGTCTTTTGTTGGCGCAGGTTATCCCGAAGCGGCAGAAGCAATGCTGCTCTGCGAACTTGACGGTTCGCTGGAAGAGCTGGAAGAGCTGATTGAATCCGTTCGGGCTGTGTTCGAAAGCAATGGCTGCATTACCTTTACGGTGGCCTTCGATGCGCTAGAACGGCAGAAACTCTGGCTTGGCCGGAAAGCGGCATTTCCCGCGGTCGGCAGGATCGCCCCGGATTACTATTGTATGGACGGTACGATACCAAGGCGCGAACTCGCGAATGTATTGCAGGCCATTACTGATTTGTCTCATAAGTATGAGTTACAGGTCGCCAACGTATTTCATGCCGCTGATGGCAATCTGCACCCGCTGATTCTTTACGATGCGAATGACGGCGATCAACTGACACGAGCAGAAGCATTTGGCAGTGAAATCCTGGCGCTCTGTCTTGAAAAGGGCGGCACCATCACGGGCGAGCACGGAGTTGGTATCGAGAAAATCAACGAGATGTGCCTGCAGTTTAACCGCGATGAACTTGGTATTTTTCACGGTATTAAAAATGCATTTGATCACTACGGGATACTGAATCCGGGAAAAGGAATACCAACTTTAAGTCGATGTGCAGAGTTTGGTGCGATGCACGTTCATAGAGGGGAAGAAAGATTCCCTCACCTGGATAGATTCTGATGGAAGGGATAGACGCGTTCGCGGAGTCGATAAAAAAAGCTGGAAGCGACGGCAGCCCAATCCAGATAAAAGGTGGGGGAACCAAAGGCTTCCTGGGCTATGTTGCCGAAGGACTGCAGGTCCTTACAACGCAGTCCTACGCAGGCGTGCTTGATTACCACCCTGCTGAATTGATCGTTCGGGTTAAGGCAGGCACCCCAGTAGGCACTTTGGACAATCTTCTTCGGTCTGAGGGCCAGATGTTGGCATTTGACCCGCCCGTGCACGATGCGACATCAACCATAGGGGGCGTTGTTAGCGCCGGGCTTTCAGGTTCTGCGCGGCCTTATCGTGGTGCGGCAAGGGACCACCTGTTAGGAGCGGGTATGGTGCTGCATGATGGCGCGTACTGCGAATTTGGTGGTCAGGTGATGAAGAATGTGGCGGGGTACGACGTGTCGCGACTGGTTTGTGGTGCTTATGGAACGTTGGGTTTGCTAGCTGATTTAAGCCTAAAGGTTGTTCCTGCGCCCGAACTGGAGAAAACAATCACTCGGGAATGCTCCAGCGATGTGGCGCGCGAGACAGTCAAGTTATTATGCAACAGGGTTAGTTCCCTAAGTGCGAGTTGTTACTCCGGTGGCACTCTCAGTGTGCGATTGTCCGGTAATGAACAGGCAGTAAAGGCAACAGAAGAAATGCTCGAGGGTAACCTGGGAGACAACGCTTTCTGGGAGCAACTCGATGCGCAGGCACTTCCCGCATTTCAAAATGCAGTGGATGTCTGGCGGTTATCTACCGATGCTGATGAACCATTGTTCGATTATGATTTTGCAATATTGGATTGGGGGTTCGCCCAGCGCTGGTTGTTCGACCCGAAATCGGATCCACGAGTTGGCTATGCAGGGTCCGGGCACTGGACCAGAGTCCGGCATGATAAAGACCGATTTGAAGCAGAGGTATTTCAACCTTTGTCGGCCCTGGAATTCGCGCTTCATCGTAGACTTAAATCCACTTTTGATCCTGGTGGCATTTTTAACCCAGGGCGTATGTATCGTAAGGAAGGCCTCTAGTGCAGACCAATATCCATCCAGACCTGATCGCGCTGCCCAAAGTACAAGAGGCGGATGCCATACTCCGAAAATGTGTGCACTGCGGGTTTTGTACAGCCACTTGTCCAACCTATCAATTGCTCGGCGATGAACTAGACGGACCTCGCGGGCGCATCTACCTCATCAAAAATTTGCTGGAAGAAAACACCATCTCTGATGACAGTATTGTTCATCTGGATCGTTGTCTGACGTGTCGCGCTTGTGAGACAACCTGTCCTTCCGGGGTGGAGTACGGCCGGCTTCTCGATATCGGCCGGGAGTTTGTGCAGGACCATGCAAACCGGTCGCTTCGATCACGCCTGTTAACGTTCGCGCTTCGGCTGGTTGTACCGCGACCATTCCTGTTTGCGCCTCTATTGACGTTAGGGCAGTTTTTCAGGCCACTGCTGCCAGCCTTTATACAGAGTCATGTCCCGATCAAAATGCCGGTCTTGCATCAGGTCGAGCCCGTCATAGGTGCGAACGTTGTTCTGTTGTCAGGTTGTGTCCAGTCTGCTGCGACACCTAATGTGGTTGCCTCTTTATTGAAGGTCCTGCATCACCAGGGTATGGATGCGGAAGTTTTCCATGAAGGCTGTTGTGGTGCGTTGGATTATCACTTGTCTGCGCATGAAGCCGGTATGCAGCGAATGAAAGCCGTTATCGATCAACTGTATCCGCGTATTGATCACATTGACTACATTGTTTCCTCAGCGACCGGTTGCGGTGTAACGATCAGGGATTACCCGGAAATTCTGCAATATGACGCTGAATATCGTGACAAGGCGAGCGCGATTGTAGACAAGTTAGTTGATCCCATTGAAATAGTTAGCGGTGAGGCAATAGAAGTAACAACGACGCGGGTAGCAGTGCATACGCCCTGTTCGATGCAACACGGGCTTGGTCTGACCGGTGCTGTTGAAAAACTACTCGGTGATATTGGATTTGACATTACTCCTCACAGAGAGGGGCATCTTTGCTGCGGTTCTGCGGGAACTTACTCGGTTCTGCAGCCTGAACTTTCACAGCAACTCAAAGCGCGAAAGCTGAATGTTCTGGGCGAAGGGAAACCGGACGTTATCGTGACGGCTAATGTAGGCTGTCAGTTACAGCTAAAAGAGGGCGCGAACGTCCCCGTGATGCATTGGCTCGAGTTGCTCGCAGAGCAGATCTAGAAGCCTTTCAGTAATACGATGTTGCCATTGCTTGAAGCGAACCGGTGTTGGGCGAGTGTTTGGTACGCCTCTGATTGATACCAGGCCATGGCGCTTTCCTCTGACGGAAACTCGATCAACACCGTTCTGGAAACCGGCCATTTTCCTTCAATGAGTTTCGGTGCTTCGTCAACAGAGAGCATTTTACCGTCGTACTGGCTGAAAATTTCCATGAACCCAGCCTCGTACTTCGAATACTCCTCTCGGTCATCGATATCAATTCGTGCGATTAAATAATGGGTCATGTTGAAATTATCCCCGCCTGATCATAAAGCCACCAGAGTAGCCCCTTTTGGGCATGCAGGCGATTTTCGGCTTGTTCGAAGATGATGGACCGCGAGTCGCGGACCATCTCGGGTGTTATCTCGTAGCCATCATGTATTGGCATGTCGTGCATGATTTTGCAGTCGATATCTCTTACCAGAGCCTCGTTGATCTGGTAGGGCGCCATTTGCTTTACGCGGGCTTCTTTTTCATCCTTGAAGTCCGGGTTGTTGAAATACTGCATATCGATCCAGGTGTCCGTGTAGACAAAGTCGGCAGAAGCGATAACTTCTTTCGGGTCGGTGACGTGCTGAATTCGATCTGATGAACGGATGATGGACTGAATATCTGCATCCAGGCTTTCACCATTGTCATCGTTTTCAGGGGTCGCGATCGATAGCTGAATTCCGAGTTTGCTGCAGATCACAGCAAGAGAGTTGGATACGTTGTTCTGGACCCCTACATAGACCAGGTGCGCTGAGGACAGGTCGCCATCGTAGTGCTCGGAGACCGTCAGGATGTCCGTCAGGGCCTGGCACGGATGGAATTTTTCACAGCATCCATTGATCACGGGTACCTGACTGGCAGCGATAATTTTTTCCAGGTCCGAGTGGTGCATTAACCGCGCCATGATGCAGCTGACATTGCGCGAAAGGTATTCGGTTTCGTATTCGATTCCGGATAAAACAAAGTTCGAAGTCATCCAGTCGACAAAAATGGCGTGGCCACCGAGTTCCGTCATGGCGACTTCAAAAGACACCCGGGTTCTGGTGCTGGTTTTCTGGAACAGCATGGCGAGGGATTCGCCCGCGAGCAACTGGTTGTGAGCTTTCGGATTAGCCTTGATGGTTGCAGCGCGTTCCAGAATATCCTGAATCTCTTCCGTGCTGAGGTCTTTAAGGTTAGGTATGTGTCTCATTTCCAAAATCCAAAAAAAAAAGCCGGCTAGGCGGGCTTTGTTTTAGTCTCGATCAAGAATCGCAAGCTACCGGATAGCGACCGATTTGTACAGCGATGTGTGAATCACGCGTTACATCTATGTTAGCGTGGTGGTATGTGCGGCCGATTTAACATCATTGATGATCCACTGACCCAGCTGATTATGGAGGTTGTCGAGGGTGATGTCCCCTGGGCCATGACAACGGAGTACAACATTGCGCCGACTCAGACGGTGCCTGTGCTTCGGCATTCCGACGAGGAAGGTTGGGACATGCCTTCCATGAGGTGGTGGCTGGTACCTTCCTGGTCGCCGGAACCCGGTACCAAATACAGCATGTTCAATGCGAAGTCCGAGACTCTGACAACGAGCAGGGCCTATAAAGAGCCCTTCAAAAGGCGCAGGTGCGTCATTCCTGTGTCGGGTTACTACGAATGGAAAAAAGAGGGTTCCATCAAGGTCCCTTACTACATTGAACCCGCGAGCGAACCGGGCTTTGCTTTCGCCGGGCTATGGGACAGGTGGCATCGTGGTGACCAGATCATTGAGAGTTGCACAATAGTGACTGCTGCATCACCAGAACCCATGAAAAACATACACCACAGAATCCCTGTACATCTGACCGTAGATCAGGCAAGAACCTGGGTAAATCAGCAGACCGAATCATCCCGGCTTCAGGATCTGCTCGTGCCGGAAATCCGAATGGAGATCCAGGTGACGCCCGTATCGACAATCGTGAATAATGCAAGAAACAAAGATGACCGATGCGTGGAGCCGGTAGGCGAAACTATTAGGATTCACTAGGTAAAATTAATTGCGACACCTCACCGAAGCTAACCCTGGGTGGCGAGGACAATTAGGTGCTACTTGATTTCTTGTGTGCGAGGCAGGACGGAGGTTGTCACAACAGGCTGCGCCTTTTAGTTGCGACTTACGTGAAAGGTGTCGTCGTCCAGATTGTCCAGTGCGTATCCAGCTTCATCCGGTCCATCTGACAGCCGTGGTGTTCGATGATATTCAGTGCTGTATTGGGGAATACTGCGCTAGATATGCCCAGGTTCATAGTATCCTCTCGACTGCGGCGTTAAGGGGCGCCAAAAGTGCCTTTGGGGTGGCTCGCTGAAAAGAGAACGAATAGCATTCGTGATCTTTGGCGAACTTCGCAATGCCACTGGCAAGTGCTTGTATGAGTTGGTCTTCAATCTTTACATGAGGCTCAAGCGCCAGGTTGTTTACCTGCAACAGATGGTGTTTTCGGTGTGCTTTCGCGTCTAATCGTCCGATAAGGGAATCGCCGTACAGGAGGGGTAGAGAAAAATAACCATACTTGCGTTTTGCAGCGGGCACATAACATTCGAGTAGGTATTCGAAGTCAAACAGTTCGCGAGTGCGCCTTCTGTTGATCACCACGTTATCGAAAGGGGATAGCAGTCTAACGGATTGGCGAGTTGATCTAACGGGGAGCAGACTAAGTAGTTGCTCTGTTGTGTAGCAGGCGCGACCCTGGACGTTCACTTCGAGTAGCTGGCCTTCTGAGACCAACGCAGAGAGGGTGGCCCTTAGCGGATCTTTTAAGGTGATTTTGGATAATCTGCGGATGATGGGTTTGGCATAGCCAACGTCGTATTCGGTGGCTATGCCCAAAGCGTGGACCATGCCCAGCACTATAAACCTTGTCCATTCCTCCAGCGTGGGTTCTGAAGTACTGATGGATGAAGGAAGAACATTTTCCGTCAGGTCGAATACTTTTTGGAAGCCTTCGCGGCGGGTCACCATTAGTTCGCCAGAGAAAAACAGGTGTTCCAGAACCCGTTTCGCCGGTTTCCATTCCCACCAGCCGCCACGTTTCTTACCGCTGGTATCTTCGAAGTCGCGGGACTGCAATGGACCCTCGGCTCGGATTCGAGCCAGCACCTCGGCCTTGAGCTTGTCGTCACACTGCCTCGTGTTACGAAACCCCTTCATCACCGGTAGCGAGTACCGGAAATCCTTGAAAGGAAGAAATGCAGCTGCGTGACTCCAGTATTCAAAGACTTCCCGTTCCTGGACGAGTTTCTCAAGATGCGTGGGATTGTAATTGCCCACACGATTATAAAGGACATGCTCGTGGGCACGATTGATGACAGAGATAGTGTCGATCTGGACGTAAGTCAGGCGTTGGATTGCCTTGTTAGTTGCATTTTTCCCACGTCCGAACTCATTATCCCGGAGCAAACCTTGTTGCTTGAGGAAGAGCTTTCGGGCATCGCTCTGGGTGAGTTCCATGCGGCCAGTTTAGCCGAATGGAGGCGTTGAGTCGCGGCCATGAAAGGATTGAACATGCTAAACTAGTGTTAGCTGATTAATGAGTGATTGTATGAACCAAAGTATCTTGATTCTTCTTGGATCCCTGCTGATTTTTTCGAGCAGCGAGGCTGGCGCGGCAAGTCGGGAAGCGGTGTATGGCGAAGGTGCGATGGTGTCTTCTCGTTCAACCCTGGCGTCAACAGTGGGTGTGAAGATCATGAAGCAGGGCGGCAATGCCATCGATGGTGCGGTTGCTACCGCCTTTGCCTTAGCGGTTACCTATCCTTCCGCAGGAAACATCGGTGGTGGTGGATTCGCTGTCATCCATTTTGAGGACGGTAAGGTCATCACCCAGGATCATCGGGAAATGGCGCCTGGTGCGGCGCATCGTGATATGTATCTGGACGACAATGGCGATGAAATCAAAGGGCTCTCTCGAAGTACCCTGCTGGCAACAGGAGTTCCCGGAAGCGTTGAGGGATTGTTGGGTCTTCTTAGGGACTACGGGACTAATACCAGGCAGGAAGTCATGGCGCCTGCGATAAAGCTGGCGGAAGAGGGCTTTTTACTTGATACCGACCTCGCGAAACACATCAATACTGCTGGTCAAGCGTTGTTTAAAAATCCGGCGGCGGTCAAGAAGTTCACGATTGATGGCCGCGCCCTGCAGGCCGGAGATATTTGGAAACAACCTGATCTGGCAAAAACTTTGAGACTTATTTCAGACAAGGGAAGGGATGGATTCTATGCAGGAGAGACAGCAGACCTGATCGTCCGGGAGATGCAAAAAGGTGGGGGGATTATTTCTCACGATGATCTGGCTAATTACCGCGCAGTCTACAGGGAGCCTGTTCACACTAACTATAGAGGGTATGACGTCTGGACCATGGGACCACCTTCTTCAGCCGTGTTGGTGCTGCAAATGCTCAACATGCTCGAACCTTTTGATCTCAAGGCCATGGGCTGGGGTAGTTCAAAGGCGATACACCTGATGATAGAGGCTGAGCGTCGTGCTTACGCTGATCGTGCAGAGCATCTGGGAGATTCTGATTTTTATGATGTGCCGCTGGACATGTTGGTCGACAAGAAATACGCACAAAGCCGGTTCAGTGATTTTGATATAAACAAGGCCTCAAGCAGTGAGGCGATTTTTGCGGGTGCTGCACCGGCGCAGGAAAGTATGGAGACCACGCACTTCTCAGTGATTGATAAGTCTGGTACCGCGGTTTCATTTACAACGACGCTGAATAGCTCCTATGGAAACAAGATGGTGGTTCCTGGAACGGGGATTCTGCTCAACAACGAGATGGACGACTTCTCTATTAAACCTAACACGGCAAATCAGTTTGACCTTATCGGGCGTGAAGCAAATGCTATCGCGCCTAGAAAACGTATGCTGAGTTCTATGTCACCAACAATTGTGTCGAAAGACGGTGTGCCCGTTCTGGTAACGGGATCGCCCGGTGGGTCTACTATTATTACGACGACGCTGCAGATTATTTTGAACGTTGTTAGTCATGAAATGCCACTGGAGGATGCAGTTAGCCTGCCACGCTTTCACCATCAGTGGAAACCTGATCGAATAATTTATGAAAAATATGCCTTCTCTCCCGACACACTAAGAGCGCTTGAGGAAATGGGGCACGTTGGTTTTTCCGCCTGGCCATATGGTCGTGGAATTGGCGATGCCAACTCGGTGCTAATGAAAGATGGGAAGTTGTACGGGGTCAAAGACCCGCGTGCAGACGGAGTGGCGGTCGGGTTCTAATGTCTATTCGTTTCCTTGTTATTGATGGTTTTAACCTGATCCGCCGAATTTATGAGGCGAGAATACACAAGGAAAAGCCTCAGGGTGAATCGAGCAATGTTTCCGCAGAGGACATGAAGCAGGTGATAGAGGCTACAAAGTCCTCGTTGGCCCGGGCACTCAAGGCGCACCAACCTACTCATGCAGCCGTGGTTATGGAGCACCATGACAAGACATGGCGACACCTTCTTTATCCCGAATACAAAGCGAACCGGTCTGAAACACCACCTATGCTACTGAGCAAGCTCCCAGAGTTTGCCGCTGCTTTTGCGGAGCTTGGCGTCCAGAGTTTTGGCATCGATAGTTATGAGGCCGACGATGTGGTCGCGACATTGGCGACAGTTGTTGCCGCTAACAATGGCGGGGTTGTTATTCTCTCAACAGATAAAATCTATCTGCAACTAGTGAATGATAAAGTGATTGTTTATGATCATTTCGCCAACAAACGGTGTGATCGGGTTTATATAGAAGAGAAATATGGCATCGTCCAAGAGCAATATATTGACTATTTGGCACTAGTCGGGGCCAACAGCAATAACATTAAGGGTGTGCAGGGGATTGGCCCGAAGTCAGCTGTAACCATGTTGTCTGAACATGCTTCACTGGATCACATTCTGTCCGCACAGCCAGCGAGTACGATGTTGAAAAAAGTTAGTGCAGGTAGTTCAAATGCACTCAGATCAAGACAGTTAGTGACCTTGAAAACCGATGTTGAATTGGGCCAAAACCTCAAATCATTCCGCTTGTAGAATTCACTAAAGACTAAAATGCCAAAGAAGGAATTTTTGTGTCGCTTAATGTAGCCGGTTTTAAAGCGTACGACGTCCGTGGACGAGTACCAGATGAATTAAATGAAGAGATTGCGTCTGCGATCGGCCGAGCCTACGCCGAAAGAATAAAGCCAAAGCATGTCGTCGTAGGACACGACATTCGTTTGTCCAGCCCCTCGATCACGGAAGCGCTAATCCAGGGGTTACGGGAGAGCGGCGTCGACGTGTCCTTTATAGGTACTTGTGGAACAGAGGAGATCTACTTCGCCACCGATCACTATGGTTTTGATGGTGGTATTGTCGTTACTGCAAGCCATAACCCAAAAGACTACAACGGGATGAAAATGGTACATGCGGGCTCGAGACCCGTGAGCAGTGATTCAGGCTTAACGGACATTCGTGATCTTGTGGCGGCTAATCAGTTTAGACAGCCAGTTGCCTCTGGCAAGCTTAAGACGCTTGATCATCGGGCGGACTACATTGAAAGACTGCTTTCCTATGTTGATGCTTCTAGTCTTTTGCCCCTGAAGGTTGTGGCGAACCCCGGGAACGGCGGCGCAGGGTTGGTGATGAATGAGCTCTCGGCAAGATTACCCATTACACTGTTGCCAATTCAATTTGACCCGGATGGCAACTTTCCTAATGGGGTTCCAAACCCTCTTTTACCTCAAAATCGTGCACCTACCATTGATGCTATCAAGGTAAATGAAGCGGATATAGGTATCGCTTGGGATGGAGATTTCGATCGCTGTTTCCTGTTTGATGAAAATGGTCGCTTCATTGAAGGCTATTACATTGTTGGCCTGCTGGCTCAGGCATTTCTCGAAAGGTCACCCGGTGAAGGAATTGTCCATGATCCCCGGTTAACCTGGAACACGACCGATGTGGTTAGTGCCGCTGGCGGCAGGGCGATAATGAGCAAAGCTGGCCATGCTTTTATCAAGGAGAAGATGCGGGAGGAAGACGCAATCTATGGTGGCGAAATGAGTGCCCATCATTATTTCAGGGACTTTTCTTATTGTGACAGCGGCATGATTCCGTGGCTGCTCGTGATTGATCTGATGTCAAGAAAACAGAAAAAACTTAGCGAACTGGTTGATGAACGTATGTTGATGTATCCGGTTTCAGGGGAGATCAATCGCAAAATTGAAGATACCACTGCGCTAATGAAGTTGGTTGAGAAAACCTATGGTGCAGGCGCGTTGGCGGTCGACAAAACCGATGGTCTCAGTTTTGAATTTAGTACATGGCGATTCAATATCCGTTCGTCCAATACAGAACCCGTTGTCCGTCTTAACGTTGAATCGAGGGGGAGCAAAGAGTTGATGCAGGAAAAGACCGGTGAATTACTCGACCTGATGGGGGGCGAACCTGCATGACGAGCCTGATCGCTAATGGCATCCAGCTTGAGTTTGAAGAAAGAGGTAGTACTATCGATCCAGCCATCGTTCTGGTTCGAGGTCTGGGTACCCAACTCATCGACTGGCCAGAGGCATTCCTGTCAGGATTGGTGTCTGCAGGTTTTCGGGTAATCGTGTTTGATAACCGGGATGTTGGCTTGAGCCAAAAGTTCTTGGGTTTACCTAACATTGGCAATGTCGCCAACAAGACAGAAACAGCACCGTACACGATCAATGATATGGCAAATGACATTGTCGGGTTGATGGATAGTCTTGGCATTGATCGTGCCCACCTGTTTGCTATTTCCATGGGTGGAATGATTGGTCAGGTGCTTGCAGCGACCCAGGGTCACCGTCTTCGCAGTTTCTTCTCTGTGATGTCGAGCTCTTCCCGAAAGGGGCTTCCCGCGGCGACGCCAGAAGCTGCCGCGACCCTGGTGGCAGAAACCGACCCTGAAGCTGGAGATGAAGGTATTATCGCTGCAACTGCAGAAGGGTTGAGAGTTTGCGGCTCGCCGGGATATCCCTTAACGGAAGCGGAAAGAGACCGGATTGCGAGGAACCGTCACAAAAGAGACTACACACCAAATGGTGTGGTGCGTCAAATGGCTGCGATTGTTGCGGGTGGCAACAGGATAGAACTGCTGGAGTCCATTAAGGTACCGACGATGGTGATTCATGGTGCGGATGACCCCTTAATTCCACTGGCCGCAGGAAAAGACACGGCTGAGACGATCCCCGGTGCACATTTTGAAGTTATACAGGGCATGGGGCATGATCTGCCCGAAGGCCTTGTTACCGTCCTGGTTGAACTCGTCATGCAGTTCACGGGATCATTGGAGAAACCCTTATGAGTTGGATGGGAAAAATGCTTGGCGGTGGTATCGGGTTTGTGGTGGGCGGCCCGATAGGTGCCGTTCTGGGTGCTGTCCTTGGTCACCACACGATGGATAGTGGTAAGTCCCTCGACCAGGACGAGGAGCGTCACGGGATCTTTTTTGTGACGACTTTTTCGATGCTTGGCAAGCTAAGCAAGGCAGATGGACAGGTTTCCTCCGAGGAGATCGAAGTGGTTGAGCGGGTGATGACAGATAGCCTGCGCTTGCCGCTCCAGGCTCGCCAGTTCGCTATAAAAATATTCAACGCTGGAAAAGATTCACGCGAGACTTTCGAGGATTATGCCCGGCAGTTTTACGGGGCCTTTCACCACCACCCAGAAGTGCTCGTTTCGTTGGTTGATCTTCTGCTTCGTGTTTCACACGCCGACGGGGTATTACATCCTGCTGAAGACCGGTTAATAGAGCAGGCGGTGGATATTTTCGGGATCAGGCAGGAATATCAACAAATCAAGGCGCGCTATTCGAGTACCAATGACCTGGATAAATGCTATGCAACACTGGGCGCGAATCATGGAGAAACCTTAAGGGATATTAAAAAGAAATATCGCCGCTTAGCCATGGAGTTCCATCCTGACAGGGTCCAGTCGAATGGAGTCGCGCCCGAGCTGGCATTGTTGGCCGAAGAACGTTTTAAAGAGATCCAGCATGCCTTCGATGTAGTGGAAAAACACCTCGCCTAACGATCCACACCAATGCCGCTGGCATTTGCATTTAATCACGCAGGTCCTACTCGAAGTTTTCGGGCCGGCCAAAAAACTCGATCTCTCAAGTGCCGAGTGGTTTTGGGTTGAAGGCGGGATTTAAGAACGCGTGGCAAATGGCCGATGTTTCGTTGACTAGATCCCGAGTCCGATAGTGTGGTCTGCAGGTTAAGTGTCGCGGGACTGCTTAAGGCCTGCGGCGGTTCTTTCTTCCAGACTGATTAGATCAAGCAGGATGTGACCACTTTCCACCAGGTAAGGGTCCGGGCTTGATTCTTCCTCCTCTGGTTCTTCGCGAGCATCATCCGCCCCTGCAACGGGGATTGCTGAGTTGGAACCGGCTATTTCGCTATTGGACGCCGGCTCTGCTGTTTCACTTTCGCCGGTCGTAGGTACGCTGGCAGGGCTCGCAGCAGATGCGTCATTGCTGGCAATGGTTGGTTCTTCTTCGTCCAGTTCATCCAGGCTTGCAATGGGTTCCTGGCCAAGCGCCACGCGTTTCTTATTTTCCAATGCTAGCCAAAAATTTTCACGGTCAGACTTTTCTTGTAACCTTTGCTCCTCGTTGAGGCTGATGGTGTCATCTTCGTTGCGCGTTTTTCGATAAGCGAACGCTTCCGTCAGGTAGTTGAACTCGGGGTTATCTGAGACACGTTCATCGTGTAAAGACCTCAGTTCGGCTACCAGGTGATTGATCGAATGCTTTCGACGATAGTTCGTCGCCGTAATTTTGTCCCAGGGAAGGGGGCCATCCAGAGTACTTTCGCCAATGGATTCGGGGTCGTAGCTCGAAGGGTATTTAATGTCAGGAATGATGCCTTTTTCCTGGGTGCTTTCGCCGGAAATTCGATAAAATTTTGCCTGGGTGAGTTTTAACTGCCCTCGGTTCAATGGCAGCAGCGATTGGACTGTGCCTTTACCAAAGGTCTGGCTGCCAATAATAATGCCACGTTCATAGTCCTGTATGGCGCCTGCAAAAATCTCTGAGGCGGAGGCGCTCAGCCTGTTAACAAGGACGGCGAGCGGGCCGTCGTAAATAATACTGATATCCCGGTCGTCAAGGATATCCACGCGATTGCTTTTACTTCTTATCTGTACGGTAGGCCCACGGTCAATGAACAGACCGGTGAGCAATTTAGCTTCCTGCAAGGAGCCACCACCATTATTTCTAAGATCAATCACAATGCCGTCTACGTCCTGGGCCAGCAGGTCACGAATCAGTTTCTTCACATCCCGCGTGGTGCTTTTGTAATTACGATCACCCTTCTGAAGCGCCTGAAAATCAATGTAAAACGTAGGAATCGATACGACGCCTATTTTACGCGGGGCACCAAACTGTTCTAGTTCGATGACCTCCGATTGGGCGCTTTGCTCTTCCAGTTCAACCTTGCTTCTAACAATGCTGATAATCCTTGGGTCCGCATCACCTTCGCTGGCGGGGATGATATCCAGGCGGACGACAGTATCTGTTCGGCCACGGATGAGCTGGACGACTTCGTCCAGGCGCCAGCCGATGACGTCAACCATTTCACCATCCGTGCCCTGACCAACTCCGACAATCTTGTCGTTGGGTTTGAGGATGCCTGCTTTATCAGCCGGGCCGGCAGTGACCAAAGAGACGACCTTAGTGTATTCGTCTTCCAGTTGCAGTACTGCGCCGATACCTTCAAGGGACAGGCTCATATTGATGTTGAAATTTTCCGAGGTTCTCGGTGAAAAATACTGTGTGTGAGGGTCATAGGTTTTGGTGAACGAATTCATATAGAGCTGGTATACGTCTTCGTTATTCGTTTGCCTGGAGCGTGTCAGACGATTTGAAAACCTTTTGTGCAATAGCTCCTGGATCTTTTCGGGTTTCTTGTCGGTCAACTTAAGATTAAGGACGGCGTCCTTAACTCGTTTTCGCCAGAGGTCATCCAATTGCTTTTCTGTCTGGGCCCAGGGGGTTTTCTCTCTATCAATTAAAAGATCTTCCGGTATCGTAAAATCGAAACGCTCGAGACCTTCGTCAAGTATGGCAAGAACCTTTTCGAATCGGGTAGTGACTCTCTCGTGGTACCGATTGAAGATATCAAAAGCCGGCGACAGGTTGCCGCGTTTGAGGGCATCATCCATTTTATAGCGATACTGCTCGAATTCATCGATATCCCTCTGCAGGAAATAACTTCTACTTGGATCCAGGTCTCCTATGTAGGCATCGAATATTCTTGATGACAGTTCATCATTCAGTGCGGCCGGCACGTAATGGCGAGATGACAGTGCATCGACAATGTTCTGAGTCGTGGTCGCATGGATGGGTAAGGGGGCTAATGCCTCTGTACCGGTTTCTTTGACGGTAGCCAGTGACGGCATGGCTATGACGGCGCACGTAATGGATCCAGCCAGTAGCAACTTTGATAGATTTTTCATTAATAACGGCTCTTATAAAATTCACAACACAGAAAACGGATAAGACTTAGTGTGCCGACAGTAGCTTTAGTTCACACAGTTCACCGAGCAGGCAGCCGTTTGGCCAGCTTCTCTCTGGTAGTTTAGGGTCCAAGCACACTTGGTATCAAGCGGTTAGCAGTAGATGTACCGTGTTTCCCGGATAAAATAACCGATACGGGGCCGAATGGCAGGAATTATGTCATAATTCTTGCTTCTTTCACGCCTGTCGAGTCAGCTTCCTGATGATGAAGTCTTTTTATTTCAATACTTTACTGATCCTTCTTGTTACTTTTCCTTGCCTGGCGCTCGGGGCG